>NZ_SJEW01000100.1 GCF_005930475.1 Modestobacter altitudinis
CCCCTGATCACACCGCGCCGTCGCGACGGCGCCCGCCGAGCCCGCGGCCGGCGCCGTCGCCGCACCTGACACCCGTCGAACGAACCAGACTGATGAACGAGGACCCCCCTCCATGACCCTCCCCGTCCCCGCGCAGTCGACCCCCGGCGCGGGCGAGCAGTCGACGCTGGTCTCCCTGGGCAGCGACCCCGAGTGGTTCAAGCGCGCCGTCTTCTACGAGGTGCTGGTGCGCGGCTTCGCCGACAGCAACGGCGACGGCATCGGCGACCTCCGCGGCATGCTGGGCAAGCTGGACTACCTGCAGTGGCTCGGCGTCGACTGCCTGTGGCTGCCGCCGTTCTTCGCCTCCCCGCTGCGCGACGGCGGCTACGACGTGAGCGACTACACCGCGGTGCTGCCGGAGTTCGGCGACATCGAGGACTTCAAGGAGCTCATCGGCGAGACGCACTCGCGTGGCATGCGGATGATCATCGACTTCGTCATGAACCACACCTCGGACCAGCACCCCTGGTTCCAGGCCAGCCGCAGCGACCCCGAGGGCCCCTACGGCGACTTCTACGTGTGGGCCGACGACGACACCGGCTACCCCGACGCGCGGATCATCTTCGTCGACACCGAGAGCTCGAACTGGACCTTCGACCCGGTGCGCAAGCAGTACTTCTGGCACCGGTTCTTCAGCCACCAGCCCGACCTGAACTTCGAGAACCCGCGGGTGCAGGAGGCGATCATCGACGCTCTGCGCTTCTGGCTGGACCTGGGCATCGACGGTTTCCGGCTGGACGCCGTCCCCTACCTGTTCGAGGAGGAGGGGACCAACTGCGAGAACCTCCCGAAGACCCACGAGTTCCTCAAGAAGGTCCGCAAGGTCGTCGACGCCGAGTACCCCGACCGGGTGCTGCTGTGCGAGGCGAACCAGTGGCCCAGCGACGTCGTCGAGTACTTCGGTGAGAACGGCGACGAGTGCCAGATGGCGTTCCACTTCCCGGTGATGCCGCGGCTGTTCATGGCCGTCCGGCGGGAGCAGCGCTTCCCCATCTCGGAGATCATGGCGCAGACCCCGGACATCCCGGAGAACTGCCAGTGGGGCGTCTTCCTGCGCAACCACGACGAGCTGACGCTGGAGATGGTCACCGACGAGGAGCGGGACTACATGTGGGGGGAGTACGCCAAGGACCCCCGGATGAAGGCCAACATCGGCATCCGCCGCCGGCTGGCCCCGCTGCTGGACAACGACATCGACACCCTGGAGCTGTTCAACGCGCTGCTGCTGTCGCTGCCGGGGTCGCCGGTCCTGTACTACGGCGACGAGATCGGCATGGGCGACAACATCTGGCTCGGTGACCGCGACGGGGTCCGCACCCCGATGCAGTGGACGCCGGACCGCAACGGCGGGTTCTCCACCGCCGACCCGCAGCGCATGCACCTGCCGCTGGTCGCCGACCCGGTCTACGGGTTCCAGGTGACCAACGTGGAGAACCAGCTGCGCAACACCACCTCGCTGCTGCACTGGCTGCGGACGATGATCTCCGTCCGCAGCCAGCACCCGACCTTCGGCGTGGGCAGCTACGCCGAGATCAGCTCGCGGAACCCCACGGTGCTGTCCTTCGTGCGCGAGTTCGGGGACGACGTCGTGCTCTGCGTGAACAACCTCTCCCGGTTCCCGCAGCCGGTGGAGCTGGACCTGCGCCGGTTCGAGGGCTATACGCCCATCGAGCTCACCGGCCGGGTGCAGTTCCCGCAGATCGGCGTCCTGCCCTACATGCTCACCCTCGCCGGCCACGGCTTCTACTGGTTCGAGCTCTCCAAGCCGGCCGCCCCGGCGGCCGAGGAGGACGACAGCTGGGAGACCGCCGTGAGCAGCAGCGTCGCGCAGTCCCTGCTCGACGCCGGGGTGGTGGGCGCCACCGACGCCCCGGCCGGCAGCGGCGGCCTCGGCGCTGAGGCCCCCACCACGACCACCCACGGAGAAGCCTGATGACTGCACTGACCGACATGCTGGCCGACTGGATGCCCGGGCAGCGGTGGTTCGGCGGCAAGGGCCGCGAGTGGGCGTCGGTGAGCGAGGACGGCTTCTTCCTCGACCAGTCCGACCCCGCGCTGTCGGTGCACCGGGTCCGGGTGGGGTACACCGACGGGCACACCGAGACCTACCTGGTGCCGCTGTCCTGGCGCAGCGCCCCGGCCGAGGACCTCGCCTCGGCGTTCGTCGGCGCGGTGCCGGGGTCGCACGGCGAGAACTACGCCTACGACGCGATGCGTGACCGGGACGCGACCGTCCCGTGGCTCACCCACCTGGTGGCCGCCTCGACCGTCGGCCCGATGCACTTCCACCCCGCCGGGGTCGCCTACATCCCCGAGGGCCTGCCCGGCGACGTGATCTCCACCGAGCAGAGCAACACCTCGCTGGTCTACGGCGAGACGGCGATCCTGAAGCTGTTCCGCCGGCTGGAGCCGGGGCTCAACCCCGACGTGGAGATCCTCGACGCCCTGCGCCGCACCGAGAACAAGCACATCGCCCCGCTGCTCGGGCACATCGAGATCGACGACGCCGACCCCGCCGAGCAGCCGGCCACCGTCGCGATGCTGCAGGCCTTCGTGCCCAACGCCAGCGACGGCTGGCGGCTGGCCACCTCCAGCGTCCGCGACCTCTACGCCGAGGGCGACCTGCACGCCGACGAGGTGGGCGGGGACTTCGCCGGGGAGAGCGAGCGGCTGGGCGAGGCCACCGCCTCGGTCCACGCCGACCTCGCCCGGGTGCTGCCCACCGAGCCGGCCGACCGGGACTGGTACACCGCGGTCGCCGCGCAGATGACCGAGCGGCTGGAGGCGGCGCTCGCCGTCGTCCCCGACCTCGCCGAGCACGCCGACGGGCTGCGGGCGCTGTACGCCGCGGTCGCCGGGACCGACGAGCCGGTGCTCCGCCAGCGGGTGCACGGCGACCTGCACCTGGGGCAGGTGCTGCGGACGACGAACGGCTGGATCGTGCTGGACTTCGAGGGCGAGCCGGCCCGACCGCTGGCGGCCCGCCGGGAGACCGACACCCCGCTGCGCGACGTCGCCGGGATGCTGCGGTCCTTCGACTACGCCGCCCGGCACATGCTGGTGGAGCAGCCCGACGACCCGCAGCGGGCCTACCGCGCGCAGGAGTGGGCCGAGCGGAACCGCACCGCCTTCTGCGCGGGCTACTCCGCTGCCGCCCCGGACCTCACACTGTCGAGCGAATCCGCGCTGCTGCGCGCGTTCGAGGCCGACAAGGCGGTGTACGAGTGTGTGTACGAGGCGCGCAACCGGCCGCACTGGCTCATGATCCCGCTCAGCTCGCTGTCCCGGTTGACCTCCGGCGACTGACGAAGGGCCCCTCTGCCGGGTCCCGCCACTCGCGAGCTCGCGGCGGGACCCGGCAGAGGGGCCGTACCGGACGACGACCGACGCACCTGGAGGGACCCTCATGACGATCGACGACACGCAGCCACCGGGCACCGACACCCCCGAGAACCCGGCCGACCGGGCCGAGCTGACCCGCAGGGTCGAGGAGAAGACCGCCGCCGTGCAGGCCGCGTCCGAGCCGGCCGTGGCGAAGAAGGCGACCCGCAAGGCCGCCAAGAAGGCCGCCGACGCACCGGCAGCGCCCGCCAAGCGCACCCGCAAGGCCGCGGCCGTCCCGGCGGCGGCCGAGGGCGCGACGGACGACGTCGCCCCGGCCAAGCGGACCCGCAAGGCCGCCGCGAAGAAGGCCGCACCCGCCGCCGACGACGCAGCGCCCGCCCCCGCCAAGCGCACCCGCAAGGCCGCGGCCACGAAGGTCACCGCGACCCCGGTCGTCGCGCCTGCCCCGATCGCCCAGCCGGGTGACCCGACGGCCCCCTCGGCGCCCCAGCCGGAGCCGCCGAGCCCGGACCCGGCCGAGCCGAGCACCCCGCAGGCACCGGCCGACGGGCAGCACGCGGGCACCGGCGGCAGCTCGCCGGCCCGGACCGCGTCCGAGCCCGGTGCCGAGCTCGCGCCCGACACGGTGCCCGTCGACCGTCCCGCCGGGGACACCGCGCCGGACACCGCTGCGGACACCGCTGCCGACACGGCGCCCGCCACCGCGCCGGAGACCGCGCAGGGTCCCGGCGCCGTCCCCGGTGAGGTGACCGGGGCCGAGGTCACCACCGCCGACCTGGCGACCAGCGAGGTCCCCGACCTGCCCCCGGCTCCCGAGCAGGCCCCCGAGCCGGCTGCCGCCGGGCTGGTGGCGGCGCTGCCCGAGGGCCAGGCACCGGTGAGCACCTCGGTGCCCGCCGAGGCCGTCCCGTCCGGCAGCGAGGTCAGCGACGAGCAGTTCGCCGCCGTCGTCGACGGCTGGTCCTTCGACCCGCACGGCGTCCTCGGCGCGCACCGGCTGGCCGAGGGCTGGGCGGTCCGCACCCTGCGGCCCGACGCGGTCGCGGTCGTCGTCGTCGACCAGGACGGCACCCGCCACGAGGCGAGCCCGGTGTTCCGCGGCGGCGTCTTCGAGGCCCGGCTGCCGCAGCAGCCCGGCGACTACCGGATCGAGGTCGGCTACCCGAACGCCGACGGCGGGACCGACACCTTCCTCGTCGACGACCCCTACCGCTGGCTGCCCACCCTCGGCGAGGTCGACCAGCACCTCATCCGGGAGGGCCGGCACGAGAAGCTGTGGACGGTGCTCGGCGCGCACGTGCGCAGCTACGACACCCCCGGCGGCCGCGTCGAGGGGGTCTCGTTCGCCGTCTGGGCGCCCAACGCCCGCGGCGTGAAGGTCACCGGCGACTTCGACTACTGGGAGGCGCGCGCCTACCCGCTGCGGTCGCTGGGCTCCTCCGGCGTGTGGGAGGTCTTCGTGCCCGGCGCCCAGGTGGGCACCCGGTACCGCTACCACGTGCTGGGCGCCGACGGTCAGTGGCAGGTCAAGAGCGACCCGCTGGCCTTCGCCACCGAGGTGCCGCCGGCCAACGCCTCGGTCGTCACCGCCTCCACCCACGAGTGGCACGACGACGAGTGGCTGGCGTCCCGCGCCGAGGGCACCTGGCACCAGCGGCCGATCAGCGTCTACGAGGTGCACGCCGCCTCCTGGCGCCAGGGGCTGTCCTACCGCGACATGGCCGACGAGCTCGTCGGCTACGTGAAGGACGCCGGCTTCACCCACCTGGAGTTCATGCCGCTGGCCGAGCACCCCTTCGGCGGCTCGTGGGGCTACCAGGTCACCTCCTACTACGCCCCGACGTCGCGGTTCGGCTCCCCCGACGACCTGCGCTACCTGATCGACACCGCCCACCAGGCCGGCATCGGCGTCATCGTCGACTGGGTGCCCGCGCACTTCCCCAAGGACGAGTGGGCGCTGGCCCGCTTCGACGGCACGCCGCTGTACGAGCACCCGGACCCCCGCCGCGGCGAGCAGCCCGACTGGGGCACCTACGTCTTCGACTTCGGCCGCAACGAGGTGCGCAACTTCCTGGTCGCGAACGCGCTGTTCTGGGCCCAGGAGTTCCACGTCGACGGCATCCGCGTCGACGCCGTCGCCTCGATGCTGTACCTGGACTACTCGCGCAACGAGGGCGAGTGGACGCCGAACGAGTACGGCGGCCGGGAGAACCTCGAGGCGGTGTCCTTCCTGCAGGAGATGAACGCCACGCTGTACCGCGAGGTGCCGGGCGTGGTGACGATCGCCGAGGAGTCGACGGCGTGGCCGGGCGTCACCCGACCCACCTACCTGGGCGGCCTGGGCTTCGGCTTCAAGTGGAACATGGGCTGGATGCACGACTCGCTGGGCTACATGTCCAAGCAGCCGGTGTACCGCAGCTTCCACCACAGCCAGCTCACGTTCTCCCTGGTCTACGCCTTCTCGGAGAACTACGTCCTGCCGATCAGCCACGACGAGGTCGTCTACGGCAAGGGCTCGCTCATCCGGAAGATGCCCGGCGACCGGTGGCAGCAGCTGGCCAGCCTGCGTGCCTTCCTGGGGTACATGTGGGCCCACCCCGGCAAGCAGCTGCTGTTCATGGGCTCGGAGTTCGGTCAGCTGTCGGAGTGGGCGGAGAGCCGGTCGCTGGACTGGTGGCACCTCGACGACCCGGCGCACCGGGGCGTCCTGGACCTCGTCCGGGACCTCAACACCGTCTACCGGGACACCGAGGCGCTGTGGTCCCAGGACGTCGATGCCGCGGGCTTCCAGTGGATCGACGCCAACGACGCCGTCGGCAACACGCTGACCTTCCTGCGCTACGGCAAGGACGGTCAGGTGCTGGCCTGCGTGGCCAACTTCTCCGGGACGCCGCACCACGACTTCCGGATCGGGCTGCCCCGCGGTGGCCGGTGGCGTGAGCTGATCAACACCGACTTCGAGGGCTACGGCGGCTCCGGGGTCGGCAACCTCGGCGGCATCGACGCCGTGGCCGAGAGCTGGCACGGGCAGCCGTACTCGGCGGCGCTGACCGCGCCGCCGCTGGCGACCGTGTGGTTCGTGCACGAGGGACCGGAGCCGGCGGCCCCCGACGACGGCGCCCCGTCCGACGCCCAGCACACCGCTGCGGCCGAGGCCTCCGGACAGGCGGAGGGCCCGGGCACCGGGCTCCAGCCGGCTCACGAGGGCTGAGGCAGGACCGGGTCGCGACGGCGGCGGGGCGGGGGCCGAGGTCCCTGCCCCGCCGTCGTCGTCCGGCTCCCCCGCACGACCGACCCGTCGCCGGTCCCGACCGGGTCCGGCAGGATGGGGACGCAGCTGCCGGTGCCGGCGGCCCGACCGATCGGGAGCCCATGTCCCCCTCGCCCCGCCGGGTGTTCACCCGTGCCGTCGTGGGCGCCCTGCTGGGCTCGACCGTGCTGACCGGCTGCGCCGTCACCCTCATCGACGGCAACGCCACCCCCGCCTCCGGGGTCCAGGCCAACGTGGACCCCCAGCAGTTCCAGATCATCGGCGCGACCGACGACGACATCGACCAGATCACCCGCAACGCCCTGCTGGACCTGAACACCTACTGGGGCGAGCAGTTCCCCGGCACCTTCGGCCAGGACTTCACCCCACTGGCCGGCGGCTACTACTCGGTCGACCCGGCGGACGTCGACCCGGCGCAGTACCCCAACGGGCAGATCGGCTGCGGCGAGCCGCCGGAGGCGGTCGAGGACAACGCCTTCTACTGCGACGCCAGCAACTCCTACCCCAACGGTGACGCGATCCAGTACGACCGCTCGTTCCTCGACGAGCTCGCCTTCGGCAGCGGCGGCAGCGAGGGCTACGGCCGGTTCATCCCGGCGCTGGTGATGGCACACGAGTTCGGCCACGCGGTGCAGGGCCGGGTCGGCTACCCGTTCCAGGCGTCGATCGCGATCGAGACGCAGGCCGACTGCTTCGCCGGGGCCTGGACCCAGTGGGTCGCCGACGGCGACGCCCCGCACAACACCATCCAGCCGGGCGAGCTCGACGACGTGCTGCGCGGCTACCTGCTGCTGCGGGACCCGGTGGGCACCGGCCTGAACTCCGGCGAGGCGCACGGCTCCTACTTCGACCGGGTGTCGGCGTTCCAGCAGGGGTTCGACGACGGCCCCACCGCCTGCCGGGACGCCTTCGGCCAGGACCGGCCCTACACCCAGGGGGAGTTCCAGACCGACCAGGAACTGGCCACCAACGGCAATGCGAGCTACCCGGACACCCAGGAGCTCATCGGCCTCACGCTGCCGGAGTTCTGGACCGACGCCATCAACCAGATCGGCGGGACGACGTTCCAGGCGCCGACCATCGAGCCGTTCTCCGGCAACGCACCCGAGTGCGACGGCGACGGCCAGGACAACGACCTGGTCTTCTGCGCTGCGGACAACACGGTCGGCTACGACGAGTCCGACCTCACCCAGCCGCTGTACACCGACGTCGGTGACTACGCCGTGCTGACGGCGGTGGCCATCCCCTACGCGTTGGCCGCCCGCGACCAGCTGGGCCTGTCGACCGACGACCAGGATGCCGTCGAGTCCGCGGTCTGCCAGGTCGGCGCCTACACCGCCGCGGCACTCAACGGTGCAGTCCCGGACATCAGCATCTCGCCCGGGGACGCTGATGAGAGCGTGTCGTTCCTGCTGGAGTACGCGACCGACCCCAACGTGCTGCCCGACGTCGACGTCACCGGTTTCCAGCTGGTCGACAGGTTCCGCAGCGGCGTCTTCCAGGGCCTGCCGGCCTGCGACATCGGCGCGTAGCCGACCTGCCCCGGCTCAGGCACAGGAACTCGTGCACCCGGTCGAAGGCCGGGATGTGGGTGCAGGGGCTCCTGTGCCTCGGCCGGCGTCAGAACAAGGCGGTCATGAGGGCACGGCGGGCGGGGCCGACGCGCGGGTCCTCGTCGCCGACGATGCCGAAGAGCTCCACCAGGTGCTTGCGGGCGCTGTCGCGGTCCTCACCGGCGGTGCGACGGACGACGTCGAGCATGAGTGCGAACGCCGCGTCGACGTCGCCGGTGCCCAGCAGGAAGTCCGCGGCGCGGGTCTGCGCCGCGACGTCGTCCGGCGCGGCCTCGGCGGCGGCCAGCGCGTCCGGGCCGGCCTCCTCGGCCCGCCGGAACAGCTGCACCTGGCGCAGGGCCAGGCCGGCGACCGGGTGGTCGGGCTCGGCGTCCAGGATCGAGCGGTAGGCGGCCTCGGCGGCAGCCAGGTCACCGCGGTCCAGCGCGGCCTCGGCCGCGTCCAGCCGCGGGTCCTCGGGCAGCTCGTCCTCGCCGCCCTCGGCCTCGTCCGGCAGCCCCCCGCCCGAGGTGGCGGCGACCAGCTCGGTGACGAACTGCCGCGCCTGCTCCTCGGGGATGGCACCGGTGAACTCGGCGACCAGCTGGCCCTGCCAGACGGCCTTGACCGCCGGGATGCCCTGCACCCGCAGCCCCTGGGCCAGTGCCGGGTTGGCGTCCACGTCGATCTTCGCCAGCACCCAGGAGCCGGCACCCTCGGTGGCCAGCCGCTCGAGCACCGGGGACAGCTGCTTGCACGGCCCGCACCACTCGGCCCACAGGTCGAGCACGACGGGCACCTGGAAGGACCGGTCCAGGACCTCGGACTGGAAGGTGGCCTCGGTGACGTCGACGACGGCGCTGCCCGGCGCGCCGGCCGGGGCGGCGGCGCTCGGCGGCGGGGCGGCCTGGGCGCGGGCGGCTGCCTCACTGCGTGCCTTGACCGCGGCGAGGTCGACCGCCCCGGCCAACGAGGCCGCCATCTGGGCCTGCTGGGCCGCGGCGCGCGGGTCGGTACGAGCGGGACGGTTGGGCTGCATGACCTCGATCATCCCACCGCTGGGTGGGTCGCCGCCGGGGCCCTCACGCCGGTCGTGCCGACGACGTCCGGCCGGGCGGTCAGGCGGGCGGAGCGGGACGCAGCCGCGGTGGCTTCCGGATGCCGAAGACCTGGCGGAGCGCCACCCGGGCGGCGTTGTCACCGCAGTGGCCGTGCACCGCCGGCCCGGGCGGCGTCGCAGACGACGCCAGGTAGGTGCCGGCGATCGGCGTCGAGTAGGTGTTCCACCGCGGCACCGGGCGGGCCAGCATCTGCCGCAGCGAGGCCTCGCCGTTGGAGATGTCGCCGCCGACGTCGCTGGGGTTCCACTGCTCCATCTGCCCCGCGTGCATCGTCCGCCGGCCGACGATCGTGTCGCGGAAGCCCGGGGCGAAGCGCTCGACCTGCGCCTCGATCGCCTCGGTCATGTCCACCGTCGAGCCGTGCGGCACGTGCACGTACGCCCAGAACACGTGCCCGCCCGCCGGCGCCCGGGTGGGGTCGACGACGGTCGGCTGGACGGCCAGCACGTAGGGCTTGTCGGCCAGCCGGCCGTGGGCCGGTGCCGACTCGCCGGCGATGGTCTCCGCCATGGTGCCGGCGACGTGGATGGTGCCGGCCCGGCGGACGTCGGCGTTGGCCCACGGCACCGGCTCGGAGAGCACCCAGTCGATCTTGAAGACGCCGGGGCCGTGCTTGTAGCGCCGGACCCAGCGCTGGTAGCCGATGGGCAGCTGGTTGCCGGCCATCGCCATGAACGCCCCGGGCGAGGTGTCCAGCAGCACCGCCGGGACCCCGGTGAACTCGCGGAGGTCGGTGACCTCGTGCCCGGTGACCACCTCACCGCCCTGCTGCTCCAGCGCGGTGACCATCGCGTCGGCCAGCTTCTGCGAGCCGCCCTGGATCAGCGGCCAGCCCTGGTGGTGGCTCATCATGCCGAGGAACATGCCCAGCGCGGCGGTGAGCGGTCGGGTCAGGTCGAGCATCCCGTGGGCGGCGGCACCGGCGATCAGCGCCTGGCCCGCCTCGGTGTGGAAGTAGCGGCCGGCCAGGTACCCGATGTTCGGCAGCCCCTGCAGGCCGAAGCTGGCGATGGCCGGGGCGCCGCGCACCGGCAGCCGGCGGAACGCCGAGGTGAGGAAGAAGTCGGTGATCTCGTCGGCGTGCGCCAGCAGCGGGCCGAACAGCCGGCGGTAGCCGTCGGCGTCGTCGCCCAGGCTCGCCGCGGTGCGCTCCAGCGAGGAGAACGAGAGCGCGGCCCGGCCGCCGTCCAGCGGGTGGGCGAAGTTGATCTCCGGGTGCACGAGCCGGACCCCGCGCGAGGCGAGGTCGAACTCCCGGAAGAACGGCGCGGCCGCGGCCATCGGGTGCACCGTGGAGCAGATGTCGTGCCAGTAGCCGGGGCGGATGTGCTCCTCGGTGCGCATGCCGCCGCCGGGCCGGTCACCGCGCTCGACCACCCGCACGGACAGGCCTGCCGCGGCCAGCCGCAGCGCGGCGGCCAGGCCGTTCGGTCCAGATCCGACGACGACGGCGTCCGGGGTCCCGTTCACGCCGCCATCCTGCCTGCGCCCCGCCGCCCCCGCCGTCCGAACGACGACGGGGGCCGGCGTGGTCAGGCGTGGTCAGGCACCGACGGGCTGGTCCGCGAGCGCCCGGCCGGGGACGTGCAGGATCAGCGCGTCGCCCTGGCCGCCGCCGCCGCAGAGGGCGGCCGCACCGACGCCGCCGCCGCGGCGGCCGAGCTCCAGCGCCAGGTCCAGCACGATCCGCGCGCCGCTCATGCCGACCGGGTGCCCCAGGGCGATCGCGCCGCCGTTGGGGTTGACCTTCGCCGGGTCGATGCCGAGCTCGCGGGTGGACACGATGGCGACGGCGGCGAAGGCCTCGTTGAACTCGACCAGGTCGAGGTCGGCCGGGTCGATGCCCTCCCGCTCGCACGCCTTCTGGACGGCGCGCGAGGGCTGGGTCTGCAGCGTCGCGTCCGGGCCCGCGACGACGCCGTGGGCGCCGATCTCGGCCAGCACGGTGAGCCCGAGCTCCTCGGCCCTGGCCGCGGACATGACGACGACCGCGCAGGCGCCGTCGGAGATCTGCGAGGCGGACGCGGCGGTGATGGTGCCGTCCGCGGCGAACGCGGGCTTCAGCCGGGCCAGGCTCTCCACCGTGGTGTCGGGGCGGATGCCCTCGTCCTCACGGAACTCGATCGGGTCGCCCTTGCGCTGCGGGATCAGCACCGGGGTGATCTCGGCGTCGAAGATCCCGTCCTTGGCCGCGCGCGCCGCCTTCTGGTGGCTCTCCGCGGCGTAGGCGTCCTGCTCCTCGCGGGTCAGGCCGTACCGGCTGTTGGAGTCCTCGGTCAGCTTGCCCATCGCGACCTGGTCGAAGGTGTCGGTGAGGCCGTCGTGGGCCATCGAGTCGACCAGCGTGGCGTCGCCGAACTTGGTCCCGGTGCGCGACCCCTGCAGCAGGTGCGGCGCCTGCGTCATCGACTCCATGCCACCGGCGACCACGACCTCGAACTCCCCGGCCCGGATGAGCTGGTCGGCCAGGGCGATGGCGTCGAGCCCGGACAGGCAGACCTTGTTCAAGGTGAACGAGGGCACCGACATCGGGATGCCAGCGGCGACGGCCGCCGGTCGGGCCGGGTTCTGCCCCGCACCGGCCTGGATGACGTGGCCCATGATCACGTAGTCGACCTGCTCGCCGGTGATCCCGGCGCGCTCGAGGGCGGCCTTGATCGCCACGCCGCCGAGGTCGGCGGCGGAGAAGTCCTTCAGCGAGCCGAGCAGGCGGCCCATCGGGGTGCGGGCGCCGCCGACGATGACGGAACGGGTGCGTGCGGGCTGGCTCATCGGGGCTCTCCGGGGCTCCGGCCGCCGACGCTGGCGACCGTTTCGACAGGACACCGCGCAGGCCGGGACGGCGCAGCGGGCACCCGCCAGGATAGGCGAACGGCCGGGCACCACCCCCCTTCGTGAGCCGGGTCACAACCAGGTGCCGGGGGCGACCGGCCGGCGGGAGGATGCCGCCCATGCCCGATGACGCGCAGACCGGCCTCCCCGGCGAGTTGTTCACGACCATCGACCACGTCGGCATCGCCGTCCCCGACCTGCGGGAGGCGATCGCCTTCTACGAGCTGGCCTTCGGCATCACCTCGGTGCACGAGGAGGTGAACGAGGAGCAGGGCGTCCACGAGGCGATGCTCGCCGTGGGCGACGGGTCCACCCGGATCCAGCTGCTGGCGCCCCTGACCCCGGAGTCGACGATCGCGAAGTTCATCGGACGCTCCGGGCCGGGCCTGCAGCAGCTCGCCTTCCGGGTCGCCGACGTCGAGGCGGTCAGCGCCGTCCTGCGCGAGCGTGGGCTGCGGCTGCTCTACGACGAGCCGCGCCGCGGCACGGCCGGCAGCCGGGTCAACTTCGTCCACCCCAAGGACGCCGGCGGGGTGCTCGTCGAGCTCGTCGAACCGGCCGCGCACTGAGGCAGCACCCGCGGACCGGACCGGCGGGCGGGAGCTGGGAGTTGGCTGGGAGCGGTCCCGGGCACGCTGACCGCCGCTCGGGTTCTCTGCGAGGATGAGGGCCATGACCGACCCCCGCGACGATCTGCTCGCCTACCGCGACGGCGGCCCGACCTTCGACGTGGTGCGCAAGGGGTACGACCGGGAACAGGTGGCGGAGACCCTGGCCGGCCTGGACGCCGACCTGCGGGTGGCGCTGGCCGACCGGGACGCCGCGGTCTCCCGGTCGGCCGATCTCGCCCGCCAGCTGCAGGCCCTGCACGGCGAGGTCGAGTCGTTGCGCCGCCGGGCGGCCAGCGCGAGCGCGCCCACGTTCGAGAACATGGGCGAGCGGATCTCCAACATGCTGCAGCTGGCCGAGGACGAGGCGGCGGAGATCCGCCGGTCGGCCCAGGAGCAGGCGGCCGCGATGCAGGCGCAGGTGGCCGCCGAGGTGGAGGCGATCCGGGAGCGCATCGCCGGCGAAGAGCGCGCGCTGGGCGAGCGGTCGGCCGCCAGCCAGGCCGAGGCCGAGCGGCTGGTCGGCGAGGCCCGGCAGCACGCCGAGCAGATCTCCGCGGTGGCGCAGGCGCGCGCCGACGACCTGGTGACCAAGGCCCAGGAGCGGGTGTCCCGGCTGGACGCCGACTCGCAGGCGCGCCGGGCCAAGGTGGAGCAGGACTTCGAGATCGCCCAGCGAGCCCGGCGCACGGAGGCGGCCCGCTCCGAGGAGGAGCGGGAGCGCGCCTCGGTGCAGGCCGCCCAGCAGCGGGTCGCCGCAGCCGACGAGCAGGCCCGCCGGACCGTCGCCGAGGCCGAGGCGTCGGCGGCAGCGGTCCGCGCGGTGCGAGACGACCTCACCCGCCGGCTCACCGAGGTCCGCAGCCTGCTCGGTCAGCTGCCGGACCTCTCCGACCAGAAGCCGCGGGACGGCGCCCGGCAGCAGGCGCCGGAGGCGGGTGCCCCGCAGACCGAGGCGCCCCGGACCGAGGCCGCGCAGACCGAGGCCGGCCGGGAGGCAGCCCCGCAGACCCAGGTCGCCCGGCAGGCCCCGCCCGCCGAGGCGGCACCGGGCGAGGCGGCACCGGGCGAGGCCGCGCCGGCCGGCGGCAGCACCGCGGTCGACCCGGCCCAGGTGCAGGCTGCTCCGCCGGCACCGGCGCAGACCGCCGACCCGGCGGCCACCCAGCCCTCGACGCC
>NZ_SJEW01000101.1 GCF_005930475.1 Modestobacter altitudinis
ACCCCACACTGCCCTTTCCCCGCTGGTCGGGGGCGGGGTGTGTGGGGGGGGTGGGTGACATCTTCACAGTGTTACGGCGGTCATGGCGAAAGGGAAACGCCCGGTCTCATTCCGAACCCGGAAGCTAAGCCTTTCAGCGCCGATGGTACTGCCCGGGGGACCGGGTGGGAGAGTAGGACGCCGCCGGACATAACTCCCAGGAACGGGGTCACAGCATCTGCTGTGACCCCGTTTCCTGCATTCCCGGGCCACATCGGTGCAGGACTGCTCCTGCCGCCCTGACACCGGAGGTCCGCCGCCCCACGCGCCGGCTTCCGCACACCCATCTGTCGGGCCACGTGCACGTGGGCGCCCGGAAGCACGGGTGCTTTCGCGCGCACAAGTACCTGTGCTCCCGTGCGGGCGGGTGCGCCGCTGTGGCCGCGGCCGCGAGGTCATCGGGTTGCGTCGTGACGGAAGTACCCACCGCCCCCGTGGGACGCGCAACGGCCGGCTGCGGAGTCCGCAGCCGGCCGTCGTCGTGCTGTCCGGGATCAGGGCACCGTGCGCCGCAGGCCCAGGTAGGCGAGCGCTCCGACGGCCACTGCGATGGCGGCCGGCAGTGCGATGGCAACGCTGGCCGTGGACAGGTCGCCGAGCCGGGACCAGATGTCCCCCCAGGTCTTCTGCCAGGTGGCGTACACGGCGACCGCGCCGCTGAGCAGCAGGGTCAGCAGGGTCAGCGCGTAGAGGCCCGCGGCCCCCCAGCGCTTGAAGACGACGCCGATCCCGATGCCCACGGAGGCGCAGGCGAGCATCGGCACGGTGAAGACGACGAACTGCAGCACGGGGTTGCCGACGTCCATCGAGCCGGGGGCCCAGAAGTGCAGCTGCATGCCCCAGCCACCGGTCGCGCCCTCGATGGCGGCGAGCACCGTGAGGGCCAGGCCGTAGCCGACGGACTGGATGGCCGCGCTCAACGCCGTCCCCAGGTAGAAGTGCCGCCGGCTCAGGCTCAGGCCCATGGCGAACGGGAACATCTGGGTGACCGACTGGGTGAAGACGACCAGGACGGTGATGTAGAGGGACGCCAGTCCGCCGGTGGTCGCCTCGCCTGACGTCCTCGATGCGACGTCCCCCAGGCCCCAGATGGCCAGGTTGATGGCGAAGGACGACGCGACGATGGCCCACGGGATCCCGATGCTGAGCGCCGGGTGGACCAGCTGCATGCGGGCGACGGCGACGACGCGGTTCATCGAGGGGCTCCCAGGAGGTCGGAGGGGGCGGCGGAGGCGGCGCGGTCGGTCATGGTCGAGCGCAGGCTCATCGCCACCACCAGCTGCTGGATGCTGGTCGGCTCGACGACGAGGCCCAGGTCGGTGGCCATCCGGCGGGCGGTCGCCGTCCCGGTCCGGACGATCGCCCGGGACTGGCCGGCCAGTGACTCGGTCGTGACGAGGTCGTGGGCGGCCCCGAAGGTGGCGACCTGCCGGGAGGGCCCCGAGACGGTGAGCGCCGTGGCCCGCAGCGTCTCCGCGTCGGCGTCGAGCAGGACCCGGCCGCGGTCGATCAGCAGCACGTGCTCGAGCAGGTCACTGATCTCCTCGATGAGGTGCGTGGAGACGACGATGGTCCGCGGGTGCTCGGCGTAGTCGGCGAGCAGCCGGTCGTAGAAGAGCTGCCGGGCGACGGCGTCCAGGCCGAGGTACGGCTCGTCGAAGAGGGTGAGGGGCGCCCGGGACGCGAGCCCCAGCACGATGCCCACCGCTGAGGTCATGCCCCGCGACAGCTTCTTGATGTTCCGCTTCGCCGGCAGCTCGAAGTCCTCGAGCAACTGGTCGGCCAGCTCCTGGTCCCACGAGGGGTAGACCGACGCGGCAGCCCGGACGGCGTCGCACACCCGGAAGAGCTCCGGGTACCGCTGGCTCTCCTTGATGAAGCAGAGCTGGCTGAGGACGGCGTCGTTCTCGAACGGCGCCCCGCCCAGCACCCGCACCTGTCCTGAGGTCGGCACCCGGTGCCCGGTGAGCAGCTGCATCATCGTGGTCTTGCCGGCGCCGTTGCGACCCAGCAGACCGGTGATCGTGTCGGCCTGGATCTCCGTCGTCACGTCGGTGAGCGCGGTGTGCCCGCGGAACTGCATGGTGACCGACTCGAGGTCGGCAGCTGCGGTCATGCCCGTCCACCCCGCTCCCGCAGCATCGCGGCGATCTCGGCGACGGTGATGCCGACCTTGTCGGCCTCGAGCAGCAACGGCGTGAGGTACTGCTCGGCGAACTCGCTGCGGCGCCGCTTCAGCAGCTGCTCGCGGGCCCCGGTGGCGACGAACATCCCGACTCCTCGTCTCTTGTAGAGGACCCCGTCGGTCACCAGCTGGTTCAGGCCCTTGGCTGCGGTGGCGGGGTTGATGCGGTGGAAGGCGGCGAGCTCGTTGGAGGAGGGCGCCTGGCTCTCCTCGGGGAGCGAGCCGTCGACGATCGCGTCCTCCAACTGGACGGCGATCTGCCGGAAGATCGGGCCGGCGTCCTCGTTCATGCCGGTCCAGGGGGAACGCGACGAGCCCGGCGGCTCGCTGGTTCATTACTCATGTAATGAACCATAGAACCACCGGGCTCGACAAGGCAAGTACTTCTCTGCGCGGGTGTCCCGCGCGGTCGGGTCAGGCCGGGGTGTCGTCGTCCGGGTCGGGATCTGCCGGCTGCTCCGGCTGGCCGGCGAGGAGGAGGTACAGCGAGCGCCGGGCATCGGTGAGGACGCGCCCCGCCGCCGTGAGCTGAGCCTGGTCTCCGACCCTGCCCAGCTGGTGGGCGGCGCCCATGAGCTCGCCCATCAGTGCGCGCAGGTCCGGCGAGTCGGCGTCGCCACCGAACGCGGCGAACGGGTCGACGTCGCCCAGGCCGGCGAGGTGCTCCCGGCCGGAGTCGGTGAGGGTGACCAGCTTGCGACCGCCGTCCACCGAGACGGTGACCAGGCCCTCGTCCTCGAGCTGGGCGATGGTGGGGTAGACCGCGCCGGGGCTCAGACGCCAGGCGCCGCCGGTGCGCTCGGCCACCGCCTGCATGAGCTGGTAGCCGTGCATCGGCTCGTCGGCCAGCAGGAGCAGGAGCGCCGAGCGGACGTCGCCGCGGCCGGCCCGGCCCTGGCGGCCACCGCGACCGCCCCGGGGCCCGCCGCGGTGGCCACGTGGACCCTCGCCGAACGGCCCGCCGGGCCCGCCGAAGGGGCCGCCGAACGGTCCTCCGCCGAAGGGTGGGTGGTGTCGGCGACCTCCGCCGTCGCCGCGGGCGCTGTCGAAGCGCTCGCGGCCCGGGTGGTCGTGCGGGTGGTGCCGATGGTCACCGGCGTCCGCGCCGGGAGTGGGGGTGTGGTGGTGGCGGCTGTGCCGCGACCACGGGGTGGTGGGCTTCATGTCCTACCTCCAAGGGTTGTCGATGCGCTCACGATATATCGCGACATGGCGGCATGCAACAGCGATGTCACACGGTTGGGCTACCTTCCGGGCTCCACCCACTCCGGGACGTCAGGAGGCCGACGACCGTGCTGCTCTCCCCGCACGAGCAGGAGCGGCTGCTGCTCAGCTACGCCGCCGAGCTCGCCCGGCGCCGGCAGGCCCGTGGCCTGCGGCTCAACCTCCCCGAGGCGACGGCGATCGTCACCGACCACGTCCTGGAGGGCGCCCGGGACGGGCGGCGGGTCACCGACCTCATGCAGTCGGGGCGCACGGTGCTGACCAGGGACGACGTCATGGGCGGTGTGCCCGAGCTGCTGGCGGAGGTGCAGGTGGAGGCCACCTTCCCGGACGGGACCAAGCTCGTCACGGTCCACCAGCCGATCCCGTGAGCGGCGAGCCGCCGATCCCCGGCGAGGTCATCCCGGCCGAGGGGTTCATCGAGACGCTCCCGGGAGCGCCGCGGATCGAGCTGTCGGTGCACAACACCGGTGACCGGCCCGTGCAGGTCGGCTCGCACTTCCACTTCGCCCAGGCCAACGCCGCGCTGGAGTTCGACCGCGGGGCCGCGCACGGTCACCGGCTCGACATCGCCGCCGGCACCGCCGTCCGCTTCGAGCCCGGCCTCCAGCGCACGGTCACCCTCGTCCCGCTGGCCGGCGCGCGCGTCGTCCCGGGCCTGACCGCCGAAGGGGGCCTCTCCTAGTGGTCCAGCTGTCCCGCGAGCGCTATGCGCAGCTCTACGGCCCGACGACCGGCGACCGCATCCGGCTGGCTGACACCGACCTGCTCATCGAGGTCACCGAGGACCGCAGCGGTGGTCCCGGCCGGGCCGGCGAGGAGGCGGTGTTCGGCGGCGGCAAGGTGATCCGCGAGTCGATGGGCCAGGGCCGCGCGACCCGCGCGGAGGGCGCACCGGACCTGGTCATCACCGGCGCGGTCGTGCTGGACCACTGGGGGATCGTCAAGGCCGACGTCGGCATCCGCGACGGCCGGATCGTCGCGCTGGGCAAGGCCGGCAACCCCGACACGATGGACGGCGTCCACCCCGACCTGGTCATCGGCCCGGGCACCGAGGTGCTGGCCGGCAACGGCCGCATCCTCACCGCCGGTGGCGTCGACTGCCACGTGCACTTCATCTGCCCGCAGATCGTGCCGACCGCGCTCGGCTCCGGGGTCACCACGCTCATCGGCGGCGGCACCGGCCCGGCCGAGGGCTCCAAGGCCACCACGATCACCCCGGGCGACTGGTACCTCGCCCGGATGCTCGAGGCGATGGACCCGCTGCCGGTCAACGTCGCGCTGCTCGGCAAGGGCAACACGGTGTCGCTGGACTCCCTGGAGGAGCAGCTGCGGGCCGGGGCCAGCGGCTTCAAGCTGCACGAGGACTGGGGCTCCACCCCCGCCGCCATCGACGCTGCGCTCACCGTCGCCGGGCGCAACGGCGTCCCGGTCGCCCTGCACTCGGACACGCTCAACGAGGCCGGCTTCGTCGAGGACACGCTGGCCGCGATCGCCGGCCGGAGCATCCACGCGTACCACACCGAGGGGGCCGGAGGCGGTCACGCGCCAGACATCATCACCGTCGCCGGGCACCCGAACGTGCTGCCCAGCAGCACGAACCCGACCCGGCCGCACACGGTGAACACCCTCGACGAGCACCTCGACATGCTCATGGTCTGCCACCACCTCGACTCCAGCGTGCCCGAGGACCTCGCCTTCGCCGAGAGCCGGATCCGCCCGACGACGATCGCCGCCGAGGACCTGCTGCACGACCTGGGGGCCATCTCGATGATCGGCTCCGACGCGCAGGCGATGGGCCGGGTCGGCGAGGTCGTGCTGCGCACCTGGCAGACCGCGCACGTGATGAAGCGCCGCCGCGGCGCGCTGGCGGGCGACGGCGCCGCGGACAACCTGCGGGCCCGGCGCTACGTCGCCAAGTACACGATCTGCCCGGCGGTGGCTCACGGCATCGACGGCGAGGTGGGGTCGGTCGAGCCGGGCAAGCTGGCCGACCTGGTGCTGTGGGAGCCGAAGTTCTTCGGGGTGCGGCCGCACGTCGTCCTCAAGGGCGGGATGATCGCCTGGGCGATGATGGGCGACGCCAACGCCTCGATCCCGACGCCGCAGCCGGTGCTGCCGCGGCCGATGTTCGCTGCGTACGGCAAGGTCCCGGCGCAGACGTCGCTGCACTTCGTCGCCCCAGCGGCGCTGGAGGCGGGACTCGCGGACCGGCTGGCCATCGACCGGCGGCTCGCCGCCGTCGGCGACACCACCCGGCTGGGCAAGGCGGACATGCCGGAGAACACCGCGCTGCCCGACATCCGCGTCGACCCGGACACCTTCACGGTCTCGGTGGACGGCGAGGTGTGGGAGCCCGACCCGGTCAGCGAGCTCCCGATGGCGCAGAAGTACTTCCTCTTCTGATGACAGCCGCGCTGCTCACGCTGGCCGACTCCCGGCTGCCGGCCGGCGGTCACACGCACTCCGGCGGGGTGGAGCAGGCGATCGCCGCCGGGATGCTCACCGACCCGGCGTCGCTGGCCCCGTTCCTCCGCCGTCGGCTGACCACCTCCGGCGCGGTCGCCGCCGGGCTGGCGGCAGCCGCCTGCCGGGCCGTGGACGACACCGACGTGGTCGCCGCGCTGTCCGCGCTCGACGCGGAGGCCGACGCCCGCACCCCCTCGCCGGCGCTGCGG
Organism: Modestobacter altitudinis; assembly: GCF_005930475.1. Classification (GTDB taxonomy): domain Bacteria; phylum Actinomycetota; class Actinomycetes; order Mycobacteriales; family Geodermatophilaceae; genus Modestobacter; species Modestobacter altitudinis. The sequence goes on from NZ_SJEW01000101.1 coordinate 6,127, forward strand.
GACGCCGCACGGCAGCAGGGGCGCGGGCTGGTCCGGGTCGGCGGCCGGGCGTGGCCGCACCCGGCGTGGGCCGCCCTGCCCGCCCAGCCGCACCACCCGCTGGCACTGGGGGTGGCCGCCGCTGCCGGCGGGCTCACCCCGCGCGACGCCGCGGCGGCAGCGGCGTACCTGTCGGTCTCCGGCCCGGCCACCGCCGCCCAGCGGCTGCTGGCCATGGACCCGATCACCGTCGCCGCGGTCACCGCCCGGCTGAGCCCGGAGGTCGACGCGGTCGCCGCCGCCTCGACGGTGGGCCTGCCGGCCGCTGCCGACCCACTGCTGGACCTGCTCGCCGAGGTGCACACCGTCCGCACGGACCGCTTCTTCGCCTCATGACACCCACCGGGAGTACAGATGCCGCCTGACCACGACCTGGACGACTACGTCGACCCCTACAGCCCCGGCCACCGCCACGGCGGGCCGCTGCGGGTCGGGCTCGGTGGCCCGGTCGGCTCCGGGAAGACGGCGCTGGCCGCCGCGCTGTGCCGCACCCTGAGCAGCGAGTACGACCTCGCCGTCGTCACCAACGACATCTACACCACCGAGGACGCCGACTTCCTGCGCCGCAACGCCGTGCTGCCCGACGACCGGATCGAGGCGGTGCAGACCGGCTGCTGCCCGCACACCGCGATCCGCGACGACATCACCGCCAACCTGGACGCCGTCGAGCTGCTGGAGTCCCGGCACCCGGGGCTGGAGCTGGTCCTCGTGGAGTCCGGCGGGGACAACCTCACCGCGTCGTTCAGCTACGGCCTGGTCGACGTGCAGGTCTTCGTCGTCGACGTCGCCGGCGGGGACAAGGTGCCGCGCAAGGGTGGTCCGGGCGTCACCGCCTCGGACCTGCTGGTGGTGAACAAGACCGACCTCGCGCCGCTGGTCGGCGCCGACCTCGGCGTGATGCGCCGGGACGCCGACGCGGTCCGCGGGGGCAAGCCGACGCTGCTCATCTCGCTGCGCGTGGACCCGGCGGCGACCGAGGTGGCCGAGTGGGTGCGCGAGCAGGTCCGCGCGAGGGCGCTGCAGGAGGCGTGAGGACCCTCGTCGAGGTGGTCGCGCGCCGCGACGCGCGCGGCCGCACGGTCCTGCCGGTCGTGCGGGCCAGCGGCCAGCTCGCCGTCCGGCGGACCGGGGATGGCGCGGTGCACCTGGTCGCGACCGCCTTCGGGCCGCTGGGCGGGGACGACGCGGAGGTCCGGCTGGTCGTGGAGGAGGGCGCGCGGCTGTCCGTGCACTCGGTCGCCGCGGCCGTGGTGCTGCCCGCCCGGGGCGAGTCCCCGCCGTCCCGGCAGGTGGTGCGGGCCGAGGTGGCCGGCGTCCTGCACCTCGCGCCCGAGCCGACGGTCGTCACCGCGCGCGCCGTCCACGTCGCCGAACTGCAGGCAGAGCTGGGGGAGTGCGGGGAGTTGACCGCGACGGAGCAGGTGCTGCTCGGCCGGTCGGGGGAGGCGCCCGGGCGCTGGACGGGCACGACCCGCGTCGTGGTGTCCGGTCGGCCCGTGCTGCACACGACCGTCGGGCTCGGCCCCGGCGCACCCGCCTGGTCGCCGCCGGTCGCGCCACGGGCCTACGTGTCCACGGTCCGGGTGGGTGAGCGGCAGGCAGCGGTGCAGACCGGGGTGGACGCCGTACGGTTGCCGCTGCCCGGTGGCTGGGTGGGCACTGCCTGGGCCGGTGAGCTGCACGAGGCGGTGGCCCGGCTCGCCGCGGTCACCCGGGAGCGGGACCTGGAGGTGGCGCGGTGAGCGGGGCGTTCGTCGTCCGGGCGCGGCGGGTGGTGCTCCCCGACGGGGAGCGGGCGGCGGCGGTGCACGTCGAGGACGGCGTGGTCACCGCGGTGACCGCCTTCGACGACGCCGGGGTCGAGCCGACCACCCTCGCCGATGACGAGGTGCTGTTGCCGGGCCTGGTCGACAGCCACGTGCACGTCAACGAGCCGGGGCGCACCGAGTGGGAGGGCTTCGCCTCGGGGACCCGGGCCGCGGCGGCCGGCGGCATCACCACGATCGTCGACATGCCGCTCAACTCGATCCCGCCGACGGTCAACGTCAAGGCCCTGCAGGTGAAACGGCAGGCGGCGCAGGGGCAGGTGAGCGTGGACGTCGCCTTCTGGGGCGGCGCGGTGCCCGGTAACGCCAGCCAGCTGCAGCGGCTGCTCGCCGCCGGCGCGGTCGGGGTGAAGTGCTTCCTGCTGGACTCCGGGGTGCCCGAGTTCCCGCCGCTGGACGACGCGGGCCTGCGCGCCGCGCTCACCGCGCTGGCCGAGGTCGACGGTCTGCTCATCGCGCACTGCGAGGACGACGACGTGATCGCCGCGGCGCCGCAGGCGGGCGGCCCCCGGTACGCGGACTTCCTCGCCTCCCGTCCCGGTGCCGCGGAGGAGACCGCGATCGGCCGGCTGATCGCCGCCGCTCGGGACACCGGTGCCCGGGTGCACGTCGTGCACCTGGCCGACGCCGGTGCCCTGCCGATGCTGCGGGCCGCCCGCGCCGACGGCGTGCGGATCACCGTCGAGACCTGCCCGCACTACCTGACCTTCAGCGCCGAGGAGGTGCCCGACGGGGCGACCTCGTTCAAGTGCTGCCCGCCGATCCGCGAGGCGTCCCACCGGGAGGCGCTGTGGGCCGCGCTGGCCGACGGCGACATCGACCTGGTGGTCAGCGACCACTCACCGTGCACCCCCGAGCTCAAGCAGCTCGACGTGGGCGACTTCGCGTCGGCCTGGGGCGGCATCGCCGGCCTGCAGGTCACCCTGCCGGTGGTGTGGACCGGCGCGCGCGCCCGCGGGCTGACGCTGGGCGACGTCGCCCGGTGGATGTCCGCGGCGCCGGCGCAGCTGACCGGGCTGACCGGCAAGGGCGGGATCGCGGTGGGCAAGGACGCCGACCTGGTCGTGTTCGCGCCCGACGAACGGTTCAGCGTGGCCGAGCTGCACCACCGCAACCCGGTGACCCCGTACACGGGCCGGGAGCTGAGCGGCGTCGTCCGGAGGACGTGGCTGCGTGGGCAGGAGCTGGCGGCGGCCGGTGCCCCGCTCGGCCGGCTGATCAGCCGAGCGGGGCGTTGACCGTCAGCTCTGGCGCTCTTCCTCGGCCGCTTGGTCGAGGATCTTCGGGTCGTCGTCGACCCCGCCGGCCGGGTCGGCGTTGCCCAGCGCGGTCTCGGCGGGGAGCTGCTGGACGTGCTGCTTGGCGCGGGCCTTGAGGTCGTCGTCGGAGCTGGTCATGCGGTGCCTCCCAGAGATGGATGGTCTGACCACCCTGCCCTACCCTCGCCGCGCGGGGTAACCGCCTCGGCACGGAGAACGGGAGAACGATGACGGCCTTCACCGACCTGCCCGACCTCGCCCGGCGGGACCTCGGCGGGGCCGTCGTCGCGGCGAACGACGAGTTCTTCGCCGCCCGGGAGAACCTGGTGCTGCCGCACCCCGCCGTCGCGCGCACCGAGTTCGGGCACAAGGGCAAGGAGTACGACGGCTGGGAGACCCGCCGCCGGCGCAGCCCGGGCCACGACTGGGCGATCGTGCGGCTCGGCGCCCCGGGCGTCGTGGCCGGGGTCGTCGTCGACACAGCGTTCTTCACCGGCAACTTCCCGACGCAGGCATCGGTCGAGGGCACCGCTGTCGAGGGCCACCCGTCGGCCGACGAGCTGCAGAAGGCCGACTGGCAGACCCTGCTGCCGCTGTCACCCCTGGCCGGCGACACGGCCAACCAGTTCGCCGTCTCCTCCGACCGCCGGTACACCCACGTGCGGCTGTCCATCCACCCCGACGGCGGCGTGGCCCGGCTGCGGGTGCACGGCACCGTCGTCCCGGACCCGCGGCTGGTCGACGCCGGCCCGTTCGACCTGGCCGCCTTGGAGAACGGCGGCCGGGTGACCGCGGTGAGCAACGCCCACTACGGCAGCCCGCACCAGCTGGTCGGCCGCGGCCTCGCCCGCTCGATGGGCGAGGGCTGGGAGAACGCCCGCCGCCGCGGCCCGGGCAACGACTGGGTCGACGTCGTGCTGGCCTGCGAGGGGGTGGTCGGCCTCGCCGAGCTGGACACCTCGTACTTCCTCGGCAACGCGCCGGGCTCGGCCTCGCTGACCGGCCGCACCGGCGACGGCACGGAGGTCGTGCTGCTGCCCCGCACCCGGCTGCAGCCCGACACCCGGCACCGCTTCGTGCTCGACGGCGGGACCGGGGTGCGCAGCGTCCGGCTGGACGTGTTCCCCGACGGCGGGATGGCCCGGCTCCGGCTCTGGGGGCGGCCGACCGCCGCCGGCCGGTCCGAGCTCGGCCGACGCTGGTTCGACGCCCTGCCCGACGTCACCGCGCTCGAGGTGCTCGGGTCGGTCGGCGTCGACCCCGGCGAGGCCGGCCGGCTCGTCGGCCGGCGCCCGGTCGGCGGCGACCTGACCCCCGCCGTTCGCGACCTGCTCGACGGCTGAGCCCCCTCCAGGTCCCGCCGCGAGCCTGCGAGTGGTGGGGGAACGGGCCTTCAGCAGGTCCCGGTGAGGTGCTCCGGGCGCACCGGGACGCGCGCCAGCGGGAGGCCCGTCGCGGCCCGGATCGCGGCGAGCACGGCAGGTCCGGAGGAGATGTTCGGTGCCTCCCCGACCCCGCGCAGCCCGTAGGGCGCGTGCGGGTCGGCGTACTCGAGCACCTCGACGCGCATCGGCGGCATGTCCAGGATGGTGGGGATCAGGTAGTCGGTGAACGAGGGGTTCACCACCTTGCCGTCCCGGATCAGGATCTCCTCCATCACCGCCAGCCCCAGGCCCTGCGCCGTCCCGCCCTGGATCTGACCGACCACCGCCTGCGGGTTGATGGCCTTGCCGACGTCCTGGGTGCAGGCCATCTCCACGACCTTGACCAGCCCGAGCTCGGTGTCGACGTCGACCACCGCCCGGTGCGCGGAGAAGGCGTACTGCACGTGCGCGAAGCCCTGGCCGGTCTCCGGGTCGATCGCCTCGGTGGGGCGGTGCCGCCACTGGACGGTCTGCTCGACCGCCTCGTCGCCGAGCAGGTCGACGAGCGGGACGGCGACCTCCTCGGTGTCGGACACCACCTGGCCTCCGGCCAGCCGCAGGTCCGGGACGGGGCGCCCGACCAGCAGCTCGGCGCGGGCCAGCAGCTCAGCGCGCACCGCCTCGCAGGCCGCCTTGACCGCCCCGCCGGTGACGTAGGTCTGCCGGGACGCCGAGGTCGACCCGGCCGAGCCGACGGTCGTGTCCTTGGGGTGCACGGTGACCTGCTCCACGCCCAGCTCGGTGCGGGCGATCTGCTGCTCGACGGTCACCAGCCCCTGGCCCACCTCGGCCGCCGCGGTGTGCACGGTGGCCGTCGGCTCCCCGCCGATGACCTCCAGCCGGACCCGGGCGGTCGAGTAGTCGTCGTAGCCCTCGGAGAAGGCGACGTTCTTGTAGGCCACGGCGTAGCCGACGCCGCGCCGCACGCCCTCCCCGTGGGTGGTGTTGGAGACCCCGCCGGGCATGTCCCGCAGGTCCAGGGCGCCGTCCCCGGTGCTCGGCAGCGGCATGGCCTCCAGCCGCCGGAGCAGCTCCGCGACCGGTGCCGGGCTGTCGATGACCTGGCCGGTGGGGGTGGTCGAGCCCTGCTCCATCGCGTTGCGGCAGCGCAGCTCCACCGGGTCCATGCCCAGCTCGACGGCGAGCGCGTCCATCTGCGACTCGTAGGCGAAGGCGGTCTGCACCGACCCGAAGCCGCGCATCGCGCCGCACGGCGGGTTGTTCGTGTACGCGCCGTAGCAGTCGACGTGCACGTTGGGGACGACGTAGGGGCCGATGCCCATCGTGCCGCCGTTGCCCACGACGGCCGGGGTGCTGGAGGCGTAGGCGCCGCCGTCGAACCAGATCGAGGCCTTGACGTAGACCAGCTGACCGTCCCGGGTGGCGCCGTGCTCGTACCGCATGGTGGCCGGGTGCCGGTGCACGTGGCCGAAGAAGGACTCCTCGCGGTTGTAGGACATCTTCACCGGCTTGCCCGTGCGCAGCGCCAGCAGGCAGGCGTGCACGTGCATCGAGAGGTCCTCCCGGCCGCCGAACGCACCGCCGACGCCGGCCAGGGTCAGCCGCACCTGCTCGGGCGGGAGGGCGAGGGCGGAGCAGATCTGCCGCTGGTCCACGTGCAGCCACTGGGTGGCGACGTATAGCTCGACCCCGCCGTCGTCGGCGGGGACGGCGAGCCCGGACTCCGGGCCCAGGAACGCCTGGTCCTGCATGCCGACCTCGTACTCGCCGACCACCACGACGTCGGCCGTGGGCTCGGGGTCACCGGTACGGACCTTGAGGTGCCGCACCAGGTTGCCCTCCGGGTGCAGGTGCGCGCTCTCCCGGCTCAGCTCGGTGACCTCGGCGTCGGACTCGTGCAGCGCGTCCCGGGTCGGGTGGCCCAGCGCTGCGCGTGCGTCGGTGACCGGCTCCCACACCTCGTAGTCGACCCGGATGAGCGCGGCGGCCCGCCGCGCGGTGTCCGGGTGGTCGGCGGCGACCAGCGCGACCGGCTCGCCCTGGTACCGGACGACGTCCACGGCGAGCACCGGCTGGTCGGCCAGCTCGAGGCCGTAGACCTTCTCCCCGGGCACGTCCTCGGCGGTGAGCACCGCGTGCACCCCGGGGAGCTGCGTCGCCGCGCTGGTGTCGACGGCGAGGATGCGGGCGTAGGGGTGCGGGCTCCGCAGCGTCACCCCCCAGAGCATGTCCTCCATCCACAGGTCGCTGCCGTAGGCGAACTCGCCGCGGACCTTGAGGACGCCGTCGGGCCGCTGGGCGTCGTCGCCCACCCCGCCGCTGCCCGGGCCGGTCAGGTGCGCGGGCGCGCCGGTGGGGGTGCGGGTCGGGGTGCTCATCGGTCGGCTCCCATCCGGTCGGCCGCCAGTCGGACGGCGTCCAGGATCTTCTCGTAACCGGTGCACCGGCAGAGGTTGCCGGCCAGCGCCTCCCGGGTCTCGGCGTCGCTGGGCCGGCCGGTGCGGGTGATCAGGTCGTGGGTGGCCACCAGCAGACCCGGGGTGCAGAAGCCGCACTGCACGGCGCCGGCGTCGACGAACGCCTGCTGCACCGGGTGCAGCGTGTCGGCGTCGGCCATCCCCTCGACCGTGCCGACCTGCCGGCCCTCGGCCTGCCCGGCGGCGACCAGGCAGGCGCAGACCGGCAGCCCGTCGAGGTAGACGGTGCAGGAACCGCACTCGCCCTGCTCGCAGGCGTTCTTCGACCCGGGCAGCCCCATCCGCTCGCGGAGCACGTAGAGCAGGCTCTCGCCCTCCCAGACGTCGTCCACCTGCTGCTCGGTGCCGTTGACGGTGCAGGTCAGACGCACGTCATGCCCCCTTCGTGTCGTTGCGGTAGTCGGCCCAGGCCCAGGTCAGCGCGCGGCAGGCCATCACCGACAGCGCGTGCCGGCGGTAGGCGGCGGTGCCGCGGACGTCGTCGATGGGCGACGACGCGGCCGCGACCAGCTCGCCGAACCGGCGGGCGGTGGCCGCCGGCAGCTCGGCGCGGGAGTCCCAGAGGGCGTCGAGCTCGCCGGCCAGGAACTCCTCGGCGGCGGGGGCGCGGCGCGGGGT
>NZ_SJEW01000102.1 GCF_005930475.1 Modestobacter altitudinis
GGGTGGGACCATGTGGACGTGAGTGCAGCTTCCGGGCCCTTCTCGGCCCTCCCCCCGCAGGTCGACCTGCCCGCCCTCGAGCACGAGGTCCTCGAGCAGTGGGAGGCCGACAAGGTCTTCGCCCGGTCGCTGGAGGGCTCCGCCGACAAGCCGCAGTGGGTCTTCTACGAGGGCCCGCCCACCGCCAACGGCCGGCCCGGCACGCACCACATCGAGGCCCGCGCGTTCAAGGACGTCTTCCCCCGGTTCAAGACCATGCAGGGCTGGCACGTGCCCCGCAGGGCCGGCTGGGACTGCCACGGCCTGCCGGTGGAGATCGCCGTCGAGCAGGAGCTCGGCTTCGCCGGCAAGCCCGACATCGAGCGCTACGGCATCGCCGAGTTCAACGCCCGGTGCCGGGAGTCGGTCGAGCGGCACGTCGACTCGTTCACCGAGCTCACCCACCGGATGGGCTACTGGGTCGACATGTCGACCGCCTACTGGACGATGGACCCGTCCTACATCGAGAGCGTCTGGTGGTCGCTCAAGCAGGTCTTCGACTCGGGCCTGCTGGTCGAGGACCACCGGGTGGCGCCGTACTGCCCGCGCTGCGGCACCGGCCTGTCCGACCACGAGGTCGCCCAGGGCTACGAGACGCTGACCGACCCGTCGGTCTACGTCCGGCTGCCGGTCACCAGCGGCGAGTGGGCCGGCCGGGCCGACCTGCTGATCTGGACCACGACGCCCTGGACGCTGCCCAGCAACACCGCCGTCGCCGTGCACCCCGACGTGACCTACGTGGTGGCCCGCAACGACCAGGGGACCTTCGTCGTCGCCGAGCCGCTGCTGACCGCCGCGCTCGGTGAGGACGCCGAGGTGCTGGCCCGCGCCCCGGGCCGCGACTGGGAGCGCGTGCACTACCAGCGACCCTTCGAGCTGGTCGACTTCCCGGACGACGTCGACACCCACTACGTCGTGCTGGCCGAGTACGTCACCACCGAGGACGGCACCGGGCTGGTGCACCAGTCCCCCGCGTTCGGCGCCGACGACTTCGCCGTCGGCCGGGCCTACGGCCTGCCGGTGGTCAACCCGATCGACCCGTCGGGGCACTTCCTCGCCGACGTGCCGCTGGTCGGCGGTCACTTCTTCAAGGCCGCCGACCCGACGCTGGTGCAGGACCTGCAGGACCGGGGCGTGCTCTACCGCGAGCTGCGCTACGAGCACAGCTACCCGCACTGCTGGCGGTGCCACACGCCGCTGATGTACTACGCGCAGCCGTCCTGGTACATCCGCACCAGCCAGGTCAAGGACCAGCTGCTGGCGCAGAACGAGCAGACGCACTGGCACCCGGAGAACATCCAGTGGGGCCGGTACGGCGACTGGCTGAACAACAACGTCGACTGGGCGCTGTCCCGGGACCGGTACTGGGGCACCCCGCTGCCCATCTGGCGCAACGACGCCGACCCGACCCGGATGGTCGCCGTCGGCTCGCTGGCCGAGCTGTCCGAGCTGACCGGCCGCGACCTCGCCGACCTCGACCCGCACCGGCCCTTCATCGACGACGTCACCTTCACCGTGCCCGGCGAGGAGGGCACCTACCGGCGGGTCCGCCAGGTGATCGACGCCTGGTACGACTCCGGCTCGATGCCCTTCGCCCAGTGGGGCGCCCCGCACCGGAACAAGGCGGAGTTCGAGGCCTCCTACCCGGCCCAGTTCATCGCCGAGGCGATCGACCAGACCCGCGGCTGGTTCTACACGCTCATGGCGGTCGGCACGCTGGTGTTCGGCAGGAGCTCCTACGAGAACGTGCTGTGCCTGGGCCACATCCTGGCCGAGGACGGCCGGAAGATGAGCAAGCACCTGGGCAACATCCTCGAGCCGATGCCGCTGATGGACCGGCACGGCGCCGACGCCGTCCGCTGGTTCATGCTGGCCGGCGGCTCGCCCTGGTCGGCCCGCCGGGTCGGCCACGAGACGCTGTCCGAGGTCGTCCGCAAGGTGCTGCTGACCTACTGGAACACCGCCAGCTTCTTCACCCTCTACGCCGAGACCAACGGCTGGGACCCGGCGACCACGCCCACCCCGCCACGGGCGGAGCGGCCGCTGCTGGACCGCTGGGCGCTGGCCGAGCTGGCCTCGGTCACCGCCGGGGTCACCGACGCGCTGGAGGACTTCGACACCCAGACGGCCGGCCGGCTGATCGCCGGCTTCGTCGACGACCTGTCCAACTGGTACGTCCGGCGCAGCCGGCGACGCTTCTGGGACGGCGACCCGGCCGCGCTGGGCACGCTGCACGAGGTCCTCGACGGGCTCACCCGGCTGATGGCGCCGTTCACCCCGTTCGTCACCGAGCGGGTCTGGCAGACCGCCGTCCTCCCGGGGGCGGCAGGCGCCGCCGACTCGGTGCACCTGGCCAGCTGGCCGACGGTGGACGACGAGGCCCGCGACGACGCCCTGGTGGAGCAGGTGGCGCTGGTCCGCCGGCTGGTGGAGCTGGGCCGCTCGGCCCGCACCGCGGCCAAGGCCCGCACCCGCCAGCCGCTGGCCCGCGCGCTGGTCGCGGCCAACGGCTGGTCGCAGCTCCCCCGGGACCTGGTCGCCGAGGTGGCCGACGAGCTCAACGTCGCCGAGCTCACCGAGCTGTCCGCGGTCGAGGGCTCACTGGTCGACGTGTCGGTGAAGGTCGACTTCCGCGCGGTCGGCCGGCGGCTCGGCAAGCAGGTGCAGGCGGTGGCGGCGGCAGTCGCGGCGGCAGACCCCGTCGAGCTGGTCGCCGCCTACCGGGCCGGCTCGGCGACCGTGCCGGTCGACGGCGCCCCGGTGCCGCTGCAGGAGGGCGACCTGGTGGTCACCGAGACCCCCCGCGAGGGCTGGACGGTGGCCTCGGCCGCCGGGCTCACCGTCGCGCTGGACCTGACCCTGACCCCGGAGCTGGAGCGGGCCGGCCTGGTCCGGGAGGTCGTCCGGCTGGTGCAGGACGCCCGCAAGTCCACCGGACTGGCGGTCAGCGACCGGATCGAGCTGTGGTGGACCGGGGACGGTGCGGTCGCCCAGGCGCTCACCGAGCACGCCGAGGCGCTGGCCGGTGAGGTGCTGGCGACCACGGTGCACGCCGCCGAGGCCGGTGCCGGGGACGGCATCGAGGGCCCCGCCGGCTCCCGCGTCTGGATCGCCAAGGCCTCCTGAGACGGCCCCGGTGCCGGGGCCCGCGCCGAGCTCGCGAGGCGTGGGGGCACCGGGGTCCGCTCAGGTGCGGCGGGCCCGTTCGCGTTGGGCCAGGTGGTGGTCGGGTGCGCAGGTGGCGCACGGGGTGAAGCCGTCGGCGCGGGCCTCGGTCAGCGGCAGCGGGATGGTCTCCAGGCCGGACACGTGCGGGCACCGCGGCAGGTGGTACCGGGGGTGCTCGTCGACCACCAGGACCTCGTCGGTCAGGTCGAGGACCATCAGCTGGTCGGTGAACTCGACAGCCTCGACCGGAGGTTCACCCGGCACCGGGACCGCCGGCCCCTCGGCGCTGCGCGGGCCCAGCGGCGCCCGCAGTCCCGCGCCGTCCGACTGCGGGCCGCCGGCCGGGCCGGCGAGGTCCCCGAGGCCCGAGCCGCTGGGCGGGCCGGCGACCCGCGGGAGGCTCGGCGAGCTCGGCGGCACCGGGGGCGGTGACACCCGCCGCAGGGGCTCCCCGTGGTCGGTCCCGGCTGCCGGGTCGTGCCGAGGGGCCGGCGGAGGCGGGCCGGCGGTGAACGCTGCGCCCCGGTGCGCGCCCCCGCCGTCGGCCCGGCTGAGCTGCCGTTCCGCCCGCCGCTGCCGGACCTCGTTCACCACGAGCAGCAGGGCAGCCAGCGCGCTCGCCGCGAAGGACCCCCACTGCAGGGTCGACGACCCCTGGACCAGTCCGCCGACGAGGAGTCCGACGGCGACCAGGAGCAGCAGCGCCGCGGCCAGGATCACAGCCGGATGCTAGCGGCGCGCGCCACCGCCCGGCCCGCCGTCACCCTCGGGCCGACCGAGGACGGGGCGGAGACGACCGAGCCCCTCCGGACCTGTGGTCCGGAGGGGCTCGGTGCGCCGCTTCAGGCGCTGACGTGCTGGTTCTGCCGGGTGTTCGTGGCGGGCTCGGCCGAGCCGCGGCTGTCGAGGTCGCGCAGGTGCGACTCGAGGTAGGAACGCAGCCGGGTGCGGTACTCGCGCTCGAAGGTGCGCAGCTCCTCGACCTTGCGGTCCAGGCTCGCGCGCTTCTCCTCGAGCGAGCCCATCGCCTCGGCGTGCTTGCGCTCGGCGTCCTGGGCCAGCGCCGTCGCCTTGGCGCGTGCCTCGCGCTCCATCGTGTCGGCCCGGGTGCGGGCGTCGCCCAGCATCGAGTCGGCGCGGGTCTTCGCCTCGGTGACCATCTGCTCGCTCTTGGCCCGCGCCTCGGACATCATCCGGTCGCTGGTGCTCTTGGCGCTGCCGACCATCTGGTCGGCCTGGGCCTTGGCCTCGTTGACGTGCCGCTCGGCCGTCTCGGTGGCCAGGGCCAGCATGCGGGAGGCGCGGATGGCCTCGTCCTCGCGGACGGCCGGCGGCGTCACCTGCGCCGGCGGGGGCGGCGGCGCCGCGACCGTCATCGGCGCGGACTCGGGGCGCTCCTCGCGGGGGGCGGAGCCCTGACCACCGGAGGCCCGCAGGTCGTTGTTCTCCTCGATCAGGCGGGCCAGCTCGGCCTCGACGACGTCGAGGAAGGCGTCGACCTCGTCCTCGTCGTAGCCGCGCTTGCCGATCGGCGGCTTCTTGAAGACGACGTTGTGCACGTCGGCGGGAGTCAGTGGCATGCGGCTCACCTCAGGTCGGACGGGAGGAACGGGGACAGGCGCGGACCGGCGGCGAGCCGCTGGGGGTCCACACCCCGCTCCGGCTGGGAACGCGAGGTCACAGGGAGTAGGCCAGGTTGGTCAGCAGGCTCCGCAACAGGATCACGGCGATCAGGAGCACCATAAACCCCAGGTCGAGGCGGATCGTCCCGAGGTTCAGCGGTGGGATGACCTTGCGCACGGCCTTCAGCGGCGGGTCGGTCGTCGCGTAGACGACCTCCAGACCGGCTGCGACCAGACCCTGCGGACGCCAGCTCCGGGCCAGCACCATCACCCAGTCCACGACGAACCGGGCGAAGAGCAGGATCAGGAAGACGAGCAGGACCGAGGAGACGATCTGCAGGAGAAGAGCCACGGTCCTCGATCGTTCGGGCACCCACGCGCCGGGCGCACGAGTGCAGCGGGTCAGGACTGACTGAAGAAGCCGCCCTCGCGGATCCGGGCCTTGTCCTCAGCGGTCACGTCCACGTCCTGCGGGCTGAGCAGGAACACCTTGGCCGTGACCCGCTCGATACTACCGTGCAGCCCGAACGTGAGGCCGATGGCGAAGTCGACGAGTCGCTTCGCGTCGGCGTGCTCCATGTCGGTCAGGTTCATGATCACCGGCATGCCGTCGCGGAACCGCTCGCCGATGGTGCGCGCCTCGTTGTAGGAGGCGGGGTGCACCGTGGTGATCCGGTAGCCCTTCGGCTTCGGCTCGGGCGCCGGGGTGGGCGCGGGGGCCGGCTCGGGCTCGGCGGCGACCGGCTCGCTCATGGCCAGGCCGGCAGCGCCGGAGACCCCACCGGACAGCCCGACGGGGGCCCGGCCGCGGCTGGAGGAGGCGCTGATCCCGGAGCCACCGGCAGCGCTCAACCCGCCGAGGCGGGAGGCGGCGGTGCTCCCCGCCGGGCTCCCGGCCAGGCCGAGGGTCCGCGGGGTGGCCGGACGGCGGCCCAGGGAGACCTCGGGCTCGGGCACGCGCTCCTCGGCGCGTTCCCCGGCCGGGTGGTCGGTGTCGTAGCCGGAGGCCCCGTAGCCGCTGCCGTAGCCGTAGCGGTCGCCGGTGTCCGGCGCCGCCGGGTCGTCGACGTAGTCGGTGGCGGCGTAGCGGTCGTAGCCCCGGTCGTAGCCGTGGTCGTCGTACCCGCGCTCGGCGTACTCGTGGTCGCTCTGCCGCGCGGCGTAGCGGTCGTAGCCCCCCCGGGCGTCGTCGTCCTCGACGAGGCCCAGGTAGACCCCCATCCTTCGCATGGCTCCGGCCATCGGACGTCTCCCTCTGGTCTCGTCGCAGGACGACTCGTGGTGCGGACGGCTGGCCGACCCGTGGGGCCGACCGGTGGTGCGAGTGGTGCTGGTGTGACTAACGCGGGCGCACGGGTCCTGGAACGCTCGCTCCATCGGAGGCTAGGGCGCGGGCACCGAACAACGCGGTACCGACACGCACCACGGTGGCCCCAGCTGTCACAGCAGCCTCCAGGTCGCCGCTCATGCCTGCCGATGTCTCCGATGCGGTGGGGTGGGCGGAGCGGACGAGCGCGCTGAGCTCGGCGAGCCGGGCGAACGCCGGTGCCGGGTCCTCCCCCCGCGGGGCGACCGCCATGAGGCCGCGCAGCCGCAGCCCCTCGGCCGCCGCAACGGCGTCGGCCACCCGCGGGACGTCGTCGGGTGCGGCCCCGCCGCGCCCGCCGAGCTCCCCCTCCGGACCGCCGAGGTCGACCTGCACGTAGACGTCCACCGCCCGCTCGGAGCGCGCGGCGGCCCGGTCCAACGCCTCGATCAGCGACTCCCGGTCGACCGAGTGCACGGTCGCACCCAGCCGGACCACGCCGGCGACCTTGTTGCGCTGCAGCTGGCCGACCAGGTGCCAGCGCAGGCCTTGCAGCTCGGCCAGCTCGGCCGCCTTGCTGCTGAGCTCCTGCACCCGGTTCTCCGCGAAGTGCAGCTGCCCGAGCCCGGCGAGCGCGCGCACGTCCGCGGCCGGCCAGGTCTTGCTGACGGCGAGCAGCCGGACGCCGGCCGGGTCCCGACCGGCGGCCCGCGCGGCGGCATCGATCCGCGCGCGGACCGCACGCAGGTTCTCGGCCAGTCGGAGGACCCCGTCCTCCTCACCCCTCGCAGGCTCGGGGCGAGCCTCGGGACGGGGCCGGGGGCCGTCGCTGCTCACCCGAGCCAGACGACGCCGGCCTGGCGGCCGGTGACGCCGTCCCGGCGGTGGCTGAACAGCCGGGGGTCCTCCACCGTGCAGCGCGGGTCGTGCACGACCTGCCGGACGCCGGCCCCGCGCAGCACCTCGGCGATGCCGGCCCGCAGGTCCAGCCCCGGGGTGCCCTGCCGGGTGCGGACTGCGCTCGCCGGGGCGACCCGGGCGACCTCGGCCTGCATCGCGGCGGGCACCTCGTAGTCCAGGCCGCAGACCGCCGGGCCGAGCAGCGCCTCGACGTCGCCGGGGCGCGCACCGAGCCGGGTCATGGCCGCGAGCGCGGCGGGCACGACACCGCGCCGGACACCTTCCCGGCCGGCGTGCACGGCGGCCACCACGCCGGCCACCGGGTCGGCCAGCAGCACCGGGACGCAGTCGGCGACCAGCACGCACAGCACGAGGCCGGGGGTGGCGGTCACCAGCGCGTCGACGTCGGCGACCGGGTTCTCCTCGGCGTCCTCCACGATGGCGACCCCGGTGCCGTGCACCTGGGTCATCCAGACCACCTGGTCCCCGGCGACACCGAGCTCACCGGCGAGGCGGTCCCGGTTCGCGGCGACGTCCGCTGGGTCGTCGCCGACGTGCCCGCCCAGGTTGAACGAGTCGTACGGGGACGCGGAACGGCCGCCCCGCCGGTCGGTGACCACCCGTCGGGGGCGCACCACCGGCGAGGCGGCCGGATCGTGACTCACTGGAACGGCCCTCTTTCAGGGTCCCGCCCCGAGCCTGCGAGGGGTGGGGGGAAAGAGGGCCCTTTCACTGGGAGCGGAGGAACTCGGGGATGTCGAGCTCCTCCTCGAAGTCCTCCGAGGCCAGCGGACGGCGGTTGCCGTTCCCCGGTCCGGCGATCGGCGGCAGCGGCGGCACGGTGATGCCACCGCCCTGCGGCGCGACGCCGGGCTGGCCCGGACGCGGTGCCGCCGGGGACGCCGCCGTGGGAGGCGCCGTGGGAGCAGGCGTGGGAGCGGGCGTGGCGAGCCGCTCCCCGGTCTGCGCCGGGAAGGCCGGGCGCGGGGCGGTCGGCGCGACCGGTGCGGCGACCGGCGCCGGGGCCGGCGGAGCGGCTGGGGTGACCGTCGTCGCCACGGCGTCCTTGCGCTGACCGGGCTTGCCCTGGTCGAACCCCGCCGCGATGACCGTCACCCGTACCTCGTCGCCGAGGGCGTCGTCGATGACGGCCCCGAAGATGATGTTGGCGTCCGGGTGGGCGGCGTCGGAGACCAGCGAGGCGGCCTCGTTGATCTCGAACAGGCCCAGGTCCGAGCCGCCGGAGATCGACAGCAGCACGCCATGAGCGCCCTCCATCGAGGCCTCCAGCAGCGGGCTGGCGATCGCCTGCTCGGCGGCGAGCAGGGCGCGGTTGTCACCGCGAGCGCTGCCGATGCCCATCAGCGCCGAGCCCGCGCCGGACATGACCGACTTGACGTCGGCGAAGTCCAGGTTGATCAGGCCGGGCGTGGTGATCAGGTCGGTGATGCCCTGGACGCCGGAGAGGAGCACCTGGTCGGCGGTCCGGAAGGCGTCCATGACGCTGACGTTCCGGTCGCCCAGCTGCAGCAGCCGGTCGTTCGGGATGACGATCAGCGTGTCGCACTCGTTGCGCAGCTCCTCGATGCCCGACTCGGCCTGGACCGCCCGCCGCTTCCCCTCGAAGGAGAACGGACGGGTGACCACGCCGATGGTCAGGGCGCCGAGCTTCCGCGCGATGGAGGCCACGACGGGTGCGCCGCCGGTGCCGGTGCCACCGCCCTCGCCCGCCGTCACGAAGACCATGTCGGCGCCCTTGAGCACCTCCTCGATCTCCTCGCGGTGGTCCTCTGCGGCCTGCCGGCCGACATCGGGCTGCGCGCCCGCGCCCAGGCCGCGGGTGAGCTCACGGCCGACGTCGAGCTTGACGTCCGCGTCGCTCATCAGCAGTGCCTGTGCGTCGGTGTTGATCGCGATGAACTCGACCCCCTTGAGGCCGACCTCGATCATGCGATTGACCGCGTTCACCCCGCCGCCGCCGATGCCGACGACCTTGATGACCGCGAGGTAGTTGTGCGGAGGTGTCATGCTGCGCTCCCCAACTGGACCCTCATCCTCAGGTTAAGCCTTATAGTTATGTCAACTACGTCCATGTGAGGACGAAGTTAGGTGTGCCCCCATCGGGCGGCAAGCACCCTCCACGGGTCGGCGTGTCCACCGTGCGGTGTCGCACCAGGACCCGCCGACCCGTCCGTCACGACCGCCTCACGAGCCGTGACGACATGCCACACCACGGTCTCACGCTCGGGTGCAGACGTCGGCGGGCACGTCCGTCGGTGCGACGCAGCGCACGTCGAGACTCTTTTCTGCCCGGGCGTGTCGGCGCGCCATCCGTCCAGCACCGTCCGGGGCGTGCTCCGGCTCAGTGGCGCGGCACCCGGCCCAGCAGGAAGAACTCCTGGTTGGGCGGCACGGCGGCCCAGTGCACCAGTCGGTTGGACAGCGCGAACAGCGCGACGATGGCCCCGACGTCCCAGACGTCGTCCTGGGTGAGCCCCTGTCCGACCAGCGCGTCCTGCTGCTCGGCGGTCACCGTCACCGGGTCGACGGCGAGCCGGACACCGACCTCCACGACCGCCCGCAGCCGCGCGGGCAGCGGCGCCTTCCGCCAGTCGACGGCCACCTGGTCGGCCAGGTACCGGTCTCGAGCGCGGATCCGGACCAGCGCGCCGTGGGCCACCACGCAGTAGAGGCAGCCGTTGGCCGCGCTGGTGGCCACCACCAGGACCTCGCGGTCGGCCTGGGTGAGCCCCGGCGTGTCCTTGTCCATCAGGGCGTCGTGCAGCGCGAAGAAGGCCCGCGCCTCGTCCGGGCGCCAGGCCAGTGCGGCGAAGACGTTGGGCAGGAAACCGCTCTTGTCAGCGACCTCGGTGAAGCGCTCCTGCAGGTCCGGCGGCAGGTCGGCCAGCGGGACGACGGGGAATCGACTGATCGGCGGCTCGGAGGTCACCGGGACACTGTCCCGCACCCTCCGTCCCCGCTGCAGGGCCCCGCGGCGAGCGTGCGAGTCGTGGGGGCAGCGGGGTCCTCGTTCAGCGCAGGACGACAGAGTCCGGGGTGCTGACGTCGAGGGTGCCGGCAGGGTCGAGCGTCCCGGCGTCGATCTGCTCGAGCAGCGCCCCGAGCACCTCGGCCTTCCGGTCGGTCTGGGCGGCACTCCCCCACAGCACCGACCGGCCGTCGGTCAGGGTCAGCGTCACGGCGTCCGGGCTCTGCGCGGCCACGCCGGTCACCTCGTCGCGCACGTCCGGCGGCAGCGCGGTCAGCGCCCCGAGGGCGGCGGTGGTCGCCGCGTCGTCCGGGCCGGGGTCGGGCACCTCGAGGGGGACGACGCCGTCGGGCGGGGTGCCGGTGATCGTCTCGAAGACCACGCCGTCGGCGTCCACCAGCCGGCGCGTGCCCCCGTCGGTCACCACCGCCACCGGGACGCGCTCGGCCAGCGTGACGACCATCGTGCTCGGCCAGCCCCGGGTGACCTCCACCGAGGAGACCTGCGGGAGCGCGGCGACCCGGGCGGCCGCCGCCGTGGTGTCGACCCGGGCCAGCGGCGTGCCCTCGGCGATCCCGGCCACCTGGACCACCTGCTCCGCGGACAGCCGGGCCTCGCCGTCGACCTGGACCGTGCGCACCGCGAACACCGGGCTGGCCAGCACCAGCCAGGCGAGGACGCCGACCACCAGGACGGCGGCGCCGAGGGCGACGAGCAGCCGGCGGCCGGGGTGGGCCGGGCGCCGCGACCGGCGCCGGCGGGGACGCAGCGGGGTGACCGGGGACGGCGCATCGCCGCCCGTGCCGCCGCCCCGCCGTCCGCCCCGGGCGCGGTCGCGGGTCGTCGCGGCGCGGCTCACCGCTCCGGCCCGTCCCCGTCCGGCTCGCTCAGCGCGGCCAGCACCTCGGGGCCGACCATCGACACGTCGCCGGCACCCATGGTGACCACCAGGTCGCCGGGGCGGGCGCGGGCGGCCATCGCCGGTGCCGCGGCCGACCAGGACGGCTCGAAGGCCACCGCGTCGGCCGGCAACGGCACCGCGTCGGCGACCAGGGCGCCGGTCACGCCGGGCACCGGGTCCTCGCGGGCGCCGTACACCTCCATCACCACGACCTGGTCGGCGAGCCCCAGCGCCTCGCCGAAGCCCGCGGCGAACTGCGCGGTCCGGCTGTAGAGGTGCGGCTGGAAGAGCACCAGCAGGCGCCCCGACCCGGTGACCGCCCGGGCCGCCCGCAGCTGCGCGGCGACCTCGGTGGGGTGGTGGGCGTAGTCGTCGTACACCCGGACGCCGGCGGCGACGCCCTTGAGCTCGAAGCGCCGGTGCACGCCGCCGAACCGGCCGAGCCCGCCGATCAGGCCGGCCGCGGGGAGCCCCAGCTCGAGGCCGGCCAGCAGCGCCGCGGCGCTGTTGAGCGCCATGTGCGCCCCGGGCAGCCGGATGTGCACCGCGCCGAGGGACTGCCCGTCGAGGACGGCGGTGTACCGGGTGCCGTCCGGGCCGACCGACAGGTCGAGGAGCTGCAGGTCGGCCCCGGGCTGCAGGCCGTAGGTGCGCAGCCGGGCCGAGGTGCCGGCCGTCACCTCGGTGAGCCGAGCCGCGCCGGGGTCGTCGGCGCAGAGCACCAGGAACCCGTCGGCGGCCACGGTGCGCACGAAGGCGTCGAACGCCTCCTCGACCGCGGCGAGGTCGCCGTAGTTGTCCAGGTGGTCGGCCTCGACGTTGGTGACGATGGCCCCGTGCGGGGCCAGCAGCAGGAACGACCGGTCGCTCTCGTCGGCCTCGGCCAGGAAGACGTCGCCCTGCCCGGCGTGGGCGTTGGAACCGGACTCGTTGAGGGTGCCGCCGATGGCGAACGACGGGTCGACACCGCAGGCCTGCACGGCGACGGTGAGCATCGACGTCGTCGAGGTCTTCCCGTGGGTGCCGGCCACCGCGACGCTGCGCCGCCCGGCCATCACCGCGGCCAGCGCGACCGCGCGGGGCACCACCCGCAGCCCCCGCTCGCGGGCCGCCACCAGCTCGGGGTTCTCCGCCCGGATCGCGGTGGAGACCACGACGGTCGCGGCGTCGCCGAGGTGGGCGGCGTCGTGGCCGACCTCGACCCGGGCGCCGAGCGCGGCGAGCCCGCGCATCGCCGAGGAGTCCCGGCGGTCGGTGCCCGACACCCGCAGCCCGCGGGCCAGCATGATCCGGGCGATGCCGCTCATCCCGGCCCCGCCGATGCCGATGAAGTGCACCGCACCCAGGTCGGCCAGCGCGGGGATCGGGTCCTTCCACGCGGCGACGTCCGCGGCGCTCATCGCTCCACTCCGGACTCGTTCCGCTCCTCGGTCGCTGGCGCTCCCTGCGATGCTCGCTCGCCCGTCGCGTTCGCGGCGCTCATCGGCGGACCACCTCGAGGACCATGTCCGCCAGTCGTTCGTCGGCATCGGGCGTGCCGGCGGCCGCCGCGTTCGCGGCCAGCGCGGCCAGCGCCGCCGGGTCGGTCAGGAGCGGGACCAGCCGCTCGGTGACCCAGTCCGGGGTGAGCTCGGCGTCGTCCACCAGCAGCCCTCCCCCGGCCTCGACCACCGGGAGGGCGTTGAGCCGCTGCTCGCCGTTGCCGATGGGCAGCGGGACGAAGGCCCCCGGCAGCCCCACCGCGGAGAGCTCGGCGACGGTGACCGCCCCGGACCGGCACAGCGCCAGGTCGGCAGCGGCGTAGGCCAGGTCCATCCGCTCCAGGTAGTCCACGACGACGTAGGGCGCGGCGCCGGCCGGCCGGGCCGGGACGGTGACGTCGGTGTTCTTCGGACCGCGGGCGTGCAGGACCTGCACCCCCGCGGCGGTGAGCGCGTCCGCGGCGGCGACCGCGGCCCGGTTCAGCGAGGCAGCGCCCTGCGAGCCCCCGACGACCAGCAGCGTCGGCCGGTCGGCGTCCAGGCCGAAGGCGGCGCGGGCCTCGGCGCGCAGACCCGCCCGGTCCAGGTGGCTGATCGAGGGGCGCAACGGCATGCCGACGTGCTCACCGGCGTGCAGCGGCGTCCCGGGGGTGCTGACCGCCACCCGGGCGGCCAACCGGGCGCCGACCCGGTTGGCCAGGCCCGGCAGCGGGTTGCCCTCGTGCACGACGACCGGCACCCCGGCGCGGCGCGCGGCCAGGTAGGCGGGCAGGGCGACGTAGCCGCCGAACCCGACCAGGACGTCGGCGCCGAGCCCGGTGAGCAGCGCGCGGGTCTCGGCGACCGCGCGCCACACCCGGGCGGGCACCCGGAGCAGGTCAGGGGTCGGCTTCCGCGGCAGCGGGACCGGGGGGATCAGCCGCAGGTCGTAGCCGCGGGCCGGGACGAGCCGGGTCTCCAGGCCGCGGGCGGTGCCCAGGCAGGTGACCTGCACGGCAGGGCCGCCGCCGGGGGCGGTGCGGCGGGTGAGCGCGTCGGCGAGGGCGAGCATCGGCTCGATGTGCCCGGCGGTGCCCCCGCCGGCGAGCACGACGTGCACGGGCCGGGGCACGGGCAGCGCCGGGGCGGCCGAGGGCTCAGCCGCTCCGGGGG
>NZ_SJEW01000103.1 GCF_005930475.1 Modestobacter altitudinis
CCCCCACGTCGTCCCCGACGACCGCGTCCCGCGCACCGTCGACGTCGGCGAGCGCGCCCTCCACCCCGTCGTCCACCCCGCCGTCGTCAACCCCGGCGCCCTCCTCCGGGGCGCCGGCCGAGGGGTCGGCGGCCGAGGTGCGGCAGGCGATCACCAGCTACTACGCGCTGCTGCCCGAGAACCCGCAGCGCGCCTACGACCTCACCGGACCGACGCTGCGCGGCGCCGAGAGCCGCGGCAACTACATCGCGTTCTGGAACCGCTTCAGCTCGGTCAGCCTCGGCCCGGTCTCGGCCACCGACGGCTCGCTCACCGCCACCGCTCCGGTCACCTACGTCGAGGACGGCAGCACGCTGCCCGAGCAGCACACGTTCGTGCTGGTCCGCGGTGAGAACGGGCAACTGCTCATCGACTCCGACCGCGCGGACTGAGCGTCCACGGCGTTCGCTACGGTCCCGCGATGCGCAGTCCCAGGTTCCCCGTGCTCCTGCTGCCCCTCGCGGTGGCTCCCGTCCTCCTCGCCGGCTGCTCCTCCTCGGACTCCCCGGACTCCTCCGCGGACGCCGCCGCGACCACGAGCTCGTCGTCCACCGGGTCGTCGGCCGCATCGTCGTCGGCCGCGTCGTCGACGGCCGCCTCCTCCAGTGCCGCCCCCGCGGACTCGGACGCGGAGAAGAAGGAGGCCTTCTGCACCGAGGTGCCCGCGCTGCTGTCGGACATCAGCAGCGACCTGCAGGGGGTCACCAGCACACCCGAGCAGGCGCCGGCACTGCTGGCCGAGGCAGTGGACAAGATCTCCGCCGTCCAGCCGCCGGCCGACGCGGCGCCGCAGTGGCAGCGGCTGGTCGCGGCCTGGACGTCGATGCGCGACCTGCTGGCGCAGGCCGACCTCACCGACCCCCAGGCCAACACCGACCTCGCGCCCCGGCTGCAGGGCCTGCAGACCGAGCTCGTCGACTCCGGCACCGCGGTCGACGACTACGGCAAGGCCAACTGCTGAGACGACGACAGCGGCGCCGGATCCGGGGATCGGGCGCCGCTGTCGTGATGCGGTGGCGGTGGGATTTGAACCCACGGAGGCGTGAACCTCACACGCTTTCGAGGCGTGCTCCTTCGGCCGCTCGGACACGCCACCGCCGAAGAGACTACAGGGCGCGCCTGGCGCCGAAGAACGCACGTAGCAGCGCGCCGGACTCCTCGGCCCGGACCCCGGCCACCACCTCCGGCCGGTGGTTCAGCCGCCGGTCCCGGACGACGTCCCACAGCGACCCGGCCGCGCCGGCCTTCGGGTCGTCGGCGCCGTAGACCACCCGGGCCACCCGCGACAGCACGCTCGCGCCGGCGCACATGGTGCACGGCTCGAGGGTGACCACCAGCGACGCACCGGTCAGCCGCCAGCCGTCGCCGTGCAGCCGGGCCGCCTCGCGCAGCGCCAGCACCTCGGCGTGCGCGGTCGGGTCACCGCGCTTCTCCCGCTCGTTGGCGGCCTCGGCCAGCACCGCCCCGTCGGGCCCGAGGACGACGGCGCCGATCGGCGTGTCGCCCCACTCCTGCGCCGCGGCCGCGAGCTCGAGCGCCCGCAGCATCGCCTCGTCGTCGGTCACCGGGTCACCTTCGCGGACAGTCGAGCTCTGCTCCACATCTGGAGCAGAGCTCAAATCGTCGGAGGGGCACCTGCTCGGTCCCGGGACCGCCAGCCCTGCCGGCGCAGCCGGTCGGCCCCGTCGAGGAGCAGGTCGAGCGCGAACTCGAACTCGAACTGCTCGTCACAGCCCTGCCCGACGGCGGACAGGTCGCCCTCGGTGGCGACCGTGGCGATCTCCAGGACGTGCGGGAACCGCCGCCCGAACTCGCGCACCATCGCCTCCTGCTCCTCCGCGGTCGGCCCCGGACCGGCCGGGTCCGACGGCGGCTCGTCGAACAGCTCGGGGCTGAAGCCCCAGATGCGGTTGCCCAGCGCGTGCATCACGTGGTGGGTCAGGTCGACCGAGCACCCCCCGGCCCGGAACATGCCGGCCACGGCGTCCATGTGCCCCAGCACGACCGGCGTCCGATGGGTGCGGGACTCGATAGCCTGCCGTGCCCACCGGTGCCGGAGCACCGCGCGGCGGGCGGAGAGGACGCGCTGCCGGACGGCGTCGGTCCAGTGCAGCTCCCGGCCGTCGGGCTCGACCGGCTCGATCTCGCCGAGGACGACGTCGACCATCCCGTCGAGCAGCTCGTCCTTGTTGGCCACGTGCTTGTACAGCGCCATCGGGACGACGCCGAGCTCCTCGGCGAGCCTGCGCATGCTGACCGCGTCGATGCCCGCCTCGTCGGCGAGGGCCACCGCTGCGTGCAGCACCCGCGCCCTGTTCAGCGGGGTCCGGCGCCCGGCTGCACGCTGCTCCACCGACCGACCTCCCTGTCCCGCCCGTCCGGCGCTTGACAGGTGTACACGGTACACCCAGCGTCTCGGGCCGTTGGTGTACGCCGTACACCGCAGATCCGAGGAGGTCCTGGCCATGCGCGTCACCCGAGTCCACGCCGTCGTCACCGGGGTGTTCTTCCTGGTCGCCGCGATCGCGGCGATCGCCGCGCTGGCGCTGTACCAACCGGCCCTCGACGACGCCGGCTACGCGCTGGGCAGCGGCGCGGACACGCAGGTGCTCCTCGGCGGCTTCCTCGAGGTGGTGCTGTGCGCCGCGGTGATCGGCACCGCAGTCACCGTGCACCCCGTCGTCCAGCGGTACGGCGCGAGCCTGGCGCTGGGCTACGTCAGGCGGCCGGCTGCTGGAGGCGGCGGTCATCGCCGTCGGCATCCTGAGCACCCTGTCGGTGGTCACGCTGCGCCAGGTGCACGAGGCGGGCGACCTGGACGACCCGTCGCTGGTCGCGGTCAGCCGGGCGCTCGTGGCCCTGCACGACTGGTCGTTCCTGCTCGGCCCCGGCCTTGTCATCGGGGTGAACACGCTGCTGCTCGCCGTCCTCGTCCGCCGCGGGCGGCTGGTCCCCCGCTGGATCTCCACCGTGGGGCTGGTCGGCGGCCCGCTCGTCCTCGCCTCCTCGACCGCGGTGCTCTTCGGCCTCTACGACCAGGTGTCCGCGCCGGCCGCCCTGGCCGCGCTGCCGGTGACCGTGTGGGAGATGAGCCTGGCGGTGTACCTCATCGCCCGGGGCTTCCGGGCCCCTGCCCCGGCGGCGCCGGACCCGGCGGCGGCGCTGGTCCCGGCCTGAGCACCGCCGGTCAGGACAGGTCGACGGCGGTCAGCTCCGACAGCTCGGCGAGCGCCGCCGCGGGGTCGACGACCTTGATCGTGTGCATGCCCAGCGCCCGGGCGGGCTTGAGGTTGATGCCCAGGTCGTCGAGGTAGGCGCAGTCCGCCGCGGCGACCGGGCGGCCGACCGCCTCGGACAGCCGGCGCAGCGCCAGCTCGTAGATCGCCGGCTCCGGCTTGCGCACCCCCTCGACGGAGGACTCCACGACCGTGTCGAACAGCTCGAGCAGCTCCCCCAGCCGCCCGGTGCGCTCCATCGGTGCGACGTTGTTCGACAGCAGGGCCAGCGGCAGCCCGGCGGCCCGCAACCGCGCGACGGCGGTCACCATGGCCGGGCGGAGGTCCCCGTGCAGCGCGGCGAGCACCCGGCCGGCGTCCACGGTGAACCCGGCCGCCGCAGCCTCGGCCTCGAACGCGGCCCGGAACCCGGCCTCGTCGAGCTCGCGGCGCTCGTAGCGGGCCCAGGCGTTCGTGTCCGGGTCGGCGCTGTTCAGCCGGCGCACCAGCCCGTCGGGCAGCCCGGCCTCGGCCTCGTACGCGGCGAAGGCGGTCATCGGGCTCTCGGTGATCACGCCGCCCAGGTCGAAGACGACCGCGGTGGTGGTCACGGTGTCGCCACCGCGAGCAGCTCGGCGGCGAAGCCCAGCCGCTCGGCGATCCGGAGCACCATCTCGTCGGCCCACAGCTCGTCGGAGTCCAGCAGCACGGCGAGCTCCTCGGCCGGCATCCCGGCGTCGGCGAACACGTCGAGGTCACCGCCCGGCCAGCCCTGCCCGTCCTCGTCGAACGCGTCGTCGACGGTCGTGCCGGTCTCCACCGCGATGCCGTACCGCTCGACCACCTCGGCGGCGAGCACCCACTCCTGGAACGTCGCGTCGGAGATCAGCGCCCGCACCATCCCGCCCGGCCCGTGCCGCAGCACGACGAAGTACAGCCGGCTGTCCACCACGACCACGAACGGGCCCGGCCAGCCGGCGGCGCCCGGTTCGCCGAGGGCGCGCTCGAGCACGGGCAGCTCGTCGTCGGCGTCGGCGGCCAGCAGCTCGCACTGCCAGCGGTCCTCGAGGCAGGTGACCCGTACGGCGAAGCTCTGCCGCAGCGTGCTGCCGGTGTCCGGCGGGGGCGTCATAGCCTCTGATCATGGCCGACGCCCCGGACGAGGACCGCACGCCCGTCGACCCGGGCCTGTTCCGGGCCCTGGCTGCGGACCCGCTCGCCGCCCACCTGGGCATCGAGCTGGTCGAGGTCCGGCCCGGCTACGCCCGGGCGACGATGACCGTGGGCCCGCAGCTGCTCAACACCGTCGGCACCGCGCACGGCGGCGCGACCATGGCGCTGCTGGACGTGGTGCACAGCGCGGTGAGCAACAGCCACGGCACGGTCGCCGTCGCCCAGGACGTGCACACCGAGTTCCTCTCCGCCGGCCGGCCGGGTGACCAGCTCGTCGCCGAGGGCGTGGAGGTGCACCGCTCCAGCCGGACGGCGGTGTACCGGATCGACGCCACCACCACCGACGGACGCCGGGTGGCCACCGCCCTGGCCCGGGTGTTCCGGCTCGGCACACCGTGGGAGACCGGCACGTGAGCGGCTTCCCCGTCCCGACGATGCCCGCGCCGCCGGTGTCGGTGGTCGGCCTCGGCCAGCTCGGCGGCTCGCTGGCCGCCGCCCTCGCCGGCGCGGGCCGGCCGGTCTCCGGGTGGGACGTCGACCCCGCGGCCCGGGACGCGGCCGAGGACCAGAGCGTGCGGATCAGCCAGGAGCTGACCGGCGTCGTCGTCCTCGCGGTGCCGCTGCCGGTGATGGGCAGCGCGCTGACCGGGCTGCGGATCGACCCGGGCGCGACCGTCACCGACCTCGGCTCGGTGAAGGTGCCGGTCCTCGCCGAGCTCGGTGCCGCGCACGGGGACCGCTTCGTCGGCGGGCACCCGATGTGCGGGACGGAACGGTCCGGCCACACCGCCGTCGACCCGGGCCTGTTCACCGGCGCCCGCTGGGCGCTGTGCCTGGAACCGGACACTGACCTGCGGCGGTGGCTGCGGGTCGCCGAGATCGCCCTGGCCGTCGGCGCCGAGGTGGTGCCGGTGACCGCGGTCGAGCACGACGACGCGGTCGCCGCGATCAGCGCCGTCCCGCACCTGCTGGCCGCCGCCCTCGCCACCGCCGCCGGGCAGGCCGGACCGCTCGCGCTCTCCCTCGCCGCCGGCAGCTTCCGCGACGGCACCCGGGTGATCGGCAGCGACCCGGCGTTCGTCACCGCCCTGGTCGAGGGCAACGCCGGGCCGACCGCTGCGGCCCTGGACCGGGTCCGCGCCCAGCTGGCCCGCCCGTGGGCCGACCTGGTCGCCGACGGGCACGCCGTGCGGGCCGCGTCCGCCGGCCGCCGGCCGGTGCGCGTCCCGCTGGACCGCACCGCCCTGCTGGCGCTCGGCCGCGCCGGCGGCGCGGTGACCCGGCGGCTGGCCGCCTTCATCGAGGGCTGGGTCCCCGAGGGGGCCTGACGGCCGCAGGGCGCGGAGCCGCCCGGGACAGGGCAAGCTGGGACCGACGCACGAGGAGAGGGAGACATGGACGACAAGGACATCCGCGCGCAGATCGAGGCCCTGGTCGAGGAGGAGCACACGCTCCGCAACGCCAGCGAGCACACCGAGGAGCAGCGCGCCCGGCTCCGCCAGATCGAGGAGGACCGCGACCAGCTGTGGGACCTGCTGCGTCAGCGGGACGCCAAGCGCCAGTACGGCGAGGACCCGGACGAGGCCGAGGCCCGTCCCGAGCCGCAGGTGGAGAACTACCTGCAGTGAGCCGCGAGGCCGGCCTCCAGCAACGCCAGCTGCCACAGCAGCCGGGCGCGGGGGTCGGCCACCGAGCGGCCGGTGACCTGCTCGATCCGGCGGAGCCGGTGCATGACGGTGTTCCGGTGGCAGTACAGCTCCTCCGCGGCCCGGGTCGGTGAGCCGTCGGCGGCCAGGAACGCCGTCAACGTGGCCAGCAGCACGTCCCGCTCGTCGGCAGGCAGCTCCAGCACCCGGCCCAGCGACTGCTCGACCAGCCGCCGGGTGATCTCCGGGGAACTGCTGAGCAGCGCCTCGGGCAGCCGGTCGTCGATGGTCACCACCCGGGCCTGACCGGCCGGCAGGGTCCGGGCCGCGGTGTCGGCGAGCCGCCAGGCCGAGGCCACCGCTGCCGCACCCTCGACGACCGCAGAGGCCCCGACCGGGCCCTGCGCCTGCTCCGCCAGCCAGCCGAGCACCTCGGCGACCGGGCGGGTGCCCAGGGCCACCACCCCGACCTGGGCGCCGCTGCGCCAGCCCCAGACCGAGCGCACGCCGCGCGCCAGCAGCCGGGCGGCGGGGTCGGCCAGCGTCGCTGCGCCGGCCTCGTCCGGCGGCGCCACCGCGCAGACCAGCCGCCCGTCCAGCGACAGCGCCAGCAGCTCCGACGCCGACCGGACGAACACCGGGTCGTCTCCCCTGCCACCGAGCAGGCCGTCGAGCACCTGCTGGCGGGCCTCGTCGTCGATGCCGGCCAGCCGCCGCTCCTCGGCGCGGTAGGCCTCGGCCAGCGCGGCGCACTGCACGTCGTTGACGTGCCACACCGAGCCCGCGACCTCCAGCAGGACGTCGCTGTCCCCGGGCGCCTCGATGTCCCGGGCCGACGCCCGCAGCGCCTCCCAGGTGACCTGCCCGCCGAGCCGGTAGGCGCGCAGCACCGTCTCCAGCGGCACGCCCTGGGCGGCCCGACGGCGGCCCACCTCGCGGGCCGCGTCCAGCGCCGCCCGGCCGCCGTCCTCGGCATGGCCCATCAGCGTGCGCACACCGCGCTCGAGGTTGGTCCGGGTCGACTCGAACAGCTCCCCGACCACGCCCGGCCCCTGGTGGGCGTAGGAGTCCTCGCTGCGCTCCAGGATGCCGATCATCCGCGAGGTCATGTCGTCCAGCTGGTCGAGCAGGGGCGGCGCGAGCTCTGCCAGCCGCGCGGCCACCTCGGACCGGAACGGTTGCACCTGCCACCCCCTTCGTGACCCACCGCACAGTGCACAAGCGACCTGGGTGATCGCTGTGCTGCCCGCCCATTGTGACCGCACTCACCGGACCGCACGCTCGACGGGTCGGGGACACCCGACGTCCGTCTGCCGCGGCATGCCCGGCGGACACCGAACCCGAGGCAAGGGAGCCGTGGGCCCGTTGGCGCAGCCGACCCCGACTGCAGGCAGCACCGCGTTGGACCGCACCACCGCGGAGTCCGCACGCCCGTCGTCCCGGCTGGAGATGACCGGCATCTCGGTGGCCTTCGGCGGGGTCACCGCCCTCTCCGACGTCTCCCTCGTGGTGGAGCCGGGCCAGGTGCACGGGCTGATCGGGCCGAACGGCGCGGGGAAGACGACGCTGTTCAACGTCGCCTGCGGCATCGTCCGGGCCGACTCCGGGACCATCACCTGGCGTGACCGGCCGCTGCGCCGGCTGCGCCCGGACCAGCTCGCCCGGCTGGGCATCGCCCGCACCCTGCAGGGCGTCGGCCTGTTCGCCGGGCTGACCGTGCTGGAGAACGTGATGATCGGCGCGCACCGGCACGCCCGGGCCGGCTTCGCCTCCGCGCTGCTCGCGCTGCCCCGCAGCGACTCCGACGAGCGCGCACTGCGCGGCCGGGCCACCGCCGCGCTGGCCGACCTGGACGCCGAGCGCTACGCCGACCGCTACCCCGGCAGCCTCCCCTACCCGGTGCAGAAGCGCGTCGCGCTCGCCCGGGCGCTGGTCTCCTCCCCCGAGCTGCTGCTGCTCGACGAACCGGCCAGCGGCCTGGCCGAGGACGAGATGCACGAGCTCGGGAAGCTGATCCGCAGCCTGTCCGCGCGGATGGGCGTGCTGCTCGTCGAGCACCACATGGACCTGGTCATGAGCGTGTGCGACCGGGTGACGGTGCTCGACTCCGGCGCGGTGATCGCCTCCGGCACCACCACGGAGATCCAGGCCGACCCGGCCGTCACCGCCGCCTACCTCGGTGAGGACGTCGACGTCGAGCACGACGCCGCCGAGCTGCAGGCCGGCACGGGAGCCGACCGTGCCTGACACCGCCGTCGCCCCGGACGCCACCCGCACCAGCGGCGCGACCCTCGAGGTGCGCGACCTGACCACGTCCTACGGTCCGGTGCGGGCCCTGGACGGCGTCTCGCTGACCGCCGCGCCCGGCCGGATCACCGCCGTCCTGGGCGCCAACGGGGCCGGCAAGACCTCGCTGCTGCGCACCGTCAGCGGACTGGTCCGCGCCAGCTCGGGCACCGTGCTGCTCGACGGGGCGGACGTCACCCGGGCCGCCGTCGAGTCGATGGTCGGTCGTGGCATGGCGCACGTCCCGGAGGGCCGCGGCGTCATCGCCGAGCTGACCGTCGAGGAGAACCTCCGGGTCGGCGCGCTCTTCCGCGGCAAGGTCGGCCGGGAGGAGTTCGACCGGGTCTACGACCTGTTCCCGCGGCTGGTGGAGCGGCGGGACAACCCCGCGCACACGCTCTCCGGCGGCGAGCGGCAGATGCTGGTCATCGGCCGAGCGCTGCTGGCCCGGCCGCGGATCCTGCTGCTGGACGAGCCCTCGCTGGGCCTGGCCCCGCGGATCGTCGCGCAGATCTTCGGCCTGCTGCGGCAGCTGGTGGACGCCGAGGGTCTGTCGGTCCTGCTGGTCGAGCAGAACGCGCGCAGTGCGCTGTCGGTCGCCGACGTCGGGATCGTCCTCAACCTGGGCCGGGTGGTCGCCACCGACGACGCCCGCACGCTCATGGCCGACGAGGACCTCCGGCACGCCTACCTGGGCTTCTGAGCCCGACCTCCCCGCCCCACCGCACCACCAGGAAGGCACCACACCCGTGCAGCAGTTCATCGACACCACCCTCTCGGGGCTGGCGCAGGGCATGGTCTTCGCGGCCTTCGCCCTCGCGCTGGTGCTGATCTGGCGGTCGACCAGGATCGTCAACTTCGCGCAGGGCTCGATGGCGATGGCGACGACGTTCGTCGCGCTGGCGCTCATCCAGGCCGGCTGGAACTACTGGGCGGCGCTCGCGGCGGCGCTGGTCAGCGGGTTCGTGCTGGGTGCGGTCGTCGAGCGGGTGGTCATCCGCCGGGTCGAGGGCGGGCCGGAGCTGAACGCGGTGATCGTGACCCTGGGCCTGTTCGTGGCCATCCAGGCGGCGGTGGCGATCATCGCCGGCTCGTCGTTCCAGTCCTTCCCCGCCCCGTTCGGGCTGCGCGGGTTCACCATCGGCGGCAACACGATCGCGCTGACCCCCAACCGGGTCTACGTGATCGCCGCGGTCCTGCTGACCATGGCCCTGCTCGTCGCGCTGTTCCGGTTCACCCGGGTCGGGCTGGCGATGCGGGCCGCCGCGTTCGGCCAGGAGGTCGCGCGGCTGCTCGGCGTCCGGGTGGGCCGGATGCTCACCCTGGGCTGGGCGCTGGCCGCCGTCGTCGGCTCGCTGGCCGGGCTGCTGATCGCCGGGGGGTCGTTCGTCTACCCGGCCTACATGGACAGCCTGATCGTCTTCGGCTTCGTCGCCGCCGTGCTGGGCGGGCTGGACTCCCCGATCGGTGCCGTCGTCGGCGGCCTGCTGCTCGGGCTGGCGCTGTCCTACGTCAGCGCCTACTTCGGTGGCAGCTCGGTGGTCAACCTCGCCGCCCTGGTGATCCTCGTGGTCGTGCTGCTGGTCCGGCCCGGCGGTCTGTTCGCCAGCACCGTGGCCCGGAGGGCATGACGTCATGAGCGACCTGCAGAACGCCGGCCAGACCATCGCCCAGCCGCCCGCCGGCAACCCCGCCACCGCGGCCGCCCCGGCCAGCACCAGCAGCCGGAAGGGCCGGATCCCGCTGCCGCAGTCGACGCTGCTGCGCCACCTGCTCGCCGTCGTGCTCTGCGCCGTGGCCGCCGTCGTCCTGCTCGAGAGCACCGACCCGTTCCGCAACTCCCAGCTGGCGACGCTGACCTACTACGCGATCGCCGCCGGCGGGCTGACCGTGCTCACCGGGCTCAACGGGCAGATCTCGCTCGGCCACGGCGCGCTGATGGCCGTCGGGGCGTACACGACCGGGCTGTTCCTCTCCGCCGACGAGCCGCTGCCGCTGCCGGTGGTCTTCCTCGCCGCCATCGTGGTCACCGCGCTGGTCGGCGCCGTGGTCGGCGCCGCGGCGTCCCGGCTGCACGGGCCCTACCTGGCCGGCGCGACCCTGGCGCTCGCCGTCGGGCTGCCCGGGCTGGCACTGAAGTTCAAGGGCACGCTCGGCGGCGAGCAGGGCCTGCGGGTCCGCGCGCCGCGCGCGCCGGAGTGGTTCGGCGACGCGATCAAGACCCTCACCGGCAACCCGGCGACGGCGACCAAGTGGCTGGCCTACGTGGGCGCCATCGCGCTGCTGGTCACCTACTTCCTGCTCGCCAACCTGATCCGCAGCCGGATCGGCCGGACCTGGCGGGCGGTGCGCGACAACGACGTCGCCGCCGAGCTGGCCGGGATCCGGCTGGGCTCCTGGCGGGTGCTGGCCTTCGTGGTCAGCGCGGCGTGCGCGGGCCTCGGCGGGGCGGTGCTGGCCATCGTCGTCCGGCTCGCCGCGCCGAGCGCCTTCACCCTGGTGCTCTCGCTGGCGCTGCTGACCGCGATCGTGCTCGGCGGTCTGGGCAGCCTGCTCGGCGCCCTCATCGGCTCGGCGCTGCTGGTCTTCCTGCCGCAGGTGACCACCGACCTCGGCTCCGCCGCCGGTCTGGACGGCACCGAGGCCGCCCAGCTGGCCCCCTTCGTCTACGGCGTCGTCCTCGTGGCGGCGATGATCTTCGCCCCCGCCGGCATCGTCGGGACGATCCGCCTCCGTTGGCTGGCCCAGCGCGCGAAGCGAGCAGTCGCGCGCGAGACCGGGAGGTGAGCCCAGCCGACGCACGCCGCTGACCGCCGAGCCGGTCGGCCCTCCCGTTCCACGACTCCCGGGCGACGACGCCCGGGCTGCACTGAGGAGTTCCCGTGGTCCGTTCTTCCCGACGCCTCGTCCGGGTCCCCATCGCCGTGCTCGCCGCGGCCACCGTCGCCTCCGGGCTCGCCGCCTGCGGCGGCAGTGACGACAGCGGCGGCGGTTCCGGCGGCGGCAGCGATGCCGGCGCCGCCAACGAGGCCTCCGACGTCGGTGTCACCGAGGACACCGTCACCGTCGGTGCCCACTTCCCGCTGACCGGCGTCGCGGCGCCCGGCTACAGCGAGATCCCGACCGGCACCCAGGCGTACTTCGACTACGTCAACGCCGCCGGCGGCGTCAACGGCCGGACGATCGAGTACGAGTACCTCGACGACGCCTACAACCCGACGAACACCAGCCAGGTCACCAACCAGCTGGTGCTCGACGACGAGATCTTCGCGATGCTCGGCGGGCTGGGCACGCCCACCCACAGCGCCGTCATCGACTTCCTCAACGACGAGGGCGTCCCGGACCTCTTCGTCTCCTCCGGCTCGCTGCTGTGGGACGACGCCGAGGAGCACCCCACGACGTTCGGCTGGCAGCCCGACTACGAGATCGAGGGCAAGATCATCGGCCAGTACATCAAGGAGAACTTCCCTGATGCCAAGGTCGGGCTCTTCCTCCAGGACGACGACTTCGGCGAGAACGGCGAGAAGGGCATCCGCGAGTACGTCGACGACCAGGTCGTCAGTGCGCAGCGGTACACCCCGGGCAACACCGACGTCGGCCCGCAGATCGCCGCGCTGAAGGCCGCCGGTGCCGACTTCGTCGCGGGGTTCAACGTGCCCAGCTACACCGCGCTGTCCCAGCTGACCGCCCTGCAGCTGGGCTACGACCCGCAGTGGTTCTACTCCAACGTCGGGTCCGACCCGGCGCTGGTCGGCTCGCTGCTGAACAACTTCTCCAAGGGCAAGGTGACCGACGCCGCCCTGCTGGACGGCGCGCTGACCACCGAGTACCTGCCGAGCGTGGACCAGCCCGACAACCCCTGGACCCAGCTGTTCCAGAAGGTGTGGGACGCCTCCGGCCAGGAGGGCCAGCTGACCAACTACCGCATCTACGGCATGGCCGAGGCCTACACCTTCGTCCAGGCGCTGCAGGCGGCCGGTCAGAACCCGACCCGTGAGGGCATCGTCGACGCCGTCGAGCAGGCCGGCGCCGACTTCGAGGGCCCGGCGCTCGCGCCGTTCCGCTACTCGGCGGACAAGCACGCCGGCGTCGGCGGCATGCTGGTCAGCCAGATCACCGGCACCTCCTCGGAGGAGAAGACGCCGGTGCTGACCACCGACAACGGCGACGCCGAGATCACCGAGTACGACGGGGAGCCGTCGACCCCGCCGTCCAGCGGCATCCCGGACGTGGAGCCCGTCGAGTAGTTGAAGGACCCCGTCCTCCTCACCCCTCGCGCGCTCGGGGCGAGCCTCTGGACGGGGCCTGAGCGCCCGGGCCGCCGGTCCCCCTCCGCGGGGGTCGGCGGCCCGTCGGCGTCACCAGGGGACGACGCCGGCGTCCTCGAAGAAGCCGCCGGTGGGGCCGCCGTCGGGCAGGGTGGCCAGCCGGATGGCGGTCGCTGCGCCCTGCTCCGGGGTGCGTACGCCGCGGAAGCCGTTGAGGTCGGTGGCGACGTACCCCGGGCACGCGCAGTTGATGAGGACGTCCGTGCCGGCCAGCTCCCGGACGTACTGCAGCGTCACCGCGTTCAGGAACGTCTTCGACGGCGAGTAGGCGACCGCCACCGGACCCGTGACCAGGTCGCCACCCGGACCGGCCTGCCGGGTCAGCGAGCCGACGCTGCTGGACATGTTGACGATCCGCGGCGAGGCCGAGCGGAGCAGCAGCGGCAGCATCGCGTTGGTGACCCGGATGACGCCGATGACGTTGGTCTCCACGACGGTCCGGATGACAGCCGGGTCGACGGTGCTCGGCTGCTGCGGCCCACCGCCGGTGATGCCGGCGTTGTTGACCAGCGCGTCCAGCCGCCCGGCGCGCTCGGCGACCAGCTCGGCGGCCGTGGCGACGCTCCGGTCGTCGGTGACGTCCAGCGGGACGGCGAAGGCGTCGATGCCGACCTCCCGCAACCGGCCCACCGCTGCCTCCCGCCGCGCCGACGATCGACGTCATGAGCACAACGAAGA
>NZ_SJEW01000104.1 GCF_005930475.1 Modestobacter altitudinis
GTGGTACGGGGGTGGTGCGGGTGTCTGGCAGGCTGACCGTGCAGCGCGGCACCCGTCCGGCTGCCCGTCTTGCAATCGATCCCCTCGAGGAGCCCTGAGCGCCGTGAGCGAGCGCACCACCCCCGGAGCACAGGCCACGGGGCCGCTGGGACCCGACCACGGCTACGGCCCGGACATCGACCACGTGCTGCTGTCCGAGGAGCAGATCCAGGGCAAGATCACCGAGCTCGCCGCCCGGATCGCGGTGGACTACGCCGGCCGCGAGGTGCTGCTCGTCGGCGTCCTCAAGGGCGCCGTGCTGTTCATGTCCGACTTCGCCCGGGCGCTGCAGCTGCCGACCCAGATGGAGTTCATGGCCGTCTCCTCCTACGGCAGCGCCACCAGCTCCTCGGGCGTGGTCCGGATCCTCAAGGACCTCGATCGGGACATCGCCGACAAGCACGTGCTGGTGCTCGAGGACATCATCGACTCCGGGCTCACGCTCTCCTGGCTGCTGAAGAACCTGGGCAGCCGCGGGCCGGCGAGCCTGGAGGTGTGCACGCTGCTGCGCAAGCCGGACGCGGTCAAGGTCGACGTCCCGGTGCGCTACATCGGCTTCGACATCCCCAACGAGTTCGTCGTCGGCTACGGCCTGGACTACGCCGAGCGCTACCGGGACCTGCCCTACATCGCCACGCTGAAGCCCGAGGTCTACGAGTAGCGGAAGGACCACGCTGCCCCCCGACGCTCGCAAGCTCGCGCCGGGCCCCTGCAGCGAGGCCGCAGCTCGCGCTCAGCTGGTGGGCAGCGCTCCCGGTGTACCGTCGTCGCAACGACGTCGCCCCGCGGCGGGGTGCCACCCAGGGTCGTGCGCGACGTCCTGCGACGATCAGGAGGGTCGACGGGCAGTCCGGGCGTCCCCGGTGGCCCGGCAACGGTGTATGGAACGTAAGAAGATCTTCCGGTCCGTCTGGCTGTGGGTCGCCGTCGTCGTCGTGGTGGGCTTCATCGCCTCCCAGTTCTTCGGCAACGACGGTGGCTACGACAAGGTCTCCACCTCGACCGCCCTGGCGCAGCTCTCCGAAGGCAACGTCGACAAGGCCACGATCAACGACAAGGAGCAGACGCTCGACCTCGACCTCAAGGGTCAGGTCGACGGCAGCTCCAAGATCAGCGCCTCCTACCCGCTCGGCGCGGCCGACGACGTCTTCGCCGCCGTCCGGGGCGGCACGGACGCCGGCAGCGGGACCCAGTCCTTCGACACGAACGTCACCCAGGACAACCTGCTGGTCAGCCTGCTGGTGAGCTTCCTGCCCTTCGTGCTGCTGCTCCTGCTGTTGTTCTGGCTGTTCAACTCCATGCAGGGCGGCGGCCGCGGGGTCATGGCGTTCGGCAAGTCCAAGGCCAAGGTGGTCAGCAAGGACAGCCCCAAGACGACGTTCGCCGACGTCGCCGGCGCCGACGAGGCCATCGAGGAACTGCACGAGATCAAGGACTTCCTGCAGAACCCGGTCAAGTACCAGACCATCGGCGCGAAGATCCCCAAGGGCGTGCTGCTGTTCGGCCCCCCTGGCACCGGCAAGACGCTGCTCGCCCGGGCCGTCGCCGGTGAGGCGGGCGTGCCCTTCTACTCGATCTCCGGGTCGGACTTCGTCGAGATGTTCGTCGGTGTCGGCGCCAGCCGGGTCCGCGACCTGTTCGAGCAGGCCAAGACCAACGCCCCGGCGATCATCTTCATCGACGAGATCGACGCCGTCGGCCGGCACCGCGGCGCGGGCATGGGCGGCGGGCACGACGAGCGCGAGCAGACGCTGAACCAGATGCTCGTCGAGATGGACGGCTTCGACGTCAAGGGCGGCGTCATCATGATCGCCGCGACGAACCGGCCGGACATCCTCGACCCGGCGCTGCTGCGCCCGGGCCGCTTCGACCGGCAGATCGCCGTCGACCGCCCCGACCTGCTCGGCCGCGTCGCCGTCCTCAAGGTGCACGCCACCGGAAAGCCGCTGGCGCCCGACGTCGACCTGACCACGGTGGCCCGGCGCACCCCCGGCTTCACCGGTGCCGACCTGGCCAACGTGCTCAACGAGGGCGCGCTGCTCACCGCCCGGCACGGCGGGACGCAGATCACCGACGCCGTGCTCGAGGAGGCCATCGACCGGGTCGTCGCCGGCCCCGAGCGCAAGACGCGGGCGATGAGCGACAAGGAGAAGAAGGTCACCGCCTACCACGAGGGCGGGCACGCCCTGGTGGCGCACGCACTGCCCAACCTGGACCCGGTGCACAAGGTGACCATCCTGCCGCGCGGCCGCTCGCTGGGGCACACCCTCGTGCTGCCGACCGAGGACCGGTACAACCAGACCCGCTCGGAGATGATCGACACGCTGGCGTACGCGCTGGGTGGCCGGGCCGCCGAGGAGCTGGTGTTCCACGAGCCGACCACCGGTGCCGGCAACGACATCGAGAAGGCCACCTCGCTGGCCAGGTCGATGGTCACCCAGTACGGCATGAGCGCGAAGCTCGGTGCGGTCAAGTACGGCAGCACCGACTCCGAGCCGTTCCTGGGTCGGGACATGGGCTCGCGTCCGGACTACTCCGACGCCGTCGCCGCCGACATCGACGGCGAGGTGCGGGCCCTGATCGAGGCCGCCCACGACGAGGCCTGGGAGATCCTGGTCGAGTACCGGGACGCCCTGGACCGGCTCGTGCTGGAGCTGCTGGACAAGGAGACGCTGTCCCGCGAGGACATGGACCGGATCTGCGCCGGGGTGGTCAAGCGCCCGTCGATGGCCCCGTACAACGGCTTCGGCAAGCGCACCCCCTCGCAGCGCCCGCCGGTGCTCACCCCCGCCGAGGCGGCGGCGAGCAACGGCAACGGCGTGCACGCGCCGGCGAACGGCGCGACCCAAGCACCGATCGGGGACGTCGGCGCCCCCGCCCAGGGCCGGTGAGCGCCGCACCGGGGGGAGCGGGCGACAGCGCGGCGGCCGGCCGGGTCGACGGTGTGGGGCAGGACCCGCGCACCGGTGACCCGGTCGGCGACATCCCCGAGGGGCAGTTCGACGCCGGGCGGATCGAGGCCGCCGTCCGGGAGATCCTGGCCGCGATCGGTGAGGACCCCGACCGTCCGGGCCTGCAGGACACCCCGGCCCGGGTGGCCCGCGCCTACGCGGAGACCTTCGCCGGGCTGGGCCAGGACCCGGCCGACGTCCTCGCCACCACCTTCGACGAGGGCCATGACGAGCTGGTGCTGGTCAAGGACATCGCGATGTACTCGACCTGCGAGCACCACCTGGTGCCCTTCCACGGCGTCGCGCACGTCGGGTACATCCCCGGGTACGACGGCCGGGTCACCGGTCTGTCCAAGTTGGCCCGGCTGGTGGAGGTCTACGCCCGCCGTCCGCAGGTGCAGGAGCGGATGACCCGGCAGGTCGCCGACTCGCTGTACGAGGTCCTCAAGCCGCGCGGTGTCATCGTGGTGATCGAGGCCGAGCACCTGTGCATGGCGATGCGCGGCGTCCGCAAGCCGGGGGCGACGACGATGACCTCCGCGGTGCGCGGGATCTTCCGGGAGAACGCCGCCACCCGCAGCGAGGCCATGAGCCTCATCCTGGGCCGTTGAGCCTGGCGATGGACGTCGGCCTGCGCACGCCACGGCCCGGGCGCTGCCTCGTGATGGGCGTCCTCAACGTCACGCCGGACTCCTTCTCCGACGGCGGCTGCTACGCCGACCACGACGCCGCGATCGACCACGGCCTGCAGATGCACGCCGCGGGCGCGGACTACGTCGACGTCGGCGGTGAGTCGACCCGGCCCGGTGCCGACCGGGTGGACGCCGCGGAGGAGTGCCGCCGTGTGGTGCCCGTCGTCCGCGACCTCGCCGCCGCCGGCGTCCGGGTCAGCGTCGACACCACCCGCGCCGACGTCGCCGCCGCGGCGCTGGAGGCCGGCGCGTCCCTGGTCAACGACGTCAGCGGCGGGCTGGCCGACGACGGCATGGCCCGGCTGGTCGCCGAGGCCGGGGTGCCGTGGGTGCTGATGCACTGGCGCGGCCACAGCCGCGAGATGTACGCCGCCGCCCGCTACGGCGACGTGGTGCACGAGGTGGGTGCCGAGCTCATCGCCCGGGTCGAGGACGTCGTCGCGGCCGGGGTCGACCCGGCCCAGCTGGTGCTGGACCCGGGCCTGGGCTTCGCGAAGAACGCCGACCACAACTGGGCTCTGCTGGCCGGGCTCGACCGGCTGGTCGCCCTCGGTCTGCCGGTGCTGGTGGGTGCCTCGCGGAAGACCTTCCTCGGCAGGCTGCTGGCCGGGCCCGACGGCGAGCCACGGCCGGTGGAGGGTCGGGAGGCCGCGACCGTGGCCATCTCGGTGCTGGCCGCGCAGGCCGGGGCCTGGGGTGTGCGGGTGCACGACCCGGTGCAGTCCCTCGACGCGATCGCGACGGTGGCGGCCGTGCAGGCCGCCCGAGGACGAGGACCGCATGGCCAGTAGTCGACCCACCTCACCGACCCCCGACCGGATCACGGTGCACGGGCTGACCGGCCACGGCTACCACGGGGTCTACCCGCCGGAGCGCGAGCACGGCCAGACCTTCCGGGTCGACGCGGTGCTCGAGCTCGACACCGCGCCGGCCGCGGCCGGGGACGACCTGACCAAGACCGTGCACTACGGCGAGCTGGCGCAGCAGCTGCACGCACTGCTGGTCGGCGAGCCGGTCGACCTGCTGGAGACGCTGGCCCAGCGGCTGGCCGACTGCTGCCTGGCCTACCCGGTCGTGGACGCCGTCGAGATCACCGTGCACAAGCCGGAGGTCGACCTCGGGGTGCCCGCCGACGACGTCACGGTCGCCATCCGGCGCGAACGCAGATGACCAGGGCCGTCCTCTCGCTCGGCGGGAACCTGGGCGACCGTGCGGGCACGCTGCGCTCCGCGCTGGTCGCGCTGACCGGGCACGGGTTGGTCGCCCGCTCGACGCTGTACGAGACCCCGCCCTGGGGCCCGGTCGAGCAGCCGCCGTACCTCAACGCGGTCGCCGTCGTCCGCGGGGAGCGGGACGCCACCGGCTGGCTGGCGCTGGCGCACGAGCTCGAGCAGGCCGCCGGGCGGACCCGGGAGGTGCGCTGGAGTGCGCGGACGCTGGACGTCGACGTGGTCACGGTCACCGGGGACGACGGCGCACCCGTGCTCTCCACCGACCCGGAGCTGACCCTGCCGCACCCGCGGGCGCACGAGCGGGCGTTCGTGCTCATCCCGTGGCTCGCCCTGGACCCCGCGGCCACGCTGCCCGGGCACGGCCGCGTCGTCGACCTGGTGGCCGCGCTGCCGGCGGACGAGGTGGCGGGGGTCGTCCGGTGGGAGCAGCTGGCATGACGCCGGTGCGCCGCCGTGAGCTGCTCGCGCTCGCCGTCGCGGTGGGCTTCGCCGCCTGGCTCGTGGTGCGCTCGGCCTACGGCTCGCTGCCGCCGTTCCAGTGGTGGCTGCCGGTGCCGTTGGGCGTGCTCGCGGTTGCCGAGGCACTGGGCGCCCGGACGCTGCGGGCCCGGCTCACTGCCGAGCGAGCGGGCCGGCGGGGCCCCGGTCGCAGTCCGGCGACCGCTGCCCGGCCCGTCGAGCCGTTGCTGGTCGCCCGGCTGGCGGTGCTCGCCCAGGCCAGTGCGTGGGTCGGCGCGGTCGTCGCGGGGCTGTGGGGCGGCCTGCTGCTGCACACCGCCCCGGCGGTGGGCCGGCTCGGTGCGGCCTCGGGCGACACGGTGTCCGCCGTCCTCGGCGTCCTGCTGGCCGCCGGCCTGGTCGCCGCCGCGCTGTGGCTCGAGCACGTCTGCCGCGTCCCCCCGGACGAGGACGAAGGAACGGGAGAAGGCGCCGCTTGACGTCGGACCCTCGCCGCCGCAAGGCGGCTCCGGTTCGCGAGTGGGGGCCGGAGGCTCCCGCGATGCGGGGCGGGCAACGGCTCAGCGCGAGTGGGGACGGCTCCTGGCCGCGGTGCGGCCCGGAGGGTCGCGATGTCACAGGTGGGCGGCTCCTGGTCGCGGTGCGGCCCGGAGGGTCGCGATGTCACAGGTGGGCGGCTCCGGCGACCTCGGGGACCGAGCCCTCGATGGAGCGGCGCAGCGCGGCGTGCAGCGACTCGGGCGTGAGCACGCCGCAGAACCGGTCGCCGTCCAGCACCGCCACCCAGCCCGCCTCCAGCTGCAGCATGGTGGCGAACGCGGTCTTCAGCGTCGCGTCGATCGGCACCCAGGCGTCCATCCGCCGGCCCACCTGCCGCACGGTCCCGCTGCCGGTGGCCCGCTCGGCCGAGATCCAGCCGTTCAGCCGCTCCTGCCCGTCCAGCACCACGGCCCAGCGGGCGCCGGCCCGCTCCAGCACCGCCCGCGCCTCCCGCACGTCGTCGTCGGCGTGCACGACCGGTGGCTGCTCCAGGTCGGCCATGTCGATGCCGGTGACGGCCAGCCGCTTGAGGCCCCGGTCGGCGCCGACGAAGTCCGCGACGAAGGGCGTGGCGGGGGAGCCGAGCAGCTCGGCCGGCGGCGCGAACTGCTCCACCTTGCCGCCCTGGCTCATCACCGCGATCCGGTCACCGAGGCGCACGGCCTCCTCGATGTCGTGGGTGACGAACACGATGGTCTTGCGGACGGTCTCCTGCAGCCGGAGGAACTCCGACTGCAGCCGCTCGCGGACGATCGGGTCGACCGCCGAGAACGGCTCGTCCATCAGCAGGACGGCGGGGTCGGCGGCCAGCGCCCGGGCGACCCCGGCCCGCTGCCGCTGGCCACCGGAGAGCTGGTGCGGATAGCGGTCGCCGAAGGTCGCGGGGTCCAGCCCGACGAGGTCGAGCAGCTCCTCGACCCGGTCCGCGGTGCGCTTCTTGTCCCAGCCCAGCAGCCGCGGCACGGTGCCGATGTTCTTGCGCACCGTCTGGTGCGGGAAGAGCCCGACGTTCTGGATGACGTAGCCGATCCGGCGCCGCAGCTCCACCGGGTCGACCCGGGTCACGTCGTCCTCACCGAGCAGGACGCGCCCGGTGGTCGGCTCGATGATCCGGTTGATCATCTTCATCGTGGTGGTCTTGCCGCAGCCCGACGGGCCGACCAGCACGGTGAGCTCCCCGGCGGCGAAGGTCAGGTCGAGTGACTGCACGCCGACGCTGCCGTCGGGGTAGGTCTTGCTGACCCCCTCGAGCCGGATGGCCTGGGCCGGCTGAGCTGTGCCCGGGCGGAGCTGAGCGCTAACGTCCACGGAGTGGCCTTCCTGACGGGCGCCCGGTGCTGAGCGCGGCGAGCGATGCGGTGCTCGCAGCGGATGCGGCGCCGAACCCCTGGTTCGACCCCTCCTACGTGGCCGACAACTGGGACACCATCCTGTCCTACCTCGGCGAGCACGTCAGGCTGACCGTCGCTGCGGTCGTCCTCGGCGCGCTCCTCGCCCTGCCGCTGGCCCTGATCGCCCGCCGCAGCCGTTGGCTCGCCGCCGGCGTCCTCGGCGTCTCCACGCTGATCTACACGATCCCGTCGCTGGCGATGTTCGCCTTCCTGTTCCCGGTGACCGGCCTGTCGCAGACCACCGTGCTCATCGGGCTGGTGCTCTACTCGCTGGTGGTGCTGGTCCGGAACTTCCTGGCCGGGCTGCAGTCGGTACCCGCCGACGTGCGGGAGTCGGCTCGCGGGATGGGCTACGGCCCGGTGCGGCTGTTCTGGCAGGTCGAGCTCCCGCTGGCGCTGCCCTCGTTCATGGCCGGCATCCGGGTGGCCACGGTGTCCACCGTCGCGCTGGTCACCGTCGGGGTCATCGTCGGGCACGGCGGCCTCGGCCAACTGATCACCGGCGGGTTCAACGCCAACTTCTACCGGGCCGAGATCGTCACCGGCGCGGTGGGCTGCGTGCTGCTGGCGCTGGTGGCCGATCTGCTGCTGGCCGGTGCCGAGCGCGCGCTGACCCCCTGGGCCAGGCAGGCGCGGTCGTGAACCTGCTCCAGGACGCCGTCCGCTACCTCAACGACCCGTTCAACTGGACCCGCACCAACGGCATCTTCGACCTGCTCGCGCAGCACCTGCGGATCTCGGTGATCGCCGTGCTGGTCGCCATGGTGATCGGCATCCCGGTCGGCGCGCTGCTCGGGCACACCGGCCGCGGCGGCGGGTTCACCGTCGCGCTGTCCAACGTCTCCCGGGCGATCCCCACCCTCGCCCTGCTCACCGTGTTCGCGGTGACCCCGATCGGATTCGGGCCGCGGGCGACCACCATCGCGCTGGCGGTGTTCGCGATCCCGCCGGTGCTCACCAACACCTACGTCGGGTTCCGCGGGGTCGACCGGGACGTCGTCGAGGCCGCGCGGGCGATGGGCATGAACGAGCGGCAGGTGCTGCTGCGGGCCGAGCTGCCGCTCGCCGCCCCGCTGCTGATGACCGGGGTGCGCACGGCCGCCGTACAGGTGGTCGCGACCGCGACCCTGGCGGCGCTGGTCGCCGGCGGGGGGCTGGGCCGGATCATCACCCTCGGGTTCCGGCAGCTGGACTACGGCGCGGTGCTGGCCGGCGCAATACTGGTCGCCCTGCTGGCGGTGGCCACCGAGCTGCTGCTGGCCGCCGTGTCCTGGCTGGTGACCCCGGGCCCCAAGAGGCTCCGGGTCGGCCGGGTCCGCACCCGCCCCACCGATGCGGGGGCCGTTCCGGTCACCCCGTGACCGGGGCCGGGTCACCGGGAGGTCACGGTCGTGCACAACGGACTTGATCTCCGACCCGGCCGGGGGTTGAGTGGCTGCTGCGGGACACCTCCCGCCAGACACGCGTGGCCGTCCAGCAGGGGCGCCACGGGACACAGAAGGCGGAGCTGATGCGCGCGCGTCCCCGTTTCCAGACACTCCTCCCCATCGCGGCCCTCGCGGCCGTGCTCTCCACCGCAGCCTGCGGTGAGTCGGGGTCTTCCGGCACCGGCGGCGAGGCCGCCGCCAGCGGCTCGGCCGCGTCCGGTGACGCCTGCGCCCCGGTCGCGGGTGACCAGCTCGTCGTCCTGGAGGACGACAAGGGCCTGCAGAACGCCGACAACATCGTGCCGGCGGTCAACGCGGCCGCCGCCGACGCGAACCCGGCGCTGCTGCAGGCGCTGGACACGGTGTCGGCGGCGCTGACCGAAGACGATCTCATCGGCATGAACAAGGCCGTCGACATCGACCGGCAGTCGGCCACCGACGTCGCCGCCGCGTACGTGTCGGACAACGACCTCGGGGCCGGCGTCACCGGGGGCAGCGGCCCGGTCGTCGTGGGCGCCGCCGACTTCAGCGAGTCGCAGGTGCTGGCCAACGTCTACGCCGACACCCTGACCGCGGCCGGCTTCCAGGCCACGGTGCAGACGGTCGGCAACCGCGAGCTGTACCTGCCGGCGCTGAAGAACGGCGAGATCCAGGTCTTCCCGGAGTACCTGGCCACCGTCGCCGACATCATCAACAAGGCCGTCGACCCCGCCGCCGCGCCGATCGCCACCAGCGACGCCGACGAGACGCTGGCCGCGCTCACGCCGGTGGCCGAGCAGTACGGGCTCGTCTTCGGCACGCCGGCGGAGGCGACCGACCAGAACGCCTTCGCCGTCACCCAGGAGTTCGCCGACGCGCTCGGCGTGA
The DNA here is from genome assembly GCF_005930475.1 of Modestobacter altitudinis. GTDB lineage: Bacteria > Actinomycetota > Actinomycetes > Mycobacteriales > Geodermatophilaceae > Modestobacter > Modestobacter altitudinis. The sequence continues at coordinate 9,599 of NZ_SJEW01000104.1, forward strand.
CCACGCTGTCCGAGCTCGCCGACGCCTGCGGGGACGGCTCGCTGACCCTCGGTGGGCCGGGGGAGTGCCCGACCCGGCCGCAGTGCCAGCTGGGTCTGGAGGACAGCTACGGCCTGGAGTTCGCCAGCTTCTCCGAGTACGACGCCGGCGGCCCGCTGACCAAGGCCGCCATCCAGCAGGGCGACGTCTCCATCGGCCTGGTCTTCAGCTCCGACGGCGCCCTCGCCCAGGGGTAGCAACTGAGCTCAGGGCCGACAGCCGGACCCTGGGCGGCCTCCCTGCAGGGGCCCGACCCGAGCGGAGCGAGGGGTGGGGGGCAGGGAGGTCCTTTCAGTACCAGCCGCCGGGGGGCAGTTGCTCCCCGGCGGCGACGGCGGTGTCCACGACGTTCCCCGCGGGGGCCAGCGGGCAGGTCCACCGCGGGTCGTAGGTGCACGAGGGGTGGTAGGCGAAGTTGAGGTCGACGACCAGCCGGTCGTCGTCGCCACCGAGGTCGGCGCCCTTGATGGTGTCCAGCAGGTAGCGGCCACCGCCGTAGGTGGTCCTCCCGGCGCTCCCGTCGCGCAGCGGCAGGAACACCCCGCCGCCGTAGCCGCCGACCCACCAGACGTCGAGCCGGCCGACCTCGCCCAGGGTCACCCGGCCGATCCGGTCCAGCACCACGGTCCCGTCCGCGGCGGTCGGCACCTCCCGGCGTTCGCGCTCGACGTCGGTGTCCACGGGGACCACGAACCGCAGGGCCGGGTCGTAGGGCGCGAACGGGATCCCGCTGAACGAGGCGCGGGCCGCGTCGTCGAGCGGGGAGTCGGGGTGGCCGCCGACGAGCGCGGCCCGACCCTCCCGCCAGGCGAGCCAGCCGGCCTCCGGGTCCTCCGCGGCGCGGACGTCGGCGTAGAGGGCGGCGACCCGTCGCCGCCAGTCCAGCAGGGTGAGGGTCACCGGCCACAGCGTGCCACCCGACCGCCGGGGCGGCGCCGGGCAACGGCCGTGTTCACTGCCTGTGATCGTCTACGACCCGTAAGGTGAGGGTCATGGGAGGCCGCCGGGACGCTGACACCCCGGGTCGCCCCCCTGGTGGCCGGGGCACGCTCCCGCCCGTGCCGCCGGCTCCCGCGGCCGCCCGGGACTCCCCGCCTCCGCCGCAGGTCACGCCGACGCCGCAGCCGGCGCCGCCGGGGGCACGCAGCACCGGGAACCGCGGGTGGCTGGCCGTCGGACTGCTCCTCGCCGCCGGCGGTACCGCCGCGGTCTTCTTCACCGACGACGCCCGCTACCTGCGGGTGGCCCTGCTCGCCGTCTGCTGGGCGTTCGTCGTCGCCGCGTTCGTGGCGGGCAACCGCCGCGCCGACCAGGTCGCGGCGGCCGGTCGGGAGGCCGAGCTGAAGCACGCCTACGACCTCGAGCTCGAGCGGGAGGTGACCGCCCGGCACCAGTTCGAGGTCGAGCTGGAGGGCCGGCTCCGGCGGGAGACCGAAGGCGCGGTCCGCGGCGAGCTCGCGCAGCTGCGCGCCGAGCTGTCCGGCCTGTCCACGCTGCGGGAGGACCTCGCCGCCGTCCCCCGGCTGCGCGCGGAGCTCGCCGGGCTCGGGCAGCTGCGCACCGAGCTCGCCGCGCTGACCGAGATCCGCGGCGAGCTGAGCGGGCTCGGCCAGCTGCGGGCCGAGCTCACCGAGCAGCTCTCCGGTGAGCTGCTCGTCGAGCGGATGGTCATGCGCGCACAGTCGGTGCGCGGTCCTGCGCAGTCGGCGCCCGAGGCCGACGGCCGGGTGCTGGACGGCGCCACGGTGTGGGACTCCCCGCCGCAGACCTCCGGCTGGGACGTCGACCGCTGGACGGAGACCCGGGTGGTCCCGGCCCAGCCGCTCCTGCCCGTCGCGCATCCCCCCGCCGTGGACGGCACGCCGCAGCCCGCGCCGGAGCCGGTCGTCGACTCCGGGGCCGGGTACGACTCCTCGCGGTACGACGCGCTGCTGTTCGGCACCACGACGCCCTCGGGGGCGTCCTCGTACGACCCTCCGTGGTCCGGGTCCTCCTCGGCCGACGCCTGGGCGGTCGCGGACGGCGTCGAGCGGGCCGGCAGCACCGCGTACGGAGCACGTCACGACGCGTCGGGGTACGCCGGGGACGCGACCGCAGCACCCGCCGACGAGCCGGTCCGGGCGGCCGCCCCCGAGTCGCCGGGTCACGCTCGGCTGGAGCAGATCCTGGCTGAGAGCGGCGTCCCGGCGCCCACCGGTGCGCGGTCCCGGCGTCGCCGCCACCGCGAGGACGCCGGTGACGCCACCGACGACGTGCTCGCCCGCGTGCTCGGCCGTAGGTGACACGAAGTACTCCTCTGCCCCCACGCCTCGCACGCTCGCGGCGGGCCCCTACGGCCTCGTCCCAGGGGCCCGCCGCGCGCGGCGCGTGTCGTGGGGAGGGACGAGGTCCTTCCTCAGATGGGGCCGCGGGACAGCGCGCCGCCGTCCAGCACGAGGGTCTGCCCGGTGACCCAGCCGGCGCTGTCGCCGAGCAGGTAGGCCGCCGCCTCCCCGATGTCCTCGGGCACCCCGAGCCGGCCCACCGGGTACTGCTTCGCGACCGCGTCCTCCCGGCCGGTGAACAGCGCCTCGGCGAACCGGGTCTTCACCACGGCCGGGGCGACCGCGTTGACCCGGATGCCGTGCGGGCCGAGCTCCACGGCGAGCTGCGTGGTCAGGTTGACCAGCGCCGCCTTGCTCACGCCGTAGGCGGCGATGCCCTCGCTGGACTTGAGACCGGCGACCGAGGCGACGATCAGCACCGAGCCGCCGTGCTCGCGCATCCACGCCCGCCAGGCCTCCTGCACCAGGCCGAGGCTGGAGACGACGTTGGTGTCCAGGATCTTGCGGAAGGCGTCGAGCGGTGCGTCCATCAGCGGGCCGAAGACCGGGTTGATGCCGACGTTCCCGACCAGGCAGTCCAGGCTGCCGAAGGTCTCGACGGCGGTGCGCACGGCCTCGGCGCGGTGCTCCGCGTCACCGGCGTTCCCGGCGACGGCGACGGCCTTGTCCGGCCCGCCCAGCTGCTCGACCGCCGCGGCCAGCGCGTCGGCCTTGCGGGCGGTGACGACCACCCGGGCGCCCCGGTCCACCAGGCTCTGCGCGATCGCCAGGCCGATGCCCCGGCTCGCGCCCGTGACCAGTGCGGTGCGTCCCTCGAAGCTGCTCACCGTGCTCCTCCGTGCTCGGAGCCGGCTCCGCTGCCGGCGCGGGCCCCACCCAACCACGGGCTCCGAGGGCCCGCGCCGGCACCCACGTGAGGCAGCGCACACCCCTGCGCCGTTGCAGGGCACGTCCTGCCGTCCCACACTCGCGTTCGGCGGTCCTCCTGCGTGACACACCCCCTCCGGGTGGTTGCAGCGGGTGGGGCGCCGACGCCCCACCCGCTCCACCCTGAACGGCCCACGACGACGTGGGTCGACGCGACCTGAGTCCGGTACCCGCGAGGGACTGGAACGAGAGGTGCACCGGGATGACCGTTCGTCCCTCGCGGAGGGCTGCCCGCCCTGCCGCGTCC
>NZ_SJEW01000105.1 GCF_005930475.1 Modestobacter altitudinis
GGCGAGGACGGCGTGGGAGCGGGCTCGGAGGCGGGCGCGCTGCTGGCGGCCGGGTCGGCGGACGGCGTCGTGTCGTCGTCCTGGCCGAGCTGCCAGATGAGCACGAAGCCGACCAGCAGCACAGCGACCAGCAGTGCGGCGAGGGCGACCAGCCGGCCCCGGCGGCGTGGGCGCGGCGTCGGGGCGGCGGCGGGCGGGGACGCGGCCGGCTGTACGGCGGTCGCGGCGGGGGTGACGGCCGGCGCGGCCGGGCCCCCGGCGGCGGGGACGGCGGGCAGCACCCGGTCGCCCACCGGGTGGACGTCGGTGAGCGTGGGCGACAGCGGTGTCCGGGCGGTGAGCACCGCGGTGACGTCCCGGTCCCGGCCGGCGGCCAGCGTGGCCAGCTGGTCGCGGACCTCGGTCATCGACGGGCGCTGGCTCGGGTCGGAGTCGAGCATCCGCATCAGCGGCCTGGTCAGTGCGCCGGCGTTGCGCGGCCGGCTGAAGTCTCCGCCGGCGACCCGGTAGAGCATCTCCAGCGGGTTCTCGGTCATCCCGAACGGCGGGGTGCCCTCCAGGCAGGCGAACAGCGTGGCGCCCAGGGAGTAGACGTCGCTGGCCTCGTCGGGCTCCTGGCCTCGGGCGACCTCCGGGGCGAGGTAGGCCGGCGTGCCCTTGACCACGCCGGTCTGGGTCAGCGAGACGTCGCCGCGGGCGCGGGAGATGCCGAAGTCGGTGATCTTCACCAGGCCCTCGCTGCGCCCGCCCTCGCCGATCAGGATGTTGCCCGGCTTGACGTCGCGGTGCACGACGCCGGCCGCGTGCGTGGCGATCAGCGCGTCGGCCACCTGGGCACCGATCTGGGCCACCTGCTGGACCGGCAGGATGCCCCGGTCGGCGAGCACCTGGGCGAGGCTGCGCGAGGGCAGGTACTCCATGACCAGCCACGGCGTGCCGCCGTCGTCGACCATGTCGTAGACCGAGACGGCGTGCGGGTGGGTGATCCGCGCGGCGATCCGGCCCTCGCGCATCGCCGCGTCGCGGTGGCCCGCGGTGGCCTCCGGGTCGCTGCCGACGGGGATCAGCACCTGCTTGACCGCGACGTTGCGGCCCAGCAGCTCGTCGCGGGCGAGCCAGACCGCGCCCATCGCCCCGCCACCGAGCCGGGAGCTCAGCAGATACCGCCCGGCCACCCGGGAACCCGCCGCCGTCACCCCTGTCCCGATCGCCCGCCCGCCCGGCCGGAGCTCAGGCGGAGACCGGGGCGCCGTAACGGCGCGCGTACTCCGTCTGGGCCCCCTCGGGCAGTGCGTCGTACAGGTCGGCCAACTCGTCGATCGAGCTCTGCGGCAGCTCGTCGAACAGCTGGGACCAGCTCGGTGGGTCGTCGTGGCTGCGGGTGAGCAGCAGCTCCCAGGCCCGGGTCTGCCGGTCGCGCTGGACCCGGTCGGCGACCATGCCGGAGAGGTACTGGTCCTTGGCGGCGTCCTTCTCGGCGCGCGTCGCGTCGGCCGGGAGGTTGCTGGGGTCGGTCTCCTGCAGCGCCGTCACGATGGCGGCGACCACCTCGGGGCGCACCTGCTCGGTACTGCTCATGTCCGGTCCTCCCGCTCCTCTGCCCCCGGCTCTCGTCGCCGGGTCCGACAACTCAACCACTCTCGCAGGGTGCGGGCCGCTCGGCAGGGAGGGGACCGGCTGACCACCCGGGAGGTGCCCGGTAGAGTGACGTCGCACTGGAGGATTCGCCTAGTGGCCTATGGCGCTCGCTTGGAAAGCGGGTTGGGTGCAAGCCCTCGGGAGTTCGAATCTCCCATCCTCCGCACGTAGAGCGCCGTCACGGCGCCGAGCATCAACGCCCCGCCCGCGAGGGCGGTCGGGGCGAGCCGTTCGCCGAGCAGTGCGGCGGCCAGCGCGGTCGCGGTCAGCGGCTCCAGCAGGGTCACGATCGAGGCGACCGCGGCGGGCACGACGCGGACCCCGCTGAAGAAGAACCCGTAGGCCAGCGCCGTCGGCACCGTGCCGAGGTAGACCAGGAGCGCGAGCGACAGCGGGTCGCCGGTCAGGTCCAGCCCCGCGGTCAGCGCCACCGGCGTCAGCAGGACGGCGCCCGCCGTGAAGCCGGCCGTCGTCGTCGGCACGCCGTCGGGCACCCGGGCCGAGAGCAGCACCACGCCGGCGTAGGCGACCGCGCAGCCGACGGCCGACAGCGCGCCGAGCAGCACGGCGTCCCCGCCGTCGCCGCCGGCCGAGACGCCGACCAGCAGCACCAGCCCGGTCAGTGCCACGACGAGTGCCACCCCGGTCGGCCGGTCCGGCCGGCCGTGCCCCAGGACGGCGGAGCCGACGGCCACCAGCAGCGGGGCGAGGCCGAGCGAGACGAGCGTGGCGATGCTGACCCCGGCGGTGGCGACGGCGGCGAAGTAGGCGCTCTGGTAGGCCGCGAGCCCGGCGCCGACGGCGACCAGCCGCCACCGCAGGCCGCCGGACAGCGGCGTCCCGGTGCCCGGGCGGCGGACCAGGTGGACGACGCCCAGGACGGCGGCGCCGACGGCCATCCGGTGCCAGGCGACGTCCAGCGGGTCCAGGCCGGTGCGGTCGGCGACGACGTCCCCGGTGATCCCGGAGGTGCCCCAGCAGAGCGCGGCGAGAACGACGAGGCCGAAGCCGCGGGCAGGGCTGAGCGAGGTGGCGGGGGAGGGCATGACGCTCCTGGGTCGGTCCGGTCGGAGGACGCGGTCCGGAGCGGGGGCGGTCAGCCGCGCGGCGCTCCGGTCAGGAGTGCGGCGGGGGCAGGACGAGGGTGAGCCCGGTCATGCGAGCGAGGGTAGCGGGGCGCTGCGGCGACGGCACCGGACTTCTCGGCAGCGGCGTCCTCTACAGTGGTACCCGACCCCTCGTGCGGCGTCACCCTGTGAACCTCCCCAGGGCCGGAAGGCAGCAAGGATAAGCGGGCTCTGACGGGTGTGCGGGGGGTCCCTTTTCGTTTCCTGCCTCACAGGCTGCTCCCAGGTTCACCCGCTTTGATGCATGAACCTTCAAACAGGGGAGCCGTCATGCCCAGTCGTCGCGCCTGGTGGATCACCGGTGGAGCGGTCGCCGTCGTCGGCGCAGCCGCGATCGGGGGACCACTGGTCTACGCCGCGCTGGAGGAGGACGCCCCGCCGGCGCCCACCGTCCAGGTCCAGCCCTCGGACGCCGCGCTGGTCAACGACACCGACGGCACCTGGACCGTGGCCGCCGGCTCGTCGGCCGGCTACCGGGTGCACGAGGTGCTCAACGGCGCCGACGTGACCGTCGCCGGGACGACCGACCAGGTCACCGGCACCGTGGTCATCACCGGCGGGGACCTCGCCGACGCCGACGTGACCGTCGACGTGGCCTCGGTCGCCACCGACAGCGGGCAGCGGGACTCCTACTTCCGCGGCAACGTGATGGACGTCGACGAGTTCCCGACCGCGACGTTCGCGGTCACCCAGCCGGCCGACCTGCCCGAGCTGACCGGCACGCCGGTGACCGTGCCGGTGACCGGGGAGCTGACCCTCAAGGGCGTCACCCGGCAGGTGCAGACGGAGATCTCCGTCGTCCGCACCGGTGCCGGGGTCGACGTCTCCGGGTCGGTCCCGGTGGCCTTCGGCGACCACGGGATCGACGCGCCGAACCTGGGGTTCGTCCGGGTCGACGACCAGGGCGCCGTGGAGTTCTTCCTGCACCTGACCCTGTAGTTCTCGGCCTCGTCCAGAGGCTCGCCCCGAGCTTGCGATGGACGAGGAGGACGAGGCCCTCTGTCTAAGCTCGGGTCGTGGCTCTGGCGCTCTATCGCAAGTACCGCCCGGCGACCTTCGCCGAGGTGGTCGGCCAGGAGCACGTCACCGCGCCCCTGATGAACGCCGTCGACAGCGGGCGGATCAACCACGCCTACCTGTTCAGCGGCCCGCGCGGCTGCGGCAAGACGTCCTCGGCGCGGATCCTGGCCCGTTCGCTGAACTGCGAGCAGGGCCCGACGTCGACGCCGTGCGGGGTGTGCGGCTCGTGCGTCTCGCTGGCCCCCGACGGCCCGGGCTCCATCGACGTCATGGAGATCGACGCGGCCAGCCACGGTGGTGTCGACGACGCCCGGGACCTGCGCGAGAAGGCGTTCTTCGCGCCGGTGCACAGCCGCTACAAGGTCTACATCGTCGACGAGGCGCACATGGTCACCACGCAGGGCTTCAACGCCCTGCTCAAGGTGGTCGAGGAGCCGCCGGAGTTCCTGGTGTTCGTCTTCGCGACGACCGAGCCGGAGAAGGTCCTCCCGACCATCCGGTCGCGGACCCACCACTACCCGTTCCGGCTGGTGCCGCCGAGCACGCTGCGGGGGTTGCTGGAGAAGACCTGCGCCGCCGAGGGAGTCCAGGTCGAGCCGACGGTCTTCCCGCTGGTGGTGCGGGCCGGCGGCGGCTCGGTGCGCGACTCGCTGTCCATCCTCGACCAGCTGCTGGCCGGCGCGGGACCGGAGGGCGTCACCTACCGCACGGCGGTCGGGCTGCTCGGCGTCACCGACGAGGCGCTGCTGGACGAGGCCGTCGACGCGCTCGCGGCCGCCGACGCGCCCGGGGTCTTCCAGACCGTCGACCGGGTCGTGGAGGCCGGGCACGACCCGCGCCGGTTCGCCACCGACCTGCTCGACCGGCTGCGCGACCTGATCGTGCTCAACGCCGTGCCCGAGGCCGGCGGCAACGGGCTGCTGGACTGCCCGCCCGACCGGCTGGACCTGATGTCCCGGCAGGCACAGGCGCTCGGTGCGGCGACGCTGTCCCGGCTCGCCGACACCGTGCACGAGGGCCTGACCGAGATGCGCGGGACGACCGCGCCGCGGCTGCTGCTGGAGCTGGTCTGCGCCCGGATGCTGCTGCCCGGCGTCGACGACTCGGCCGCGGCGACCCTCCAGCGGCTGGAGCGGCTCGAGCGGCGGATGTCGATCGCCGGCGAGCACGCCGGCCGCCCGGAGCCCGTGGTCGCCGCCGCGCCCGCGCGCCCTGCGCCGGCAGCCCCGGCCCACGTGCCGGCAGCTCCCGCTCCCGCGCCGGTGGAGCGGCCCGCGCCGGAGCCGAAGCGTGAGCCGGCTCCCGCCGCCGCGGCCGCAGCTGCTCCGGCCGCTGCTCGCCCGGCCTACGTGCGACCGTCGCAGGCCCGTGCGGCCGCCACGGCGGGTCCGGCGGCCGCGCCCGCGCCGGCCGCCGCGGCGCCGGAGGGCGACGACGGCTGGCCGGTCACCGCACGGCCGGGCGCGATGGCGTCCGCTCCTGCGCCGGCACCCGCGGGGGCAGGCGCGTCGTCCGGTGGGGACGGTCCGCCGACGGTGCGCCCGCGGCCGCCGATGGCGGCGGGGGAGCCCGACGTGCCGCTGCCGCCGGAGCCGACCGACGACGAGGACTGGCCGCAGCCGACCCGCGCGGCCGCGCCCCAGGCAGCCCCACCGCGGGAGGCACCGGCCCGGGCGCCGCAGCCCGAGCCGGTCCCGGCTGCCACGCCCGCCCCGGCGCCCCGGGCCGCGGCGGAGTCGGCTCCCGCGCCGCGCGGGGGCGAGCCGACGCCGCTGGTCTCGGCGACCCCCGAGGAGCCGGCCGGCGGAGACGGCGAGCTGACCACCGTCGACGTCCGGCGGATCTGGCCGGAGCTGCTCGCGGTGGTGAAGCGGCACAAGCGCACGACCGAGGCGCTGCTCAAGAGCGCGCAGGTGCACGACCTGACCAACGGCACGCTCACCCTGGTGGCCACCTCGCCGGCGCTGGCCAAGATGCTCGGCGACGACCTGAACAAGGACATCGTCCGGCAGGCGCTGCAGGAGCTGCTCGGCGTCCGGTGGAAGGTGCAGGCGGTCGTCGACACCCCGGGACAGCCGGCGGCCGGTCCGGCCCCGACCCCCGAGGCGGCGCGAGCTGCGGTGCAGGCCGCGGAGAGCGCCGAGGCCGACGAGCTGATGGCCGAGCGGGCCGCCGACGTCCCGGCCGACGGCACCGACGCCGCGCCGCTGGACCCCGAGGCCGCGGCGCTGCAGCTGCTGCGCACCCAGCTGGGCGCCCGCCCCATCGAGTGAGGACCCCCTCGCCCCCACGACACGCTCCGCGCGCCGCGGGACCCTGCGAGGGGGCCGGGCGCCGCGAGCGTGCGAGTGGTGGTGGGCGAGGGGGCCCTGATTCAGTGCGCGATGACCGGTGCGGCGTTCGGGTCCTGCTCGACGGCGCCGTGCCGGAACAACAGGCCGCAGAGCACGGCCCCCGCGGCGAGGATGCCGGCCGACCAGGCGAACACCGTGGTGTAGCTGCTCACCGAGGCCTCCAGCAGCGCAGCCGGGTTGCTCGGGTCCACGCCCACCAGGGCGTCGGTGGCAGCCGCAGCGGCCAGCGCGCTGAGCACCGCCGTGGCGATCGAGCCACCGATCTGCTGGAAGGTGTTCACGGCGGCCGACGCCACACCGGCGTCGGTGCTGTCCACACCAAGGGTCGCGGCGCCGAATGCCGGGGCGACCGCGAAGCCGAGGCCCAGGCCGACGACGACCAGACCGGGGAAGACGTGCGTCCAGTAGCCGCTGTCGACGCCGAGGCCGACGAAGACCAGCAGGCCGGCGGCGCCGACCAGGAACCCGACCGCGACCGGGATCCGGTACCCGACCCGGTTGACCACGTTGGGGGCGATCTGGGCGGAGATCATCAAGGAGATGATCATCGGCAGGAAGGCCAGCCCGGTCGTCAGGGGGGCGAAGCCGAGCACCGACGACATGAAGTAGGTCAGGAACAGGAACACGCCGAACATGCCGGCCCCCATGACGGCCACCGCGAGGTACGCCGCGCCGCGAGTGCGGTCGAGGACGACGCGCATCGGCAGCAGCGGATGGGCGACGCGGTTCTCGACGAGCACGAACGCGACGAGGAGGACGATGCCGGCGGCGATGAAGCCCAGCGTGGTGGCCGAGGTCCAGCCGTCGGTCTCGGCCGTGCCCAGGCCGTAGACCAGGGAGACCAGGCCGGCGACGCTCAGCACGGTACCGGGGACGTCGAGCCGCGGGGCACCCTGCTCGCGGGTCTCGGCGCGGGGGAGGAAGAGCGCGGCACCGATGACGGCGATCACGACGATCGGCACGTTGACGTAGAGGCACCAGCGCCAGGAGAGGTACTCGGTCAGCGCGCCGCCGAGGATGAGGCCGATGGCGCCGCCACCGCCGGAGATCGCGCCGAAGATGGCGAAGGCACGCCCGCGCTCACGACCGTCGGTGAAGGTGACGGTGAGCAGCGAGAGGGCTGCCGGGGCGAGCATGGCACCGAAGACGCCCTGCGCCGCGCGGGCGGTGACGAGCAGACCGAAGCCCTCGGCGGCCCCACCGACGGCCGAGGCGACGGCGAAGCCGACCAGCCCGATGAGGAACAGCTTCCGGCGGCCGAACAGGTCGCCCAGCCGCCCGCCGACCAGCAGCAGCGAGCCGAAGGCCAGGGCGTAGGCGGTGACGATCCACTGCCGGTCGTCGTTGCCGAAACCGAGGTCGGCCTGGGCCGTCGGCAGGGCGATGTTGACGATGGTCGCGTCGAGGACGACGACCAGCTGAGCCAGGGCGACGACGGCCAGGACGAGCCAGCGGCGTGAGTGGCTGAGGGTGGCGGACGCCGAGGGGGCCGCGGTGGCCCGGTCGGCGTCGGTGGCGCTGGTCATACGTCCTCCGGGAGAAGTGGAGCTGTCTTTCCGTTTCGAGGACGCTAGCAAGAGAAACGGAGAAGTTGTTCCGGTTCGGTTAACATCGCGGCATGTCCTCGGTCACCCCACCGCTCGACGCGGTCGTCGACGAGGGGCGCCCGCTCCGCCGGGACGCCGAGCGCAACCGCCGGCTGATCCTCGCGGCCGCCCGGCAGGTGTTCGCCCAGCGCGGCCTGCACGCCGGGTTCGACGAGATCGCCCGGGTCGCCGGGGTGGGCGTCGGCACGGTGTACCGGCGCTTCCCCGACCGGGGTGACCTGGTGGACGCGCTGTTCGAGGAGGAGATCGACGCCGTGGTGGCCCGGGTCGAGGCGGCCGCCGCCGACCCGGACCCGTGGGCCGGGCTGTGCGACTTCGTCACCTGGGGGGTCGAGGCGCAGGCGGCCGACCGCGGTCTGTCCCAGGTGCTGACCGCCGGCGGCTACGGACACGACCGGATCGCCCGGGGGCGGGCCCGGATCGAGCCGGCGGTCGCGGTGCTGGTGAGCCGCGCCCAGTCCGCCGGTCTGCTCCGGGCGGACGTGTCCTCGCTCGACATCGCCATCGCCACCGCCACGCTCAGCCAGATCGGCGGCCCGGACCGCGCCGACCTGCGGCAGCGGTACGTCACGCTGCTGCTCGACGGGCTCGCCGTCTCCCGGGACACGCCCTCGCCGCTGCCCGGCGTGCCGCCCGTCGACGCGGACCTCGCCTGCCTCGTCGAACCGGCCCGGCGGGGCGGGTCGGGGCCGGCCGAGGGCTGACCGGACCGGACCGGACGGGGGTGCGGTGCGGGGAGTCGTCCACGAGTGTCGGCAGGAGCACCTACGCTCGGGGTCATGGGACCCGGTGGCCAGCCCGACATGAGCCAGTTGCTGCAGCAGGCGCAGAAGATGCAGCAGGCGCTCGCCGATGCGCAGGAGACGTTGGCCACCAGCGAGGTGACCGGCTCGGCCGGCGGTGGCCTGGTGACGGCCACCATGACCGGCAACGGTGACGTCGTCGCCCTCACCATCTCCCCGACCGCCGTCGACCCCGACGACGTCGAGACCCTGCAGGACCTGGTCGTCGCCGCGCTGCGGGACGCCCAGCGGGCCGTGAACGAGCTCGCCACCGCCACGATGGGCCCCGTCACGGGCGGCCTCGGCGGCGGGCTGGGCCTGCCCGGCTTCTGACCCACCCGGGACGGCGCACCGCCGTCCCACTCGAAGGAGAACCGTGTACGAGGGCGCTGTCCAGGACCTCATCGACGAGCTCGGGCGGCTGCCCGGCGTCGGTCCCAAGAGCGCGCAGCGCATCGCCTTCCACCTGCTGGCCGCGGAGTCGGCCGACGTGAGCCGGCTGGTCGCGGCCCTGCAGCGGGTGCAGGCCGAGGTCCGCTTCTGCGTGACCTGCTACAACGTCGCCGAGGGCGAGCAGTGCCGGATCTGCCGCGACCCCCGACGGGTGCTGGACGTCATCTGCGTGGTCGAGGAGCCCAAGGACGTCGTGGCGATCGAGCGCACCCGCGAGTTCAAGGGCCGCTACCACGTGCTCGGCGGCGCGATCAGCCCGATCGAGGGAATCGGCCCCGACGACCTGCGGGTCAAGGAGCTGATGACCCGGCTGATGGACGGCCAGGTCACCGAGCTGATCATCGCCACCGACCCGAACCTGGAGGGCGAGGCGACGGCGGCCTACCTGGCCCGGCTGGTCGGCCCGCTCGGGCTGGCCGTCTCCCGGCTGGCCAGCGGCCTGCCGGTCGGCGGTGACCTGGAGTACGCCGACGAGGTCACCCTGGGCCGCGCGTTCGAGGGTCGCCGCCGCATCGACGCCTGAGTGGAGTCCCAGGGCGCGGAGAACGCGCCCCTGGGACTCCACTCACCCCTCCACGACGATGTCGTCGCCGCGGCGGACGGCGCGGCGGACGCGGAGCCGCACCAGCTGCCCGAGCACCTTCACCAGGCCGGAGTAGCCGGGCGTCGGGCCGTGGTAGCCGAGGAACCCGCGGGGACCGGACACCATCTCGCCGGTGTGCAGGTCGTAGCGGGCCTGGTGCCAGGGGCAGACCAGGCAGCCCTCGGCGTCCACGCTGCCCTGGGACAGGTCGGCCAGCTGGTGCCGGCACCGGCGGGAGACGGCGGCGAGCCGGCCCCGGTCGTTGACCACCGCCCACTGCCCGGCGGGGCGCACGGCGCCCGGCGGCAGGTCGGCGGCGGGGACGCGATCGGGCTCGGGTGCGGTGTCCATGGCGGGCTCCGGCTCCTGGTCTCGGTGGGTGCCGACCTCCCTACCCGACGCAGCGGCGTGCAGACCTCGCGCGCCGGGGCGGCAGATCTGTCGGTACCCGGTGGGACGGTCGACCTCCCGACTCGAGGAGGAGTCATGCCGACTCGCGACACCCCTTGGCCGACCGGCACGCCGTGCTGGGTCGACCTCGGCACCCCGGACACGGACGCGGCGCAGTCGTTCTACGCGTCGTTCCTCGGCTGGACGTACTCCGGCGGCGGCCCGGAGGACGGCGGCTACGCGATGTGCCTGGCCGGCGGCCGCAAGGCGGCCGGGATGGGCCCGCAGATGAGCCCCGACGACCCGCCCCGGTGGACGACGTACTTCGCCACCGACGACGCCGACGCCACCGCCGCCCGGATCACCGGCGCCGGCGGCACGGTCGTCGCCCCGCCGATGGACGTCGGCCCGGCCGGGCGGATGGCCATCGCCACCGACCCGCAGGGCAACCCCTTCGGCATCTGGCAGGCCGGCGAGACCACCGGGGTCGAGGTGTTCAACGAACCCGGCTCGCTGGTCTGGAACGAGGCCGCCGTCGACGACCCGGCAGCGGCACGGAGGTTCTACGGCGCGGTGTTCGGCTTCAGCTGGCAGGAGCTCCCCGACGCCGAGGGCTACACCACCTTCGCCACCGGCGACCGGCCGCTGGGCGGGCTGAGCGGGATCGCGCCCGGGCTGCCCTCGGGCTGGTCGACCTGCTTCTCGGTGGCGTCGACCGACGAGGCGGTCCGGGCCGTCGAGTCCGGCGGCGGCAAGGTGCTGATGGCCGCCCAGGACACCGAGTTCGGCCGGTTCGCCGTCGTCGCCGACCCGTGGGGCGCGTCGTTCTCGGTGATGGCGGAGCTCGAGGGCTGACCAGGACCTGACATCTGGCACCTGTCCCGGGGGCGCGCCCCCGGGACAGGCTGGCTGCACGCCCCGCGGCGGCACCTCCGCGGCCCGGGCGCCGGCACCGGGCCGCACATCGGCTGGGCGGGCCCTACATCGCGCTGGTCACCGGGCTGCTGATCGCCGAGACCGGCAACTCGGTGTTCTGGCTGCTCCCGGCGCTGGTCGGCCAGCTGCCGAGCGCCGCGGCGGGACGCCGGCTGCACGTGGTGGACACACCACTCACCCCCGCCCCAGCCTGATCAGCGACGATGGGGGCATGTCCCGCCTCCCTCGACTGGTCGCCGCCCTCTCCGTGCTGGCCGCGCCGCTGCTGGTCACCGGCACCGCGGCCGCCTCGCCACCGGTCTCGGTGACCACCCAGGTCACCGATGAGGCCGACGTGCTCAGCAGCGGCGAGGAGTCGCAGGTGCAGTCGGCCCTGGAGGACCTCCAGGCCGAGGACGGCACGCAGCTCTACGTCGTCTACGTGGACTCCTTCGACGGGGTCGCTCCGGGCACGTGGGCCAGCCAGTCCTTCGACACGTCCGGGCTCGGCAACAACGACGTCCTCTTCGCCGTCGCCACCGAGGACCAGCGCGACGCCTACTACGTGGGCCCCAACACGGACGTCACCGAGGCCGAGCTGTCCGACCTCGTCAGCAACGAGGTCGAGCCCGACCTCGGGCAGGGCGACTGGGCCACCGCTGCGGTGACGCTGGCCGAGGGCCTCCAGTCCGGCGACGCCGGCTCCGGCGGTGGTGGCAGTGGGGGCGACGGCGGAGGTGGGGGAGCGCTGGCCGTGCTGCTCGGGATCGCGGTGGTCGGCGGCGGTGGGTACGCGGCGGTGCGCAGCCGGCGCCGCAAGAAGCAGGCGGCTGCCTCCGCCCGGGCAGCGGAGGAGCGCGCGGCCGCCGAGGCCGCGGCCCGCGACCCGCACCACGGCACCAGCACCGAGCAGCTGACCTTCCGGGCCAGCGAGGAGCTGCTGGCGCTGGACGAGGCGGTCAAGACCTCCGAGTTGGACCTCGCCTACGCCCGGTCCCAGTACGGCGAGCAGCCGGTCGCCGGCTTCCAGGAGGCGCTGGAGGAGTCCAAGACCGAGCTGTCCCGGGCGTTCACCATCCGACAGGAGCTCGACGACGACGTCCCCGAGGACGAGCCGACCCAGCGCCGCATGCTCACCGAGCTGCTGCAGCTGACCGCCGCCGCGGACGCCCGACTGTCCGGGCAGGCGGAGGCGTACGCGCGGTTGCGCCACCTCCAGGAGTCCGCGCCGGACTCCCTGGCCGCACTGACCCCGGCGATCGAGGCGGCCCGGGTCCAGGTGCCCGCGGCGGAGCGGACGCTCCAGGACCTGGAGCAGCGGTTCGCCGCGACGGCCTGGGCGGCCGTCGCCCAGAACGCGGCCGAGGCACGCACCCGGATCGACCTGGCGGAGCAGGCCGTCGCCCACGGTCGGTCGGAGCTCGACGCGGGCAGGCCGGCCGGTGCGGTCCCGGCGATCCGCGCCGCCGAGGACGCGTTGGCGCAGACCCGCACGCTCCTCGACGGCGTGGGCCGGCTCGCCGCCGAGCTCGCCGCGACCGGAGCCCGGTTCGACGACGTGCGCGCGGAGACGGAGCGGGACATCGCCGAGGCCCGCGCCATGCTGTCCCGCGGCGTCGACACCCCGGGGCTGCGTGACCAGCTGGCCCGGGCCGAGAGTGCGCTGGCAGGTTCGCTCACGGAGATGCAGCCACGCGCCGGCACGCTGCCCGACCCGCTGGCCGCCGTGCGCCGGCTGGACGAGGCGGACCTGGCGCTGGAGGCGGCCCTGGAGCCGGCGCGCGACGCCCGCCAGCAGCAGGAGCGAGCCGCTGCCCACCTGCAGCAGGCGATCCGGGCCGCGGACTCCTCGGTGACCGTGGCCGGCGACTTCATCGCCACCCGCCGGGGCGCCGTCGGCAGCTCCGCGCGCACCCGGTTGGCCGAGGCCGAGCGCCACCTCGACGACGCCTCGAGGTTGGGCGGCTCGGACCCGGTCGCCGCCCTGCGTGCGGCGCAGCGGGCCGACGGCCTCGCCCAGCAGGCGTTGACCGAGGCCCAGCAGGACGTCGACGACTACATGTCCGGCGGCTACGGCGGTCGCCCTGGCTACGGCGGTGGCTACCGGCGGGGCTACGGCGGCGGTGGCTTCGCCGGTGGTGTGGCCGGTGGTGTGGCCGGCGGGGTCCTCGGCAGCATCCTGATGGGTGGGCTCGGCGGCGGTTACGGCGG
>NZ_SJEW01000106.1 GCF_005930475.1 Modestobacter altitudinis
GGCGGGGGAGGTGCGAGGCGGCGTGGGTGAGCACGAAGGGCACGGAGTCCCCGGCCGCCACCTCGAACTCCGCGTGCGTCGCCTGGCCGTGCCCCTCCAGGTCCACGGGTGTCTGCAGCCACACGGCGTCGGGGCCGGCGATGGCGGCGAGTTCGCCGTCCACGTGCCTGACCCAGGGCACCACATGGCCGTAGTCGAACCGGAGGACGAGCTCGCTGCGCATCCGCACCCGGCCGCTGACGCCCTCCACGATGCGGACGACGTCGGCCGCCTCGCCGCGCGGCGGCATCAGGTCGACCACCCGAACGGTGCCCGACGACGTGGTCCAGGTGGTCTCCAGGACCAGCGTGTCGCCGCGGTAGCGCCGGTCGGTGCACTCGCCGCCCTCGGTGGGCGCGAGCAGCCACCGCCCGTTGCCCGCATCGCCCAGCAGGGCGGCGAAGCAGGCGGGGGAGTCGAACCGGGGCAGGCACAGCCAGTCGATCGACCCGTCACGGCCCACCAGGGCCGCGGTCTGCAGGTCACCGATCAGGCCATAGTCCTCGATCGCGGTCATCCGTTGCCTCCGTGGGGCGGTCGCTGCGGCTCAGCGCAGGTCGAGCACGACCTTGACGTCGTCGTCCCGGGACTCGAACGCCTCGGCGAAGGACTCCAGTGGCACCCGTCGGGACAGCAGCCGGCCCAGCCACCCCGGATCGGCGGCGGCCAGGGCGTCGGCGGCCAGGCCGTAGTGCCGCAGGTTGGCGTTGACCGAGCCGAAGACGACGTCGTTCTCCAGGACGATGGACCGGTTCAGGGCACCGGCGTCGAGGGGGACCGTGCGCCCGGGCGTGGATATGCCGGTCAGGCAGACGATGCCGTAGGAGGCCGTGCTCGCCATCGCCGCGACCACCAGCGGAGCGACCCCGGTCGCCTCGATCACGACGTCGGGGCGGCCACCGGCCAGGGCCTCGTCGAAGCCGTCGCAGTGGTAGGTGGCGCCCAGGTCCTCGACCAGCGCGGGCTTCGGCCCGGTGCGGACCTGGTCGAGCACGTGCACCTCGAGACCGCGTTGCCGTCCGAGCAGAGCCGCGAGCAGGCCGATCGGCCCGGCGCCGGTGACCAGGAGCCGCTCCGGTTCGAACCACGACCGACTGCCGATGCGCTCGATCTCCTCCCACGCCTTGGCGACCACGCTGGTCGGCTCGACCAGGACCCCGGCGTCGGCCAGGTCGGGGGAGAGCCGGACGGCGAAGTCCGGCGCGAGCGTCCAGGTCTGGCTCGCGTACCCGTCCAGGGACTTGATGCCGCGCTCGGTGTACCGGCCGTTGCGGCACATGTCGAAGGCGCCGTGCGCGCAGGCGCCGCAGGGCACCGGGTCCGGGCGGCGGACCACCCCGACGACCAGGTCGCCGGCCGCGAACCCGGAGCCGTCGGGCGCCTTCCGGACCCGGCCCAGCGACTCGTGGCCGACGACCAGCCGTTCGCGGCCAGGCGGTGCCCAGCCGTACTCGCCTCTCGCGATCTCCTCGTCGGTGCCGCAGACGCCGACGGCCAGCCCGTCGACCAGCAGCTCACCGGGGTCGCGGTGCGGATCGTCGACGTCCTCGACGGCGAGGGAGCCGGCCTGACCGGGCCGCACGGTGAGAGCTCGGATGGTGCGCCTCCTGGAACAAGGGGGACGCCGCCACGACAGGCGTCTGTTGGCATCTGCCAAATTAGCGTGCGGAGCGGGTCCCGGCAGCTCGAGCGGTGGCCCGGCCACGCGGACGCGGTGAGCCGCTCGACCAGAGCACCCCGACGGGAGGGCATAACGTCGGGTGGTGGAGATCCTGCGCACGCCCGACGAGCGGTTCGCCGACCTGCCCGACTTCCCCTACCCGCCGCGCTACGTCGAGGTCGACGACCTCGACGGCGGACGGCTGAGAGTCGCCTACGTCGAGGACGGCCCGGCGGACGGCGAGACGGTGCTGCTGCTGCACGGGGAGCCGTCCTGGTCCTTCCTCTACCGCCGGATGATCCCGGTGCTGGCCGCCGCGGGGCTGCGCGTCGTCGTCCCGGACCTGGTCGGGTTCGGCCGGTCGGACAAGCCCGCGCAGCAGGAGGACCACAGCTACGGCCGGCATGTCGAGTGGCTGCGGCAGGTGCTGTTCGACCAGCTGGACCTGCGGGCGGTCACCGTGGTCGGCCAGGACTGGGGCGGCCTGCTCGGTCTGCGTCTGGTGGGGGAGCACCCCGACCGGTTCGCCCGGGTGGTGGCGGCCAACACCGGCCTGCCCACCGGCGACCACGCGATGAGCGAGGCGTTCCTGGCCTGGCAGCGGTTCGCCGCGGCCGCCGATCGGTTCGAGGTCGGCCGTGTGGTGCAGAACGGCACCGTCACCGGGCTGCCCGCCGACGTCGTCGCCGCCTACGACGCGCCGTTCCCCGACGACTCCTACAAGGCGGGCCCCCGGGTGTTCCCCAGCCTGGTGCCCACCCGGCCCGACGACCCGGCCGCCGCGGCCAACCGGGCGGCGTGGGGAGGCCTGGCGCGCTTCGACAAGCCCTTCCTCACCGCGTTCTCCGACGGCGACCCGATCACCGGCGGCGGTGACCGCGTGTTCCGGGCGGTCGTCCCCGGTGCGCACGGGATGCCGCACACCACGCTCGCCGGCGGCGGGCACTTCCTCCAGGAGGACGTCGGCCCGGAGCTCGCTCGTGTGGTGGTCGACCTGATCGCGGCAACCCCCTGACGTGAGCCGGCACGAGCCGGACGTGCGCCGGCGCGCGGCGTCAGGTCGCGGAACGGGTCCGGGCTGCTCGGGCGGCCGTGGCCCGGCGTACTCCTGAGGAGGCCAGCCGCTTGACCAGGACGAGCAGGGCGGTGCCGGCCAGCTGCGCGGGGGTCGGGTCGAGGGCGAGCCGGAGCAGCGAGGCGGCCAGCAGCATGTCCAGCAGGACCGACAAGGTCAGCAGGACGCGGCGGGTGGCGAAGAGAGCGGCGGCAGCGGACACCAGCGCGGCGAGGGTGACCAGCAGGGCAGCGGCGCTGATCGCACCGGTCATGGCGCCGATGGCGCCGGGCCGGTTCCTCCGCGTTCAGCCGCCAACTGCGCCTGCTCCTCCTTGATCTCCTTGCCGAGGAAGTAGTTCAGGGCCGTCCGGATCGCGGCCACGGCGGCCAGCTCGCCGATCTCCCGCAGCGTCGGGGCGACGGCGGTGCGCAGCACGTCGCTGGCCAGCTGGAACTCG
Source organism: Modestobacter altitudinis (assembly GCF_005930475.1). Taxonomy (GTDB): domain Bacteria; phylum Actinomycetota; class Actinomycetes; order Mycobacteriales; family Geodermatophilaceae; genus Modestobacter; species Modestobacter altitudinis. The sequence continues at coordinate 3,214 of NZ_SJEW01000106.1, forward strand.
AGGCCGAGGGCCAGGTAGCGGCCGAGCCCCAGCCGGACGGCGACGAAGCGGTGCGGTTCGTGCCGATGGCGCACCGCGGCGTCGAGGAACCGGACGAAGGCGATCAGCGCCCCGACGAAGATCACCACCGCACCGGCGCTCTCGACCAGCCGGACCAGCAACTCGACGGCCGACTTCAGGAAGTCCTCGGACACCACCTCGGTCACCGCGGCAGCACCGGCCCCACGGCGCGGCGGACCGGCCCGGCGGTGGCCCGGGACGGCGCTGTCCCCAGGCGCGCGACGGACGTGGTCGGGTCGGACGAGGACAGGTTCGGCATCAGTTCTCCGGCGAGGTCGAGGGATGGTGGACGCCCGGCGTCCGTGCGGATCGGCGTGGGCGTCGGCGCCGTGCCAGGGTGCGGTGGAGCAGCGTCACCCGCCAGCCGAGAGGGAACGCCGATGTCCTGGCTGACCAGTCCGTGGTCCGATCTGGGGATCGTGGCCGCCAAGGCCGCGCTCATGTACGGCACCGCGCTCGTCGGTCTGCGGATGGCCCAGCGACGGACCCTGGCCCAGTGGACGATCATCGACTTCGCCGCAGCGGTGGCGGTCGGGGCGATCATCGGCCGCACCGCGATCGCCGACTCGCAGTCCTACGCCAGTGGTGCAGTGGCGCTGCTGACGATCGTCGCCGCCCACCGGCTGGCCAGTCTGCTCCGCTTCCAGCCGCTGCTGGGCAAGCTCACCGACTACCGCGTGCGCGTGCTGGTCGCCGACGGCCGGGTGCGCCGGCACCAGCTCCGGCGGTGCGGGCTCACCGACAACGACCTCTACGCGGAGCTCCGCCAGCACGGCGTGTTCGACATCGACCGGCTCCGGTACGTGCTGTACGAGGGCAAGGGCGGGTTGACCGTCGTGCCCCGGGACGCCCCGGCCCCGACGCCGCTGGTCGCGGAGGGCGTGCGTGACTCGGTGGGGTTCACCCCGCCCGAGGGGACCGCCACTCCCTGACGCCGGCCCGGGCGCCGGGACGGGCATCAGCTGTGCCGGCTGACGTGGTCCCCGGGGTCCTCGTCGACGGGCTCGATGCCGTAGGCGTGCGCGTTCTCGTAGCCGATGAACTGCACGGCGATGTCGTGCCGGGTCTGCAGGTCGGCGTTCCGGCGGAAGTCGGCGAGGTCCTGACGCTCCTCCTCGGCCATGTGGTCGCTGTTGGCCACCCGGGCGTCGGTGACCGCCTGCCACCAGGCGTCGCTGCCGGCCTCGTGCCCGGACACCCGGCGGACGGCGTCCCGGATCTCGTTGTGGTCCTCGACCGCGTCCTCCACCTCCTCGTCGACGCTGTCGGCGTCCGCGGCGCCGCGGCCGAGGTCGAGCAGGCGGGGACAGAAGAAGCGCTCCTCTGCCTCGGCGTGCGCCTCGAGCAACACCTCGAGGCGCTTCCAGACGGCGGCCAGTGCGGCTGTGTCGTCGCGCGGGATCTCGTCGAGGAGCGCGAACGTGCGGCGTTGTTCGTGGTGCTGGAAGAGGATCAGCTCGTGATGTCCATGCCTCCGCCCACCCGGACGTCCCGTGCCGATGCGCCGGTGGTCAGAGGGCGGCAGGATCCTCGGCGACGGGGAGTCCGGACACGGCGATCACGGACGGCGCAGTTCTTGCCGGGCCGCGTTCCCAGGGGTCGTCAGGGGTCCTGCGGTCCCGGTCGTGCCGCCACCAGGTCGCTGAGGGCGCTGATCAGCGCGGCGCGCCGGCGGCTCGGGAGCTCGTCGAGCCGCCGGTGCAGCGCTGACAGCCGCAGTTCGTCGTACCGCGCGAGCAGGGACCGCCCCTGCGCGGTGAGGGTGAGGGTGATCTCGCGGCGGGTCACCTCGGACTGCCGGCGGTCGACGAGTCCGGCAGCGACGAGTCGGTCGACGAGGCGGCTGGCGGTGGAGACGGTGACGCCCATGCCGTCGGTGAGCCGCATCAGGTTGGCGCCGTCGGCCTCGTCGATGACGCTGAGCGCTCGGAGCTGGACCAGTGACACCGAGCCCAGCTGGTCCGCAGCCTGGACGGACACGCTGACGAAGGTCCGCGCCGCCTGCACCAGGATGACGTCCTCGGGCACTGCCCCGCCCGGTTGCGTCCCGATCACCGTTCGTCCCCGCCTGACGTCGACGCCAACAGTTGGCTGACTGACTGTAAGCGGTCGAGCGGGGCGGCGTGCTCCGCGAGGCACATCGTCCTGAGCGCGGCGGCCGAGCGACGCGGCGGGTCGTGGCGATCCCCTGCAGGACCCGCTCATCAGCTCCCGGTGGTCGTCGGGACGGGCCGGCCCGGGGCAGGGGGACCTCCGGGCCGGCGGCCTCCACCATCGACCCGGGCCGGGGCGGCCACCCGCGGTCGCCGGAATTCGTCAACGCGTCGTCACATGCCGGGCGGAGCGGCGGGACCGACATGACGGTCAGGTGACCACCGCAGTGACCACCGCAGGGGGCGGACCGGTGAGGAGGGCCGATCAGCTGCCGCGTGGGCTCGGCGTTCGTACCGGGTGGAGGGGCGCCAGGTCACCGGCCCACCAGGAGTTGACCCGGTCGTGGTGGTCGGCGTCGTAGCTGAGCTCCGGGTCGTGGACCAGCGCGTACCGGGTGCCGGCCGTCGCCCGGCCGCGCCCGTGCTCAGCGCCGGACGGTGCCGGTGACCACTGCCGTGACGAGGCCGCCGCCGACGCCGACGGCCAGGACCCCGGCGGCGCCGGCGTACGCGGCGCCGCGCGCTGGCCGCGCTGGTCGGGGGCCCGGGCCACCGGTCTGACCGGCGAGGACGACGGCATGCCGGCGAGGGCCGGCGCGAGACAGGGAGCGGCATTCGCCGCTCGCAGCCTGCTGTGGCAGAGGGGGCACGCTGACCGGAGGATCGACCGGTGGATGCTGTCGCACTGCTCGGACTGCTCGTGCTCGGGGTCGTCGTCCTCACCCCCGTTGCCGACCGGATCGGCGTCCCGCAGCCGGTGCTGCTCACCATCTACGGCCTGGTCCTCGGACTGGTGCCGGTCGTGCCGGCACCCCAGCTGGACCCCGACCTGATCCTGCCGCTGGTCCTCCCGCCGCTGCTGTTCGCAGCCACCCAGAGCGCGTCGGTGCGGGAGCTCCGCGCAGCCGCCCGGCCGGTGCTCGGGCTCACCGTGCTGACCGCAGCGGTGGTCACCGTGGTCGGGCACGCGCTCGGGCTGCCGTGGGCGGTCGCCGCGGTGCTCGGTGGCGTGGTCTCCCCGCCCGACCCGGTGGCCGCCACCGCGGTGGCGGGCCGGCTGCACCTGCCACCGCGGCTGGTGACCCTGCTGGAGGGGGAGGGCCAGTTCAACGACGCCACCGCGCTGGTGATCTACCAGTTGTCGGTGATGGCGGTGGTGGCCGGTGGTGTGACCGCCGGGGAGGTGGGGCTGAGCCTGCTGGTCGCGGTCGTGGGCGGGACAGCCCTGGGCTTCGCCGGCGGGTGGCTCGCCCGCCGGGCGCTCGGCCTGCTGCACGACCCGGCCGCCGAGACCACGGTGACCATCGCCGTGCCGTTCGCCCTGTACCTGGCGGCCGAGCAGGTCGAGTCCTCCGGGGTGCTCGCGGTGCTGGTCTCCGGGCTGTACCTGCGGGCCACCACCACCCGGGAGATCACCTCGGCCGGCTGGCTGCTGGGTCGCTCGGTCTGGGAGTACGTCGAGTTCGCCGTCAGCGGCCTGCTGTTCGCCTTCCTCGGCGTGGAGCTCACCGACGTGCTGGGGAACACCTCGGTACTCGACGACGGGGAGACGATCGGGGTGGCCGCCGCCGCGGTCGGCGTGCTGGTCGTGCTGCGGGCTGCCGCGATGTTCACCGCGTCCGGGCTGGCCGGGCGGCGCGCGCGGCGGAGCAACTCGGCCACCCCCTACGGCTGGCGGGAGTCCGCCGTCGCGTCCTGGGCGGGCATGCGCGGGGTGGTCACCGTCGCCACCGCGCTCGCGCTGCCGGCCACCGTGGACGGCGGCGGGCCGTTCCCCGCCCGTGAGGAGGTGGTGGTGGTCGCCCTGCTCGTCGTCATCGTGACGCTGGTGCTGCAGGGGCTCACCCTCGCGCCGCTCATCCGGAACCTGGGTGTGGCCGGCGACGCCGACGTCCAGGCGGACGTGCGCCGGTTGCACCGCACCGTCACCGAGGCGGCGCTGGGCGAGCTGCAGCGGGCCGACGGCGTCTCCCCGGAGGTCCGCGACGCCGTCGTCCGGCAGTACGAGGCCCGGCTGGGGTACCGCCGCAGCGTGCAGGACCTGGTGGACGGGAAGGCCGGCGGGGACGACGCCGGACGGCAGCTGCGGGAGCTGCTCGCCCGCGCGACCGAGGCCGAGAGGGACGCGGTGCTGGATGCCCGCCGACGTGGGGACGTCGCTCCCGCGGCCGCCGACGACGTGCTCTTCGACGTGGAGGCCAGGGCCCTGCGCTACGGCTCGTGAGCCGGGGGTGGGACCCGTCGCCGGACCCACCGCTCACGCGGGCGCCCCTGCCCGGGGGCCGACGGGCCCGGTCGCCCCGACCTCCCGGGGCTCGGGCGCGCCGGGCCGCCGGCGAGCCGCGCGCTTGAGCATGAGCCGGTAGCCGACCAGGAGCGAGGCGTTGCCCAGCAGCAGCCACAACCCCAGCAGCACGGCGGTCGCCAGTCCGGTGGCACCGTAGCGCTGGGTGAAGTCGGCGTACCGCAGGTAGACCAGGTACCCGGCGGTCACGACACCGACCAGCCCGGTGGCGATGGCGGCTCCCACCACGACGTCGCCGATCCCGGTCTCGCGGAGGCGGAACAGCGAGTACAGCACCCCGATCAGCGTGCCCAGGACCAGCAGCGCACCGCCTGCCAGCGCGAGCGTCAGCAACGCTCCCTGGCCGACGACCCTCGGTACCAGGTACAGCGCCGACAGCGCGCTGAACACCACCAGTGGCCCGGTCGCGATGAGCACCAGCGCGAGCAGCCGCCCCCGCCAGCCGCGGATCGGCCGCTCCGCCCGTGGCGCCACGGCGGTGAACGCCCGGGCCAGCGCGGCACCGTAGGTGGTGGCCGGCCAGATCGCCGCCACGGCCGCCAGGGGCCCGGTCTCCGCGGCCACGTCGATCAGCGCCCGCAGCACGTCGGCAACGGGGAGCTGGTCGGGCGATCGGCTGTCGACCGCGGTACCGAGGTCGGCCAGCGTCGAGGGGTCGATGAACCAGCCGGCAACCCAGAACCCCAGCAGGACCATGGGCGGCAGCGAGATCAGCGCGTAGAACGCCAGGCTGGAGCTGGTCGTCACGAACTCCGGGCTGCGCAGCCAGTCCAGGAAGCGCTGCACCGGCTCGGGGAGGGCCTGCCATGCAGCACCGGATCGTCGGCGCAGGACGTCGACCGCGCGCCGCGGGACCAGCCGCGACGGTGGGCGCTGATCGTCCGATGCGCTCACCTCTGCCCGCCGGAGGCCACCATCGCATCGCGATCCGGTGACCGACGGGTGGTGCGGCCTGTGCGCTGCACGTCCGCGGTCGTCGGCACGGGGCTCGCACGGGGACGGACGTTCACCTGCCGAGGGAGCGCCGCGGTGGGAGCGGGTACAGGGGTGCCAGGTCCCCGGCCCACCAGGCGCTGACGTTGGCGTAGTAGTCGGCGTCGTAGCTGAGCTCCGGGTCGTAGACCGGCGCGCCGTCGAGACGCTCCCGGCTGCCGCCCAGCCGGACCACGTCCGGCTCGACGGCGGTGACCGCCTCGACGGGGACCAGGAAGTGCTGCCGGCCCAGGCCCAGGAGACCACCCGAGCCGATGCGCAGCAGACGCACCTCGCCGAGCAGCTCGTCGATGAAGAGGTCGTCCACCTCGCCGACCGGGTCACCGTGCTCGTCCAGCGCTGTCCGACCGCGCACGTCGGCCTCGGGGTCGGCGACGGTGTGGCCCGTCCTGCTGAGCGGGACCAGCTGGCCCGGGACCTGGCTGCCGTTCATGAGGCGTCCTCTCGTCTGCGTGTGAGCGCCGTGCCTCCTGCATGCCCGCGCTGCGCCGTCCCAGCGGAGCTGTGAGGACCTCGCAACGGGATCGTCATGGTCCAGTCATGTCCGCTCCGCCGACGGACGCGCGGTCAGGACGTCGGGCTGGCGGAGGGGGTCAGCAGCGAGGAGTAGTCGTCGGCGGCGAGCGGCCGTGCGGTCAGCTGACCCGACGGCAGGGGGGCGTCCACCTGTTGACCGGCCCGGGTCAGCAGCACCGCGTCGACCCCGGGCAGGCTGGTCGCGGTCAGCACGATCTGCGCCACGGCCCGCCGGCTCTCCTGCCCCGACGGTGCGTCCGCGGTGCCGCCCAGGTCGATCGTCGCCGTCCGGTCGGACAGCTCCTGGACGGTCAAGGAGGTCTCCGGGCGCAGTGCCGTGGACAGCCGGTCGGTCAGCTCGTCGGCGGTGGGTCCGGCCGCGAGGTCGTCGAGCAGCTCGTCGAGACGATCGGCGAGCTGCCCGTCGGTCAGGGACCGCCCCTGCGGGACCAGGGCACCGTCCTCGGCCAGGAGGTAGACCCGCGGCTGGTCGAGCTCCGCCGACGCCGAGGGCGCCGCGCTCGTCGACGGGGTGGCCTCGGCGAGGCCGTACGGCACGTCCGATGCGGCGATCGGGTCCGGGTCACCACCCGTGGGGACCCCGCACGCAGCCGTCACCGCCAGCATCAGCAGAGCCGCGGCGCGGCCGGCCCGGTCCCGAGGGCTCACCCCGCCGCTCCCGGGACGACGAGGGAGAACCGGGCGCCACCGGCCGGGCTGTCCGACACCCACGCCGCGCCACCGTGGGCTGCGGCGGTCTCCTCGACGATGGCCAGCCCCAGGCCGGCCCCCGGCATCGACCGGCGGGCCGCCCGGGGCCCGCGGGCGAAGCGCTCGAAGACGCGCTCGCGCTCGGTCGGCGGTACCCCGGGGCCGGCGTCGTCGACGAGCACCAGCACCGATCCGTCCTGCCGTTGCACCCGGACATCGACGATCCCCCCGGCGTGCCGGTCGGCGTTGTCGAGCAGGTTGGTCACCGCGCGCTCGAGCCGGTTCTTGTCCCCGCGCACGGTGGTGGCGTCATCGGCGTCGGCGTGCAGCAGGCCGGGTGGGCACCCCCGGTGAGCGAGCACCTCGCGGACCAGCGCGCTCAGCGAGACGGGTGCCACGGTGCCCGCCGGGGCGGTGCCGTCGACCTTGGCGAGCTCCAGCAGGTCGTCGAGCATGCGCCGGAAGCGGTCCAGCTCGGCCTCGATGAGCTCCAGCGCCTGCCGGCCGCGGTCGGAGAGCTCCGCGCGGCGGCTGCCCAGGACCTCGACGCTGGTGACCAGGCTGGTCAGCGGGCTGCGCAGTTCGTGGCTGACGTCGCCGACGAACCGCGCGTCCCGCTCGATGCGGCTGGCGAGGGCGTCGACCATGCTGTTGAAGCTGGCGACGATGGCGAGCAGGTCCGGGTCCTCGGTGGGCGGCAGTCGGATGCCCAGCTCCCCACCCGCGATCCGCGTGGCCGCCCCGGCCACCTGCTCCAGCGGCTGCACCACCCGCCGGCTCGCCCAGGCCCCGAACACCGCACCGGCGGCGGTGGCCGCCAGTGCCCCCGCGCCCAGGACCGCGGTCAGCGTGCGGAGCGACGCCTGCAGCTCCGCGAGCGGAGCGACCTCGTAGAACTGCAGGTCGGCGGCGACCACCGGGACCCCGACCACGAGATGCGGCCCGGTGGGTGTGCTGATCCGGGCCGTTCCGGCCGAGCCTGCGGTGACGAGCTCCTGCAGCGAGCCGGGGACGTCCCGGGCGCCGACGTCCAACCGGGAGGAGTACCAGGAGCCCCCGCTCCGGACGACCACGTCCGCGCCACCGGAAGGCACCAGGTCGACCAGTTCCTCCCCGACCTGGCTACCGGCGGTGGACAGCCGGCTGGACAGGACGTTGGCGTCGGCGAACGCCTGCCGGGTCACCGCGCTCTCCCGCTGGCCCAGCAGGTAGTTGCGGGCCAGCAGGAAGGTCGTCGTCACCAGGACGGCGGACACCAGCAGCGCGCCCACGGCGAAGGCGAGCACGATTCGCGCCCGCAGCCCCCGCGGTCCGAGGGACGGGGTCACTGCGGGTCCAGCCGGTAGCCCAGCCCGCGGACGGTGACCACCAGGGTCGGCGCGCTCGGATCCCGCTCCACCTTGGTGCGGAGCCGGCGCACGTGCACGTCGACCAACCGCTCGTCACCGAAGAAACCGTGCTCCCAGACCCGTTCGAGGAGCGCCTGACGGCTGAGCACCCGGCCGGCGTTGGCGGCCAGCTCGCAGAGCAGCCGGAACTCGGTGAGCGTCAGCGGCAGCTGGTCCTGCCCGCGGTGGACGGTGCCGCGCTCCGGCCGGAGGACGAGGGGCGCCACGGGGTCGGGGTCCAGCACCAGCTCGGTCGGCCGCTCGGCCGCGCCCTCACCACCGGACCCGCCCTGGCCGCCGGCCCGACGGCGCAGCGCGCGCAGCCGGGCGGTGACCTCCTTCACCTGGAAGGGCTTGGTGACGTAGTCGTCCGCGCCGGCCTCGAGCGCGGCGACGATGTCGTGGGTGTCGGCCCGGGCGCTGACGACGACGATGGGCAGGTCGTGCGCCCGGCGGACCTCCCGGATCACCTGGAACCCGTCCATCGCCCCGAGCATCAGGTCGACGAGCATCAGGTCGGGCGCGGCCGTGGCGACCGACCGGCACGCGTCCTCCCCGCTGGCGGCCTCGGCCACCTGGTAGCCCTCGTCCTCCAGGGCCCAGCGCAGCGACATGCGGATGTGGTCGTCGTCCTCGACCAACAGCAGGCGGGGCGACACGCGGTCCATGCTGCCACCGCCGGCGGGCCGCGCCCTGCCCCCGGAGCCAGCCGTCACACGATCGCAAACAGACGGCCAGGCAGATCGCAAGGTGCGTCACCGACCCTCGGTGCAGACCGCCCGACCGCTGCACGCGAGGGGAGACCACCGCCGATGGCCGTTGCTGCCACCCGTCACCCGACCTCCGGCCACACCACCGGCCGGCCGGCCGACGACGGGCACGTGGTGGTCCGGATCGACGACGAGCTGCTCGCTGATGGCCTCGCGGACCTGCGCTGGCTGCTGCACGACGCGCTGCTGGCCGGTGCCCGCGGGCTGACCGTCGACCTCTCGGACGTGCGGCAGCTCTCCAGCACCGCGGTCGCGAGCCTGCTCTGGGCGCACCGGACCTGCCGCACCCGGGGAGGTGCCGTCGTCCTCCGCGGGGTCAACCGGCGCACCGACGACCTGCTGCGCCGGACCGGACTGTGGCGGGTCATGCAGGTCGAGGACGCGCGCCCGGGCCGTTGACCCGTCCGGGACGCGCTGTCATGCTCAGCCGGCGCGACGCGCCCGGAGCCGGAGGGCGCCGTCGGCGCTCATGACGTCAGCGGCGCGGGGCGACCGCGACGGGGGCGTTGCGGACCAGCAGCCGGCCGCCCGAGGCGGCCATGCTGCTCTCCAGCGAGGACAGGACGTGCAGGCCGACGGCGTCGGCGGCCTGCACGCCGGTCAGGTCGAGGACGACGGTCGAGTGCCCGAGCCGGACCAGCCCCTCGACGGTCCCTCGGAGCAGGTCGGCACCCTGGGAGGTGAGCTGCCCGCTGGCCTGGACCCGTCCGCGGCGCCCGTCGACCACCTCGGTGAGCGCAGCGCGCGGTGGGGCCGCAGCTGCGGCGGGGCTCGGGTGCGGGGACGGGG
>NZ_SJEW01000107.1 GCF_005930475.1 Modestobacter altitudinis
GCTGCAGCACGTCGGCCAGCGCGGTGGCCCGCCGCTCGTCCAGCTCACCGGCCTGCAGCGCGGCGAAGGTGGCCGGCAGCTTCCTCAACCACGTGCGGGCGCGCCCGTACCGGGCAGCAGCGGTGTTACGGCCCAGGTTGAGCACCGCCGACAGCTCCGCGGTGAAGAACTCACTGGCCCCGTCACAGCCCTCATCGACCGCCCACCCCGGCCGGCGAGCGCCCGGCGTACCGGGCTGCGGGTCGTCGGCGGCCGGACGCTGGCCGGCCAGGCCCATGATCAGCTCGGCCTCGTAGGCAGTGTCGACCGCGCGGCGGGCCTGCACCCGCTGCAGCTCCACCGCCTTCTCCTCAGCCGACAGCCACGAGACCGGCAGCCGCGGCGGGGCCGTACGCGGTGCCCACACCACGTCGACCACGAGACCGCCCGGATGTCCTGCCACGAGTCGAACATACGTACGGGGTACGACAGTTCTGGAGATCCAGGCGCATCACCCGCGAACCAGCCCACCGGCACCGACCCCAGTACCGCGGCGATGTCCACGAGGACGGCACGGCCCGCTCCGAGATGTCCCGGCCAGCCGTCGCCACGCCCGGCGCACCCAGCTCAGCCGCCGAGGAACTCCCGCAGGCCGGTGAGCAGCCGGTCGACGTCGGCGTCGTCGTTGTAGGGCGCGAGCCCGACCCGCAGGCCGCCGGTGTCGCCGAGGCCCAGGTGCCGCGAGGCCTCCAGCGCGTAGAACGACCCGGCGGGGGCGTTCACCCGGCGCTCCGCGAGGAACCGGTAGGCGTCGGCGGCGTCGCGGCCGGCGAAGGTGAGCAGCAGCGTCGGCGTCCGGGAGGCGGCGCGCGACCACAGCGTCACGCCCGGGAGCCCGCGCACGCCCTCCTCGATCCGCTCGCGCAGCCGGTCCTCGTGCTCCTCCAGCGCAGCCATCGACGCCGTCAGCCGGGTGCGCCGCTCCCCCTCAGGGCCGGCCAGACCGGCGAGGAAGTCGATGGCGGCCGTGGTGCCGGCGAGCTGCTCGTAGGGCAGGGTGCCCAGCTCGAACCGCTCCGGCACCGCGTCGGTCGAGGGCAGCAGCTTGTCCGGGTGCAGCGTCTGCAGCAGCGCGGGCGCGGCGACCAGGCAGCCGCAGTGCGGGCCGAGGAACTTGTACGGGGAGCAGACGTAGAAGTCCGCGCCGAGCGCCTCGACGTCCACCGCCGCGTGCGCGGTGAGGTGCACGCCGTCCACCCAGGTCAGCGCGCCGGCCCGGTGCGCGAGCGCGGTGATCGCAGGGACGTCGGGGCGGGTGCCGATCAGGTTGGACGCGCCGGTGACGGCGACCAGCCGGGTCCGCCCGGACAGCAGGGCGCCGACGGTCGCCGGGTCGAGCTCGCCGGTCGCGGGGTCGAAGTCGGCCCACCGCACGGTGGCGCCGCGGGCGGCTGCCGCCTGCACCCAGGGGCGGATGTTCGCGTCGTGGTCCAGCCGGGTCACCACCACCTCGTCGTCCGGCCCCCAGCCGGCCGACAGCACCCGGGACAGCTCGTAGGTCAGCGCCGTGGCGCTGCGCCCGAAGACGACGCCGCCAGGATCGCCGCCGGTGAGGTCGGCGACCGCCTGCCGGGCGCCGCGGACGACGGCGTCGGCGTTGCGCTCGGCCTCGGTCACCGACCCGCGGTTGGCGATCGGCGCGGTCAGCGTCGCGGCGACCGCCTGCGCCACGACGGCGGGGGTCTGCGAGCCGCCGGGGCCGTCGAAGTGGGCGTGGCCCGCGGTCAGGGCGGGGAAGGAGGCGCGGACTGCCGCGACGTCGAGAGTCATCGACTGCGCACGTTAGCGCCGGGCGGCGGCGGCGACGATCCGGTCCGGGCGCACCAGCACCGACCGGCGTCCCAGCCAGCGGGTGAGCTCGGGTGACCCGAGGTCGGCGACCGGCAGCACCCGACCCGGCCAGTCGGGCGGCACCGGTGCGCCGCCGGAGAGGACGACCCAGTCCGGGCCGAGCACGTCGTCCAGCCGCCGCGGCCCGGCGACCGGCGGCTGCGGCAGCAACGCGCCCACCGGGGAACGGGGGGCGACGCGCGACCGCCGGACCAGTGGTCCGGGCCGCAGCGGCGGGGTCCGGCTGGACGTGGCGAAGGCGGCCACCCGCGGCACCCGGCGCACCCCGCTGAGCACCGAGCGGCGCACCAGGGCGGCGCGCTCGCCGCCGCCGGTCATCAGCCGGCCCAGCAGCACCGCCAGCCGGACCAGCGCGCGGGCGTGCGGTGCGCGCTCGGCCTGGTGGGTGTCCAGCAGCGCGTCGTCGGCACCGGCGAGGACGGCCGCGAGCTTCCAGGCCAGCTGGTGCACGTCGCGCAGCCCCAGGCCCAGCCCCTGGCCGATGAACGGCGGGGTGAGGTGCGCGGCGTCCCCGCAGAGCAGCACCCGGCCCTGCCGCCACCGGTCGGCGACCTGCGCGGCGTAGCGGTACTCGGCCGACCGGACGACGGTGCAGCCGGCGGCGCCGAAGCGGCCCAGCAGCCCGGCGAGGTCCAGGTCGGCGACGGCCTCGTCCTCGTGCAGCCGGAACTCGGCGCGGTACCGGTCGTCGGCGACCGGCATGAAGGTGGCCGGCCGGACGGCGTCGCAGACCTGCTGCACGCCGGGCCAGACCGGCAGCGGCGCGTCGGCCACCAGGTCGACGACCAGCCACCGCTCCCCCGGGCCCAGGTCCCGCATCCGGGCACCGACCTGCCGGCGCACGGTGCTCCTCGCCCCGTCGCAGCCGAGCACCGCGTCGGCGACCAGCTCCTCCTCGGCGCCGGTGTCCCGGTCCCGGACGGTGAGACGGACCGGTCCGGCACCGTCCACGCGCAGCACCTCCACCCCGCCCCGCAGCCGGGCCCGCGGTTCGGCGGCCAGCGCGTCGCGCAGCACCCGCTCCAGGTCGGGCTGGCTGAACATCGAGCCCTGCGGCCAGCCGTGCTCGCCGGCCCCGCGGGGGAACTCGGCCAGCGTGCGGCCGTCGCCGTCCAGCAGGCGGAGCCCGGCCATCGGCCGGCTGACCGCAGCGAAGGCGTCGGCGACGCCGGCCGCCTGCAGCACCCGCAGCGACTCGTCGTCCAGGTGCACCGCCCGCGGCAGCGGGTGGGCCTCGGCGTGCCGGTCGAGCACCAGGACGTCGAGGCCCCGGCAGGCCAGCAGCAGTGCTGCGGTCACCCCGACCGGCCCGGCGCCGACGACCACCACCGTCACGCGGCCGAGTGTGCCTGTCGGGGAAGTGCACGACAGGACGGCGGTCGATCGGGCAGCCTGTCCCCGTGGACCTGCACCTGGACGCCCCGTTCTCCCTCGACACCTGGGACGGCGTCGCCGACCCCGACCCGGCCGACCCCGACGCCCCGCCGACCGCGCGGGTGGTGCTGGCCAAGACCTACACCGGCGAGCAGCTCACCGGCTCGGCCACCGGTCACGCGCTCACCACGAACGGTCCGCGCGGCGCCTCCTACGTGGCGCAGGAGCGGATCACCGGCACGCTGGCCGGGCGCACCGGGAGCTTCGTGCTCGAGCACGGCGCCTCGATGGGCGAGGGCGTGCCGACCACCCAGTGGGCGCGGGTGGTCGTCGGCTCCGGCACCGGCGAGCTGACCGGCCTGCAGGGCACCGGCGTCGTCGCGCACCAGCTGCTGACCCTGGACGCCGCGCTGCCGGACTGACGTCCGCCGGTCAGCGGCCGGCGCGCTCGTCGAGCACGTCGGCCAGCAACGTCACCGCTCCCCAGCTCGCGGCAGCGAGGGCGACCAGCGGGGCGCGCGCTCCCCGGCCGGCCAGCCCGGCCCCGAAGGCCGCGGCGTCACCGGCGTCGGCGACCACCCGGGCGCCGGTGGCGAGCCGGCGGGCCCGGCCGGCCGGGGCGGCGACGAGCGCCAGGCCCAGGACGACGTCCCGGACGCCGAGCGAGCGGGTGAGCAGGCGGGTGTCCGGGGTCTCCGCCAGGCCGCACGGCCGGAGCAGGATCGTGGGCACGGCGACCAGGGCCGCCCCGTAGCCGGCCGTCGCGGCACCGACGAGGGAGGTCAGGGAGGGCACGGCAGCTCCTGCCAGCGGGACGGCGTCGGGCGGTGTCCAACCAAGCAGCGCGCCGCCGGGCCCGCCAGTCGGCGCCCGCGAGCAGGTGGCGGCCATCGTTGCGCGACGTTGCACCACGGGGCGGTCGCCTTGACGGCATCACCGCTGCTCCGCACGCTGTGACCCACGACACGCCGCACCGGTGCGGCGTCCGGCATGTGCCCGCTGCACCTCGCGGCGGGCACGAGAAGGGACACACAGGTTGAAGACCAAGGGCGCGATCCTCTGGGGCAAAGGCGAGGAATGGTCGGTCGAGGAGATCGAGGTCGGTGACCCTCGCGAGGGGGAGGTCACGGTCGAGCTGGCCGCCTCGGGCCTCTGCCACAGCGACGAGCACGTGGTCAACGGCGGCACCCCCGTGGCCTTCTTCCCGGTCATCGGCGGTCACGAGGGTGCCGGTGTCGTCACCAAGGTCGGCCCGGGCGTCACCGGGCTGAAGGAGGGCGACCACGTGGTCACCGCCTTCATCCCGGCCTGTGGGCAGTGCCCGCCGTGCTCGCGCGGCCAGCAGAACCTGTGCGACCTCGGCGCGAACCTGCTGACCGGGCAGTCGATCTCCGACGGCAGCTTCCGGGTCCAGGCCCGGGGCAAGGACGTCGTCCCGATGTGCCTGCTGGGCACGTTCTCGCCCTACATCACCGTGCACCAGGCGTCGGTGGTCAAGATCGAGCCGGACTTCCCGCTCGACGTTGCCGCGCTCGTCGGCTGCGGTGTCACGACCGGCTGGGGGTCGGCGACCAAGGTCGCCGACGTCCGTCCCGGGGAGAACGTCGTGATCATGGGCGCCGGCGGTGTGGGCATGAACGCTGTCCAAGGTGCGGCCGCGGCCGGCGCGAAGCGGGTCATGGTCATCGAGCCGGTCGCCCAGAAGCGGGAGTGGGCGATGGGTCTGGGTGCCACGCACACCTTCGCCAGCATCGAGGAGGCCACCGGCCCGATCAACGAGCTGACCTGGGGCCGGATGGCGGAGAAGACGATCATCACCGTCGGCGAGATCCAGGGCGAGGACATCGCGGCCGCGCTCAGCGTGACCGGGAAGGGCGGCCGCGCCGTCGTCACCGGCATGGGGGACTACGCCCACATGGACGTCAAGCTCAACCTGTTCGAGCTCACCCTGCTGCAGAAGGACCTGCAGGGCGCGATCTTCGGTGGGCTGAGCCCGCGCGCGGCGATCCCCGCGCTGCTCTCGCTCTACCAGGAGGGCCAGCTCAAGCTCGACGACCTGGTCACCACCCGCTACTCCCTGGAGGACATCAACAAGGGCTACCAGGACATGCGCGACGGCAAGAACATCCGCGGGATGGTCGTCTACACCGACGCCGACCGCCGCTGAGCGGACCCCGTCCCGCGGCGTCGTCGCCGCGGGACGGGCATTCGGGGGCCCGACCACGGAGGTGGCGATGACAGGACCGCTGCTGGCTCCGGCGGGCGCACCACCCCGGGACGTCGAGGACCCGGTACACGTGGAGGAGCTGCGTGCCCTCCACTCCGACCTGCGGCTGATCGCCCAGGACCTCGCCGACGACGTCCTGCGGTACCGCGTGCACGTGGTCTGCGCCCGGCTGGCCGCCCTCGGGACCTCGCCGGCCGAGGAGCCGTCGGTGCGGCTGGCACCGCGCGAGACCGACGTCCTGGCGATGGTGGCGCTCGGGTGCAGCAACGCCGAGTCCGCCCGCCGGCTGTCGCTGCGCCCGGAGACGGTGAAGAGCTACCTCAGCAGCGCCATGACCAAGCTCGACGCGCACACCCGGCACGAGGCCGTGGTGCGCGCCCGGCGCCTCGGTCTGCTGCCCTGAGCGACCCGGGTCAGCCGAGGAGCCGGCTCAGCGCCGGGCCGATGTCGGTCAGGGTCCGCACCGGCAGCGCCCTCCCGCCGCCCCGGGCAGCCAGCGCCCGGGCGGCCTCCTCGACCTCCGGCGTGGGCAGCGGGTACAGCACCTCAAGCCGGTCGATGCCCGCGAGCGCGCTCTCCGGCGCGTCCCCCGAGGTGTGCAGGCAGTCCGACAGCAGGACGACGACCCGTTCGTCCGCGCCGGTGGCCAGCAGCTCCCGCCGGGCGGCCCGCAGGGCCGCGGCCAGGTCGGTGACCCCGTGCCCGCGCAAGGTGACCAGCTGGCCGACCAGGTCCTCCACGACCCGGTGCTGCCCCTGCCGCTGCAGCACCTCCACCTGACCGGAGAAGGTGAGCACGCTGGTCTCGAGCTTCTCGTCGGCGGCCAGCGCGACGCCCGCCGCCGCGACCGCGGCGATCGCGACGGCCAGCCCGTTCATCGAGCCGGAGCTGTCCACGAGCAGGCAGACCGCGCGGCGGTGCCCGGTCCAGCTGCGGGTCACCAGGTCCTCGCTCGCCGGCGGCCAGCTGCCGGTCCAGCGGTCCAGCGTGCGGTCCAGGTCCAGGTCGCCCTCGGCCCGCCGGTCGTGGACCAGCCGCCGGGTGCCCCGGCTGCGGGCCCGGCCGACCCGGCCGACCTGGATGAACACCCGGCAGGCCAGCCGCCGCGCCGCCGCCCGCAAGTCCCGGTCGGTGGCCAGTGCCATGTCGACCAGCATCGCGGCCGCGGCGTCGGGGTCCTCGGCCATCACGACCGCGAAGGCGTCCTCGTCGAGCTGGCCGACCTGCGGGCTGACGTCGTCGAAGCCGTCGTGCCGCAGCTGCATCTCCCGCCGGCTGGTCTGCCGGCGCTGGCCGCCGCCCGCTCGGTCACGGCGCAGGGCGGACGCGGAGTCGGGGCCCGCCGTCTCGGACGGCGGGCCCTCACCTTTTCCCGAGCCGCCCGCGGCCTGCTCGTCGGCGCCCGCGTCGGCACCCGGCTCGGCCGGCTCCGGCGGTGGCCCGTCCTCCGGCCACACGTCGGCGAGGATCTCGTCCAGGACCGACTCGGGGCTCCGCTCGACCCCCTCGGTGACCTTGATCCGGCCGGACAGCGCGGCGTGCATGGCGTCCCGGGCGGTCTCGCGGGCGCCGTCGGCCGACAGTCCGTAGCCGCCGCGCATCCGGAGCAGGCCGTCCAGCAGGACCACCAGGTCGATCGCCCCGCGCACGGAGGAGCCCATCCGCAGGTCCCGGTGGTCGCGGGTGGCGCGCACCAGCCGGACGGCCAGCCCGATCGGTGACGGGTCGGCGCCGGTGACCGCACCCACGATCGCCCGCTCGGCCGCGGCGTCCTGGTAGCCGAGGACGACCCGGCACATCCGGTCGGCGATGGCCTGCCCCACCCGGGCGGTGCCGATGGCGTCGAAGGGGTTCATCGCCGCGATCAGCCGGAAGCCCGCCGTGGCGCGCACGTGCCCGAGCCGGGGCACGGTGATCTCGTTCTCGGTGAGCACCGTGATCAGGACGTTGAGGGTCTCCTCGGGGATCCGGTTGAGCTCCTCGAGGTAGAGCAGCCCAGAACCGCGCATGGCGGTCAGCAACGGCCCGTCGGTGAAGCTGCTCGGGACGTAGCCCTCGGCCATGACGGCGGCCGGGTCGTACTGGCCGATCAGCCGGCCGGGCGTCAGCTCGGCGTTGCCCTCGACGAAGACGACGTCCTGCCCGACGTCGGCGGCGATGGAGCGCAGCAGCGTCGACTTGCCGGTGCCCGGCGGGCCCTCGAGGACGACGTGCCGGTTGGTCTGCAGCGCGACGGTGAGCACCTCCCGCTCGCGGCGCAGGCCGATGACGGTGGTCGGTGGCGCGTGCTCTGCGGTCACAGCAGCCTTCCGGTCGCGGGTCCGACGTCCAGTGTGCGCCCGCGCCCGGACGCCGTCCGGAGCCGTGCCCGGTGGTCCGGGCACGGCTCCGTCGGGTCGGTCAGGCGGGAGCGCCCTCGAGCGGCGGGGTGTCGAAGCGGATCACGCCGCGGATGTTCTTGCCCGCGACCAGGTCCTCGTACCCCTGGTTGACCTCGTCCAACGTGTAGAACGTCGTGATCAGCTCGTCCAGCTTCAGGTCGCCGGACTGGTAGAGCTCGACCATCTTCGGGATGTCGTTGAACGGGTCGCCGGAGCCGAACAGGCTGCCCTTCACCGTCTTCTCGAACAGCGTCAGCATGGCGCTGTTGAGCTCGATGTTGGTCTTGGTCGGGTCGGCCAGGCCGGTGATGACGACCGTGCCGCCCTTGCGGATGGCGGTCACCGCGTCGCTGACGACCTTCGCGTCGACGACGCCCACGGTGATGATCGCCTTGTCCGCGCCGACCCCGCGGGTGAGCTCCTGGATCAGCTCCTGCGCCTCCTCGGGCGTCTCGCAGGTGTGCGTGGCGCCGAGCTGCTCCGCGGCCTCCCGCTTGTTGGGCAGCGGGTCGATCGCCACCACGTTCCGGGCGCCGGCCAGGGCCGCACCCTGCACGGTGTTGATCCCGATGCCGCCGATGCCGTAGATGGCGATGGTGTCCCCCGGCTCGGTGGCCGCCGCGTGCACCGCTGAGCCCCAGCCGGTGGGCACGCCGCACCCGATCAGCACGACCTTGTCCAGCGGCAGGTCGTCGTCCACCTTCACCGCGGAGTTCTCGCTGATGACGGCGCGCTCGGAGAAGGTGCCCAGCATGCACATCCCGCCGAGGTCCTCGCCGTTGTGGTGGAAGCGGTAGGTCCCGTCGGGGAGCATCCCGTCGAGGATGGTCGCGCCCTGGTCGCAGAGGTTGGACCGCCCGGTCGAACACCACCGGCAGTGCCCGCAGACCGGGAGGAAGGAGCAGATGACGTGGTCGCCGGGCTCGAGCCGGGTGACCCCCGGGCCGACCTTCTCGATGATGCCCGCGCCCTCGTGACCGCCGACGATCGGGAACCGCGGCACGATGTCGCCGTGCCGGAGGTGTTCGTCGGAGTGGCAGAGGCCGGCCGCGACGAAGCGGATCAGCACCTCACCGGCCTTGGGCTCGTCCAGTTCGATCTCGGTGATCTCGAACGGTTCCCCGACGGCGCGCAGGACAGCTGCTCTGGTCTTCATCGACCCTCCAGACTGGTCGGCCCCCTGGGCCGCACGGTTGAGCGGACGGACCCGACCAGGTCTGCGCGGCGGTCTCCCCCGTACCGCTGCCCTCGCGCCGGGCACCCGCCCATCCCCAGCGCCGACGTGTGATCCGGGCCACCCCCGGATGGGGGTGGCCGCGCACCCCGCCCTGCCGAGGGAGATCCGGAACGGGCTGCGGGCAGATCCCACCGCTCGGGACCCGGCGGCCGTACGCTCCGCTGCCGCATCAGCGCCCAGCAGCAGGAGAGACCGTGCCCGTGAAGTCCCTCAAGCCGTCCCCCACGGGTGCGGCCGACCTGCCGGTCCGCCCGGCACAGCGCCCGCGCGGCCGGCGGGTCCTGCTCAGTCTGGTCCTGGCCCTCGCCGTCGTGCTGGGCGTGGTGGTCCCCGGCATCGCCTTCGCCTCCGGGTTCACCAAGGCCGACGGCGGGCACGTGGTCGTCGTGCGCAACGGCGGCCCGTTCGACGACAACAGCATCCGCCAGGTGATCCAGCCGAACTCCTCGCTGACCTCCACCGGGCTGTTCTCCGCCGAGCACCCCTACCCCTCGACGCAGCGGAACTTCAAGGTCAGCGGGCAGGAGGACGCCGACTCCAACGAGGTCATCAACGTGCCCACCAAGGACGGCGTGCTGGTCGGCGTGGAGGGCACCTTCTACTTCGACGTCAACTTCACCGACGAGGGCGTGATGAGCGCCTTCGACGACAAGTACGGCACCCGGACCTACCCCGGCCCCGACGGCGCGATCTACGCCTGGGACGGCGACGAGGGCTGGAGCGCGTTCCTCAACTTCACCCTGGGGAACCTGGTGCAGAACGTGCTCCGGCAGGAGATCGGCGACGTCGAGTGCGCCGACCTGGTCGCCTCGTGCTCGCTGGCGGCCAACTCCAGCGCCCAGGCGGTCGCGGTCATCGACCCCAACGCCAACGGCAACCAGACCATCAACCAGGTGCAGGCGGCGGTGAACGAGGCGTTCAGCAAGGACGTCAACGACGTCCTCGGGGTGGACATCCTGGTCAACCCGCGGTTCGTGCTCAGCAAGATCGAGCTGCCGCAGAACGTGCAGGACGCGATCAACCAGGCGCAGGCGGCCTTCGCCGGGGTCACCGAGTCCCAGGCCGCGCTGCAGCGGGCGCAGATCGACGCGCAGGCCGACGCGGCCCGGCAGGGCGGCTACGACGCCTGCTCCACGTGCGCGCAGATCGACGTCCTCAAGGCCCTGCCCGACGGGCTCACCACCTACGCCCCGGGCACCGGGTTCACCGTCACCGGACAGTGAGGCACCGCCGTGGTCCTGCTCGACCTGATCGTCCTGGCCCTGCTGGTGACGCTGGCGGTGGTCGCGGTGCAGACCTGGCTCGGCCGGCCGGCCCGCCAGTGGCCGGCTGCCGAGGCGGCCGCCCGCTGGGAGGACGCCCATGAGGCCGTCGGGGGCGTGACCCGGGTCGTCGTCCGCAAGGTCGCCCGGCTGCCCACCGGGGAGACCCGGGTGCTCGGCGAGTCGGTCGTCGAGGAGATCCCGGACGGCGCACCGGACTGGCACGAGCGGTTCAGCGCCGCCCGGCAGGTCGCCTACGACCGGGCCATCGACCTCAACGGCCCGTCGCTGTCCGGCTGACGTGGGCGCCGCAGCCGCCGCCCGGTGCAGGATCTCACCGTGCGCATCGAGGAGCGGCTGGCCGAGCTCGGCCTCACCCTGCCGGCGGAGCCCGCCGTGCCCCCGCCGGCCACGGGGACGCTGCCGCCGGACTGGGTGCGGGTGGTGGGCCGGCGGGTCCTCGTCTCCGGTCACGGGCCGTTGCTCCCTGACGGCAGGCCCGCCGGGCCCTTCGGCCGCGTGCCCGATGAGGTGCCGCTGGAGATCGCCCAGGAGTCGGCCCAGCTGGCTGCGCTCGCCGTCCTCGGCACCGTGCAGCGGGCGGTCGGGGACCTGGACCGGATCGCGGCCTGGGTGACTGTCAGTGGCTTCGTCTTCGCCGAGCCGGGCTACCGGCACACCACGGCGGTGCTCAACGCGTTCTCCGCCGTCGTGCACGACGTCTTCGGCCGCGAGGTGGGCGCGCACGCGCGGACGGCGATCGGCGCGGCCACCCTGCCGCTCGGTGTGCCCGTGGTCGTGGCGGCCGAACTCGAGCTGCGCAGCTGACGCCCCGCACCGGCCCGTCCCAGATCCCTCCTCACGGCTGACCGAGCCGTCGGAGCGCGGGACGGACCGGTTCCCCGGCCCGCGCCGGGTCGAGCGGGACGGCGGAGCGGAGCACCGCCGGCCCGAGCACCCAGACGCCGTCGCCGCGGGCTGCGCAGCGGATCCCTGCGCGGCCGCGCAGACCGCGGTGCGCGCCCGGCAGCAGCGCCAGGTCCAGCCACGCGCAGGGGTTCGCCGGGCGACCACCGGCGAGCAGGACGCCGTCCAGGCTGAAGGGCTGTCCGCGCAGCGCCTCGACCTCGGCGCCGCGCAGGACGACGTTGCGCCGGGTGGCCAGCGGGTCCAGCGGACCGCTGCCCAGCTCAGCGGCCAGCGCCTCGAGGGCCTCCACGGCGATCACCGTGACCGAGGCGTCCCGATGCGCGGGCCGACCGGCGTAGCGATCGCCCACGATGCCGAACCCGGCCCGCACCTCCAGCCGGTCGCGCCGGTCCGCCGCACCGTCGGCGAGGGCCGGGTCGGGCCGGCCGTCCCAGCGGTGCCCGGGCGAGGCGAGCAGACCGACCACCTCGACGTCGTACCGGTACGGCAGCTCGCCGTCGCTCACCCGGCCCGACCGTGCCGCGGCGCGGCCGTGTCGTCGGCCAGCCCGTACGCCCGCGCCTCGTCGGCGGTGAGCAGCCGGCCGGCGCGCACGTCGCCGGCGACCTCCTCGATCGGGCGGCCGCAGGCATCGGCCAGGCGCTCCTCCAGCCGCCGGACCTGCCGGGCGTGCTCGGCCGCCCACGCCTCGACGTCCCAGCCACGGACGCCACGGGGTGGCTGCGGTCCGGTGAGCTGCAGCGTGGTGTGCGGGCCGACCGTCCGGACGTCGCCGACCGCGAGGAGCGCGACCGCCGCACCGGCGAGGGTGCCCAGCGCGGTCACGTGCACCGGAGCACCCATCAGGTCCAGCGCGTCGACCAGCGCCAGCGCCGTCTCCAGGTCCACCCGGACGCCGGACAACCGGAGCTGCACCGGGTCGTCGCCGGACGCGTCGAGGAGCGCCAGGGTGGCGATCGTCCGGTTGGCGGTCTCGGCGTCCACGTCGCCGGAGAGCGTCACGACCCGCTGGTCAGCGAGCCGTTCGGCCAGCCAGTCCGGCCCTCGGACCTCCACCGACGAGGACGCCGAGACGGGGCCCGGGGCGGTCGGGTGG
>NZ_SJEW01000108.1 GCF_005930475.1 Modestobacter altitudinis
GCGGTGGCCTGCTCGCCGGGCCGCTCGGCCGCAACCTCGGGCTGATCGTCGCGCTGGTGCTGCTGTGCATCGCCGGCGTCGCGACGGCGGGGGACCGGTTCGCCGACGTCGACAACGTGCTGACCATCCTGCGGCTGGCCGCCGTCATCGGTGTGGTGAGCGTCGGGATGACCTTCGTGATCATCGGCGGCGGCATCGACCTGTCGGTCGGCGCGCTGGTGGCGCTCTCCTCGGTCTGGGCGACCACCCTGGCCACCCAGCAGCTGGCCGAGGACGCGCACTGGATCCTCATGGTGCTCACCGCGCTGCTGGTGGGGTCGATCGCCGGGCTGGTCAACGGCGTGGTCATCGCCTACGGCAAGCTGGTCGCCTTCATCGCCACCCTCGCGATGCTGGCCGCGGCCCGCGGGCTGGCCGAGATCATCTCCAACCGGCGCACCCAGATCGTCCAGGACCAGGACTTCATCCGGTTCTTCTCCGGCGACGTGCTCGGCATCCCCACGCTGGTCATCGTGTTCGCGCTGGTCGCCGTGGCCGGCTGGGTGCTGCTGAACCGGACGACCTTCGGCCGGCGCACCTTCGCCGTCGGCGGCAACGCCGAGGCGGCCCGGCTGGCCGGCATCCGGGTGCAGCGGCACACCGTGCTGCTCTACGTGCTCTCCGGGTTCACCTGCGGGATCGCGGCGGTGATGCTCATGGCGCGCACCACCACCGGCAGCTCCACCCACGGCAACCTCTACGAGCTCGACGCCATCGCGGCGGTGGTCATCGGCGGCACGCTGCTGATCGGTGGCCGCGGCACCATCGTCGGCACCGTGCTCGGCGTGCTGATCTTCACCACGCTCGGCAACGTCTTCACGCTCAACAACCTGTCCAGCTCGGCGCAGGCGGTGGCCCGCGGCGTGATCATCGTCGCCGCCGTGCTGCTCCAGCAGCGGCTGGTCACCGGGTCCTTCCGGATGCGCACGCCGCGGTCGACGGCCCCACCCGGAGCGGCGACCGCCGGCGGGCCGGCGGGCACGGTCTCCGGCGGAGCGGTGCCCGGTGGCCCCGGCGGCGCCCGTCCCAGCGGCAGCACGGACACCCCCTGACCTGACCCGTGGCCCGACCGGGCGCGGATCAGCACGACACCCAGCCGGTCTCCGACCGCCTGGGCAGCACCAGCCACGTCCCACCCCACCTGGACTGCCCAGGTCGGCTCGATACGAGGAGAGAACGATGACTGCAACGCGGCAGCGCCCGTTCCGGCGCCTGCTGTCCACCACCGTCTGCCTGGTCGGGGCGACGGCGATGGTGGCCGGCTGCACCAGCAACTCCCCGGAGGAGAGCTCCTCCGGTGACGGCGGCGGCACCAACGCCGCCAGCTCGAACGACGACTCCGGCGACACCGTCACCATCGGCTTCTCCGCGCCGGCGGCCGACCACGGCTGGATGGCGGGCATCACCAACGCCGCCAAGGCCGCGGCCGAGCAGTACGACGACGTCGAGCTGCAGGTCGCCGAGGGCACCAACGACGTCAGCACCCAGATCAGCCAGGTGGAGACGTTCATCAACGACGGGGTCGACGCCATCGTGCTGCTGCCCTTCGACGGCGCGGCGCTGACCCCGGTCGCGCTCAAGGCGATGGACGCCGGCATCCCGGTGATCAACGTCGACCGCCAGTTCGACAGCCCGTTCGCCGCCCGGGCCACGGTCCTGGGCGACAACTACGGCATGGGCGTCTCGGCCGGGACGTACGTCTGCTCCGAGCTCTCGGGCACCCCGAACGCCGTCGTCGCCGAGATCGCCGGCATCGACTCGCTCCCGCTGACCCAGGAGCGCAGCCAGGGCTTCGCCGACGCGCTGGGTGACTGCGGGCTGAAGGTGAGCAACCGGGTGGCCGCGGAGTTCACCGTCGAGTCCGGCGAGGAGGCCGCGTCGAACCTGCTGCAGGCCGCGCCGAAGATCGACGCGATCTGGAACCACGACGACGACCAGGGCGTGGGCGTGCTCGCGGCGATCAACAACGCCGGCCGCGACGAGTTCTTCATGGTCGGCGGTGCCGGTTCGGCCAACGCCATGCGCAGCATCCAGGCCGATGACTCGGTCCTCAAGGCGACGGTCATCTACCCGTCCACCCAGGCCGCGGACGGCGTCAAGATGGCCCGCCTGCTCGCGCAGGACAAGTCGCTGTCCGACCTGGTCGAGGTGGAGATCCCGAAGCAGATCGTGCTCAACGCGCCGGTCGTGACCAAGGACAACGTCGACCAGTACATCGACAGCGCGTTCGAGTCCTGACCGCACCGCCGGGGACGCCGACGACCGTCGGCGTCCCCGGCCGTCTCCTGGAGCCTGCGATGACCCCCTCCCCGCCGCCGCTGCGCGTCGGCATGATCGGTTACGCCTTCATGGGCGTGGCCCACTCCCACGCGTGGCGCACCGCGCCCCGCTTCTTCGACCTCCCGCTCGCCCCGGAGCTGACCGTGCTGGCCGGCCGGGACCCCGCTGCGCTCTCGGCCGCGGCCGGGAAGCTGGGCTGGGCCGAGACCGAGACCGACTGGCACCGCGTCCTGGAGCGCACCGACGTCGACCTGGTCGACATCTGCACCCCCGGCGACACCCACGCCGAGATCGCGATCGCCGCGCTCGAGGCGGGCAAGCACGTGCTGTGCGAGAAGCCGCTGGCCAACTCCGTCGCCGAGGCCGAGGCGATGGTCGCGGCGGCGGCGCGGGCCGCCGAGCACGGTGTCCGGGCGATGGTGGGCTTCACGTACCGCCGGGTGCCGGCGGTGGGCCTGGCCCGCCGGCTGGTGGCCGACGGGCGGCTGGGCGAGATCCGGCACGTCCGCGCGCAGTACCTGCAGGACTGGATCTCCGACCCGACCGCCCCGATGTCGTGGCGGCTGCAGAAGGACAAGGCCGGCTCCGGTGCGCTGGGCGACATCGGCGCGCACATCGTCGACCTCACCCAGTTCATCACCGGCCAGTCGCTGACCGGGGTCAGCGCCGTCCTGGAGACGTTCGTCAAGAAGCGCCCGCTGCCGGCCAGCACCGGCACCCTGGGCGGACTCGGGGTCGGGTCGGGCGGGATGAGGGCAGAGGGCATGGGCGAGGTGACCGTCGACGACGCGGCGGTGTTCCTCGGCCGGTTCACCGAGGGCGCGCTGGCCACCTTCGAGGCGACCCGGTTCGCCCTGGGCCGGAAGAACGCCATCCGGATCGAGGTCAACGGGTCGGCCGGCAGCCTGGCCTTCGACTTCGAGGACATGAACGTCCTGCACTTCTACGACGGCACCGAGCCGGGCGAGACCGCCGGCTTCCGGCGGATCGTGGTCACCGAGCCCGAGCACCCCTACGTGGGCGCGTGGTGGCCGGCCGGGCACGGCCTGGGCTACGAGCACGGCTTCACCCACCAGGTCGTGGACCTGGTCGGCGCGCTGGCCGCGGGAGAGCAGCCCCGGCCGTCCTTCGCCGACGGGCTGCAGGTCCAGCGCGTGCTGGACGCCGTCGAGCGCAGTGCCGCCGACCGCTCCACCTGGACCGAGATCCCCTCCGACCACCCAGGAGAGAACTGATGCCCCGCCCCGTCACCCTGTTCACCGGCCAGTGGGCCGACCTGCCGTTCGAGGAGGTGTGCCGGCTGGCCTCGGGTTGGGGCTACGACGGCCTGGAGATCGCCTGCTGGGGCGACCACCTCGACGTCGCCCGGGCCGCCGAGGACGACTCCTACGTCAAGGAGCGGCTGGGCATCCTGGAGCGGCACGGCCTGACGGTGTACGCCATCTCCAACCACCTCAACGGCCAGGCCGTCTGCGACGACCCGATCGACGAGCGGCACCGCGGCATGGTGCACCCGCGGGTGTGGGGCGACGGGAACCCCGAGGGGGTGCGGCAGCGGGCCGCGGAGGAGATGGAGCTGACCGCCCGCGCCGCCCGCGCGCTGGGCGTCGACGTCGTCGTCGGGTTCACCGGGAGCAAGATCTGGAAGACCGTGGCGATGTTCCCGCCGGTGCCCGAGTCGATGATCGCCGACGGCTACGCCGACTTCGCCGCCCGGTGGAACCCGATCCTGGACGTCTTCGACGAGGTCGGGGTCAAGTTCGCGCACGAGGTGCACCCCTCGGAGATCGCCTACGACTACTGGACGACGGTGGCCACCCTGGAGGCGATCGGGCACCGCGAGGCGTTCGGGCTGAACTGGGACCCGTCGCACTTCGTCTGGCAGGACCTGGACCCGGTCGGGTTCATGTGGGACTTCAAGGACCGGATCTACCACGTCGACTGCAAGGACGCGAAGAAGCAGGTCGGCAACGGGCGCAACGGCCGGATGGGCTCGCACCTGCCCTGGGCCGACCCGCGGCGCGGCTGGGACTTCGTCTCCACCGGGCACGGCGACGTCCCGTGGGAGGCGTGCTTCCGGATGCTCAACACGATCGGCTACGACGGCCCGATCTCGGTCGAGTGGGAGGACGCCGGCATGGACCGGCTGGTCGGGGCGCCCGAGGCGCTGGAGTTCGTCCGCCGGCTGGCCTTCGACCCGCCGGCCGCGGCCTTCGACGCCGCCTTCTCCAGCGGCAACTGACGGCTGCTCCCCATCCGGTGCCCGCGGGACGGGTACCGGATGGGGAGTTCGCCCGATGTGCCGGCCGGTCATCGGCGAGAACCCTCAGGAGCACCATCCCGAGGGAGAGGAACCCCGATGACCACCACCGTTCCCGACACCGAGCTCAAGGCCCGCCACCGCACCATGTGGGCCTCCGGGGACTACCCCCGGATGGTCGAGACCTTCCTGACCCCGCTCGGGCTCCGACTGGTCGAGGCCTGCGCCATCAGCGCCGGCGACCGGGTGCTGGACGTCGCCGCCGGCACCGGCAACGCGGCGCTGCCCGCCGCGGCCCGGGGCGCCCGGGTCACCGCCAGTGACCTCACCCCGCAGCTGCTCGCCGACGGCCGGCGGCTGGCCGAGGCGTCCGGGCTGTCGCTGGAGTGGACCGAGGCAGACGCCGAGCGCCTGCCGTTCGACGAGGCGTCCTTCGACGTCGTGATGTCCTCGATCGGCGTCATGTCCGCCCCGCACCACCAGGAGGCGGCCGACGAGCTGGTCCGGGTCTGCCGGCCCGGCGGCACCGTCGGCGTGCTGTGCTGGACACCGGAGGGCATGGTCGGCGCGCTGTTCCGCGCCATGAAGCCGTTCATGCCGCCGCCCCCGCCCGGCGCCCAGCCCCCGCCGCTGTGGGGCAGCGAGGAGCACCTGCGCGGGTTGTTCGGTGGCCGGGTCGAGTGGACGGCGCTGCGCCGGGAGGCGCTGGAGATCACCGCGTTCCCGCAGGCGCACGACTACGCCCGGCACTTCCGGGCGTACTACGGGCCGACCATCGCCGCCCGTGCCAACGCGGTGAAGGACGGCCGCGAGGCGGAGTTCGACGCCGCCCTGGACGCCGTCTGCGACGAGTTCGACCACGGCACACCGGAGCAGGCCCGGTTCGACAGCGAGTACCTGCTCGCCGTCGGCACCCGGCGCTGATCGCGCAGGAGCTCCTCAGCGCGGCCGGTCCGTGGGAGGCTCGGCGGATGCAGGGGCCCGACGGGGCCGCGCAGCTGCGGACCGGCAGGCAGGCGCTCGAGCGGGCGGACTGGGAGTCCGCCCGTTCGGCGTACCACGCTGCCCTCGGCGCGGACGGCCCCGCCGACGCCCGGGACGGCCTGGCCCAGGCGCAGTGGTTCCTCGGCCGGGTCCCCGAGGCGATCGCGCTGCGCGAGCAGGCCTTCGCCGACCACGTGCAGGCCGGTCGCTGCGCCGAGGCTGCCCGGCCGGCCGTGTGGGTGGCCCACCAGCACCCCCTCGGCGGGCGCGGATCGGCGGCCCGCGGGTGGCTGGCCCGGGCCGAACGGGTGATGGCCGACGTCCCGTCGTGCGCCGGGCACGGCTGGGTGGCGGTCGAGCGCGCCCGGCAGGCGGCGACCGTGCGGGACCAGGCCGCCGCGGCGTCCCGGGCCCTGGAGGTCGCCCGGGCGACCGGGGACGCCGACCTCGAGGTGCTGGCGATCAGCCTGCTGGGGCGGGCGGAGGTCCGGGCCGGCCGGCGGGAACCCGGGTTGCGGCTGCTCGAGGAGGCCATGGCGGCGGCGCGCAACCGTGCCGAGGCCGCCGCGCACGCCGTCCGCCGTCGTCAGCCGGGTGGCCTGCTGCCCGGCTGACCAGGTCAGCTGCCGAGGACGTGGCGCTCCAGCCACTCGTTGCCGAAGGCGCCCCGGGGGTCCAGCCGCTGCACCAGGTCGGCGAAGTCGGCATGCCGGGCGTACCGGGGAGCGAGCGTGGCGGCGTCGGCGAGGAAGACCTTGCCCCAGTGCGGGCGCGCCCCCAGCGGGAGCAACGCCGCCTCGAGGTCGACGAGCAGCTCCTCGAGCTCGGACTGCGCCTGCAGCCAGGTGAAGTGGAAGGCGACGGACTCCTGGTCGTGGGCCGTGCTCAGCCAGAGCCGGTCGGCGGCGATCGTGCGGATCTCGCAGGTCTGCAGCAGCGGCCGGATCCGGTTCCCGAGCGCGCGGAGCGCCTCCAGCGCCGGGACGGCGTGCGCGCGGGGGAGCAGGTACTCGGACTGGATCTCGTCGCCGTTGCTGGGCGTGAAGCCCATCCGGAAGTGCGGCAGCCGGTCCGACCACAACCCGGTGCTGCCCAGCTGCGGGGTGGCCGGGGTCGGGTCGATGCCCGGGATGGGGTGCCGCTCGCCATCGGCCGGCACCGCACCGAAGAACCCGCCCTCGGGCGGAGCCGGTGCGTCGGTGCGCGACTTGACCCAGACCATGTCGACGTCGCCGCCGAACAGGGTGAACAGGCTGACGCTGTAGCCGAGGGAGACGATCTCGTCGAAGTGCTCGAAGAGGGCCGGCCACGGCAGGTGGTCGTACACCCGCTGCTGGACCTCGAACGCCGGCTCGACGTCGAGGGTGACCCGGGTGACCGCGCCCAGCGCGCCCAGGCCGACGACCATGCCGTCGAAGTCGGCGTCCCCGCGGGCGGCGCGCACCACCTCGCCGCTGGAGGTCACCAGCTCCAGGGCCGCGACCGCCGTCGCCAGGTTGCCGTTGCCCACGCCGGACCCGTGCGTGGCGGTGGCCACCGCACCGGCCACGGAGATGTGCGGCAGCGAGGCGAGGTTGTGCAGCGCCAGGCCGGAGCGCTGGAGCGCCGCGGCCACCTCGCCGTACGTCAGGCCGGCGTCCACGGTCACCGTCTTCCGGTCCGGGGCGACGACGACGGAGTCCGGTGAGGTCATCGCCTCCAGCGAGACGAGCTCCGCGGAGTCCACGATGCCGGTGAAGGAGTGCCGGGAGCCGAGCACCTTCACCCGCGGTCCGGCGGAGACGACCTCCTGCAGCTGCTCGAGCGACTGCGGGCGGTGCAGCTTCGTCGCCCAGTAGGTGTAGTTGCCGGCCCAGTTCGTCGTGGACAGCGCCACGGGCACCTCGATCACGCCCCAGTGTCCCGCAACGCTCGCGTGCGCGGGTCGCGGGGGTTGCACTTCATAAGTCACCACTTATACAATGCGGCGGTGCACGCGTTCGACGTCCTCGGTGACCCGGTCCGGCGCCGGATGCTGGAGTTGCTCGCCGACGGCGAGCAGCCCGCAGGGCAGGTCGCCGCCGTCGTGCACGCCGAGTTCGGCATCTCCCAGCCCGCGGCGTCCCAGCACCTCAAGGTGCTGCGCGAGAACGGCTTCGCCCGGGTGCGCGCCGAGGGGGCCCGGCGGCTCTACGCCGTCGACGCGACCGGGCTGCGGGAGATCGACGCGTGGCTGACCGGCTTCCGCCGGTTCTGGGACCAGCGCCTGGACGCGCTGGCCACCGAGCTCGCCCGGGGCGAGCGCGCCGGGTCGACATCAGCGACCACGGGCTCCGGGCCCGCGGCCGACACGGAGGAGGAGACATGAGGGACCTCATCGACGAGCTCGTGGCAGCTCACCGGGACGTGCAGCGGCGGGGGAGCGGGGACGCCGAGGTGATCGCCGTGAGCGTGCGCCGCCGCTACGACGCGGCGGTCGGGGACGTGTGGTCCGCCGTCACCGACCCTGATCGGCTGGCCCGGTGGTTCGCCCCGGTGAGCGGCAACCTCCGGGTCGGCGGCGCCTTCCAGGTGGAGGGGAACGCCGGCGGTGAGGTGCAGGAGTGCGACCCACCGCACGGCTTCACGGTCAGCTGGGGTGGCCCGGAGAGCCTGGTCCGGCTGCGGCTCACCGCCGAGGGCGGGAACGCCACTCGACTGGAGCTCGAGCACTCCGTGCCGGTCGCCTTCGCCGGCAGCGGCGCCGGCGCGTTGTACGTCGGACCCGGCTGGGACGTCGCCGTCCTGGGGCTGGCGCTCTTCCTGCGCGGCGAGCCGGTCGGCGACCCGGTCGCCTGGGAGGGGACGGCGGAGGTGCAGCGCTACAACGCCGCGACGATCGACGCGTGGGTGACGGCGATCGGCACGACAGCGGCTCCGGAGGAGGTCGCGGCCGGGGTGGAGGTGGCGCGGGCGCAGTTCGCCCCGGACGTGCCCGAGGAGGCCCGTTCCTGACCGGAGCTGCGGGGTGACGCCGGCGCCTGGTTCACTGGTGGTTGAGCGTTTGACGGTCCGTCGGCGCCGGCGAGACCCTGGAGGGACCCCATGCACCTCGGCGTCGACAGCTTCGTCTCGGCGGTGACCGATCCCGGCACCGGGCACCTGGTCGGGCCCGAGGAGCGGATGACCCACCTGCTGGAGGAGATCGCCCTCGCCGACGAGGTGGGCCTGTACTCCTTCGGCATCGGCGAGCACCACCGGCCCGAGTACTACGACTCGGCGCCGGCGGTCATCCTCGCCGCCGCGGCCGCCCGGACCTCGCGCATCCGGCTGGGCAGTGCCGTCAACGTGCTCAGCGCCGCCGACCCGGTCCGGGTGTTCCAGGAGTTCGCCACCCTCGACCTGATCTCGCGGGGCCGGATCGACCTGGTCGTCGGGCGCGGGTCGTTCACCGAGGCCTTCCCGCTGTTCGGGCTCTCCCTGGCCGACTACGACTCGCTGTTCACCGAGAAGCTGGACCTGCTGCTGCAGATCCGCGACTCCGAGGTCGTCACCTGGTCCGGCCGGCACCGCCCGGCGCTCACCGGTCAGGGCATCTACCCGCGGCCGCTGCAGGACCCGCTGCCCATCTGGGTCGGTGTGGGCGGTACGCCGGAGTCCTTCGCCCGGGCCGGGCTGCTCGGGCTGCCGCTGATGGTCGCCATCATCGGTGGCGAGCCGCGCCAGTTCGGCCCGCTGATCGACCTGTACCGCCGGGCTGGCGCGCAGGCGGGGCACGCCCCGGAGACGCTGCAGGTGGGGCTGCACGTGTTCGGCTTCGTCGCCGAGAGCACCCGGGCGGCCGCGGACACCATCTACCCGGGCTGGCACGAGATGTTCACCAAGGTCTCCCGGGAGCGCGGCTTCTCCCCGCCGTCCCGGGCGCAGTTCGACGCCACGAGCGGACCGAACGGCGCCTTCTTCATGGGTGACCCGGACACCGTGGCGGAGAAGCTGGTCCGGATCTCCGGGCAGCTCGGCGGGGTGGACCGGATCTCGCTGCAGATGACGAACCCGCGGCTGGCGCACGCCGACCTGCTGCGCGGCATCGAGCTGCTGGGCACCGAGGTCGTGCCCCGGGTCGCCGCCGCCTGACCCCGGCCGACGAGGTGCGCTGGGTCGACGGGGACCATGGGGTGGTGAGCCCGGAGGAGCAAGGACAGCCGTCGCAGGCCGGGCAGCTGTCCTCCCCGGACGACGGCGCGGCGCCCGAGCCCGCCGGTCGCCGACGGCCGCTGGGCCTGCTGCTCCGCGCCTTGCTGGTGCTGGTGGCCGTGGTGCTCGTCGTCGTCTTCCGGCACCGCATCGCCGAGTGGTGGGACGGCCTGGTCGGGGTCGCCTGGAAGTGGGTGCTGCTGGCCGCGGTGGTCCAGCTGCTGTCCATGCAGTGCCTGGTGGAGCAGCAGCGCGGGCTGCTCCGCGCCGGCGGCGGGTCGGCACCCCTGCGCAGCTCGACGAGCACCATCTACGCGGGCAACACCATCTCGGCCACGGTGCCCGTCGCCGGTGCCGCGGCGAGCGCCGCCTACACCTACCGCCGGCTGCACGCGCTGGGCAACAGCACGGGGCTGGTCGGCTGGGCGCTGGCGGTCTCGGGCATCGCCGCGACGGCGTCGCTGGCGGTCGTGCTCGCCGTCGGGTCGGCGGTGACCGGGTCGCTGGTGGGAGCGCTGGGCGCGTTCCTCGCCACGGTGGCCGGCGTCGTCCCGGTCGTCGGGCTCGTCCTGGTGCTCCGGCACGCCCGGACCCGTGCGCTGGTCGTGCGCTGGGTCAGCCGGGCCGCCGCGGTGCTCGGCCGGTGGGTGCCGGCGCTGCGCAGCGACCGGGTCGGCCTCCGGGTCGACGAGCTGCTCAGCTCGCTGGGGTCGTTCCGGCTGAGCCCGGTCGCGGGGGCCGCCGCCGGCTTCTACGCCCTCGCCAACTGGGTGCTGGACGTCGCCACGCTCGCGCTCGCGCTGATCGCCGTCGGCGCCCCGGTGCCCTGGCAGGGACTGCTGCTGGCCTGGGCCGCCGGAGCGCTCGCCTCCTCGGCCCGGCTCACGCCCGGCGGGATCGGGGTGGTCGAGACGGCGCTCGCCTCGGCGCTGGTCGCCGCCGGGCTGCCGGCGAGCCAGGCCGTGCCCGCGGTGCTGGTCTACCGGCTGGTCAGCCTGTGGCTGCTCGTCGGAATCGGCGCGCTGTTCCTGGTGGCCACCCCCGCCGGCCGACGCCGGACCCCGGACGCCGCCGGGCAGGCGTAGGAAGACCCCGAGGAACTCCAGGTCAGCTCGTCGACGAGGCAGGGAACTGTCGTACCCCCTGGCTAGCGTGGGGTCATGTTCGAGGCCGGTGGGTACGGGGTGGCGCTGACGGTGGCGCCTGCCCGGCCATTCGGCCCCGATGGGTGGGGTCCGCCGCCTGAGGGGGTGACCCGTCGTCCGTCGCGGTTGACCGACGTGCTCGAGGTGGTCGGGTTCGATGACGCGGAACTCGTCCGGGAGCTGACCGCGGTGGCCGTGGGCCGGGCGAAGCTGGCGGCGTACGAGGCGGCGTTGGTGGCGGAGTTAGCGGGGCGGCGGCCGCAGCAGTCGGACCTGACCGAGGACGAGCCCGGGCACGGGGTAGCGGGGTGTCTGCCTGACCGGGCGCCGGCCGGGGTGTCGGAGTTCTTCGCCGATGAGCTGGCCGTGGTGGCCGGGATCTCCCGCGCCGCGGCCACCAAGCTGACCGAGCGGTCGCTGGTGTTGCAGCGTGAGCTGCCCGACACGTGGGCGGCGCTGGCCGATGGGCTGATCGACCCGGCGCGGGCGAACGCGATCGTCAAGGCCCTGGGTGGGCAGTCGCAGGACGCCGGAGGCCGGGTGGCTGCGGCGGTGGTGGGTGAGGTGGAGGC
>NZ_SJEW01000109.1 GCF_005930475.1 Modestobacter altitudinis
GTCCACCACCGAGTCCACCGGCCCGACCCCACTCCCCTGCCCTCCGCCCCGCAGCCCGGCCGGATCGACGTGGTCGGTCCCGCTGTCGCTCGGGGCGAGGAGGTGCTCACGCCCGGGGCACTGGAGTTCCTCGCGTACCTGCACGACCGGTTCGCCCCCGGGCGGGCCGAGCTGCTGGCCGCGCGCGCCCACCGCCGCGCCTCCCTCAGCAACGGCCAGGAGCTGCGCTTCAGCCGGGAGACCCCGGTGGTGCGCTACGACCCCGCGTGGCGCGTCGCCGGCGCCGGGCCGGGCCTGACCGACCGGCGGGTGGAACTGACCGGTCCGGCCGACGCCGAGACCGCGAGGGCCGCGCTGGGCTCGGGAGCGTCGACGTGGGTCGCCGACCTGGAGGACGCGACCAGTCCCACCTGGGGCAACGTCATCACCGGCCAGGTCGTGCTCGCCGACGTCGTCCGCGAGTGGCCCACCGGACCGGACGCGGCGCCCACGCTGATCCTGCGCCCCCGTGGTTGGCACCTGGTGGAGAAGCACCTGTGCCACACCGACGGCACCGGGCGGAGCACGCCGACCTCGGCCGCGCTGGTCGACTTCGGCCTGTTCGTCGTCCACAACGCCGCCGGGCTGATCGGGCGCGGCCGGGGCCCCTACTTCTACCTGCCGAAGCTGGAGACGGCCGCCGAGGCCCGGTTGTGGGACCAGGTCTTCACCGAGACCGAGCGGGTGCTGAGACTGACGCACGGCACGATCCGGGCGACGGTGCTCATCGAGACCATCACCGCCGCCTTCGAGATGGAGGAGATCCTCTACGAGCTGCGCCACCACTGCGCCGGCCTCAACGCCGGCCGGTGGGACTACCTGTTCAGCATCGTCAAGAAGTTCCGCGACCGGGGACCGTCCTGGGTGCTGCCGGACCGGTCGGCGCTGACGATGACGACGCCGTTCATGCAGGCCTGCACCGACCTGCTGGTGAGCACCGGCCACCGTCGCGGAGCCCACGCCATCGGCGTCCTGAGCACGGCGGTCCCCGATGACCGCGAGCCCGCCGGGAGGCCGAGCAGGGCTTCGACGGCACCTGGGTGGCGCACCCCGGCCTGGTCGACATCGCGCGCAGCGCCTTCGACGAGGTCCTCGGCGGCGCAACCGACCAGGTGCACCGACTGCGGCAGGACGTGCGGGTGACCGCGGCCGAGCTGCTCGACCCCCGCGGGCTGGCCGGTCCGGTGACCGACGCCGGTGTCCGCAGCAACGTCTCGGTCGCGGTCCGCTACCTGGAGGCCTGGCTGCGCGGGGTGGGTGCCGTCGTCATCGACGGCCACGTGGAGGACGCCTCCACCGCGGAGATCAGCCGTGCCCAGCTGTGGCAGTGGACCGCCCGCCGAACCGTCACCGCAGAGGGCACCCCGGTGACCCGCGACCTGGTCGAGAGGTTGCTGGCCGAGGTCGTCGCTGAGCGGCCCCGCACCCCGGACGACCGGTTCGACGACGCCGCGCGGATGTTCCGGTCGGTCACCCTGGAGGAGTCCTTCCCGACGTTCTTCACCGTCCCCGGCTACGTCGAGCACCTGGTGACGGGAACGTCTCCCTGACCTCACGCACGGTCGGCCCTGCTGGTCCGGCAACTGCGGGACCAGCAGGGCCGACCGTCGCCGCGACATCGGAACTGGCCGCCGGCAGCCTTGTCGACGGCCCCGGCGTCGCTGCAGACTGCGGCATGGACAGCAAGCCCCTGGTCGTCGGCACCGGTCCGGTCACGGTCCTGGCCCTGCACGGCTGGTTCGGGTCGGCCACCGGCTGGGGAGCCCTCCCGGAACTGGTGGACGGCGACCGGTACAGCGTCGCCTTCGTCGACTACCGGGGGTACGGGTCCCGCCGCGGCGCGACCGGCGACTTCACCCTCGCCGAGATCGCCTCCGACGCGCTGGCGACCGTCGATGCGCTCGGCTGGTCGAGCTTCGCCGTCCTCGGGCACTCGATGGGCGGCAGCGCGATGCAACGGGTGCTGCTGGACGCCGAGGACCGGGTGACCGGGCTGGTCGGCGTCAGCCCGGTCCCATCGACCGGCGTCCCCTTCGACGAGCAGTCCGGTCCGCTGTTCCGTGGCGCGGCGCGCGAGCCGGCCAACCGGCACGCGATCATCGACCTCACGACCGGCAACCGGCTCAGCCGGGCGTGGCTGGACCGCATGGTGCAGCACTCGTTGGAGAACTCCGACGAGGCCGCCGTCGCCGGCTACCTCGACGCGTGGGCCGGCACCGACTTCTCCGCCCAGGTGCAGGGCAACCCCGTGCCCGTGCTGGTGGTGGTCGGCGAGCACGACCCGGCACTGAGCGCGGCGGTGATGGAGCAGACCTTCCTGCAGCACTACCCGAACTGCTCCCTCGAGGTGCTGGCGAACGCCGGGCACTACGCCATGTACGAGACGCCGGTGGCCCTGGTGACCGTGGTGGAACGGTTCCTCGACCGGCTGCACGAGCCCGGAGCCGGACGACGCACCCGGTGACCGCCTCCACAGGAGCCGCTGACGCCCTCGCCGTCGTCGACCCGGCCACCTACGAGACCGGTCCGCCGCTGGAGGCGTTGCGCCGCCTGCGCTCGTCGGGCCCCGTGGTCTGGGTCGACGAGCCGCCGCTGCACGGCCTGCCGGGTGGCCCGGGGTTCTGGCTCGTGCTGCGGCACGCCGACGTCGAGCGCGTCCTGCGGGACCCGGCGACCTTCTCCTCGTGGCTCGGGGCGACCCAGGTCCGTGATGCCCGGGACCTCGCCTGGGCCCGCCAGATGATGCTCAACACCGACCCGCCGGACCACACACGCCTGCGCCGGCTGCTCAACCGGTCGTTCACGCCGCGAGCGGTCGCGGCGCTGACCGCCGAGATCGACGCGACGGCGGCCGGACTGGTCGACCGGATGATCGGCCGGTCGACCGCGGGCACGTGCGACTTCGCCCGCGACGTCGCCGCGGACCTGCCCCTTGTCAGCCTCGCCGCGGTCCTCGGCGTGCCGCCCGAGGACCGCTGGCTGATGTTCGACTGGTCGAACCGGGTGATCGGCTGGCAGGACCCCGACTACGCCTCGTCCGCGTCGTTCGACAGCAGCGCCGGGACCGACCTCGCCCGGCGGGCGGTCGCGCTCCGGCCGGCACCGGACGCCGACGGCCGGATGCCGGACCCGCGGACCCGGGAGGGCATGCCCGACCTCTACGCCTACGCCCGGCTGCTGGCCGAGGCGAAGCGGCGGGCACCGGGCGCCGACGTGATGTCGGTGCTGCTCGCCCAGGTCGACGAGGACGGCGGTCAGGTCAGCGACGCGGAGTTCCAGAGCATGTTCTGGCTGTTCGCGGTGGCCGGCAACGAGACGCTGCGCAACGGCCTGCCCGGCGGCCTGATCGCGCTGCTGGAGCACCCCGACGCCCTCGCCGACCTGCGCGCCGACCCCGCGCTGCTGCCCGGTGCGGTGGACGAGATGCTGCGCTGGTGGACGCCGGTCATGGTGTTCCGGCGCACCGCCCGGGTCGACGTCGAGCTCGCCGGTGTCCGCATGTGCGCCGGCGACAAGGTCGTCGTGTCCTTCACCTCGGCGAACCGGGACGAGCGCGTCTTCGGGGACCCGGACCGCTTCGACGTGCACCGGGCCCCCAACCCGCACCTGTCCTTCGGGCACGGTCCGCACTTCTGCCTGGGCGCCCAGCTGGCCCGGGTGCAGATGCGGGCGCTGTTCGGCGAGTTGCTGCGTCGGACGAGCCGGCTGGAGCTCGCCGGGCCGCCGGCCCTGCTCCGGTCGGACTTCCAACGCGGGGTGAAGCGGCTGCCACTGCGCTGGGTCGCCGCCTGACCCCCGGCGTCACCGCTGACCTGCCTCCGCGGTCCCCGGCGTCGGCGGGCCGTCCGGGGTGTCGCCGCTGAGGCCGCCGCCGAGGAAGGCGGCGGTGACCCGCGGGTCGGACGCGAGCGTGGCGGCGTCCCCCTCGAGCACCACCGCGCCGCGGTCCATCACGTAGACGTGGTCGGCGACGGCGAAGGCGGCACGCGCGTTCTGCTCGACCGCGACCAGGGTCAGCCCGTCGTCCCGGAGCTTGCCGAGCGCGGTGAAGATCTCCCCGACCAGCCGGGGCGCCAGGCCGACGCTGGGCTCGTCGAGGACCAGCACCGTGGGCTGGGCCATCAGCCCCCGCGCGATCGCCAGCATCTGCTGCTCGCCGCCGGACATCGTGCCGGCCACCTGCTGCAGCCGCGGCTGCAGCCGCGGGAACAGGGCGAGCGCCCGGTCCCGGGCCTCCCGGCGCTCGGCCGCCGGGCCCCGTCGCCGGGTGTACGCGCCGAGCACCAGGTTGTCCTCGACGGTCAGCGAGGGGAACACCAGCCGGTTCTCCGGCACGTGCGCCAGCCCCGCCCGCGCCAGCCGCTCCGGCCCTGACCCGGTGACGTCGGCGCCGGCCAGGGTGACCGTGCCCCCGCTCGCCGGGATCAGCCCCGACAGCGCGCGCAGCAGCGTCGTCTTGCCCGCCCCGTTCGCACCGATCACCGCGACCAGTCGGCCGTCCCCGGCCGTGAGGTCGACGCCGTGCAGCACCTCGAGCCGGCCGTACCCGGCCGCCAGCCCGCGGACCTCCAGGCTCATGGCAGCTCCCCCGGGCCGGTCTCGGCCACCGCGACCGCC
The DNA here is from genome assembly GCF_005930475.1 of Modestobacter altitudinis. Classification (GTDB taxonomy): domain Bacteria; phylum Actinomycetota; class Actinomycetes; order Mycobacteriales; family Geodermatophilaceae; genus Modestobacter; species Modestobacter altitudinis. Next base: position 4,657 of record NZ_SJEW01000109.1, read on the forward strand.
GCGCTGTCCTCCGGCTCGACCCCGAGGTAGGCCGCGACGACGGCCGGGTCGTGCCGCACCTGCTCGGGCGTGCCGAGGGCGATCCGCACGCCGTCCTCCAGCACCGCCACCCGGTCGGCGAGGGCGAGCACCGCCTCGACGTCGTGCTCCACCAGCACGATCGCCATCCCGCCGGCCCGCAGCCGCCGCAGCAGCCGGGCCAGGTCCCGTCGCTCAGCGCCGGACAGCCCGGCCATGGGCTCGTCGAGCAGCAGCAGGTCGGGCTGCAGCGCCAGGGCGCGGGCGATCTCCACCAGCCGCTGTCGGCCGAAGGGCAGGTCCACGGCGAGGCGATCGGCGTCCGCGCCCAGCCCCAGGAGGTCGAGCAGCTCCCGGGCCGAGGCCTCGACGGCGCGCTCCTCGCGGCGGGCGGGCACGACCAGCGCGGCACCGATGAGCCCGGTGCGGCTGCGCAGGTGCCGCCCGACCATGACGTTGCCGAGCACTGTGGAGGAGCCGAAGATCTGCAGGTTCTGGAAGGTGCGGGTGGCGCCGGCACGGGCGAAGACGTGCGGCTTGCGGCCCTCCACCCGGGTGCCGGCCATCGTGACCGTTCCGGCGGTGGGCGCCACGGCGCCGCTGATCATGTTGAAGGCGGTCGTCTTCCCGGCGCCGTTGGGCCCGATCAGCGCCACGATCTCGCCGGCGTGCACGGTCAGGTCCAGGTCGTCGACCGCGGTCACGCCACCGAAGCGCTTGGTCAGCCCGGAGACCTCCAGCAGCGGCGTGCCGGCCGCCGGTCGGCCCTCGCGCGCCAGCAGCGGACCCTCGTCCGGCGGGAGCGCCGCGCCCTCGGCGGGCAGCGGGGCGCCACCGTCCTCGAGGTCGGAACCGGACAGCCGCCGGCGGGCCGTGGTCCACAGCTGGTACAGCCCACCGGGCAGGAAGATCATGATCGTGGTCAGCAGGATGCCGAAGCCGATCAGCTGCACCTCGCCCACCGCCCCGGGCACCAGCTCGGGGATCAGCCGGCGGAGCCCGTCGTCCAGCCCCTCGACGGCGAACGCGCCGATCACCGCGCCGTAGACGGTGCCGAGACCACCCAGCACCGCCATGAGCAGGAACGAGACCGACAGCGGGAAGTTCGCCGCGTTCGGGTTGACCACGCCGAGCCAGTGCGCGAACGCCGTCCCGGCGACGCTGGCGTAGGCCGCCGACAGCACGAAGACCTGCAGGCGCAGCCGGAAGGTGTCGACGCCGAGGGTCTCGGCGGCGACCTCGGAGTCGTTGACGGCGCCGAGTGCCCGGCCGATCCGGCTCTCCACCACGTTGCGGGCCAGCAGCAGCGCGAGGAGAACCACCGGGACCAGCAGCAGGAAGTACTCGGTGGTGGAGTTGTAGACGCGGCCGTTGAACTCGGGCTTGGGGATGCCGAAGATGCCCGACGTCGCACCCAGGAACGTCGACTCGGCGGCCAGGACGGTCACGATGATCCCGAACCCGAGGGTGGCCAGCGCCAGGTAGTGACCGCGCAGCCGCAGCAGCGGGAGTCCCACCGCCAGCGCCACCGCCATGGTGACCGCCACCGCCGCGACCGAGGCGAGCAGCCCGCCCACCTCGTACTCCGTCACCAGCACCGCCTGCGTGTAGGCGCCGATCGCGAAGAAGCCGGCGTGCCCGAGGCTGACCTGGCCGGCCAGTCCCATCAGCAGTGACAGACCCAGGGCCGCCAGCGAGTAGATCAACGCGTAGACCCCGACGTTGGTCAGGCTCCCCGGTGCGACGAAGGGGAAAACCGCCAGCAGCACCGCCAGGACCGAGATCCCGATGACGTCGCCGCGGCGGGACCGACGGGCCGACGGCCCGGGCAGCCGCAGCGCTCGGCGTGCCACGGCCTCAGACCCGCGCTTCCGCGGAGCGCCCGAACACCCCGGAGGGGCGGGCGACGAGCACGACGATGAGCAGCAGGAAGGCCACCGCGTCGCGCAGCCCGGTGCTGACGTAACCGGCGGTGAGGTTCTCCAGGACGCCGAGCAGGAGACCGCCCAGCACCGCGCCGCGGACCGAGACCAGGCCGCCGAGCGTCGCGGCGACGAACCCCTTCAGGCCGAGGGTGAGCCCGGACTCCCAGGAGGTGAAGTAGATGGGGCTGGCCATGACCCCGGCGATCGCGCCCACACAGCCGGCGATGAGGAACGCGGTCAGCGAGGCCCGCCCGAGGGAGATGCCGACCAGCCGGGCCGCCACCGGCTGCTCGGCGCAGGCCCGCAGCGCCTTGCCGGCGAGCGTCCGCTCGTAGAACCAGTAGACGGCCGCGGACACCACCGCGGCGACGGCGAGGATCCACAGCTCCTGGTAGCGGATGCTGACCCCGCCCACGGTGAACCCGCCCGGGTTGATCGGGGTCAGACCCTCCGCGTCCGGCCCGTACACCAGCAGCATGAGCGCCTTCAGCCCGGTGGAGACCCCCAGTGTCAGGATCAGCGAGACCAGGGTGGTCATCCGCTTCACCGGGGCGATCGTCAGCCGCTCCATCAGGACGGCGACGACGGCGACGGTGGCCACCGCGACGACCACCGCCGCGAGCAGCGGGAGCCCGCTGCCCACCGCGGAGATCGCCACGAGTCCCCCGAGTGCGGCGAACTCGCCCTGCGCCAGGTTGATGACGCCGCTCACGGTGAAGATCGCGACGAAGCCGATGGCGACGAGCGCGTAGACCGCGCCCTGGCTCAACCCCGCGAAGACCAGCTGCAGGAGGTCGACCACGGCCTGTTCAGGCGCCCTGGTCGGGGAGCAGCGTCCACTCGCCGTCCTGCACGGTCACCAGCACCAGGGCGTCCTTGGTCAGCCCCGAGTGGTCCTCCGGCGTCATGGTGAACGTGCCGCTGATGCCCACGAAGTCCTCGACGCCCTCGAGGTGGTCGCGCAGCGCCTGCGGGTCGGTGCCCACCTCACGCAGCGCGTCGACGGCGAGCTGCCAGCCGTCGTACGCATGCCCGGCGAAGGTGGACGGGCCCTCGCCGTACTCGGCGGTGTAGTCGTCGACGAAGGTGCTGATGACCTCCCGCTGCGGGTCGTCCTCGGGCAGCTGGTCCGCGACCACGAGCCGGCCCAGGGGTGCGACCAGCCCGTTCGCGGACTCGGCGGCGGTGTCCAGGAACACCTGGTTGCCGATCCCGTGGCTCTGCATGACGGGGGTGGTGATGCCCAGCTGGGCGTAGGCGCGCTGCGCCAGCCCCGCAGCCGGCGGGATGCCCCAGATGACGTTGACGTCGGCGGCGGCGTCGCGCAGGTTGACCATCTGGGCGGTGAAGTCCGTGGCGTCCGGGGCGAACCGCTCGACGGCGACGACGGAGATGCCGGCCTCCGCACCGACCTCGTCGAAGATCTCCTGGACGCCCTCACCGAACCCGGAGGCGTCGCGGGCCAGGCCGATCGTCGTCCACCCCTGGCCGGCCATGTACTCGATCATGCGCTCGATGACCACCCGGTCGTTCTGCGCGCTCTTGAACACCCACTCGGAGCCGTCGACGATCGCGGCGTTGGCGGCCAGCGAGATCATCGGGATCTGGGCCTGCTCGGCGATCGGCCGCATGGCCAGGCTCGGGCCGGTGCGGCTGGCACCCAGCACGATGTCCACCTCGTCCTCGTTGACCAGCTTGTTCATCGCCTGGGCGGCACCGTCCTCGGTGGACTGGTCGTCCTCGATGATCAGCTCGACCTCGCGGCCGTCGATGCCGCCCTCGGCCTGGAGCTGGCCGGCGAGCAGCTCCAGGGCCTGCCGCTCCGGGACCCCGAGGGACGCCCCGGCCCCGGTGATGTCCAGGACCGCGCCGACGGTGATCGGCCCCGACTCGTCGGCCGAGCCGCCGTCGCCGCCGGTGTCGGCGGACTCCGAGCAGCCGGCGAGGCCGAGGGTCAACGCCGCCGCGACGGCCACGAAGCGCGCTGGGTTGGTCCGTCGTCCCACGGGGTCTCCTCGGCTCGGCACTCGGCACCCGGACGCAGGGTCCGGGGCCGGAGTGTGACACAGCCCACTCGCCTACTGCGATGCTCGGCGGACGCGGACGACCTGGCGCCGCCCCCCCTTGTGCCGACCCCCGCCCGCTCCTACTGTCGAACCGCTGAGAGAGCGTGTCGTTCGTTTATCGAACAGTGCAGGGAGTGTCCCCATGGCCGTCAAGCCCTTCGCGTCCTCCGCCGACCTCGGCGTCAAGGAGCAGACCCTCGAGGTCCTCGCCGACGGCGTGTACGCACTGACCGCCGAGGGCGACCCCAACCTGGGCGCCATCGAGGGCGAGGACTTCGTCGTCTGCTTCGAGGCGCTGGCCACCCCGGTCGCCGCCCGCCGCTGGCTGGCGAAACTGCGCGAGCACACCGACAAGCCGGTCCGTTTCCTGGTGCTCAGCCACTACCACGCCGTCCGGGTGCTGGGCGCCAGCGCCTTCGACGCCGAGGTCATCGTCAGCTCCGAGCAGACCAAGCACCTCATCGAGGAGCGCGGTCAGCAGGACTGGGAGAGCGAGTACGGCCGGATGCCGCGGCTGTTCGAGGAACCCGAGTCCATCCCCGGGCTCACCTGGCCGACCCTGACCTTCCGCGACAAGCTCACCATCTCCCTCGGCGGCGACCGGGGCGACCTGGTGCTGGAGTTCCTGGGCCGCGGGCACACCGAGGGTGACATCGTCGCCTGGCTGCCTGAGCAGGAGATCCTCTTCGCCGGCGACCTCGTCGAGTCCCAGGCCGCGCTCTACACCGGCGACGCCTTCCACTTCGACTGGGCCGCCGGCACCCTGGACCGGGTCAAGGCACTCGGCGCCCAGCAGCTCATCGGCGGTCGCGGCAAGATCGCCCGCGGTCGGGTCGAGGTCGACGCGGCGATCGAGCAGACCCGCGACTTCCTGCTCACCATGCAGCGGACCGTCGGCGCCGCCCACCGTTCCGGCGGCTCCAGGAAGGAGGCGTTCCAGGCCACCCACGAAGCCCTCGCGCCGAGGTTCGGGACGTGGCCGATCTTCGAGCACTGCCTGCCCTTCGACGTCCAGCGCATCTGGGACGAGATGGACGGCATCGAGCGCCCGGTGATCTGGACCGCGGAGCGGGACCGGCAGGTCTGGGACGAGCTGCAGGGCTGACCTGACGATGACCACCACCGGGAGCTCCACGGCGCCGCCGGTCGTCGTCATCGGCTGCGGCCCGGTCGGGCAGACCACCGCCCTGCTGCTGGCCCGCTGGGGAGTGCCGGTGATCGTGCTCGACGGCCGGCCCGAACGGGACCTGGTGGGCAGCAAGGCGATCTGCCAGCAGCGCGACGTCCTCGACGTCTGGGACTCCGTCGGCGTCGGCGCCGAGATCGCCCGCCGCGGAGTCACCTGGACCACCGCCCGGACCTTCCACCGCGACCACGAGCTGTTCAGCTTCCGGTTCGCCGACCGTGGGCAGTCCCCGTTCCCGCCCTTCGTCAACGTGTCGCAGTGCGTCACCGAGGAGCTGCTCGACCAGGCGATCGCAGCGCAGCCGCTGATCGAGGTCCGCTGGGACCACCAGGTCATCGGCATCGAGCAGGGGGACGCCGAGGTGTCGGCGACCTGCGCGAACGGCATGACCGTCACGGGCAGCTACGCCGTGGCGTGCGCCGGCTCGCGGGCTGACGTCATCCGCGCCGCCCTCGGGCTGACCTTCGAGGGACGGACCTTCGGCGACCAGTTCCTCATCTGCGACATCCGCACCGACCTGCCCGGCTGGGTGACCGAGCGGAGGTTCTACTTCGACCCGGAGTGGAACCCCGGCCGCCAGGTGCTCATCCACCCCTGCCCCGACTCCACCTTCCGCATCGACTGGCAGGTGCCGCCGGACTTCGACCTCGCCGACGAGGAGGCCTCCGGCGGGCTGGACCGCCGGATCCGCCAGGTGATCGGCGACCGCCACCACGAGATCGCGTGGAAGTCGGTCTACCGCTTCCACTCCCGGGTCGTGGACCGGATGCGGGTGGGCCGGGTGCTCGTCGCCGGGGACGCCGCCCACCTGGTCTCCCCCTTCGGCGCCCGCGGGCTGAACTCCGGCGTCCTGGACGCCGACAACGCCGCCTGGAAGCTCGCCTTCGTGGTGCACGGCTGGGCACCGGCGTCGCTGCTGGACAGCTACTCGGACGAGCGGCACGCCGCCGCCGTGGAGAACCTCGACGTCACCGGCGCCACCATGCGCTTCCTGGTGCCGGGCAGTCCGGAGGAGGCCCGGCACCGCCTCGAGGTGCTCGAGCGGGCGACGACCGACCCCGCGGCCCGGGCGGAGGTCGACTCCGGCCGGCTCGCCGAGCCGTTCTGGTACGTCGATTCCCCGCTGACCACCCCGGACGGGCGGCGCCCGTTCCCGGGCCGTCCGGCCCGCGGGGACGTCGCGGTCCCCGGCCCCGGCGTGCTGGTTCCCGACGTCCCGATCACCGTCGCCGGACGGCCGGACGTCGTCCGGCTCCGCCAGCTCGCCCGGGCCGGGGTGACCGTCCTCGTCGGGGACGACGCGGCGCTGCCCGAGCACCTGCCCGAGCACCTGCCCGAGCGGCTGCCCGTCGCCGTGCACCGCATCGGCGACCTCGACGCGTCCTCGGCCCTGCGCGAGGCGCTGGGTGCCCGTCCCGACGAGACCTGGGTGCTGCGCCCCGACGCGCACGTCGCCGCTGTGCTGACCCGGTCCGCCGACGTGGCCCCGGCCATCGCCCGGCTGCTCGCCTGCCC
>NZ_SJEW01000010.1 GCF_005930475.1 Modestobacter altitudinis
GGATGGGGGCGGGCGTCGCCGGAGTGACAGTCACGATGCACTCCCTTCCTGCACTGCAGGGGTCGCGCGGGTCCAGGTAGCTGCACTCGTGGCACGTCCCCTCACCTCGGCACGACTGGCGCGCCCACGAGGGGGGCGAGCTGCGCGGCGGTCTGACGTGCCCGGTGAGCGCTGTCGCGCCCCCACCGATCGGTGATCGGCTCGGGAGGCCACGCTTGGGCACTCCACCAGCCGCCGCCGGTAAGCACCAGGTCGACGCTGCCCGCCAGCCTGGCGACGGTGCGGCTTGCGCTCGGCGTTGTGTCCGGTTGTTTCCATGACAGCTCCAAGTGGTTGAGCCGGGGTGAGGGTCGTGGGAGGGCAAAGCGGCCCAGGGACAACGGGCGTCTGGACTGGCGGCGGGGTCGGCTGGCTGGCGCGGCCGCCAGGTGTGACCGCGCCAGCCGGGTAGTGCCGCAGGGCGTGAGGTGGCGCTAGGCGTCGACGAGCTTGCTGTCGGTGCGGTCAGCGGCCGGGCTGGCGGCGGGCTTCTGCAGCAGCACGGCGGCGAGGACCGCACCGACGGCGGCGATGCCGGCGGCGCCGAGCAGAGCGGCGGAGAACCCGTTGGTGAGCTCGGCCAGGTTGCCGGCCTCGTCGGCACCGAACGCAGCTGCGACCGCGGTCATCGCGGCCAGGCCCAGCGCGGAGCCGATCTGGTAGCTGGTGTTGACGATCCCGGCGGCCAGGCCGCCCTCCTCCGGCGCCGCAGACGACAGCGCGGTACCGAGCGAGGGGATGAACGCCATCGCCATGCCGGCCGCGGTCACCAGCGACGCAGGCAGCACATCTACGACGAAGCTGCCGTCGGCGTCGATGAACGACAGCCACACCAGGCCAGCGGCCAGCGTCGCGAGACCCGAGACGGTCATCGCGTTCGGGCCAAAACGGGCGATGAGCCTGGGGGCGACCGCGACCATTCCGATCATGATCGTGACGGTCAGCGGCAGCAGTGCGGCGCCGGAGGCGAAGGCACCCAGGCCGAGGATCTGCTGCAGGTACAGGTTCACGAAGAAGAACATCGGGATCCAGGCGGCTCCGAGAAGCAACTGTGCGACGTTGGCAGCGGCGAGGTTCGGTGCGCGGAAGATGCCCAGGCGCATCAGCGGCTGACGGAGCGTGGCCTGCAGCGCGACGAACACACCCAGGAGCGCGAGGCCGCCGAGGCCGGCAAGGAGCGTGCTGGCAGACGTCCAGCCAGCCTCCGGGGCGCGGACGATCGCGAAGACGACCGCGCCGAGGCCGAGCGTGGCGGTGGTTGCACCGGCGAGGTCGAGCGAGCCGCGGCCGGTCTTCCCGGCGGGCATGACCGAACGGGTCAGCAGCAGGACGACAGCGGCGACCGGGATGTTGATGAAGAACACCCACGGCCACGACGCGTATTCGGTGAGGACGCCGCCGAGGAAGACGCCAGCGGTGCCGCCGGCAGGTGCGGCCGCGCCGTACAGGGCGAGGGCCTTCGGGAACTCGTTACTGCCGCCGAACACCTGGAACAGCAGGGTGAGCGCGGCCGGAGCGATGAGCGCCGAGCCGGCGCCCTGGATCGCGCGGCCAGTCAGCTCGACCGCGACGCCGTCGGCCAGGCCGGCGACGAGCGACCCGACACCGAGGATCGCCCAGCCCGTGGTGAAGATCCGGCGGGCGCCGAACAGGTCGGACAGCCGCCCGCCGAGCAGCAGCAGACCGCCGAACAAGATCACGTAGGTGTTGAACACCCAGCTGAGGTCCTGCGGGTCGAAGCCGAGATCGGCCTGCATCTTCGGCAAGGCAACGCCGATGATCGAAGTGTCCATGATGACCATGAACTGAGCGGCGGCGATGAGCGCGAGAGCGAGCCAGCGCCGGCTGCTCGTCGAACTCGCCGCGGGTGCGGTGGTTGTCATGACGGTTCCTGTCTTCTGCGAAGGACAGCCGGCGGTGGCTGTCGAGACGCAGAGTCATGTGCCCTTCTGTCCTGCCGCTGTCCTCGCTCTGTCGTCCTCGCCACGGCTCACCCGCGACAGCTGCGGCCCTCGAGATCCGTACTGACCCTGTCGCCACGCCTTTCGGGCTGGATACGTCTTCCGCGGACCGTGCTGTCGCCGCGCATGAGCTTCGTGGCCGTCGGCGCCCGCGACGACGCCCTCGTGGCGGGCGCTGTCCCGGGTCGCGTCGGTGGACAGCGGACGGACAGCGCAGCAACGCACCTTGGGTGGCGTCAGAGGAACGCCCGCTGGACAAAGGTGAGCGCGATGCTCGAGGTCAGGCTGTCGGTCGGCTCGATGCGGTGCAGGCACTGTGTGCGCGAGGTGACCGGCTGGCTCCGTGACGTCGCCGGCGTCCAGACCATCACGGCCGACGCGAGGACCGGCACAGTCGTCCTCGGCGGCACCATGACCGTCGCCGATGTCCTGGCCGTGTTCGCCGGCTCCCACTACACCGCGCGGGTTGTGGACGCAGCGCCGACTACTGCGACGTGAGCTGCCCGGACTTCGCCACGTCCCCCGAGACAGGAGGCGCGCCCAGCCGACCGGCCGCACCGACTGCATCGCCGACCTGACCCCACAAGTCGTCGAGCTCAGCCTGCTCGTGCGGCGGTGCGGGTCGCGCCGACGCCTGCCGAACCTCGGCGGCACTGCTCAGCCGCTCCTGCGCCTGGTCCCACTGATTCACGGATGCGGCCACGCGCGCCAGACCCTCCAGGCCGATCGCGAGCAAGGTCGGTTCGGTGTATTGCTCCCCGGCTGCGTGCACCTGCCCGTACCGGTCGGCGGCGTCGTCCAGCAGCCCCTCGCGCCAGTCGCACCAAGCGACACCGGCGAGTGCCTGACCGACCCACAGCGGAGTACCCAGTCGGGTCAGGCCGCGCACCGCCTCCTCGAACAGCGGCCGGGCCGTCGTCGCATCCCCGTCGATGCGGGCAATCTGCGCCCGTCCCAGGCCGGCGAGGACAACACCGGCGGCGTCCCCGACCTCCTCGGATGCAGACGCAGCTCGGTCGAACGCGGCCGAGGCTGCCTCACGCTCACCGAGAGCCAGCAACGCGACGCCGAGGTCGGACAACGCCCACTGGGCGGTGTTGAAGACCCCCGCCGAGCTCGACACCTCGATCGCCTGCTCCAGCACGGGTATCGCCTCGGCGTACCGGCCGAACTCCGTCAGCCCCCACCCCAGATGAAGGAGAACAGCTGACAGGCCCCAGGCGTCATCAAGCCGGCGGAACGCCTCCGACGCGGTCCGGCCCAACGCCCGCGACCGCGGCTCGTCGCCTCGGCGGATGAAGTTCTGCAGGCGGACGAACGCGACGACCGCATGACCCCAGTCGTCGGCCTGGGCAGTGAACTGCGCCTCCGCTTCGGCGAGCAGCTGCGCGAACCGGCCGGCGTCCGAGCCGTCGAGCAGCTCGACTGCGAGCAGCACCTTCGACAGGGCAGCGCGATGCACGTCACCCTCGGCCTCGAACAGCTGCAAGCTCTCCAGCGCCGTCTCCGCACAGCGCGGGCTGGGATGCACCAGGCAGGCCCGTGGACGCTCGACGATCGACAATGCCTGCAGCGCACGGGCTCGGGCCTGCTGGCTCCCACCGGGGGTGGCGATGAGCCTGGACAGCACCTCTCGACCTTCGACGTGCCGTCCCAGGTGCCAGAACAGCGCCAACGAGCCCGCCAGGCGTAGACCGTCTTCGACCCGACTCGGGTCGGCTGACAGCCACGTCCATGCGGCACGCAGGTTGGGCTGCTCGTTGCGCAGCCGTTGCAGCGCCGCCCGTTGCCCGTGGCCGCGCAGGCCCTGCTCGGCCTGCTCAGCGACATGCCGGAAGTACGTCGCATGCCGGGCAGCCGCCTCGTCCCGCTCCCCGACGGCGTCGAGCTGCTCGACTGCGTACTGCCGAAGCGTCTCGAGCATGCGGTAGCGCGACGGCGAGCCGGGCAGAGCACGACCATCGACCGATTGACCAGGTGGTCGAGCACGTCGAACACCTCACCGCCGGGGATGTCCTCGCCCGCGACGACGGCCTCCGCTGCCTCCAGCGTCCAGCCGCCGTGGAACACGGCCAGGCGCCGGAACGTGCGCTGCTCGGGCTCCGACAGCAGCGCGTGACTCCACTCGACGGTCGCGCGCAAGGTCCGCTGCCGCGCATCTGCGGTGCGTGGCCCGCTAGTGAGCAGCCCGAAGCGGTCACCCAGACGATCGGCCAGGTCCGGCAGCGACAGCGACGACATACGTGCCGCCGCGAGTTCGAGTGCGAGCGGCATGCCATCGAGCTGCCGGCAGACCTGCGCCAGCGCCAGCAGGTACGGCTCCGACAGAGGCAGCAGGCTCGCGCGGACGGCCGACGCCCGCTCGACGAACAGCGCAGCAGCTGCGAACTGCAGTACCTGCTCGGCCGGTGTCCCCTCGGGTGGCACCGCGAGCGGCGCGACGCTGACCTGCACCTCGCCGGGAACGGCGAGGGCTTCCCGGCTGGTTGTCAGCACGGTGACGTGTTCGGCCGCGCCGAGGATGGCGTCGACGAGCCTGGCGACCGCGTCGATGACGTGCTCGCAGTTGTCCAGCACCAACAGCAGCCGCCGGTTGGCGAGATAGGCAAGCAGGCGGGCGCGCACCGCCGCATTCGGATCGGCACCGTCCAGCGGCACGCCGAGCGCGTCCGCGACCGTCAGAGGCACGTCATCCGGGTTGCTCACCGCCGCGAGACGGGCCAGATGGACATGCTGCTCGAAGTAGTCGGGAGCTGGTGCGCAGCGGCCATGGCCAGAGACGTCTTCCCAGCGCCACCAGGGCCTACCAAGGTGACGAGGCGCTGACGGGTGAGCGCGTCGCTCAGGTGCGTGAGCTCGTCGTCGCGTCCGATCAACCGCAAAGTAGGGATCGGCAGGGTCCGCTTCGGTCCGGTGTCGGCTTCCTGGCCCACCGCCGGGGTCCGCAATCCTCGCGCGGCGGGTCCGGGCTCGGCAGGCACCGTTGCAGCCAGACCCGGCTGTGCGGGCACGGCTGCGAGCGCATCGTCCTGCTCGAGGATGCGCTGGTGCACCTTGCGGAGCCCAGCGGACGGCTGCAGCCCCAGCTCGAGATCGAGGTGCCGGCGGGTGCGGGCGAACACCTCGAGCGCGTCCGCCTGCCGCCCGGCGCGATACAGAGCCGTCATCAGCAGACCGGCGAGCGCCTCCTGCCCGGGGTCCAACGCGACGAACGGCTCGAGGTCCGCCGCCACCTCGACGTGCCGGCCCGCCACCAGGGCCGCCTCGGCCCGCTCGGTCAACGCGGCCTGCCGCAGCTGATCCAACCGGGCGGCCTCGACGGAAGCCCAGCCCTGACCGGCGAAGTCAGCGAGCGGATCACCGCGCCACAGCCCGAGCGCCCCGTCGTACAAAGCCAGCGCGTCACCAGCAGCGGTGCCGCGCGTGGCGGTGCGCGCGGCCTGCACCAAGCTCACGAAACGGTGCAGATCCACACGGTCGGCGTCGACGTCGGCGCGGTACCCGGACGCCTCCCGAACGATGACGTCAACGTCCTGCGCGGCGAGTGCCCGACGCAGCTTTGACACCCGGAGCTGCAGGGCGTTCAGCGGGTCGGCCGGCAAGGCGGACTCCGACCACAGCCGGTCGATGAGCGAGCTGGCGGCGACGGTCCGGCGCGGTGAAAGCAGTAGCAGGGCGAGCAAGCCGCGCTCGGCCGCCCCGGGCAGCTTCGCTGGGTCGTCGTCGACTCGCATCTGCATAGCGCCGAGCAGGCGGAACTCGACCTCGGTCACGGCGCACCCCTTACTGGCAGTCCGCAAGTCTGCACCCACCGACCCCGCTCGTACAGGAGACGGAACACCACTGTCCGGACGCTGTCCACGGCCGTCGGACCCGGCCGGTGGCAGACAGCGCGCCGACAGGACCGGCCGCGACTGTGACATCACCGGCCGGAACGCCGCCGGCACCAGCAGGAGGACCCCATGAGCACCGAGACCTACACCGTCATCGGGATGACCTGCGGCCACTGCAGCTGCCGTCGTCCTCCCAAGCTGGGCTGGTGCAGCAGCTATCCAGCCAGTACGGCGACCAGTTCACCACTGAGCAGGCCGAGTACGGCGTCGGCCAGGCCGGCCTCTGAACGAGGGTGCCTCCGCCGGGCGGGGCGTCAACAGGCGGAGGCGCGCTCAACCGTGGCGACCCGCTCTGTCCGGATCCTGCGCCCGCTACCGCGGTGGCACCCATTCGGCCGACATTTGCTGCACGCACCCTCTCTCCAGCTTGGTGAAGTGGTTCACCGCCACTCGCCGGCAGCCGTCCATTCAGCGCTTCCCTGCGAATTGATCTTGGTCCGTTTGCTCACGTTGACCACAGGAGATAAGCGCAGTTAGGGGTCGTATACGTGCTGAACTGAGCGAACCTTTAATTGCGATTAACGGTCATATTGAATGCCTAAAGAGTGCCTGCTGCCGTGCAGACGCGCGACGTTCGCCAACAGAGCCGCGTCGCGGCATCGCGTTTCCGTTGCCCGAATGCTTGCTTTGCTCGGTCCTCGTCGAGGGCCGCCGAACAGACGCCGCATCATCTCCCGCACCGGGAGCCCCCCGGCGGCCAGCAGCGCATGGCCGAGTTGGCTCTATCGAGCTGGCTGCTGGCCGAACTTGACTGAGCCGTGCGCTTCCGCCCCGACTTGCGCCGGCGCGGGAGCGCACGACTGCCCCGACAAAAGTCAGCCAAGAAGCTGTGCAGCGAGGGCGTGCATCCCCTCAAGCAGAAGTCCCGCCGCCAGTTGCTCGGCGAAGCGTCCCGCGAACCGCACTAGGCGACGAGAGTGCGATTGCTGGGAGGGGTGGGTTGCAGCGGCCACGATGGCTCCTGGCTGCTCGGTGGGAGGCGCTCGGCAGGAGACCAGCGGTCGCTTCCCATACTTGCGCTCGGCCCACAGCCAGCAGCGCTCGCGCAGAGGTTACCTCGCTACACCGGTGGTCTGGGGTCGATGCGTGCGGCGCCGACGTCGCGTCGCTGCACCCGGTGCTTGTCAAGGATCTTGCGGACGGCGGAAAACGACCGGTCGGTCAGCTCGGCGATCTCGCGCAGGGACCGGCCGGCGGCGTACTGCTCCAGCACGAACGCCTCGACCCGGGCTTGCACCGCAGGGTCTGGCCGGGAGACGGCGGTAGCGACGAACTCGGGCAGCGGCTGGAGCTGCGGCCGCGGCGGGTAGGGCACGGGGAAAACCCTAGGCACCTTCCGCTTCTCTGCCCCGGCCGACGGGGGGCTACCGCCGCAGGTGCCGGTACAGGCGAGGGGCGGGCGATGCCGCCCGCCCGGGCGACGTCGGCCATGAGTGCACCGGCGGCCACCGCCTGCCGGATAAAGGGCCGACCCCTCGTTGCTGTCGCGGATCGCCGTCCACGCCGGAGCCCGCTCGGGCGACCGGGCCCGTGCTCGGCGGTGAGGTCGACGATCCGCCGACGAGCGGCACGGCGTGCGGCAGCTGCGTCACGGAGCTCCGCAAGCACCTCAGGCCGCCCGTCGGCCACACCGGGAACGTAACGGGTCGGTGAGCAGGAGCGGCACCCGTCGCAGACGTAGGGAGCACCGGAGACGCACTCCGGGAGGGGGAAGGTCGCCATGGTGCCCCATCAGTTCACCGGTCGCCGTCGCTGGAAGATTGACCCGCAGGCATGCCTACTGCTGCTCAAGCTGTTGATTGAGGCGGTGAGCTCGATGTAGCTCAGGCCGGGCGCGGTCCCACGCAAGCCGGCGGGGACGGCGCTATGCGCCCGCCCGTCACGCGGCTCTGCCCGCGCTCGCCAAGTAGCTTCCAGCCCATGACTGCGGCACTTCCGGACGATGTGGACTCTCTTACCCTGCGCTTCGTGGGGGCGGAGGAGGATGGCACCCCGATCCACGAGCTGCGGGCGGCCCACGTCGCTCAGGTGCTTCAGGGGTTGGTCGAGCTGTCTAGCGACTTCGGGAAGGCTGGGGCCTTCGGCGACGGACCCGGCGGCTCGGAGGTGCTGGTCCGGCCAGCCCAAGAGGGCTCATTCATCATCGAGGTCATCCGCTTCGCGCAGGACAACTGGGAGACCGCCACAGCGATGGGCGTGCCGTCGCTGGGCACGGTTCTCTGGTGGGCGACGAAGTCGGTCAGGGCGGACGTCAAGGACTTCGACCGCCTGGAGAACGGCAACGTGAAGGTCGTCTGGCAGGACGACACCGTGGACGAGATCCCTGCGCGCGCGTGGGACGCGTTGAAGAAGAACAAGCGGCGGCGCAAGAAGCAACTCCGCCAGATCATGACGCCGTTGAGCGACGAACGGATCTCAGCACTCGAGGTGACGAGTGAGCCGGAACCCGCAGCGGACGAGGCGGACGCAGCGACGCAGGATGCAACGTCGTTCACGCTCACCAGGCCCGACTACAACGCCGCCCGGCCCGAGGATGAGGTCACGGAGACCCACGACGTCTTCGAGACCGAAGCCCGGATGTCGGCCATCGACTTCGACGACCCGACGAAGTGGAGGGTCAAGACCGCGGACGAGAAGCGGTCGGCAACGGTCGAGGACGAGGACTTCCTCCGACGCGTCGCCCGCGGCCTGGCGATCAGCCAGGACGACATCTTCAAACTGACGGTGCGCCGCGATACCGTCGTGAAGAACGGACGGACGACGACCACGTGGACCGTCCTGAAGGTCGAGAGTCACAGGAAGGCCGCGCGTGACAACGACGACTAGTCACCGTCGCCTGGACGTAGCCAGCCTGGCCCTGCTCCTCGTTGGCTTGGTCTTCGGCGTGCTCGCCTACTGGCTGATCACCGCGCACGACGTAACCCCGCTCGTCCTGATCCCATCGGTCGTGGCCATCACGATCGGGGCCACGCACCTGACCCAGCGCGAGGCGCCGCGGCGGTAACGCCGACAGGTGCGTTGCTCGGCATGGGCGGCGCCTACCGTGCGACCCATGCAGACCTGGGAGCACGGCACCCTCCGCTTGACCACCGCGCCCCTCGAACTCACATTCCATACCGCGGGCGGGGCGACCGTCGCAACCGACGGCGTCGGTCCCCGCCACGTGATGCAAGCCCTGGACGCCCTTTCCGAGGACGGCTGGGAGGTCATGGGGCCGCCGACGCCCGACCAGGCAGGTGGCGTCGTCATGGCGACCAGCTACTTGCTGCGGCGCCCCAGGTCGGCCGGGGAGCCACCGGTCCACTGACTGCACCCCGTCCGGCACGCCGCGTCCCCGTACACCGTCGGGCGGCACCCAGCGCAGCACCGGCCGGTGAAAAGCAGCGTGCCCAGCACGGAGGCGAACAGCTCCAGCGTCGCTCGCCCCCGGCGCACCTCGCACCGTGCCGCGTCCAGTGAGCCGGCGAGCGCCCTCGCCGTCTGCACCGAGCACGGCCGGCACTCCAGCTGTCCGACGTGGGCGGCCAGGTGCACGACCTGGCAGCCCTCCAACAGTCAGTGCGCGCACGGGGTCCGTCTTGCTCGACCCACCAGCCGCAGCAGCCTGCCCGACGGCGCCCGCGTGTAGTTCACGCCGCGGGCGCCGGCCAGCTCCTCGAACAGCGCCGCCGCGTGCTCATGGGCGGCGGTCGGCTGGTCGTCGAGGAACACCCGGCGCTGACCTCTGGCGACGGCCATCCGCCCCTTGTAGGAGCGCAGCCCGGACCATCTAGTCTAGGCAGAGGCTGAAGCGCCCGACCCGTTTGCTCGCAGTGGGCGGTGTCGATGCAGGAGCTACGCCAGGCGTGCACGAGGCACCGCGCTCGCGGCAACGGCCGCCACACGTCTCCCAGACGTGGTAGCCGTCAGCCTTCGCCAGCTACCCGCCCTCCCGGGGTGCCTGCCTATATGGCCGATGCCTACCTATCGCGGGCGCGCCGGCCCGTCAGCACTAGTGAATTGCTGCGCAAGGTTCTCAAGGTCCGCATCCTGGACCTGGATGCGCGGCTCATCCTCGAAGTGATACGACACATAGGAGACCGCACCTGCCTGCCGTGACTCAAAGAAGTAGACGGCATTCTTGGTTTTGCTGGTGGTTGCGCCGATACGCACCAGTGGCACCAGCTTGAGCACCGAGCTGATCGGCGCCTCCCGGGCAACGAAGCTCAACTGCTCGCTCTCCATCGGCTGGCGGGTGCGTACCTCGAACTCCTCGAAGGACGCGTTGGCGCCCCGGAGCCGCTGCGCGCGACTGTAGGTATGAAGACCGTGCTTGAAGCGCCCTTCTGCGGCCAGCACGAGGTCAACATCTTCGAAGGCGGTGCCAAGCGCCTGCTCCACCTCGCTGAGCAGCGTTTCCAGGGAGCTGAGCCAGCTGTCGAGTTGGGCCGCCGACGTCACGCCGCCGTGGGACCGCTGATTACGCACGACGCGTGCCTGGTGCAGCCGCGTCCATAGCGTCTTGTCCGCCAAGCGACGCACTAGCTCGCCGGCCGGTCCGGTCGCCCGCTCCAGGGCATCGCGCTGCGCCGTATCGCCGGCAAGCCGGCGCACGTGGCGGGCCAAGGTCGGCCCAAGGCCAAGCCACAAGGCGAAGTCCGCGCGGTCGAGTAACTGGCGACCTGGCGGGGCGGCCTTGATCAGGTCCGGCTGGACCTCCGTGAACAAGCCGAGATCCGCTTGAAAGACGCTTAGCAAGACGGCACAGCCGAACTGAGCCGTCGCCTCGAAGAAGTTGATCAGGCTCTGGACGCGGGCCTCCGTGTCGCGCTGAGCGACGTAACGCTGCAGGACCGAGGCCAGCGGGTACGGCAAGGACTCCAGCCAGCGCTTGACCGGGTCGGCCTTGGCCGCCCGCTCCAGCCGCTCGACGACACGGGTGGCGGCTTCCGGGTGGCGCCATAGGTCGCCGCGCAACCGGCCAATCGTCGCTTCCATGCTGGCGAGATGCGCGGCGGCCCGGATCACTTCGTCCTGGGCGGCGACAGGCGGCAGCGGGATGCGGATGCCGGCCAGTGCTGCCGCCTTTAAATTCGGAATGGTGCTGCCCGTGGCGACGGCTTCGCGCAGCCGCTTGCCGACCGGACTGGACAACAGTGAGGCGACGTACTCCGAGCGCGCCTTGGCCGGGTCGAGTTCGACTTCGATCAACCGGTACGGCCGCTGACCGGTCACCTCGGGCGGGGTCGTCCAAACTTCACCAGCGCCAAGCGTCGGCACGAACAGCGCGTTCGGCGGCGCCTCGTAGGGCTGATCGGGGCGCAAGTTGAGATTTCGCACGATTCCCAGTTCGCCGACCGATTGCAACTCGTCAGCGGCGAACGCGTCGGCCAGCTCGCGGTTTAGAAGGTAGGGCGCCCAGCCGCGGTAATCGAAAGAGGTGAGCGCGCCGAGCGACGACTGCTCTCGGTCCGGTCGCCGAGCCAGCAGTTGATCGATGAGGCGCGCCACCGGCGTCCGGGCATCCAGGCGTGCCACAAACAGATCCGCGGTAGCTTCACCCTCGAAGACGGCCAGGGACGACGGGATGCCTGAAGCCGGAGCAAAGCCAGCCTCAACAGACACCACCGCCGTTAGGTACAGGCCAGCATCGGCTAGCGCCCGGCGCAGTGCCATCCCTTGGTCCCCAAACCAGTTGTCAGCCGTCTGGTAGATCAACCGCCCATGCGGGGCGACGAGCTGCCGCGCCTGCCACAGCATGGCGCCGGCCACGTCGTTCACAGCGGCTGGCGTCACGACTGCGGGACCGTGCGTGGGCAGCCGAAGGCCTATAGGCGGCCCCAGCCAGACCAGCTCGTAGCGGTCCAGCGCTTCGCCAGATAGCGCCGCCAGGGGATCGCCAAGCTGCCAGTCGGCGCCCGGCAGTATCAGCTTGCCGGCTTCGAACGTGTCGTCATGAGGGACGATGCCAGCGACCCGCGCTGCACCGCCGTTGGCAAGGGCCGCCAGAGGCAACGGCGAGGTGACGTAGGGGTCGATGATCGAGACCGGTGCTAGCCGCTGAGCAAGCGCCGCCAAGAAGTCGAGCAGGTAGCGCGGCCGCCCGAAGCCCCGCTTGCCGGCCGCCGCGGCTAGATCCGTCACGTCACGCCAGTCAATGGCGATGCCGCGCTCCGTGGCCTTGGCGAGAACTCGGAAGACCTCGATCGGGCCCTCGTTCCGCAGCCGGTCCGTCTCGGCCCACAGGGGGTTTGTCCGGGGAGGGGCATTGCCACCAGCCGCACTGTGGTCAGTCATCGCAATGCCTCACCGCTCGGAGGACAGATCAAGGAAGCGCTCGAAGAAGGCACCGAGCCGGGCCAGCACGCGCCGCTTGGTCTCGCCGTGGCCGCCATCAGGCGCGAAGCGCGACACCGGCGGCAGGATCCTGGTGACGGCGGTGCCGGAGGTCGGGATGGCCCCGTCGCGGAAGGCGTGATCGACGAAGGCTCGGGCCTCCGCTGGCTTGAGGCCTTCGTCGCCGATGATGGCCTCAAGCTCAGCCGTGCGCCGGGCCTCAACGAAGCTGCGCCACTGCTCGTCAATTTCGCCGCTAGCTGACACGCGGTCGACGAAGTCGAGGATGAGGTCCTTCTTGTTTCGCAGCGCCAAGCTGCCATCGACGGCGCGGCGGATCTGGGCCGCGGCCTCGACTTCCTTATCCGTGCCGTTGCCCCGGGCCTCGCGCAGCTTTTGGACGAGCATCAGGATGTAGTCGACGTTGATCTCGACCTGCTTGATGAGCTCGATCTCAAAAACGATGTCGTCGTTGATCGACTCCTTCTCACTGTCTCCCGCCTTGCGGAAGTCGGCGTACAGGTTGAGGTAGATACTGCGGTAGTCCTGGCCCTGGCGCTCGGTCAGCAGTTCATTGCCGGCGAACTCATCGAAGGCCGTCAGGATGTTCTGCACCCGCAAGATGGCCCCGAAGAGGGCGATGAATTCTTTCTGGGCGACCTCTCCGATGATCGGCTCACCGATCGGGAACTGGTCGAGCAGTTCCTGGGCCCGCTCGGTGTATTCGGCATAGTAGTCGCCAAACGGCTGGAGTAGGACAATGCCGCGGGCTTCCTTGTTACCAAACAGGGCGATGGCGTCGTTCGTCTCGTCCTCCAGGTTACGGAACGAGACGATATTGCCGTAGGTCTTGACCGAGTTCAGGATGCGGTTGGTCCGAGAGAATGCCTGGATCAGGCCATGGTTAATCAGGCGCTTGTCGACGAACAGCGTGTTGAGGGTCGTGGCGTCGAAGCCAGTCAGGAACATGTTGACCACGATGACCAGATCGATCTGGCGCTTCTTCAGCCGCTCCGACAGATCCTTATAGTAGTTCTGGAACTTGTCGGACGAGGTGTCGAAGCTGGTGCCAAACATGGCGTTGTAGTCCTGGATCGCGCTATCGAGGAAGTCACGGGACGAATGGTCCAGCGCACCCGTGTCGAAGCCTTCGTCGTCGAGGTAGTCGTTGCCGACCTCCTCATTGGCGGCGTAGGAGTAGACGATGCCGACCTTCAGCCGGCGGTCCGGCGTCGCGTCCTGCTGCTGAGATTCAAACTCCGCGTAGTAGCGCTTGGCGGCCTCGATCGAGGCGGTGGCGAACAGGGCGTTGAAGCCGCGGACCCGCTTGCCGGCCAGGGCGTAGTGCTGGGCCCGCTTGGTCTTCTGGTCGAAGTGCTCGAGCGTGTAGGCCGCCACCTGGCGCAGCCGCTCCGGGGCCAGCAGCGCCCGCTCGGTGTCGATGGCCGCGACCTGCTTGTCGGTCAGGCCCTCCGGCAGCTTGATGGTGTTGACGTAGTCGATCCGGAAGGGCAGAACGTTCTTGTCGTTGATGGCATCGACGATCGTGTAGGTGTGGGCGGCCATCAGGTGCTGCTCGGGTGGGCAGGTGCTGGGGTCACCGTGTAGGAAGCAACCGAAGGCCTGGGCCGTGGTGCGCAGTTTGGCGTTGCCGCTGCTGCTGGCGTTGACCGCGAAGATCGGCGTTCCGGTAAAACCGAATAGGTTGTAGCGCTTGAAGGCCTGCGTGATATCGGTGTGCATGTCGCCGAACTGCGACCGGTGACATTCGTCAAAGATGATCACGATGTGGCCGTTGTAGACGGCATGGCCCTTGTTGCCGTTGATAAAGTTGGACAGCTTTTGAATCGTGGTGATGATGATCTTGGCACTGGGGTTTTCCAACTGCTTCTTTAGCACCGCAGTTGAGGTGTTGGAGTTGGCCGCACCCTTCTCGAAGCGGTCGTACTCGCGCATCGTCTGGTAGTCGAGGTCCTTGCGGTCGACCACGAACAGCACCTTCTCCACCTGCGGCAACTTCGAGGCCAGTTGGGCCGACTTAAAGCTGGTCAGCGTCTTGCCGGAGCCGGTGGTATGCCAGACATAGCCGCCAGCCGCCAGGCTCCCAAGCTGCTTGTAGTTGGTGGAGACCGCGATCTTCTGCAGGATCCGCTCAGTGGCCACGATTTGGTACGGCCGCATCACTAGCAGCAGCCGGTCGGCCGTCAGCACGCAGTATTTTGTCAGGACATTGAGCAGCGAGTGCTTAGTGAAGAACGTCTGGGTGAAGCCGGTCAGGTCCTGGATAGGCCGGTTTGTGGCGTCGGCCCACCAGGAGGTGAACTCGAAGGAATTCGAGGTCTTGCGGCCGCGCTTGGCACCGGCGCTCGCGCTGAGGTGCTGCCGCCGGGTGGTGTTGGAGTAGTACTTGGTCAGCGTGCCGTTGCTGATTACGAACAGCTGGACGTACTCGAACAGCCCCGAGCCAGCCCAGAAGCTGTCGCGCTGGTACCGGTCGATCTGATTGAAGGCCTCACGGATGTCGATGCCGCGCCGCTTCAGCTCGATGTGCACCATTGGTAGGCCGTTGACCAGGACCGTGACGTCGTAACGGTTGGAGCGGGCGGCGCCGCCGTCGCCCTGACTGATCTCGTACTGGTTGATGACCTGCAGGCGGTTGTTGTGGATGCTCGCTTTGTCGATCAGCTTGACGTTCTTGGTCGAGCCGTCGTCGCGTTGCAGAACCTGAACATGGTCCTCCTGGATGCGCACCGTCTTCTCGACGATGCCCTCGTTCGCGCCGGCGATCTTCTCGGAAAAGAAGCGCTTCCACTCGGCGTCCGAGAAGGCGATCGCGTTCAGGGTCTCAAGCTGCGAGCGCAGGTTGGTGACGAGCTGCGTCTCGGTCGCAATCGGCAGGTAGTCGTAGGCCTGCGATTGCAAGAGCTTGATTAGTTCGCGCTCCAGGTCAGCTTCGGACTGGTACGAGCTCGCCGATGCAGTGTCCGGGATGAATTCGGCGACGACTGTGCTCTCGGCACTAACCGCGATCGGCTCGTAACGAACCGGGCCCTGGCCAGTCACGCCACGGCCTCCTCGAAGGTAAGCAGCTTGTCGCGATAATGCTCATACTGTTTGCGCCGGGCGCCGCGCTCAGCACGCAGGCAAATCGAGAGATCGTCCACCAATGCAGAATAGTTGTCGAGAATGGCGACAATCCGTTCCTGTTCCGACAGTGGTGGACTAGGGATAGGGATTCGATTTAGATTCGACTGGTTTAGCTTCGGCTGCGCACTGCCCGTAATGTACGGTGAGAGGTCAATGGAATTGAGATATAGCTCAACGAATCGACGCTTTGCGTACGCGTCGAATTCCAGAATGTGAGCGTGATTATTGACCCAGGTCTTCCCTGAGATCGAGAAGGCTATCGGCGTCGACCGGGCGAGGAGGTTCGCCCCGTCTTCGGACACAAGAAGATAGTCTCCGTCAAAAATGTATTCACTGACATAATCGACAACTCCGGATGCGCCGTAGTAGGGAATCTCACCAGGCTGCCGCGCGGCTTTAGTAACAGGTCTGCGCCGTGAGTCACGGTTTCCGGCAAGTCGATCCAGCGTCGACCACTCAACGTCATCTTGGAACGAGAGCAGCGCGCTTCGGAAGTGCACGAATTGGTGTCGCCGCGCCGCCAGCTCTGCCGCTAGCTCGCCTTCGAGCTGCACGTTCAGTGACGTAGATAGGTCGAGGATGCGGACAATCTCCTTTTGTACCTCGACGGGCGGAATCGGGAATCGCACCTTCGCGAGGCGCGTCTTTGAGACGTTGTAGCGCGTGACGCCACTCGCAGTGCGAACGATCTGCATTCTTAGTCCCGACGACCTAAACAAATATTTCGCGAAATCGGGTTCGAGAATACTGACGTCATCAAGCCGGTAACCGATACAGAAGCTGTTGAGATACAGCGGCTCGCTGACCTCGTCAGTAATTACTGACGACATGCCAACCTCTTCGGGCGTCTCAGAGGACGCGGTGAAGATGACGTCACCTCGGGCCAACGTGCGCTGCTTCTCGCCAGGCGCAATCCGAACGAAGTCGTCGGCCCCAATATTCACGTCCATGTTGTTGAATGCATTCACATAAGATACGTAGCGAGATTTCCCGCCGGTAAAGTCTGCCTTTGACTTTCCGGTTAGGCCACCAAAAATCGTACCAACGTCCCCCAGGGCGGCATACTGCACACCATCCGAGCAGTGCAGGGCGATCAGGTCGTCGATCGCGCTCACGAAGCGCTCTTCAGCTCGGCGACAATGGCGTCGATCTGCGTGCGCAGCCCGCCCTGGCGCTCGACTATGCTCGCAATCTCCGCATTGAGTGCGTCGATATCGACTATCTCGCCGGTGTGTTCGGCCTCGACATACGAGGTGACCGCGAGGTTGTAGTCATTCGCCTTGATGTCCTCAAAGGGTACGAGCTTTGTGAAGTGATTAACGTCTTCGCGAGCCGTGAAGGCATCAAGGATCCGCTGCTGGTTCGCAGCAGTGAGCTTATTTTTGTTTCCCGGATGCACGAACTCGGCGGATGCATCAATGAACAGTACCGCATTGTCTGTTTTCGACTTCTTGAGCACGAGGACACAGGTCGCAATACCTGTACCGAAGAACAGGTCTGGCGGTAACTGGATAACCGCGTCGACGTAGTTGTTGTCGATGAGGTACTGCCGAATCTTTTTTTCGGCTCCGCCACGGTAGAGCACGCCTGGGAACTCGACGATCGCTGCAGTGCCGTTGACGGCAAGCCAGTGCAGCATGTGCATCGTGAAGGCCAGATCAGCCTTCGACTTCGGTGCCAGGACGCCAGCCGGCGCATAGCGTGGATCGTTGATGAGCAGCGAGTTACTGTCGCCCTCCCAATTTATGGAGTAGGGCGGATTCGAGACGATCGCCTCAAACGGCTCGTCATCCCAGTGGGCGGGGTCAATCAGCGTATCGCCGTGTGCCAGGTCGAACTGTTCGTAGTTGACGTCGTGCAGGAACATATTGATGCGGGCTAGGTTGTAGGTGGTCAGGTTGATTTCCTGGCCGTAGAAGCCCTGGCGGACGTTGTCCTTGCCGAGTACTTTGGCGAATTGCAGCAGCAATGATCCTGAGCCGCAGGCCGGGTCGTAGACCTTGTTAACCGCCGTCTTACCGACGACGGTGATGCGGGCCAACAGCTCACTGACCTCTTGCGGCGTAAAAAACTCACCGCCAGACTTGCCGGCGCTGGAGGCGTACATAGTCATCAGGTACTCGTAGGCATCACCGAAGGCATCGATGGTGTTCTCGGTGAATTCGCCACCAAGGTTCAGGTCGCCGATAGCCTCGAGCAGGTTGGTGAGCCGTTCATTGCGCTTCGCCACCGTGGGCCCGAGCTTTCCACTGTTGACGTCGAGGTCTTCGAACAAGCCCTTCAGATCGTCCTCGCTGGCGGTGCCGATAGCCGAGCCCTCAATGTTCGCGAAGACGCGGGCGAGAGTCTCGTTCAGATTCTCGTCCCCAGCGGCGCTCTCGCGAACATTGACGAATAGTTCGGTAGGCAGAATGTAGAATCCCTTTTCAGCCACCGTTTCTTTGCGCCCGAACTCTGCCCGGTCATCGCTGAGGCTGGCGTAATCAAAGTCAGTCTCCCCGGCCTTCCGCTCCTCGGCGTCGAGGTAGGCCGTCAGGTTCTCCGAAATAAAGCGGTAGAACAGCATACCGAGGACGTAGGTCTTGAAGTCCCAACCGTCGACGCTGCCACGCAGCTGATTGGCAATACGCCAGATCGTTTTATGCAGCTCAGCGCGCTGTGATTCTTTGGTATTGCTCATGGATTACCCCCATTATAGAGCATTGCAATAGCAAACAGCAGTTTAGACGGTCTGGCTGGCGGAGCTTCGGAGGTCGCGACGGGCTTGGCGTGCCTTCTCGTCCCGATTGAGCGGCTGACCACCGTCAACGGGTAGGGAAGGCGCTGCAGGAAAGATCAGCAGCGGGGCGGTTCGTCCAATGCGTCCGACGGCATGAAGCCGAAGACGAGCGGGGCGTACTGCGGCTGGTCCGACTCGTCGTTCCCCTGCAACGGCGGCCAGAGGTCGGATGACCGGCCCCGTCGTCGGTGAACATGACGGTGACGCTGACGGTGATGTGCGGGTCGAACGGTATGGGCTTCCAGCACTCCCTCTGCGGCGATGGAGGCCGACCGGCCGGACACGCCGCCTAGGTAGCCCAGTCGTCGGGGCCGTTGCCCGGGCGGTCGACAGAGAGGCTGGGTTCGACCACACCAGCCTGTGCGCGCCGGGCCACCTCGCTGCTGTCGGCTGCTTCCGGTGCTAGCTGTCCGGCCCGGCGTGCCTGATCTCCGGGATGCTCCGAGCGCCTTCCAACTCCTGGGCTCCGGACGGAGGCTCAGAGCACCTACACGCCAGCAGCGCCCTTCAGACCAGCCGACCCGGGCCACATCCGAGCGCGTCAACCGCCCGCCAGCGACCCAACAGGAACAGCGTCCGATCCGACACACCTGGTGCATCACGGATGATCTTGTCGCGGGACAGGGCTCCTTAGCGTCAGTTTGTGATGACGCTGCACAAGCTCACGGCGGGCGACGGATACACGTATCTGACCCGTCAGGTAGCCGCGCACGACGCCACGGAGCGCGGGCTGGGGGGCCTCGGCGACTACTACAGCGAGAAGGGCGAAGCTCCCGGCGTCTGGCTGGGGCGCGGCCTTGCCGGTGTGACGGACTTTCCGGTCGGTGAGCAGGTCACCCAGGCGCAGATGGTCGCGCTGTTCGGCAAGGGACGTCACCCCAACGCCGAGGCGATCCAGCACGCGGCACGGCTGGCCGGCAAGGATCCACAGCAGGTCGACAGGGCCAGCCAGCTGGGCGCGCCCTACCGTGTCTTCGACCAGGGCAACGAGTTCCGGCGTCGCTGCGCCGAAGGGTTCCGCGATTACAACGTCGCCCACGACCTGGACGCCGTCACCCCGGTTCCGGAGGCGGACCGCGCCCGGATCCGCACCGCGCTCGCACGAGCGATGTTCGTCGAGAAGTACGGTCGCCCACCGGCCGACGCCCGAGAGCTGTCGGGTCACCTGGCGCGGATCTCCCGTCAGGCCACGACGGCCGTCGCCGGCTACGACCTGACCTTCAGCCCGGTCAAGAGCGTCTCGACACTGTGGGCCATCGCCCCGCCGGAGGTTGCTGCCGTCATCGAACAAGCGCACACGGATGCCATCGCCAACACGCTCGCATGGCTGGAGGACCGCGCGACTTACACGCGGACCGGCCGCAACGGGATAGCCCAGGTCGAGGTTCGTGGGCTGATCGCGGCGGCGTTCACCCATCGCGACTCGCGAGCGGGCGACCCGGATCTGCACACCCATGTCGCGATCAGCAACAAGGTGCAGACGCTCGACGGCCGGTGGCTGGCGCTGGACGGGCGCCTGATCTACCGGAACAAGGTCGCCGCCTCCGAGCGGTACAACACCCGGCTTGAGGCGCTGCTCGTCGACCGTCTCGGCGTCGCCTTCACCAACCGCCCCAGCACCCAGCCGGGCAAGCGCCCCGTGCGCGAGATCGTCGGCGTGGACGGCGACCTGCCCGGCTTCTGGTCATCGCGCCGCACGGCAATCGACGCCCGACGGGCGCTGCTGTCGGCTCAGTTCCAAGCCGACCACGGCCGGCCGCCGACAACGACGGAGGCGCTGGCACTGGCGCAGCGGGCCAACCTGGAGACTCGACGGGCCAAGCACGAGCCGCGCTCCTACGCCCAACAGCGGTCCAGCTGGCGGCGAGAGGCGCTGACGGTGCTGGGCGGAGAGCACCGACTGCAGAGCTATCTGGACGGCGTGCTCCGTCGGCGCTCTGGCCAGGGCTGGGTCCGGCGAGCGACTGACGCCTGGGTGGCCGAGACTGCCGCGAGTCTGGTGCCAGTGGTGGCCAGCACCCGCGCTATGTGGCAGGAGAGCCACGTTCGGGCTGAGGCCGAACGGCGGACCCGCGCCGCCGGAATACGGCTGGCTGATACTGACCGCGCGGTCGACGCGATCGTCACCGCGGCACTGTCACCCCCACTGTCTATCCGATTGGGCAGCCAGGAGGCGATTGGCGAACCGGCCGCGCTACGCCGCTCCGACGGCACTTCGATGTACACCGTTGCCGGCTCGGCGTTGTACACCTCAAGCGCGGTTCTCACCGCTGAACGAGCCGTCCTAGCGGCGGCCGAACAGCGCGACGCCCGTGTCACCTCGGCCGCGTCGGTCGACATGGCACTGCTCGAGTCGGTGGCCAATGGGGTGACTCTCAACCCCGGTCAGGCGGAGCTGGTCCGCGAGCTGGCCACCTCGGGGGCCCGGGTGCAGCTCGCGCTGGCACCAGCCGGCACGGGGAAGACCACAGCACTGCGAACTCTGGCCGCAGCGTGGCGGCATGGAGGCGGCACCGTCATCGGCCTCGCCCCGTCTGCGGCGGCAAGCGCAATGCTGCGCGAGCAGGTCGGCCCCGACACCGACACCCTCGCCAAGCTGGTCCACGCCATGGGCACCGGCGTCGACGTCCCGGCCTGGTTTTCCTCGATCGGCCCAAACACCTTGGTCGTCGTCGACGAAGCCGGCATGGCAGGTACCGGTGACCTGGCCCGGGTGATCGAGTTCGTCACCGCCGCGGGTGGGTCGGTTCGGCTGATCGGCGACGACCAACAGCTGGCCGCCATCGGCGCTGGCGGGGTGCTGCGAGACCTCGCTGCCAGCCAGGGCGCGGTGACCCTGACGCAGGTTGTTCGCTTCACCGACCCGGACACCGGCGCCCCTAACCACGCCGAGGGTGCGGCGTCGCTGGCGCTGCGCGACGGCGACCCAGCGGCCCTGGCCCACTACGTCGACCACGGCCGGGTGCACGTCGGCGACCTGGCCACGGTCACCGAGGACGCCTACACCGCCTGGGCGACCGACCAGGTCGCCGGCCGCGACGCCATCATGCTGGCGCCCACCCGCGAGCTGGTCGCCGAACTCAACGACCGAGCCCGCCGCGAGCGCCTGGCCCAACGGACCGAGCCGATCGGCGCTGACGTCCCGTTGGCCGACTCGTCGCGTGCCTCCGCCGGGGATGCGGTGATCACCCGCCGCAACGAGCGCACCCTCCCCGTCGGCGCGACAGACTGGGTGAAGAACGGCGACCGATGGACCATCGCCGCCGTCCACGAGTCCGGCGCCCTCGATGTGATCCACCGTCGGACCGGCCGGCACGTCACCCTCCCGGCCGACTACGTCCAAGCGCACGTCACCCTCGGCTACGCCACCACCGTGCACGGCGCCCAAGGCGTCACCGCGGACACCTCCTACGCCATCGCCACCGGCTCCGAGTCCCGCCAGCTGCTCTACGTGGCCCTGACCCGCGGCCGGCACGCCAACCACGTCTTCCTCCCCATCGCCGGGGATGGCGATCCGCACAGTGTGATCACCCGCGATGCGCTGCTGCCGCCCACTGCTGTCGACGTACTCGCCCGCGTCTTGGCCCGCGACGACGCACCGACCTCGGCCACGAGCACGCTCCGCGAGCTGGCCGATCCTGCTGTCCAGCTGCATGAGGTCGCCGACCAGTACCACCACGCCCTCACCACCGCGGCAGAACAACGGCTGGGAGCCGAGGGCCTGGCCGCCATCGACTCGGCCGCCGAGGCCGCGGCACACGGAGTGACCACGCAGGATTCCTATCCCGTGCTGCGCGCGCACCTGGCGCTGTGCGCTGTCACCGGTAGCGACCCGGTCGACGTACTGCGCCGGGCACTGGCGGTCTGGCGCGGTCTGGACGACGCGCGCGACGTCGCCGCGGTCCTGGACTGGCGCATCGACCCCACCGGGCATCGCTCGACCGGTGCGGGACCGCTGCCGTGGTTGCCCGCCGTCCCCGAGACGCTGCGGACCGATGCCGAGTGGGGCGACTACCTCACCGACCGCGCCGACCACGTCACTGCCCTCGCCGCCGCCGTCGTCGCGCGCTCGCGCACCTGGACACCGGCCAGCGCACCGGCTTGGGCCCGCCCGACGCTCGACCATGACGCCGCTCTGGTCGCCGACCTCGCCGTCTGGCGCGCCGCTCACGGCGTTGACGACGGCGACCGCCGCCCCACCGGACCCCCGCTGCCGGCGGCCGCCGAAGCCCGCGTCCAAGGCGGGCTCAACGCCCGCGCCGACCGACTGCTCGGGGACCCGGGCACGGTCACTGCGCGGTGGGCGCCGCTGGCCGAGAGGATCGACCCACGTATCACCGCCGACCCCTACTGGCCGGTCCTGGCCGAGCGACTGACTACCGCCGAACGCGCGGGCATCGACATCCCCGCGCTCGTTCGCGCCAGCACCGAGCGCGCGCTCCCCGACGAGCAGCCGGCGGCCGCGCTGTGGTGGCGGCTGACCCGGCACCTCTCCCCCGCCGCGATGGCCGCCGACGCCTCCTCCGCACGGACGGTGCGCCCGGACTGGACTCTCGACCTGGCAGCCACCCTCGGGCGCGCAGCCGCCGACCGGATGATCGCTGATCCGAGCTGGCCCGTGCTGGCCGCCGCCGTCGACCAGGGTCGGGATCATGGCTGGCGGCCAGACCAGCTGCTGTCCACTGCGTACGACCTGCTGCGCGCTGGTCACCCTGACGACGAGCCGTTGCGCCCAGACGAGCTGACCACGGCTCTGGCCTGGCGAATGGGCCTGCTCACCGAGCCGACATCCGCGGGGGGCAGCGACGCGGCTCTTCCGCCGGATGACCTGAACCAGTACCCGGCGCTGA
Source organism: Modestobacter altitudinis (assembly GCF_005930475.1). Taxonomy (GTDB): domain Bacteria; phylum Actinomycetota; class Actinomycetes; order Mycobacteriales; family Geodermatophilaceae; genus Modestobacter; species Modestobacter altitudinis. Next base: position 22,985 of record NZ_SJEW01000010.1, read on the forward strand.
ACGCTGCACCCGACCGGGACTGGCTGGCCGGCCTCACGGAACCCGACGACACCGAGCCCGCACCCGAACCGCTCGGCTGCGACCCGGTGAGTCTTCAGCACGCCGAGCGCCCCGACCAGGGCGACACGTCCCGTTTCGACCGGAACCGGCTCCTCGAGCTCAACCAGGAGGCCGCTGCCTTCTTCGCCGCCCGGTATCGGGACTCCTGGGCGGCGGCCTACCTCTCCAGGCGGGTGGGCACCGACCTCAGCGACGACGAACGCTTCACCCTGGGCTACGCCCCCGCTGGCTGGACCACCTTGACCGACCATCTACGCGACCTGGGCGCCTCCGAGGCCGAGATCGTCGCCGCCGGCCTCGGGAGTCGGGCCTCCACCGGCCGGATCATCGACCGCTTCCGCGACCGGATCGTCTTCGCCATCCGCGACGGCGATGAGATCCACGGCTGGATCGGCCGCCGGAACCCGGCCCTCGACGATGGCAGGGACCACGCTGCTCCGAAGTACCTCAACACTGCGGAGACCGACCTCTTCACCAAGGGCCAGGAGCTGTACGGGCTCACCGAGGGAGCAGCTGCGCTGGCCACCGGCGCGACGCCGGTCATCGTCGAAGGCCCCCTCGACGCGTTGGCGGTCACCCTCGCCAGCGATGGCGACTACGTCGGCATCGCGCCCATGGGCGTGGCGTTCACCGACGCACAGGCCGACCGACTCCGAGCCTTCATCGGTGCGGAACGCCCCGGCGTCATCGTCGCCACGGACGCCGACCGCGCCGGGCAGCTCGCCGCCCAGTGCATCTTCGGGCAGCTCACCGCCCGAGGCGACGACCCGCGTCACGTCGCCGTCCCGACCGGAAAGGACCCCGCCGAGCTGCTGGAGACGGCCGGCCCCGAGGTCCTACGGCAGGCCCTCGCCAACTCCCGAAGTCTCGCCAGCGCGCTCATCGACAGCCGCATAGCCGTCTACGCGGAGCGGCTGCACACCGTCGAAGGCCGGGTACTCGCCGCACGTCGCGCCGCCCCGATCATCGCGGCGCTTCCGCCGACCAGTTGGCCAACGCACCTGGTGTCGGTTGTGGTGCGCACCGGCATCGCACCAGAAATTGCGCTCGACGAGGTCCTGGACGCCGCCCGGCGCCCCAATGAGGTTGCCCGCCCGCGTCGCAAGGTGTTGCCCTCTGACCAACCGCTCTCAGGGAACGTCAACATAGATTCGACGGTGAACGCCTCCGTGAGGGCAATGGTTTTGGCGGACGCAGGACAGGGGACGCTTGCCAACAGCGTTCAACAAGCTCGGCGGGCTGCCGCCGGAGCTGGTTCCCGCGCAGGGCAGAGACTGCGACCCTGAGCGAGACGCTGGACACGATGGCCTGTGGGTCGAGCCCTGCCCCTCAAGGCGGAGGTAGCACCCGCCGTCACCGCGGCCTAAACACCCCACCCGACGAGTCAACTGAAGTAGGGCAGTCCTTCGTCTCGTTTGGCAACTCGCGACGACGGACTGGCAGTTTCTAGACTGACCACAATCCGGCACGCGCGCATCGGGCTCGGGGCGGTTGCATGACCGCGACTCAGGGGTCATCCTTCTGGAATCGGCTCGTCTACGGGGGTCGCATACTCGTTTACAGGCGCGCCTCATCGGGGACATGCGCTTGCGCTTCGAAACTCAGCCGAGGAAAACACAGTGATGCGAAATCAAGCTGCGCGAACTCGCAAGGCTCGCAAGGCTCGCTCTCGTAACGCGCGTGTGCAACGGTCAGTTGTACTCTTACGGTCATTCAAAGATGACACGCCGAGTTGGACTCTAGCGCTCAACCTTTCAGCACTTCTGGCCGACGTTAAACTCACCCTTGTCGGATCAGAGGCCGAGGGCCAAGCGTTGCGCGACGCGTGGTTTCGAACTAGGCAAACCAAAGAGTCGTTCGAGCAGCACATTGAGTTTATCACCGCAGATGACAACTCATGGCGTAGGCACGTGGTAGAGGCTCTGGGAAAGGCGGACTGTGTCATCCTTCATCTCGCGCCTAAACGCAAGACATGGCCAATATTGAGGGTCCCACACATGCGTAAGGAAGGCTTCGGCGACTTCTTCTCCGCTCCACTTATGGATCTCATTACAGGACCCAGCGTGCTCCATGAGATCGCCTACCTGGAACGGCTAAACTTATTACCGCGCACAATCCTCTGGATTCATCGCTCTCATGCTGGCTACTTGCTCAGGATCATGGCGCACGCGCTTCCCCATGGCGGGGGCTGGTTTAAGAGGGTTGACGCCACGCACGTTCGTGCGCTTACTCCCAGACTGTCCGCACGCAACCGGCAACTCGGCAAGTTGTGCGGGAGGCATGGCATGGTCCTGCATCGCTCACGCGACGTAAAGACGTATCCGCGGCGATCCAAAAGTTTACTGGAGCTTCGCGACCAGGTTCTGCTGGTCCTCTCCAAAGAGAGACGCATCAAGAGTCACTTCCAGCCTACAACCAATGCCCTCGTGGGGAAATCCCCACTTCCCCGACGCCTCCCGCCTGATGGCGAACTGAAGGTCATACAGTTCGTCAACGTCGAGGATCTGATGCGGATCCCGCCCTTTCGCATTAGCGACGTCGATCCGGCTACGGTCTTGAAATCATTGTCGGCCGACTCGATTGCGCTTGGATGCCCGTCTTGCCAATGCCCTATCAAACAGATCTTCTTTTATACCCGAGATCGAGAGCATTCCATCGTTAGGGGGCGATGTCAGGAATGTGAAGGGTACATGACACTAGAAGATGATGGCACATTATTTCTCGCCACGTATCTGCTGTAGGCGACCACCCGTCTATGGCCGACTGCCCCGCCGAGGAACGCCACCCGCGCCACTCCGAATGCGGCCACGATTGGCATCTCACCTGCATGTGGCGGGCGATTTAGCGCCGACTGGCCCCTTCTGGCCAGACGACTCGAATGTCTCGTTCCCGTGCGCGAGCGTAGGCGACGACGTCCCCAGTCCCGCCTTTTCCGGCCGCTGGCTTTCCGTCCCAAACCGCAACGAGGATCTCGCAGCGGTCGACAACCTCGTGACCGGCGGCCAAGTAGGCGTCTTCGTCGGGTGTTGAGAAGGGCAGGATTGTGGTAGCGCCCGCAAGGGCTCGCAGGGCGGTATAGGCGTCCCGCGACGAGCTGGAGTCGAAGCTTTGCTCGTAGCTCTCGCTAGGGATGATGGCGTGCAGAAGGCCGCCGGCTGCAAGGACTGCGAAGCCGAAGATTTGGTCGGCGCCCTCCGCGAGGCTTGTGAGGCCGGTCAAGTCATCTTCTCCCTCGACAGCGAGGATGTCAGCGATGGCGACCGCGACGTTGCGTCGGGTGGGCGATGTCAGGCCTTGGTGACCGGTACACCCAATTCGCGTCACAGCAGACCTTTATCGGCCAGTCGCCAAAAATACCGCCCAAGCGGCGTCAGGTAGACGTGACCGCTTTCCATGGCCACCCAGTAGTGATCTCGCCGCTCGTCTGTGGTGACCAAGTTGGCGTTGCGCAGTCGTCCGACGTAGTCAAACTCCTGCTGCTCGACACTACCGGGGTTGCCCCGCTGTAGCGGTCGACCTTCACCTTCATGGGCGGGGCTCAGCTGCAGGCGGTGATCCTCTGACGGGAAGTGATCGGGAAGTCTGCGCAGCAGCTCACTGTCCAGCCATGGTGGTCCAATTCGCAATAGCACAGGTTCAGTAAGATAGGTCTTCAAGACAGGGCGCTGCTCCCAGGCGTCAAATGCCGGGCTGACGTAGCCATACAAGCTGAGCGCAGTCACGTTACCGCGGTGGTCAGTCGCGCCGCCCTCCAGGCCGTCTAGCAGTACCCGGGTGAACGCGCCATGCCCCCCAGCCTCTTGAGAGGGTTCGGTTCCGCGACTGGCAGCCATGATGGTGACATTCTCGCGCACGACGGCCTTGTTGAGGCGGAAGTTCTCGGCCACTCCTGCTGCCTGAAGTCCCGGAGTGTTCCCCGTGTCACCGCTGAAGCAGCAGTCCAAGAGGATGGTGACGCTGCGAGCAGGCGAGTCATTGGCCAGTGTGACCAAGTCGTTCATCGAGACGCCAAGGCTGTTTTGCGCGGCGTCCTGAGTGACGAGGTCTGCACCCCACAAGGTCTGCGCTCCGTGCCCCGCGAAGAAGAACAGCAGGTCGGCGTCACGGGCATTGGCGAAGAGGGCCGCTAGGGCGCCGCGCAGCCTGTGCCGCGTGATGGTCGCCGAACCCGCTTTACCGGTAATCAGTTCAGTGCGCCAGTTGGGCGACCCGTCGGCGTGCCGAGCGAGAGGATGGCTCAACGCGGTGGCGTCGGCGACGCAACCGGTCAGCGATCCGACGGTCGGGTAGTGATCAATTCCAACAAGCAGCGCGCGCTTCACGCGTTCTTGCCCTCCCCCATCATCTGATCGACGGCGGCGGCGATAAGGTTCCACCTCCACGCGATGGTGCGATTACGCTGTAGGCCTCCCGGCAGCGCGCTGCTGCTGCTGGCCCCGTCGACATAGACACCGAAGACGGGAACGTCGAGGTCCTTCGCCATCTCGATTTCCTTGACCACTCCGGTTGCCGTGGCCATGGAGGGTCCGACCAGGACGATGCACATGTTAGTGCTTGCCATCTTCATCTTAATCAACCGCTCCCACTCCGCTTGGGGTAGGGCCGTCTTGCTCGACCAGTCATGGATAGTGAAGGGCGTCGGCGAGTCACTCTTCGCCTGGCCGACGAAAAGAATCTTTGAGAGCTCGTTATGATCAAAGTCAAAACTGACAAAAGCGCGTGGGTCGGACATGAACTCCTCCTCGGTACAGGCAGCGGCTTGGTACCACGTCAAGCACGGGTACAAACACGCAGCGTTACGAGGCGCCCGACCCGAGCGGTGCCGGGTTTGGCCCCTACTAGCCTGCTCGCGCCGCTGGCTCGCGACCATCACCAACATCAAGCCGCCGCTTCGTTGCGTCCTTCGCGGTGGGCCGCCTTGCCTGAAGTGCCGTTGGACCGTGGTGATCCACAGGATGACGCGGACAGCATTCGACCCGCAGGCTGACGCAGAGAACGGATGGGCAGTCCCGCAGCAATCAAGGGGGCACCCGAGGACCCCGCGCCATACACCTCTGCGGGCTTACCTGCACCAGTGTGTCGTGAGGCATCTGCCTCACACTGTCGTGAAGCCGTGGCGGCTGTCCCCAAGGCCGCCCTCAGGGCGATGGTCGCCTTGACGCGCGGTCCCAGCCGCGGCGTCCTTGGCGTCACCGCGCAGGCCTCGGCCGACTGCTGCGCCTGAGTCGCGCCCGAGGCGCGTCATCCGGCTCTCTGCCGCATGCCCGCCGGCAAAGCGGCGGTGTCAGCGGTCGTCAGCTAGGACGAGACCCGAGGAAGGCCGAATAGCGGCTTTCGGCGGGCCAGGTCTGGTGTCGACCGGTGCGGCAGGTGCTCTCCCCGAGGCGTTCGACCATGCGGTCGCAGAACATCGGGAAGGCGTAGCGGTTCCACTCTTCGATCAACTCAGGACCGGCTGAGTTCTCCGCCTGCCAGCGCAGCACCGCCAGGACGGGCAGCTCCCGGGCGATGTGGGGATGGTGGGGCCAGCAGGCCGGGATCATTTGCGCGGGTCGCCAGGCGAACTCGTGATTCACCCAGGCGGCGACGCCGTGACACCAGGTCCACACCGCCGCGCTGAGCTCGCCACTGCATCCGGCCGGTTCCCACGGGCGCTCCAGGTCCGAGACGAGATCGGCTCGGGCCGGCCGCGCGGAGTCCCGTCGCCGAACGTCCGCAAGGAGTTCGAGCGCCCCGAGGACGGGGAGCGGCGGCGGCGGAAACGGCAGGACGTTCACCAGGAGTACTCATCGGGCAACTGCGCGAACGGCGAACCGGAAGCGTGGTCGTCACGGCCCGGGGTGAGTCGGTGATCGCGGGCGTAGGCCAGCGCCGCGGCGGTGCGCTCGGATACGTCGACCACCGCGGTGCGAGCCCGGGTGACGTGCGCGCGGGCGGCGTCCAGCTCGGCCTTCAACCGCTGCCCGTCCTTGCCGTCGAGGCAGCGCTGCAGCCTGGCGATGATGGGCGGCGCGGTGCCCGCGACCACGAGGGCGTGCCGCTCGGGCACGCGACGGATGTCGCCGGGGCGCAGCACCCGAACGTCCTCGCCGGAGCGGGACGTCCCGATTCCGCCGGGGCCGTCGGTGACGGTCTGCCGGCTGATCCGCACGTCGTCCAGGAGGTCGGACAGCTCCCGGTAGAAGTGGACGTCCTTGCCGCCGCCGAAGACGACAAGGGTGTTGGTGAGCCCGAACAATGAGCGGGCCTCGTCCTCGCCATAAGAGACGACCATCTGCTTCCAGGTCTGCGCGGCGTAGATGAACGACAAGCCGAGCGCGCGTTCGTTGGCCATCCGTACCCGCAGTGTGGGCAGCGGGGTGGTGGAGGGCAGTTCGTCGAGGCAGGCCAGGAAGCAGGGGGTCATCCGCCCGTGCGGTGAGGTGGTGGCGACCTGCAGTGCGGTGTCGAGGACGTGCTCGGCGACGGCGGTCATCAGCGGCGCTGCGGAGGCGTAGGGGTCGTCGCGGCCGAGGAGGTACACCGTTCCCTGCCGGGTGATCAGGTCGACCAGGTCGGTCGCCGGCCGTCCAGGCGACGGCACGCAACGGGCGCGGATGTCCGGCTGGAAGAACAGGGCCATGGCCTGCTGAACAGTGGTGACGGTGTTGCCGACGGTGTCCGGGCTGCCGTGCAGGGCACCGGCCAACAAACCGTCCCAGAAGCGTGCGGCGTGCGGGTGCTGCTGCAGGATCTCGGCCGGTTGCTCGGCGGCGACCGGGTTGGCGACCCATTCCAGGACGTGGTCCAGGGTGCGGCCGGTGAGCGCTGCTGCGTGCAGGAAGCCCTGCAGCACCTTGGCGGTCTCGGCGGCGTAGAACCGCGCTGCGTTGTCCTGCCGGCCGCCGGTGACCGCACCAGAGACCGTGCCGGCCGAGAACGCCTTCGCCCGTCGTTCAGCGATCTGCGGATCGACGCAGCCAGCGATCGGATCCCACACCAGTTCCGGGATCCCGGGGGCGGCACCGAACGGGTCCAGCACGGCAATCGGGCGTGGCGGGCCGCCGAGGTGACCAGGCTGCTGACGGCGTCCGGCAGTCAGCAGGAGGTCGTCGACCTTGGTCAGCGTCGCCAGCCCGGCGCCAAGGTGAGCCAGCAACGCCGGGGCCAGCAGGTCCAGTGTCTTGCCGGACCCCTGCTCGCCGTAGACACCGGTGGTGCGGTCGTACCGGCACCACAGCTCGACACCGCGCGGTCGGGAGGAACGGCCCAGCCGCCAGCCGACATCGGTGGGCTCGAACCGGGACATGCGCGTTGCTCTCCCCTTCTCCATCAGCGTGCCCGGCCCGGGCCGGGCGTCCGTCCGCGGGCCGCCTGGAGCTGCCGCTGCGTTTCCTGCGTGGCGGCGCTCAGCGCACTCGCTGTCTGCGGCTGATCGAGCAACGCCTGGTTCGCGGCCCACGCCCGGCGCGGGAAGCCGCCCGTCGTGCGCACGCCACCTTTGGCAGCCTGAGTCGCCACGGCGAGTGACAGCAGCCGGGCGTTGTGCAGGGCACCGGCGACCGGCTGCAGGTCGACGGCGTCGGCGCGGACCAGCCCGCCGGGCCGGTAGCCCCTCAAGTAGGCGGCTACCCGCTCGTCCCGCGGCGGGAGGTCGCGCGCGTAGGCCACGAGTGCTCCGGTGTCTGCCCAGGATCGGACGGAGCGGTAGAGCAGCTGGGTCGCCAGGGTCGGCAGATGCTGGGCCGCCGCTGCGACGACCGCCCGCAGCGGCTCCGCCCGCAGCGCTGATTCCAGCCCAGGGCGGCTGAGCGATGCGTGCACACGGATGGCCGCGTTCACGGCCGGCGGTACGTGCTGGTGCTGGTGGCGGCTGCCGTCGTCGTAGGGCCGCAACGCCGCACGCACGGCTCTCCACGCCTCCGCTGCTGTCGCCTGCCTGGCCGGCGACTCGGTGATGGGTCCGAGCCGTTGTGCGGCGTCGCTGAGCGTCTGGGCGCCGAGCGTGTACGCCAGCACCTCGGCGACCGACGGCGGCTCCGTCGTTCTGGCGGTGGCGTGGAGCAGGACCGCGACCGCATCCGGCACCACCCGCGCAGGGTCCGCACTCGCCGGAACCGAGGGCCCGGGAATGGGCCGGTCGAGGATCGCGACATGAGCCCGTGACGGGGGCTGCAGCGCTGCTGTCTGCTGGACCAGCACGGACTGGCGCTCGATCTCGGCGAGCCACTGTGCCGCTGGACCGGCGGGCAGGCCAGGGGCGATCACCTCGGCCAGCGGCGTGATGGTCTCGGCCACGACGGTGGCGGCAGCCCAGCGGGTGGCAACAGTGGTCTCGTCATGGAGGACGGCGAGGGTGTCGGCGGCGGCGGCCGCGAGCCTGGTCAGTGTTGACTCAGTTGCCGGAGCACGAACGGCCAGCTGGGTGCAGGCGGCGGCCAGTGCGGCGACCTGCTGCTCACGGCGGTCGCCAGCAGCTGGCGAGACGCCGTCGCGGCGCAGTTGGGCCAACGCGCGGCCCAGCTGCCCGATCGCGGTGCCTGCGTCGGCGCGGGACCCTGGACTGGAGTCGGTTGTCCGCGCTGTGTCGGCGAGGGTGTCGAGCAGCTGCCCGAGTGAGGTGGCCATCAGAGCGCTTCCCGCAGCGCCCGCCGGCCGTGCCGCGCCGCGGCCAGCACGTCGGGGTGCGCGAAGTTGTCGGCGTCCAGCCGGCCGAGGATGCGCAGAGCCTGCGTGACGAGCTGTTCAGGGTCGCTGGCGTCGGCGGTCGCGGGCACTGGGCCGCTGGGCACACGCAGAGCGGTGAGGGCGGCGAGGCAGTGCAGCTGCGCCGTCGTCCCTGCCTGCTCGTTTCGGGCAGCAGCGGCGAACAGAGCCGCTGCTTCTGTGCGGGCGGTGGCGAGTTCGCTGCTGTGGCCGCTGTCGGTGGGCAGTGTCATTGCAGGGCTCCTTCTGGTGGCGGAACAAACGGATTTGCGTCGGAGAGCGGTCGACGTTGCTTAAGACGGGAGCTGTGCACCGGGCCGGTGAGCGCATCTGTGGATGTCGTCAACACCTGGGGACCGCCCTGTTGACGGGCGCTCATCGACCGGCGCGACGTCGACCGTGGGCGGCCTCCGGGCGATAGCGGTCCGGGCGGATGACCGATCTGGCAGCGCGAAGCTGGCGGATTCCGAGGGCTTGCTCTGCCTCGTTGCGGCTGGCCATGCCGTTGCCGCGGGGTCGGAACCGGGCGATGCAGATGCCGACGGCGACCGCAGCCGCGAGAAGGGTCGCCTCGGCCAGTGCGATGCAGGCGTACGTCGGCACGGGTCGGGCGACCCTTCGGAGTTGCTCTGGAGGCAGGCCGCGCCCGGGCTGACCATGCAAGAGCCCGTCGAGGACCCGGGTGATCGTCTCGGTGCCGTGCGGCCACACCCAGCCACCGCCCCACAGCGCCGAGGCGAGCCCGAGGCCAGCCAGTGCTGCTAGGACGACGAGGATCACCGCCGCACCGGTTACGGCGACTGCCAGTTCCCATCCCCGGCTGAGCGGCTGAGGATCACGGCGACGCTGGGACGGCGTAGTCACGCGCAGGCCCCGGGGTGGTGGTGGCTGTGCATGTTCCTGGTTCGCCTCTCTGTTCATGCAACGTGTCGGACGGCGACGATCTGGTCCTGCCCGCGGTGGCCTCGGCCGGCTGGACCGGGACCTGGTCAGCCGGCGGTGGTGGCGGCGTGCAGGTCGACCCCGTGGTCGGCCAGCCAAGGCACGGGGTCCACGGGTGCGCCGTCGAGACGGACCTCGAAGTGGAGGTGGACGCCGGTGCTGTTGCCGGTGGAGCCCTGGAAGCCGAGCAGCGCACCTGCATTGACCCGCTGGCCCGGAGTGACGGTGTAGCCCGAGAGATGGGCGTACCGGGTGGTCACCCCGGCGCCGTGGTCGAGTTCGACGAGGTTGCCGTAGCCGGCCAGGTCGAGGTTGCCGTCGCGGTCGCAGTAGGCGCTGGTGCACGCGGCGGTGAGCACGGTGCCGGCCGCGGCGGCGTACACGGGAGTGTTGCGGGGCCCGGCAAGGTCGGCTCCGGCGTGCTGGCTGCCCCAGCGAGTCCCGAAGCCGGAAGTGAGGATGCCAGCGGTGGGCCGGGCCCAGGCTCCGTCCGGCACCGGCAGGCCGGGGCAGACACCGTCCAGCGCACCGGCCGGGTCAGCAGCCGCAGCCGCAGCTGCGGGCCACAGCATCGCGGTGAGCTGCCGAGCGAGCGGCTCCCAGCGGGTGTAGGCGTCCGCGGAGGCAGACACCTGCACGGCCTGCGCGGCTCGGGTCAGCGGGATGGTCTGCCAGTTGGGCACGTCGAGGAGCCGGGAGTAGAAGGCCTCGGCGGCATAGACGGGATCCATCAGCTGGCCGACGGTGCCCCAATTCGCGATCCAGCGCTGCTGGAAGGTGTTGACGCTGTCGTGGTCGGAGCCGAGTCCGTCGTGGGGGTAGGTCAGGCTGGTGGCGGTCACCCCGGCCTGCTCGGTGGTCAGGTCGGGGCTGCTGCCGTCGTTGGCCAGCATCCGCAGCCGCGACTCCTGCCAGGCGGTGGCCAGCGCCACCGTCGTGGCATACGGCGGTAGGTCGTGCGCGGCTGCGACGTCGGCGATGGTCTGCGCGTGGCCCATCTGGACGGCGTCCAGCGCGATGCCGGCGACGGTGACTCCGGTCCCGCCGGTCGAGCAGACCGATGATGCGGCTGGCGTACGCGCCGCTGGTCCGGCGAAGACCGCCAGCGGGACCAGCAGCAGGATGAGCGAGGCAAGCACCGGGATCACGAGGAACGCGGCCAGCCATGGCCACGCCCGGGGCACGCGCTGCGCCGCGCCGGTCACGCCGGGCCGCCTGTCAGGGCGTCGTTGGTGTCGGTGAGGGCGACGTCGATCGAGGTGCGGACGGTCTGCACCTTCGCGACGTGGCTGCCGACCAGCCACAGGGCTCGCCCCCTGGCTGCGGCGGCCCAGTCGGTGACGATGCGCTCGGCCATCGGGTTGAGGCCGAGCAGGTCGGAGAGCTCGTCCCCAATCTGCTCGTCCTGACCGAGCAGCACCTTGGTGGCGCAGAGATGGAGCAGGTCCTTGGCGATGGCCACCGCCTGGCTGCCAGCGTCGCCGATGGTGAGCATGTCCGACGGCTTGTGTGCCACGACTACCTGGATGCAGCCGTCGTTGCGGGACAGGCGCAGGTCAGCGTCCAGCGACTTGACCGCCTCCGTGCCCAGTCGCATCTGCTTCCAGCACTCGTCGCGGACGACGATCCGCATGTCCCCGGGCTCCGCCAGCTGGGTCATCGCCCGGCCCCAGGAGTTGAGGCACGTCAGCGCCACGCCGACGGCTTCGTCGCCGAGCGGGTCCAGCCGGGACAGGGACAGGGACTGGATCGGTGCGCGCCAGTCCACCGAGACGGTGGTGGGGGCGTCGAACAGGCCGGCCAGGTGCCCGGTGACCAGCGCGCCGAGGGCGTCACGCAGCGGCCGGGTCTCGTCGAGGAAGTGCTGCCTGGTGGCGTAGCGGCAGGCGTCGACGAGGTCGTCGGTGGGTGCGCGGAGCGCCTGCCACACCTGCGGGATGGTGATCTCACGCATGCGGTCGGCACCGTCGGAGTAGCCGGTCAGGTCACGGATGACCTGGCCGACAGCGGTCTCCGCGGTCGGTCCGAACGGCACGTGCTGCGACCCGACCAGACCCCGGATGAGCAGCAACCACCGCGCGAACACCATCGCCGCACGGCGTCGTGCCTCGGCGCCGGGCAGCCTGGTCCAGTCGTTGCCGAGAGGACCGAAGTCCAGCGGGTTGATCCGCGCGGGCAGGCCATGGCCGACCGCGTGCGGCTCGACCTGCAAAGCCCGGCACAGCGGCTCGTACTCGTCCTTGACGTCCCCGAGCACCAGCGTCCGATAGCCGTAGGCCATCTGACGCAGCGCGAACATCTTGACCGTGCCGGACTTCCCCCTCCCCGGCGCGCCAAAGAAGATCATGTTCGGGTTGGTGACGCCGGCGACGCCATTGAGCGTCCAGCCGATCGGGTCCGCTGAGAAGGCACCGCCGGAGAGATGGTCGACGCCCAGCAGCGCACCGGCGGGCGGCAACCCAGCACCGGCGATCAGCGGCCATATTCCGCCGACCTGCTCGGACGTCATCCGGTAGACGGCAAGCGGTGCGGGCACCGCCGTCCAGCCCGCCGCTCGACCCGTCCGGCCCCGTCGTCCGACCAGCGAGGTGAAGGGCACGGCGTCTGCCGGGCGGACCGATGCGCTGGGCGGCATCGGCAGCTGGTGCCCGAAGTCGGAGACCAGCTGGGCTACTCCCCTTCCTTGAGCGATCCGCCGCCGGTGACCGGCGCGCCGGCCGATCACTGGACACCGCGACGTCGAGGCAACCCGATCCCCAAGGGGATGCACGCGGCGGCGAACGCCGAGTCCTGCGCGAGGTCCAAGCGGAGCGGCTTGAATCCGCTCGCGGTGACGCTGGCCTCCAAGCGGCGGCCGTAGTCGGTGATCGACCACGTGTCGGGCACGGTGACCGACACGGCCAGGCCGACGCGGACGAGCGCGCTCCCCTCGGACAGCCGGGTGTCCCGTCCTTCGACGCGTGCCGAGTCACGACGGTGTGCTGCGCGCTCCTTGAAACCGCCGCGGCGTCGCATCTCGGTGGCCAGCTCGGAACTCATCGACTCGTTGCCGACCATCCGGTCGGCCTTGGCAGAGCTGATCGGCTCGAAGAACACCGTGGCGCACCGTCGCTCCCCCGCCGCCGTGGGTGCGAGCACCGGTGCCAAGGCACCCATGACCGCACCCTTGTCGGGCAGCAGGACCGTGCACGTCGCCGAGTGCCAGGCGTCGTGTGCGTAGTGGCGGCGCGCCGGCGGCAGTGCCGTCGTGGGTCCGGCAGCGGCCATCGGCAGTGCGCCGACCTTCGGATCGATGCCGCGGTCGAGCTCAGCGGTCGTGAGGGCGGCTCGGTCGTCGGGGGCGAACCCAGTGCGGATGGCCGCGGCCAGGGACGACGAGTCGAGCCAGGTGACGCTCGTGCAGCCGACCGGTCCGACCAGGCGGGCCTCAACCTCGCTCATCACGCCCTGGAGGACGCGGGCGCGGCCGTCCACACCGCCGCCGGCCTCCTTGGCCTGCCGCACGATCCGTCGTTCGGGCACGACCACCGTCAGGAATGCCTCGTGGCGGACGCCGGCCTGGCTCATCATGGCCGCGAGCTCGGCCGTGGCCATCCGCGCCAGCGCCGGGGAGTCCTGCCGGAGATGGGCCCGCTGCCAGGAGAGCCGCTCGGCACCGTCGTCAGGCAGCGTCCGAATCTGCAGGGCGACGACCGAGACCAGCTCTGTGGTGGCCGCGCCCTCGAGCAACTCCGCGAGCCCGGTGCCCATCCGCGCCCGGGCTGGGGCTTCGGTCAACCCGATGCCGGGGTGCGTGAGCCGTGCGACTACGGCCCAGGTGCGCTCTCGAGCGTCGGAGACGATCACCGGACGGACCAGCAACGGGCCGAACGGCGGCCCGTCGTGGGTCTGGATCCCGGACAGCACTCCCGGCAGGTCGGCGTCGTGGAGATTGGCTGCGGTTCCGGCGGCGGCGTGGGATTGCCAGTCGGTCCATCCTATGGCGGTTCCGCCGGTGCGGTACGCCCAGTCGAGCGTCCAACGGAGCGCCGAGCGACCGCGCACGGGCACGGCGACCAGGACGATCAGCACGGCCCACACAGGGATCAGTCCGAGTGCGAGCAGCCACTGGTGCGCTCCCACGGCCAGCAGCACGGGCAGCCCACCGAGCCCGACGGCGGTCCACGCCTTCGCACTGAGGCCGCCGAACCAACCGGGCTTGTCCTTCGACCACGACCCGTAGCGGATCGGTCCGGCCTGCCCGCTCACAGCGCCGCCCCCGCCGCTGCTGCTTTGCCCGCTCCACCCATCGCTTCGCTGTCACGGGCCCAACCGCTCAGCCCACTGCTCGGGGCCGGCGGCATCGGTGGCTCAGGCAGCGGCACATGACCTAGGCCTCCCCCATCGGACGCCGGACCGTCAGGACCCGCTCCATCAGCGCTGGACGTTCGGCTGCGGCTGGCACCCGCGCCACCGTTCGAACGGTGACGGCTCGGCTCGTGGGCCGGTGGTGTCCGGTAGCCGGGATGCCCGACACCGCTCGAGCCGAGCACATCGGAAGCGATGTCGACGGCCCGGTGAGCCAACGAGGCCGCTGCCCCGGTGCCAGCACCCGCTGCCGAGCCGACCGTCCCGAGCATCGAGCTCAGCCGGCTCACGGATTGCGCCTCGGCGGCCGCTTCGCCCTGTGACCGGCCATCACCACCGCTCTGCGAGGCGGCGGCGCTGCCCACGTGCTGCCTGCCACCGGACACAACCCCGGACAGACCGCCGGCGTCTCCCCATGACTGACGCAGCGCAGATCCCGACGCGGTTCCCGGGTCGACGAAGGCCAGCAGCCGGAAGACCACCAGCGGACACACCGCACCGATGGCCACCATGACCGCGCCGATGACGGCCGTGCCCGCCGCCTGGGCGGTGGAGTCCCCGTTGCCTGCGACGACCCCTGCCGACAGCTGCACGCCGATGCCGAGCACAAGGGCCGCCATGGGGGCGATGAGCAGGCAGGAGAAGAACCAGCGCAGGCTCTTCCAGAACCACGACTTGGTGCTGTCGCTGACCAGCCCGGCGGCGGCGATCGGCGCGGTGGCGATGAGGATGATCAGCGCCGCCTCACGCACCAACATGATCACCAGGTAGAGGAAGGCTGCGGGCACGACCAAGAGCAGCGATGAGAAGCCGAGGACGGTGGCCGCCGTCGTGTCGACCACCTCGCGGGGCCAGCTGCTGCTCGGGTCGAACTGCGTCAGGCTGTCCACGTCGAGCATCGAGCGCAGGACGCCGCGAGACAGCCCCGCGGCAGCCGCGACCAAGCCGCCGGCCATTCCCAGGTAGCCGACCCAGACGAGACCGAACTGACCCACGCCCGCCAGCACCCGGCCCAGTGACCGTCCGTCGCGACGGAGGAGGGCCACTGTCAGCTGGACGAACATCATGGTCACCGCGACCGAGGCCCCGAACCACAGCGTGGTGGGCAGCACCCTCCCCATCGGGCCTTCGGCCGAGACGTCCGGGGTGGTGAACGCGTCGATGACCTTGAACGACAGGGTGAGGAGCCAGAGACCCGCCGACCAGATGCTGATCATCGCCGCCTTCCAGACGTCGGCGGCTGCTGCCGAGGCGGCGTCCCCGAGCCAGTTCATCGGGTTGAGGTCGACGGCCACGACGTCGTCACCCATGGCGGAGGTCCCGGTAACCGACCTCGATGGCCAGGTCGGTGCCAGGCCACACGGACGGCGGAACCGCGGGTTCCGCGCCCGGTCCGATGAGCCAGCGGTCAGATCGCCAGACCATGCGCTGGCAGTCCGCGATCCCTCCCCGAGCGGTCTGGTTGAGCGTCAGGTCGAGCTCGAAGTCGACGCAGGGGATGACGAAGTCGGGTCCGACGACTCCCTTGACCTGACCCATGAGAGGGGTGAAGACGATGGCCAGCTCCGACGAGCCCTCGCCGGACAACTCGGTGGCGCTGAGCACCGTGCGCATCGCCTGGACCCCGGACCAGCTGGTGGTCGTCGGTCCACCGGGGACGGCCCATTCGCTGATCACGGCACGGGCGCCGTCCATCGACCCGGACTGCATCGCGGTCTGGTCGATGGCAGCCAGCTGGGCCATGGCCCCTTCCGGCGTGTGCGGGAAGCCGGTGGGCACACCGGCGGGACCGACCTCGGTGGCCGGCGGGAGCACGATGGGCGGACCGGGGTCGCGCTCCGAGACGGGCCCTGGCCGGGACGCCGACAGGGGCACCGCCGGCATCGGCCGGGCGGCCAGCTTGTCCTGGGCTTCTCGGACGGATTGCGTGCCGGTCGGGTCGGGCACGGCCGTGGCCGCCGCCGAACCGGTCGTCGGTCCGCCCTCCGCTGGGCCGTCGGAGGGGTGCAACGCGTGGACGACGGCGATGACCAGACCAGCAAGCAGCAGGAGGACCGCCCCAGCCACCGCGGCGAGGAGCACCAGGAGCCGCCGTGGTGACCACCGTGCCTCGGCAGCCGTTCGGATTGCTCGACGGCCGCCCATCAGCAGCCAGTCCCGACGATCGACAGGACGATGACGTAACCGACGACGTAGAGGATCGCCCCCACCAGGCAGATCAGGATGCCGTCCATGCCGAGGCGGGCACCACGAGGATGGTGGGTGACCCGGCCCCAGATGAGCATCCCGACGCTTGCGAAGAAGCAGACGCCCAGGATGGCGAGCACGCCCCACTTGACCCAGGACAGGATCTGGTTGGCGTAGACCTGGACCCCCGGCGGAGCGACAGGGCAGACGGCGGCCGCCAGCGTGTCGGTGAGTTGGGTGACCATCAAGAAGCGCTTCCTCGAGTCGAGAGTGGGCCTGCGAGTGCCGCCGGCGCGCCTGGCGCCGTCGGACCGGCAGCGAGTTGGAGCAGGGAATGGCCGGATGCGCGAACCGCCTTGGGAAGGGGGCTGGCGGTGAGCCCGGTGATTGCCAGGCGCCGGTCCATCGGCATCGGGATCACCCGCCCGGCGCTGCGCAGCGCGCGCAGTCGCGGGCCGAGGCCGGCGGTCACCTCACCCGGCCACTTGGCGGGGCCGATTGCGGCGATCGCCAGCGGTTGCTGCGTCAGTGAATCGAGCAGGTGCTCGGTGAGTCGCGTCCCGGGCACGGTGGGCCGACACACCACGACGGTGCACGTGTAGCCCTCCGCCGGATCACCGTCAGCGAGACCCAGGTCGACGACCGTCACCCCAAGGCGTTCGCCCATGGGCGGGAGTGGCCAGTCGTCGACTGCTGCGTCGGTCGCCCGGCGGTCGATCGTGACCTGCCCCCGCCGGCCTCGGCGCCAGACCTCAGCCGCGTCGCAGCCCAACTCCGTCGAGGCGGCAGCCACCAGCCCTGAGCTGAACGGATGCACAGCCTCGATCAGGTGGGTCATGTGGCCCGTCTCGGCCGCAGCATCGCTGATCGCCAGAGCCACCGTGGAGGCCCCCGCCCCGGCATGAGCAGCCGCGACAGTGATCCATTCGGCCGTCCGGTCGCCGCTGTCACCCCTGATGTCACCCCGGCGCTTCAGCGGCTCCGCCGTGGCGTCACCCCAGTCACTCGTGCGCGTGCGCCGCCTGCGCTCCGCCCTGCTCTTGGCCGGTGCGGCCCGGTGCCGTGGAGCCGGCCGCGGATCGTGGTCTGGGCTGCGAGGTGGCTTCGTCTCTGGCGGGACGGATCGGGTCTCGCGCGCCCGCAGGTCACGAAGGGCTTGCTGGACCTCGGCGACGGACAACGAGCGAGGACTCCCCTTGACCCCGCGTCCTGAGGCCTCTGCGGGCGTGGATGTCTGCGTGCTCACGCCACCGCCGCCAGGTACTCCAGGGCGACACTCCGCAGCGCCACCAACGTGCGGTTCCGACGCCGGTACAGCGTGCGCGTCGAGATGCCGTGCTCGGTCGCGACGATGGAGTCACCACCGCGCTGGCCGCTGTCGCGAGCGCACTCCGTGCGGGTGAGCAACGCCAGATCGGTGGCATCCACGCCTGACCGCACGGCCCACTGCAGGAGGTCGACGAGGTCGACGTCCTCTGCTTCGCCTAGCCCGCCGGTCGCGGCCAGGCGATTGATGTCGCCGTCGGCAGTCAGGACCTCGCCGCACTCCGGATGCGACCGGCTCCGCGGGCGCAGCTCGGCGAGCACTGCGCGTCGTGTCTCGGCTCGTAAGTTCGCGGCCACGGCGCGCGTCCGGCGTTGCCACGGGTAGCGCCGGATCTGACAGGTGAGTTCACCGACGACCACGGCGACGATGTCCGGACTCAGGTCGCCCAGCTGGCGGACCATCGTCCACACCAGCCTGCTCAGCAGGTGCAGCAGCAGCTGGAGCGCGTCGTCGTCTCGTCCACCGTCGGCCGCGGCCAGCCGGACGAGCGCGGCGAGGACAGCGTCACTGCGCTCGTGGCTGGTCCGCTCGGAACAAGCCTCCAGGAAGTCGGAAGCGTGGGAGAGCCCCGCGAGTGCTGGCTCCGCAGCGGCCCAGCGGGTCAGGATCCCGCCGCTGTCCAGGCGAGCGGCGAGCGCCGGCCAACTACCGACGATGGTGGGGTCGTTGAACATGTGTGCGTCCTCCGGCATTAGTGCGATGCCGTTGACGCTCCGGGGAGACGTTCAGGAAGCTGTCAGCCCTTCTCGCAGAGACGTTCCAGTGCCCGTCACCCCAAGTACCGGTCCCGTGGGGTGACACCTCACGCTCCACACGTCGCCTCCGAGGGGGCGTCGCCCACCAGCCGGCCGCGTCTTCCAACGGTCACTCGTCAGAGGCATGGGGGCCCGGATCTGCTTCTCGATGTCGGCCCGGGCGGGAGATGGTCCGCGGCATGGCGGCGGTCCCCTCTCAGCTGCGGGGCCCAGTCGTCGTCGCCCTCGCGCGAGCCGAGCGAGACATCCCCCATCCGGGTGCGCTCCCCGGCGGCTGCCTGTACGAGCCCAAGTGGGACGGCTACCGACTGGTCATCGTCCGTTCCAAGCAGGCGGTGCGGCTGTGGTCCAAGCAGGGCAAGGACCTCAGCGCCCGGTTCCCCGACATCGCCGCGGCCGCGCGCGAGCACCTGCCAGCCGGTGCCGTGGTCGACGGAGAAGTAGTCATCTGGAACGGGTCCCGCCTGGACTTCGACCTGTTGCAGCAACGCATGGTCACCTCCCCGAGCAAGGTCGCTGCGTTGGTGGCCGCCCACCCCGCCTCCTATGTCGCCTTCGACCTGTTGGCCGCCGGAGGTGAAGACCTGCGCGCACTGCCTCTGACCGAGCGGCGCAAGCAGCTCGAGCACGTCACTCCCTGGATGCCGCCACTGCAGCTGTCCCCGGTCACCTCCGACCGGGAGGAGGCCCGCGGCTGGTTCATCGCCTACCGGCCCGCCGGCGTCGAGGGCCTAGTGGTCAAGGGTGCCGCCGGCCGGTACGCCGGCGGGCGACGGAACTGGGTCAAGGTGAAGTCGCGGGAGACCACCGAGGTCATCGTCGGTGGGGTCATCGGCACCCTAAAAGCGCCGCGGCAAGTCGTGGCCGGGCGGGTGCAGGCAGGAGAACTGGTGATGGTCGGCCGGTCCACGGTGCTCAGCTCGGTGCAAGCCGCTCAGCTGGCGCCGCTGCTGAGTGAGGCGGGCGCAGAGCATCCATGGCCGACCATGATCGGTTCCGGACGCTTCGGCGGCGGCCGAGACCGGGTCCCCCTCACCCGCGTCGACCCCACCGTGATCATCGAGGTGTCCGCGGACACCGGCCTGCAAGCCGGCGCTTTCAGACACCCGCTGCGGTTCGTACGGGTTCGGCATGATCTGGGACCCGACGACCTCGACGACTGATGCCCAAGTCATCGACAGACTGATCAAGGGCCCCGCCCGAGAAGCGGTCGCTTCGCTCGACCTCACATTTCCGCGCCGCCAAGCCGGCTGGGTTGGCTCTCCTCCCGCGTCCATGGCCTGGTCGCTCTGCCGGTGCCCTCCGCCCTGCATGGGCATCTGGATCGCTGCCTCAAGCACTGAGGACCACCGGGCACCGCCCATCCACAGCTGTGGAAAACACTGATGTGCCAGACGGCCGCTCAATCCAGCGTTCGCAGGTCGCCAGCCAAATGCCAGGCCAGCTCGGCGCCGTCGAAGAAGCGCCCGCGAAAGATCGTGGCCAGCCCAAGCCATGCGCCCTCGGTTGTCTGCAGCCGCCCCCAGAGCCAGCCCGTTGCCTTGTCCTCCGTGGTCAGCGCGACCGGTCGCGGAGGCGACACCCACGAGGCACCCGGTTGGGCAAGCGCTGCTGTCAGCTCGTCCTTCAACTGCCCGTCGGGCTCCGGGGTCCACATGACGTTCACGCTATTGCCGCCGCCGGAGACGCCGAGCGGGCAGCACGCCGGCTCAGGCCTCGGAGGCACCGACCCCTGCTCGTGGCCATGACTGAACGCCTGGGCATCGACCGACTTGCCACCCATCACTGGCGGCAGTCAACCGATGTTTCTTTTGCCGCGGGCGCCGCGTCGGCGGCGTTCTAAGGGTTCTGGCAGCCCGGTGGGATCACTGGCGCTCGTGCGCCCGCGGGGGTGTTACGTCAGCTCTGATTGGCGGCGTTGGCCGGCGCCGTGCTGTGAGCCGAATCCCCGCTGTCACTCGGTGCCGTTCGACCGACCCGGTGGTCGGCGTGCGACAGAGCTTGGCGAACCAGCTCGCCGATGTGGTGGTCTGCCAAGGCGTAGTAGATGAAGTTTCCCTCGCGCCGGTTGGTCACCAGGCCGGCCAAGCGGAGCTTCGAAAGGTGTTGACTGACCGCAGTGGGCGACGTGCTCGCCAGGTCGGCCAAGCAGGCAACCGAGGTCTCCCCCTGCATGAGGGCCCACAGGATGTTCAGTCGCGTGGGATCAGCCAGCATCCGCAGCGCGTCGGCGGCCCGTCGGACGTCGTCCACCGCGGGCATGTCGAAGCCATCGATTCCACCGTGCACGGCTCCACCCTACTGACCAACCGCTCTGATAGCGCACCTTCGCATCTGCGAAGGTACTGTGGCTCCAGTGACGACGGCGACGACTTCTCTGCCCAGTGCGACGCCGATGCGTGCACCCAAGCGCCGGTCAGTGCTCTGGTCCCTGCCGGAGGTCCGGTGGGCAGCGGGTGCTCTGGCCCTGTTTGTCCTCGGTGGACTGGCGCAGATAGGTGGCGCACCGGCGCCGCTCTACTGGACGCTCTACCTTGCGTGCTATGCCGTTGGCGGCTGGGAGCCGGCCTGGGCGGGGCTGCAGGTGTTGCGGGACAAGGCCCTCGACGTGGACCTGCTGATGATCGTGGCCGCGATCGGCGCGGCAGCCATCGGCCAGGTCCTCGACGGCGCGCTGCTCATCGTCATCTTCGCCACGTCCGGGGCACTAGAGGCATTCGCCACCCGTCGCACCGCCGATGCCGTCCGAGGCCTGAGCGACCTCGCTCCGGAGCAGGCCACGCTGCTGGACGACGGCACCGAGCGCCAGGTGGCCGCCGCGGACCTGCAGATTGGTGACCGGGTCTTGGTGCGCCCCGGGGAGCGCATTCCTGCCGACGGACATGTGGTGGAGGGCGCATCGGAGGTGGATCAAGCGTCGATCACCGGAGAGCCCCTGCCCGTGGACAAGGCATCAGGTGACGAGGTCTTCGCCGGCACCGCCAACGGCACGGGGGTTCTGACCCTTGAGGTCGTCCGGGCCGCTCGCGACAGCGTGGTGGCTCGGATCGTGACCATGGTTGAAGAGGCGTCGGCTACTAAGGCCCGCACCCAGCTGTTTATCGAGAAGGTCGAGCAGCGCTACTCCGTCGGTGTCGTCGTAGCCACCGTCGCGGTCTTCGTCATCCCGTTACTCGTCGGGGAAAGCCTGCAGAGCGCGCTGCTGCGGGCAATGACTTTCATGATCGTCGCCTCACCCTGTGCCGTCGTGCTCGCCACGATGCCGCCCCTGCTGTCGGCAATCGCGAATGCCAGTCGCCACGGGGTCCTCGTCAAGTCCGCAGTCGTCATGGAGCGCCTGGGCACCGCCACCATCGTGGCCCTCGACAAGACCGGCACCCTCACCCACGGAAAACCCACGGTTGTCGCCGTCCGGGCGCTGCCCGAAGGCCCCTGCGGAGAGGACGACCTGCTCGCGTTGGCGGCTGCCGCCGAGGCGCCCAGCGAGCATCCGATCGGCCGGGCCATCGTCGCCGCAGCCCGAGCCCGAGGCACCCAACTGCTGCCAGTGCAGGACTTCCGCGCCGACGTCGGCCGTGGGGTCAGCGCGACCGTGGCCGGCTGGAAGGTGGAGATCAGCTCCCCCACCGCGGCGGTGGCCTCTGAGCATGTGGCGATCGTGGCCATGGTCGACGGCGAGCAGAGCCTTGGCCGCACCGCGGTCGTCGTCAGCCTCAACGGCCGCCCGGTCGGGGTCCTGGCCTTGGCCGATCGGATCCGCAGCGAGGCCGCGCCCGCGATCGCGGCCCTTTGGGCCAGCACGAATCACGAGCCGGTGCTACTGACCGGGGACAACCCTCGCGCCGCGGCTGCCCTGGCTGCCGACGTCGGCCTCACCGATGTGCGCGCCGGTCTGCTGCCAGAGGACAAGGTGAGTGCGGTCCACGAGCTCCAACGCGATGGCCGTCGCGTTCTCCTCGTCGGCGACGGGATCAACGACGCACCCGCGCTGGCCGCGGCCGACGTGGGCGTGGCCATGGGTGGCGTTGGTTCAGACCTCGCGCTCACCAGCGCTGATGCCGTCATCGTCCGCGACGACCTTGGAACCCTGAGCGCGGTCATCCGCCTGTCCCACCGCGCCCGCCGCCTCATCGTCCAGAACCTGGTCATCGCCGCCGTCGTCATCACCACCCTGGTCATCTGGGACCTCGTTGGGCACCTGCCCCTTCCCCTCGGCGTCGCGGGTCACGAGGGATCCACGATCCTGGTCGCCCTCAACGGCCTGCGTTTACTGCGACGTTCTGAGTGGAAGCCTGCCAGCGCCTGAGCCATCCCGGCTGAAGGCAATGCCGGTCGTTACTGCCGCGAGCGGGTGGGGTTGTCACCCCGCGGCTAGCATCGCTGCGGTGAGCTTGGTGGCCCTCTCTGCGTCGACCGCGGCGCCCGTGCCGACGGTCAGGGCCGCACCACTGGATCGGCTGCCCGGGTCCGCTACCGATGACCCGTTCCTGCGCCTCGCGGCCGCGTGACTGGTCGGCTACCCAAGAACTCCCCCACCGCCTACCGCCGCGACCTCGAGGCGTGGTCGACCTGGTGCGCGAAGCTCGCGGTGCACCCTCTTGCAGCCGAGCGCCATCATGTCGACCTGTGGGTCCGTCACCTCACGTTGCCGCGTGGGCTGTCGAACTGGGCGGCGATGTTCCAGCTCCAATTGTTGGAGCTGCGGCGGCGGCACGCTCGGCGTCTAACGCTGGCCGCTGATGATCAACCGCTTCCGCTCGGCCACTGTCGTCGGAAAAGAATCTCCGCCGTTCTGGGCGGTAGATCCTCCTCGACGTCGGCGTCGTGGTTGGCCAAGATCCGGCTGACGTAGGCGTCGGCCTCAGCCTTGTTGCCCTGCGCATCACTGGCTGCGACTAGATCAAGGAGCGGGACGTCCTCGAAGCTGCCGGCCCGTAGTGCCACCTGGGCGGCGGCCGCGGCCAGCTCTGGCTGACCGGCGCCCAGATAGTGCGTGGCGACGGTGTGCGCGACGTCGACGATCATGGCGGCGTACTCGTGGTCGAGCCGGGATCCTCCGTCCACCAACCACGTGTAGCCGCCGGCCGCTCCGCGACGAGGCGGAGGCACGTCGAACGGACGGCCGCTGACCAGTTCGAGTGCCGCGCTCAGGTCAGCGACACCGTCGACTCCCCGAGCGTGGCCGCGGACGCGGAGCCGACGGAACAACTCTGCGTCGATGAGGATCCCGTTGATCCTGTAGCGCCCGGCCGCCGCGGCACTCAGCCCGGAGGGCAGGTAGTCAGCGCCTGTCACCGGATCGGTGCCCAGCCACGCCCTCACGACAGAGATGGCTTGGCGCACCTTCGTCTTCCCGACCACGTCTGGTTCGTCCGGCCAGATCGCGGTGGAGTAGCGCTCGCTGGTCACTCCGCCTGGTCGAGTCGCCAGGTAGGCAACGATCTCGGTGTGGAATTGCCGCCGCGGATTGCGCGCCGGCAGTGAGCCCTGCGCTCGAACCTCGACCGGACCGAGCAAGGTCAGCTTGGGCCTCGGCGAGGATGGGTCCGCCCAGTCCGCGAGGTCACGGTCGAGGTCGGCATCGGCGTCTTCGACCTGGCGTCGGACAGCCTCGTTCGTGCCGGGCGCAACTGCCTTTAGGTCGAGCTCGGTGGTCGCGGCGTGGTCGAGATATGACTGGTCGGGTAGAGGCAGAACTGAATCAAGGGACCTTGTGCGGTCGTCGCCCAGCCGATGCATCGGCTCGTCGTCCAACGCGTCGTGGTAGGCCAGTGGACCGGTCGACTGGCCGAGTCGATCGGTTCGCAGGCCTCCGCAGGCATCGGAGGAGCCATCCCAGCTCGCTGTCCCATGGGCAAGCGGGATCGGGACATCGACGGTGACGGCGGCCAGCGCCAGTACTTGAGCCAACTCTGCCGCTTCCTCAACCGGGAGTTGGTGTGGACGAAGTTCGAGCTTGAGCGCTGGGACGTGGAGCAACCCCCTGTCGTCGATCGACAGCTGCCATAGGACGTCGTTGCCGAGGTCGGCGCCTGAGTCGAGCCCGCTGACGATGACCACCGCCAGTGCGCGTCGAAACGACTCCTTCTTGAGCGCGGTGAGCAGCTGCTTGAGCTCGTCGCCGTCCGCGGCAACATCCGGCGTGACGAGCAGGACGTGCGGTGACCAGGAGTCCGCATCGACATCATGCAGACGTCCCTCAAGCACATCGGTGTCGGCGAACCGCAGTGCCTGCGTCACTGATTCGAGCCTTCCGCTCGCTGCCGCGACGGCCGCGCCGACGTCTTCCGTGTAGGTCAACCGATCTGGATTCAGCTCGGCCAGCTCCCCGCCGAACCCGACCATCGTCACGTGCAGCATCTCGGACCAGGTGTTGTGCGCGAGCTCAGCAGCCAGGAAACGGACCAGGTCGAGGCCACGCTCGGCGTCGCCGGCGACGGACATCGCCCCGATCCGTTCGAGGTCGAGAAGCCAGTGTTCCCCCTCCGCTGTGGAGCCGACCGAGGCGAGCGCTGGGTACGGGGCGAAGAAGCGGGATCGATCGAGCTCGTCGTACGGCAGCGGGTCACCTCGCCGCACTGACCACCGGGTGCCTGCCTCATCGACCGTCCACGGTGCCGGGACTGGCGACACCGAGCTGGTCAGAACGAGGGTCAGGACGTCGTCGGTCATGCAGACCGCGACCACATCGGGCAGCCGAGCGCCCTCCGCGTTGGCCAGGGCGTGCACCAGGCTGCGCAGGGCCTGGTCCAGCCACGTGACGTCGGCGCTGCCGGCCGACTGCAGTGCCCGCTCTACCCGCACCAGCTCAGGCGGGGTGCTGGCGATCAAGCGACCAGGGCGCCGGTGTCGGAACTGTCGTCGTCGGTAGCGCGTCAAAGCTGCCAAGGACACCCCTGCCAGCAGGGTGCCACCGCCGACGTAGAGACCCAGCGCGGAGTCCGATGCTTGCTCTGTCGAGCTTCGCGCGTCAGTGGATGACGGCCCGGTGCTGACTTCCCCGGCTGACGTGGATGCCGGGGCGGGAGCCGGCGAGGTCGTTGCAGGCTCGACGTCTGGTGGCGGGAGTGCCGGGCCTGCCGGAGGGCCGTCTGGTTGATGGTCAGGCAAAGGGTCAGTTGCCTGTATAGGAGGCAGCGCAGGTCCCTCCGTCGCCGGGATGCTCAGCTCCCAGCCCGGCCGGATGAGCGCGGGGTCGGTGAAGACCGCCCCGTCCGGCTCGCCTCGTCCCCTGTTCGCCTGCCAGACCTCCCGCCAGTTCTCTCCGTCGCCGCTGACGTCCTCGGCGATGCTCCACAGGGTGTCCCCCGGTTGGACGGTGACCATCTCCACCGCAGCCGGTTCAGGAGAACCGGTTGCTCGGGAAGTAGGCAACCCGGTTGCATCGGGCGGTAGAACCAAAGCGGTGCCAACGACGATCTCGTTGTCCGGGCCCACGGCAGTCGGATTGAGCTTCAGGATCTCCGGATAACGGAGCGGGTCACCGAGGTAGCGCTGGGCAAGCGCCCACAGGGTGTCTCGCCGACCAACTTCGTAGACGATCGGCGCTGGAAGTGGCTCGTCCGGAGTGGAGGACGCGGACGCTGTCTGGAGGCCCGCTGCCGTCACCTCCGTTCCTGACTGCGTCAGCGGGAGCCCGGACGAGACCGCCACTGGCAGCGGCGGCCGCGTGGACGCGGGCCCGGAGTTTCCCGAAACCACTGGGGCGACCGTCAACCCGACCGCCACTGCTGCCAGCAATGCAGCCGCCGGCTGCTGGAAGAGCCTCAGGCCCGGAAGAGCGAGCGCGGGTCGTGCCCGTGCGAGCGAGTAGACCTCCGCCGCAGTCGAAGCGGTGAAGAGCAACCAGCACACCCAAGCTCCCGCCGCTAGGACGACCTGGATCAACTGCCCGTCGTCTCGGCTCCTCAGAAGAACGACGACGTCGTCGAACGCCGGCAAGCCGTGCGGCACCAGGTGCAGCAGACCCAGCAGCACCGGCACGCCGACGATGACCGCGGCGAGCACCATGAACGCCGCCACGGCTTTGAGCAGCCGCGCTGCCTGCATCACGAGACCCCTTCCCCATGAGTGACCCCGACCTGCAGCTGGGCGGTGTGCGTTCTCGTCTGTCGGACCACGAACCCCAACAGCGGGGTAGAGGCGCTGACGGTGACGCTCACCTGGACGACGCCTGGCCCGAGGACGCTGACCTGCCCCGTCGCCCCGGCCTCGACCAGGTAGGACCCGGCCGCGGCGGTCGCCAGACGCACGTCCTCGACTCCACCGGCGGGCACTGGACCAACCGCGATGCTGGCCGCGCGGGCCGCTTCGGCCGAGTAGGTGTCGGCGCGGTTGCCCGCTTGGATGGCGGTACCTGCGTCCACCAGCGCCGTGACCAGCAGACCGGCGATGAGCACGATGAAGCAGAACAGCACGGCCACGGATCCGCGCTCGTCATGGCGGACAGCGTGAGTACTCGCGATGCCCTTCACGACACGTCCCGTGCCGGGTCGAGCGGACTCGTGGCGCTGTCGCGGAGCGTCCGCGAGCCCGGCAGCCCAGGCACGCCGACATCCGACAGGTCGACGGTGCACGTCACGTTCACGGTGACCGCCGCAGCGGTGCCCGGCGCACTGAGGAACCCCGAGACGTCCACGGCGACCTGGATGTCGGCGCAGTGCATGTGCCGACTCGCCAGCGCATCGGTCGCGGACGCGGTCGCCACCTGCTGCGCGGCAGCACTGGACCGGGCGAGCGACGCATCCCGAGCCGCGATCCCTGCGACGCCGCTGATGCTGCTGCCCACCAGCGCGATGCGGGCGCCGATCACCAGCATCGCGATGACGAGGACCGCGACCGGAAGCAGGATCGCCAGTTCCACGGAGTCGGAGCCGCGGTCGTCCCGCCACCACCGCATGAGCGCCGATCGCCGCGGCAGCCCGCGTCTCATGGCGAGTCCGCCGTGGTGAAGCGTTCCTGCCCGCGCACGACGGTGACGTCCACGGACGGATCGAATCCGGGAAGCGGGATCACGTTGGGCACGTCCGCCGTCACCCGCACCGAGACGCTGGTAGCCGTCCTCGCCTCGTCGACCGAGTAGCTGGTGATGGCCCCGGTGCCCAGCTGAGCCAAGTAGTCCTCTGCCGCTTGCTGCCCCACTCCGTCGGCCGCCGCCAGCACGCTGGCAGCGCGTGCGCCCGCCTGGGCCGCGGCGTCGGCCGCTTCCCGGGCGAAGTACCACAACGCCAACTGCGGCCCGGCGAAGAGCAGCATCACAATCACGGGGAACAGGACCGCCCACTCCACGCTCGACGAGCCACGCTCGCCTTGACCGCCGCCGGACAGGGCGGTTCCTGGCCGCATCACTCGGGTGACGCCCGGAGCAACCGACCGGTGGGACATGTGGAAGACCTGCACCCGGGCGCCGACGCTCTACTTGAACAGTGCCGTCTTGCTGGCCACGAAGGCCACCGCCGCCGCGGAGACCGCGCCGCCGAGCGCGATGGCCAGGATGACCATGAAGGCCTTTTCGGAAGAGTCCGAACCTCGATCGTCGGTGACGTGCTCGGCCCGCAGCCAGCCCAGCAGGAAGATCGCCGTCGCGAACAGCGCAGCGGACATCGTCGCGACGACTCGTGCGCCGCGGTCGAACAGGGACGACGTGGACATGAAGGACCTCTCGATCAACGGTGGGTTCATGAGGTGACAGCGAACATGCGGAGCAGGAAGGGAACGAGCACGAACAGGGTCAGTCCGGTGACCAGGAGGGCCAGCGGGCGAGACATGCGCTCGCTCACCTCGTTGGCCTGCCGACGGGCGTCGGACAACTCGGCATGCCGCAATGTGCGGGCGCTGGCCAGCAGGGTGTTGTAGACGGACGCTCCGTCGGCAGCGACCGCCGCGATGTCGGCCAGGTTGCGCAGCTCGGCGACGTCCAGTTCGTCACCGAGGGCCCGGAGGTCGGCCCACGGCTTTCGGCCGGACAGCGCGGCGCGCCGGATGGCACGGTGGATGCGGATGAACGGTGCGCTACCCGAGACTTCCGCCGCCTCCTCGAGCGCCTGCTCCACCGATCCTCGAGCACGCCGCTCGCCGGCGACCAAGGTCAGGAAGGACTCGAGATTGCTGCGGAACTCGACCCGCGCGCCCCTGGCCGTCTCTCGCGCCTCGGCCGAGGGGAGCAGCCATCCGACGGCTGCGAGCGCCACGCCCACAACGGTCGGTATGACGAACGGGAACGGGACGCCGACCACCGCCAGGACCAGCCCGATGGATGCGGGGGCGAAGAGCCCGCACAGGGCCAGAGTCAACTTGCGCGCGGCCAGGTCTGACGGAGTTCGACCGATGATGGCCAGGTCTGCAGCTGGGACGCCGACGTGTTTTTCGAAGAAGCGCGCCACCGTGGTCGGCAGTCGGTCCCACCCCTGAGCTGGTCCACGCACTGTGGTGTCGGTTGTCACGATCGCTGGCCGCTCTCTCGGAACTCCCGAGAGCTGCTCGAGCGCGGCAGCCAGCGCTGGGGGCGCGGGTCGGACAGCCCGGACGCCGAGGACCAGCCCGAGCGCCATGAGCATCCCGCCGAGGGTGGCCAGCTGCAGCCCGGTCACCGTGCACCACTTGCCTGCGCCGGGTCCACGAGCACGCGCGGTGACGTCGGGGGGTCGGACAGGCGGCGCATCCACCGCAGGGCCGTCCCGAAGAGCGCGAAGTCAGCCAGCAGTGCCACCTGCCCGACGGCCGTCGAGTAGCCCGACAGGAAGGTCTGGGCGAAGAGCACCATCCCGACGACCAGGATCAGGGTGGTGACCACGATGGTCCGCATGTTCGACCGCGGTTTGGCTCGTTCCGCCTCGACCTCACGGAGCATGCGGGAGCGTTCGTCCAGGTCCGCGGCCAACGCGGTGAGCACCTCGGCCAGTCCTGGACCGCCATTGCGCTCGCGGAGGATGAGCACCATGGCGATCTTGTCGGCGGCCGGGTCGTCGACGTCCCGTGCGAACTGACGCAACGCCGGCTCCACCCCCTGGGGCACCATGCGGGTCACGAGGTCGGTGACGGCTGGGCGGATCGCCGTGGGCGCCGAGTTGAGCGAGCGGCGCAGCGCTTCACGCGTCGAGCCAGCAGCCCCAGAGCTGATCAGATCGGCGAGCCGTCGGGTCCAGTCCGACAGTGCGTCGGAGGTGGCGATCGCTTGTCTGGACGCCTTGGTCCCACCGAACACCTTCGGCAAGAAGATCGTGGCGCCGACGGCAGCCAGCGCCGCGACAGGCCAGCCGCTGACCAGCAGGACCAGCACGCCAGCAGCGCACGCACCGAGGTGCAGCTTGGTGAGCCGCCAGCCACCTGATCGCCGCGTCGCAGACCGCGTCGACGGCAGGACGTTGCCACCGCGGACGGCGACAGCAATCCCAACCAGTCCCGCCGTGGTGACGACCCCGGAGAGAGTCAGCAGGAGCGTCCCGGCCGTCACGAGGCAAGCCCGTGGTCACGAGGTGCAGTCGGCCAGTCGGAAGCGTCGGGATGCAGCCAATTGACGTCGAACCCGGCCGCGGTCAACCGCTCGGCCAGTGCGTCGCTGAGCATCCCGGCGCCCCGAGCCCTCGCGCGCCCGTCCCCGGGCCGAGGGGCGAAGACGGGCACGAGGTCCGGTCGACCGGAGTCGCCGACGGCACCGAGCTCGTAGATGCCGGAGACGAAGCGGGAGTACGCGCGGTCGCGGTGCACGTGCACGACCAGGCCGAGGGCAGCCAGCGACCTCAGGACCAGCTCGGTCGACGGTGTCGGATGTGCCTTCAGCGCGTTGATGAGGACCTTGTCGAACACGCCGTCCGCCGACGGCGAGTGGATGGTGCACATGACCGAGGCGATGCCGCTCGTCGCGGCCTCCAGCAGCGAGGTGACGTAGGCACCGCGGACCTCACCGACCAGCACCCACGTCGGTGAGGCTCGCAGCGCCAGGTGCAACGCATCGCCCATGTCGAACCCGCCGCGACCTTCGGCGTTGGGCAGGCGCGATTCGAACGGCCGGCACACGGCGTGCCGTCGGACCAGTTCTCGGCGGTCGGCGTCCCACCGTGGCAGGTGCAGGCCGAGCTCGCGCTCGTCCTCCACCGTGACGACGACGTTGTTCCAGGGGATCGCATTGCCGAGCGCCCGCAGCAGTGTCGTCTTCCCGACACCAGGCGCCCCGGTCACGAGGGGCGACACGCCCGCTTCGATCGCCGCCTGCAGGAAGGCCCGCACCGGGGAGTCGACCATGCCCAGTCGCTGGAGGTCGTCGAGGCTCGGGTCGCTGAAACGGTGCACACGGATGACGCCCGCCGGTCGGGGCAGGACGTCCATGGCCGCTTGCAGGCGCGCGCCCAGTTCGGTGACGCCTTGCAGCCGGACGTTGAGGATCGGGCTTGCGGAGGAGAACTCCCGGCTGGTCTGCCCGCCGTCCGAGCGCGAGGCGATGGACCGCAGCAGCTGTGCCAGTTCCTCATCGCTGGACGCGATGGGTGGCCCAGCTACGAGTTGTCCATCGACCCTGCGCAGCATGGTCGGGTCGCACCCCTCGAAGTGGATGTCCTCCACGTCGCTGCGAGCCAGCAGGGGCGCGAGCCGGCCCAGTCCGTCGAGTTCTGCCAGGACTGCGGCGAAGATCCCGTCCTCCGTGCTCACAGCCGGCGCCGTCCGCCCGCGGTGTGCCTCGTGCAGCAGCCACTGGTCGTACTCGTCGCGGATCAGGCTCTTCGTCAGCTCCCTGCGGGGACCAGCTGCGTAGTTCCTGTCTTCGGCGGTCAGCCGGGTCGACACCCGGTCGCGCAGCTCGGCGACCACGCGGTACTCGACCTCGGTGAGCACCTCGCGGTCACTCTGTGCCGAGGCGACCGCCTTCTGTCCGCGAGCTCGCGAGACGGGCGGTGGTGCGGACGGCATCGCGGTCCACGTCTCTTCGATCGTCACCCGGCGACCGCCGCGCGCTCGCCCGCGGACCCTGCTGTGACGGCCAGTTGTGCGGCGAGGCTCGCCGTCGCTCGCAACAGTGAGGACCGCCTCAGAGTCCGCGCGCTCACGGATCCTCCGTCGGAAAGGAAGGACGCGGTGGTCGGGTCGTCGGGTAGCACGCCGACGAGAGGCAGTTGCAAGGCGCCGGCCACTTCGCTCGCTGAGTACGGCCCGCGTCCCACCACCAGGGCCGACACGGTGGACAGGTCCCCGAGCTGCTGACGCAGCCGTTGGGCAGCGTCTTGCGTCGCGTGCACCGACCGGACGCTCGGGCGCACGACCAGCAGGACTCGGTCGGCCGCTCGCAGCACAGGCCAGCCGCCGCGGTCGCTTCCCAACCGGCCTGTGTCAACCAGCACGTCGCGCTCGGTCGTCGCCGCAGTCGCGGCCAGCGACCGGGCAAGTCGTTCCCACGCCTCAGTCGCGAATGAAGCGCCCTGCACGCCGTTGGCGAAACCAGGGATCAGCGACAGGTCAGCCTGCTCGGGAACTCTCACTGCGTGGTCGCTGAGCAGCGTGGAAGCCGCATCCACCGACAGGTCCCGGCGGGCGGCGGTCGACCAGGACAGCAGTCCGCGGTCGACGGTGACCCGGCCCGCGAGCAGCCCGGGTGCCATGTCCCCGCCGGCTGGGTCGCAGTCCGCGACCAGGAGAGGTCGGGTCCACGCGAGAGCCAGGGCCCAGGTCGATGTCGTCACGCCAGGCGCGGCCTTGCCGGACGTCAGCACGGTGAACACGGCGTCACCCAGCCGACGGCAACAGGACGACCGCCAGCGCTCCGGTCGAGGCCAGTCGGGCGACCGTCGGACCGTCATCTGCGGGGAGTCGGACGTCAACCACGGTCACCTGGGTGGTCGGGTTCGACTGCCCCACTTCGGCAACGGTGGCTTCGATCGACCGCGCCGGGCCCGCCTCCGGTCCGCCGTCGGTCGTTGCGGCCGTCGGGCCCGGTGTCGGCACGATCAGGATCGGCTGTCCGGGAGTGAGACCGCGGGCTGGGAACTGACCGTCCCGCAGCGGAAGAGCGACTAACAGCTCCCCCGCTGCGAGCCCGTTCCCCGTGCTGACCTGCGCCTGGGTCAGCAGCTCACCCCGGGACAACGGGACCTGCGCGACCAGCCCGACGACCTCGGACAGCTCTTCGGCTGGGATGGGCAGCAGGCTGGGATCGGCAGAGACACTGGCGGTGGTCAGGTCATCCGCTGTGATCGTCGAGCCCACTTGCACGTCGCGGGCCACAGCCAGAACCTCGTTGTGAGCGGTCAACATCTGACCGGCGGCAAGAGCCAAGAGGCCACCCAGCAAGACGACCAGCACGCTGAGGACCAGTGAGCGCCGACTGACGCGTCGTCTAGCCGCGGCAGTTCTCACGGGCGGAGCTGGTGATGGTCCAGCCCCACCGACAGCCGGCGCCGCGCTGCGTCCTGCTCCGTTGACCGCCTCGTCGACCCAGGCCGTCACCCGGTCACCACGGACTGGACCTCGGCGACGGCGAAAGATGCACTGGACGTCGTCGTCAGCGCAGGCAAGGTGCCGCTGGCTCCCGTCGACGACCGCCACGCGACGGACCACTCGATGCCGTACACAGCTGTGACCTCCTGGCCGGGCTCGTGGATCGATGAGTGCAGGTATCGGTAGTCGCACCCCGCCGGAGACGGCGCCCAGACGCCGTCGGTCGGCTGCCAGGCCACACCCGGGCCCGGGCAGGAGACCGTTGCGCCCCCGTCGCCTGGCGTGAAGCTCAGAGCGGTCGGAGTGACCGTCACCTCGGCCGACACCCCGCCGGCGTCCGCACGTGCGGTGAGCACCCCGAAGGAGGCCGCGTCGGTCCAGAACCACGTGTAGGCGTTGACGACCGTGAACGGCTGGCCGCTGTCCAGGGAGCCAGCCGGGTACCGCCCAGGCGTCGGCTCGGGAACGCTCAGGCTCTGTAGCGCCTGCTGGGCGAGCGCGACGGGGTCGACGACCGGAGGGCCGGCTGGAGCAGTGGCCGACCAGAAGGCGAATCCGTTCGTGCCAGGAACGCTCGTGCCTGTCGACAGGAACGTGCAGAGATAGATGGCGCCGTCCGTGTGGCCACCCCAGACGGCTGTGCCCATGGGTGGTTGGTCAACGAGCACCTTCACGTAGCACTGCATGCTCTGCGCCCACCACGCGTCGCCGTCCTGGCAGGGCACCTCAGCACCCGAGGCGGTGAACGTGCAGAGAGATTGGGTGTAGACGGCACCGCGATTCGAGGTGTCTGCCGTCGATTGGGTCGGCGCTGCGGTCGCTCCACCGGTCCCGACCTGCACCACGCAGAGGCCGTGCGAGTCGTACTGCTGACAGGAGGCAGGGGCTGCGATGGCGTCCGACAGCGTGACTGCGAGCAGGCAGCTCAAGAGCACCAGGCCAGCAAGACCGGCGGCTACTCGTTGCACGAACGCGCCTGCATGTTGGGTGCTGCGCTCACGCGCCAGGAGCCGACGTCTGGGTAATCGATGTTGACCACCGTCAACTGCGCGACGAGATAGTCCGGGCGATCGGCCGGCACGACCGACACGCCGGTCGCATCCGTCGCCTGCACCTGGCTCACGTCGACACAAGCGGTCACGACGACGGTGGGCAGCATTGGCGACGGGGAAGCCGCCGGATCGTCGGTGAGGTCAATGCTGCTCACCGACGTCGTCACCAGCTGCGACCGGCCGACCTGCCGGTACCCCTGAGCGCGGAACGTCCCGATGGCAGTGGCCTCGCTCGTCGCCTCTGAGGCGATCGCCACCCCGTACAGGTCGTCGAGGGACCGTGACGCGTCCAGGTACAGGTCGTCGATCGTCGAGAGGTACGTCGTCACGTGCGCGACCGCCTGCGCTTCCGCCTCGTCACTCGGATCCGTGCTGCTTCTCGCGGCACTCGTCGACGGCGCGCTCGACGACGCGGGACTCGAGGATGCCGAGGGGTCACCGATTGAGGCCGAGCAGGCAGCAACGATGGAGGCGAGGACGACGGCCAGCGCCATCGCTCCTACTCGCGTCGCTGTCACGTGTGACCGCCTCTTCCGGGTAACCGATGGGTAGCGAGACTGCCTGTTTCGATACGCAACGAACACGGTTCCGCCAGAGAGTCACCCGATCGGGTGACAACGGACCGCAGCGCCTTGTCTGTCATCGGGTCTGGTGTATCGCACTCCTGTGCCACTTCATGGTTTTCCACAAGTTGGATGTGCGGAGCGACCGCTCACCTTCCGGCGACCAGGCACGCGACGTGCCTGGTCGATTGAGCGCACCGCCCACGAGGACTGGTGAGTTCAACGTGGTCGGCCGCGGTTCTCACCGGGGCGTTGTGCAGTGGACTGGCCGTTCCGGCATGGACTGCAGGAGGCCTCCGCCACCTGGGTAGGTCGGACTTGAGGACGCCCGTGCTTCAGATCGTCGGGGCGGGTGTCGGCGCTTTGGTGGGAGCGGCGACAACCCTTGCAGCCCTGCGCATGGGCAGTGCTTGGCTGGCAGCTCCCCTCGTGCTCTGGGGAGCTGCCCTGGTCGCCGCGAGCTGCTGCGACGCGGTCTCCCAGCGGGTCCCCACAGCTCTCGTCCGACAGGCCATCATTACGACCGGAGTGCTGCTGACCTGCGTACTTAGCTTCCGCGGCGACTGGGACGGCTTGCTAATGAGCGTGGTCGCCGCCGCGGCGGCCGGCAGTGTCGCTCTGCTGTGCTGGCGTTTCGCCGACGTCGGCTTCGGTGACGTACGCCTAGCGGTCCTCGGTGGACTGGGCCTGGGCCATGCGACTCACCGCGGCCTGCTCATCGCTGTGATCGCGATGGCGTTGGTCGTCTCGATGCAGGCAACGATCACCGTGCGGAGGGGCGGGAGCCTGAAGACGCCGATCGCCTTCGGCCCGATTCTCAGCGTCGGCTTCTTGATCGCGGCCGTCTCGTGACGTCTGGACATCCCCTTGATCGCCGTCCAAAGGTCCGGCACGGCGGCATACCACGGAACGTGTGACCTCTGCTTCAGTCCTTCGGAGCCGCCGGACAAGCCACCACCCGAAGGACCGTCACCTACTGTTCAGCTGGTCAGCGCCAACACCGGGCAGAGTCCGCTCGTTGGAGGTCGCGTCGCTCGATCGCACGGCCGGACGTCGAGGTAATTGCTCCGCGGGCGGTTCTACGTTGTAAACCGCGTTAAGTCGAGGGCATGCTCGTGTCCCACTGGAGCGAAGAACGACCATGCCTCCCGGTGTCCGCAACTCACGGGGACCGTCCCTCACCAGCATCCAGGCAGGAAACCGATGTGGATCACCGCCGAAGTCCTCGCGCTCGCGGCCGTCGCCTGGATCATGATGTGGCGGCTCGACGACTGGCGTGAATGGGCCCTCTGCGCCGAGGTCGACCCCGACGCCTTCTTCCCGGAGAAGGGCGAGTCCACCCGGGCCGCCAAGAACATCTGCCGCAGATGCCTGGTGAAGATTGAGTGCCTACGTTCCGCCCTGGCCAACGATGAGCGCTTCGGCGTCTGGGGTGGATTGTCCGACCGCGAGCGCCGCCGGTTTCGTCTGAGAGCGGCGGACGGCGTGGTGAGACGCGCCAACCCCTCAGAGCCCTGTTGAGGCCGTAGCTCCCTCCTGGGGTCACCCAGAGGACAGGATGCGCCTCCTCGGACAATTGGCCAGCTGTGGCCGACCCGCTCACGTCCGACGAGCAAGCCCACTGTGGGTGATCCGCAAGTGCTGCGCGACGTGCTGACCAGCGACTCGTCCGTGGGTATTCGCCGATGTGCCGTTGACACAGGTCATAAGGGCGCGGCGTCCGCGGTCGTCCGTCGGCGTCACCGGTTGTCTGGGCCGCGTTGCTGTAGCGGTTGCTGTACTTGACACGTCGCACCATGTCGCGGCACACGGGACCGCAGCCGAGTTCCAGGTCAGCGCAGGACGTAGGTCAACTGATGCGAGGGCGTCAGCCAGCTGTGAAGTCACTACAAGGAAAGGCGTACGTAAGTTGCTGTGGAGGGGATCCCATCCGTCAACAGGAAGAGGGAGCTTCACCCGGTTCTCCGGACACATCGGGTGTGGTGATCATGCCGCGGTGAGTGCGGCGGTGTGAAGTGCTTCGAACTCTGCGGGACTGCGGTAGCCGAGGGCGGAGTGGCGTCGTCGGGGGTTGTAGAAGGCTTCGATCCACTCGAAGATCGCCGAGCCGAGTTCGGCTCGAGTCGACCACTGGCGGCGGTCCAACAGTTCGCGCTGCATGGTCGACCAGAAGCTCTCCATCATGGTGTTGTCCACGCTGGAGGCGACCCGTCCCATCGAGCCGAGCAGCCCGGCAGTGCGCAGCCGGTGCCCGAAGATCCAACTCGTGTATTGCGATCCGCGGTCGCTGTGCACGATGGCGCCGGGTGCCGGCCGGCGGCGCCAGCGGGCCATTTCGAGTGCGTCGACGACGAGCTCGGAGCGCATGTGGTCAGCGATCGACCAGCCGACGATGGTCCGGCTGAACACGTCCAGCACCGCGGCGCAGTAGACCTTCCCTTCGGCCGTGGCGTGCTCGGTGATGTCGGTGGCCCACAGCCGGTCCGGTGCGTCAGCGGCGAACCGTCGCTGCACCAGGTCCTCGTGGGGGGCCGGTAGCGGCCCGGATCGGCGGTGCTTGCGCCGGTGGCAGACCCCGACCAGCCCGGAGGTGCGCATCAGCCGGGCGACCCGTTTGCGCCCGCACGCCAGCCCGAGACCTAGGCGGAGTTCCGCGTGCACCCGAGGCGCGCCGTAGGTGGCGCGAGAGCTGGCATGCACCTGGGCGATTGTGCTGGTCAGCGACGCGTCGGCGACTGCCCGAGCCGATGGTGGGCGGCCGTTCCACTCGTAGAAGCCTGAGCGGGAAACCCGCAGGACCCGGCAGGTCACCGCAACGGGGAACCCGTCGGCGGCGAGCTCACGAACCAGCCGGAACGCTATTTTGGGTCCGGCAGCACCTCGCGGGCGAAGTACGCGGACGCCCGCTTGAGGATCTCGATCTCCATCTTCGCGACCCGCAGCTCCCGGCGCAGACGCGCCAGCTCGGCCCGCTCATCGCTGGTCGTGCCCTCGACCCGGCCGGCGTCGACGTCATCGAGCTTCATCCACCGCCGCAAGCAGGACTCCGCGATTCCCAGGTCGTGGGCGATCTCAGCGATCGGCTTCTCCCGCTGACGGGCCAGCTCCACGGCACGGCGACGGAACTCCAGCGGCTTGGCTGCAGGCATCCAGGACTCCTCTCCCAGGCGATTCTCGCCTCAGGTCAGGTGTCCGGGAAACCGGGTCAAGCTCCGAGCATGTAATACCCGGGCGGCGCGACGAAGCCGTCGGGCGGTGTCTGAACCGTGAGGTGGTCGCTCGCGCGATCCGTGATCTTCAACTCGACATGACGCTGGTCGGCGTTGAATGAGTGTGTGCAGGACCCGCAGCGCAGAAGGCTGACGGAGCTGATCGCGGACGGGGTCGGCGTGCTGATGGTCGCCGTGCTCGCGTAGGACATCTGCGTGGGCGCTGACGTGATCGTCGGTCGGGGGCCCTTGAACAGATACGGCGGGCTGTAGAACTCCAGCTTGAGTTGCTCGTCGTGGAAGGGGTCGGGGTTCCACAGGGAGTCGGTTCCGGCGGTGAGGACTCTTCCATCGGGCAGCAGCAGCGCGGTGGCGTGGTACAGCCGCGGTACGGTCATCGGCGCCACAGTGGTCCACGAGTTTGCCACGGGGTCGTAGAGCTCGGCTTCCCACACCGGGTTGGCGCCGTTGTCTGCCGATCCGGCGCTGCTGCCGTTCATCACCAGCACGTTGCCATCGGGCAGCAGAACCGCGTCGGGCATCACCCGCGGGTGCGTCATCGGTGGAGCGAGACGCCAGGCCAGTGGCGCCGCTGCGAAGTCGAGGATCTCGCAGCTGGCTGTCGCCGGCGTTCTGATGGGAATGTCCCCGCCCCCGCCGATCAGCATCACCCGGGCACGGTAGGGCGGAGCGGTGGTCGGGCGCAGCGGCAGCAGCACGCTGGTGCCCTGCAGACCGTAGGTGCGGGCGTTGCGGTCAGGGCGGTTCGCGGCTTCCAGCTCCGTGGTGTCGAAGGTGAAGCTGGTCAGGTCCAGAAAGGCCGTTCGGGTGCCACCGTGCATCAGCAACTTGCGGGTTGGTAACACGAACAGGAACGGAAACGAAATGAAGGCACCGAAACGGGTCATGGGTGGTGCACTGACCGCCGGTCCGACGGTCCCGGTCGCGGGCGTGAAGATCTCGTAGGTGGTGTTCTGGTTGCCGACCGGCAGACGCTTTTCACCACCTGCCATGAGCATCCGCCCGTCGGGCAGGGTCACCACGGAGGGGTACCAGCGGGCGGCGGCGAGGGTTCCGACGTAGGCCCACGACCCTCCGCCGGGACCGCCCGGGGAGAAGGTGTGGACCGAGCGCAACCTGGCCTGGTCCTCCCTGTCACCGCCAGCCACAAGCAGCCGACCGTCCGGGAGGAACGCGTGTCCGCTGCAGAAGATGTTGGGCAGCGCGGTTTCGCCGTTTGCTCCGTGATAGGCGGGCGTGGCGGCGGTCCCGGAGGTGAGGTCCAGAACAGCGGAGGCTCCGAAGGGGGTGGGGATGGGGCCCGGGTTCTCAGGGTCTTCCGGCTCCAGGTAGCTGAGGAAGAGCACGCCGTTGGTGTGCAGCAGGGCGGTGTGCAGGCCCGAGATGCCCGCATTGAAGGTGGGTTCCTCCCAGACGCCGATCTTCGGCTTCTCCGCCGGACCAACCGGCGGAAACTGGGGGCGAGGGAATACCTCATAGGCTCCTCGGCCCGCCTCCCAGTAGATGCAGCCCTTCTCGAAGTCACTGACACGCCCCGACCCATGCTCGGTGTCTTTCTCGTCGCTCGTCGGATAGCCCAGGACGCTGCGTTCCCAGCCGAGCGAGGACCACAGGCCGTGGATTTCACCGTGAACCTCGTGCGCTCCGGTCTGCGGCGTCCAGTAGATCGATCCCAGGGTCGGCCCTGCCTGGAAGTGGTTGAACCGGCCGATCCCGTCGGGTGTAGGGGTCTCGTCAGTGGTGGGGTAGCCCAGAACGCTGCGTTCCCAGCCCAGCGAGGACCACAGGCCGTGGATCGCGCCGTGCACCTCGTGCGCTCCGGTTTGCGGCGTCCAGAAGATCGACCCATGCTGAAAATGCTGGAAGCGCCCGATCCCGTCGAGTGTGGGGGTCTCATCACCCGTCGGCGGGCCAAGAAGGGCAGTCACGGAAAGGTATTTGTCGCCTATCTCGGTCATTGAGCACTCCTGTGATGATGGGAGAAAGGCCCAATCGCCTACAGTGAGAAACTGCGTGGCCAACCGGGAGCAGTGCCCAGCGAAGCGCTGGCGTGCTCAGCCGGAATGTCAGTCCTCTGGTGATGCTGGAGGGCGGCGCAATCAGCAGTACTCCGCCGACCCTGGCCACCCATCCGCCCATCCTGGTCCAGCCCCGTCACCGGATCGTCAATCGCCCGACCGTGGAGGTCAGCAGCCAGCGCTCGGCTGGGTTGCTCGTCTGGCGGGCAGCGGCCGTCTCCTCGGCGTAGGAGGCGCGCACGGCCGGCGCGGGGCGAGACATTAACTCTGTCCTCAGTTGCAGCAGTCGCAGCCGGGCTTGCAGCCGCAGCTGTCCTCGGCGCTGGTACCGGCACCGGCACCGCTGGTGTCGGAGGGCTTGGCGAAGAGCGCCTCGGCCGGTGAGCAGCAG
Source organism: Modestobacter altitudinis (assembly GCF_005930475.1). GTDB lineage: Bacteria > Actinomycetota > Actinomycetes > Mycobacteriales > Geodermatophilaceae > Modestobacter > Modestobacter altitudinis. The sequence goes on from NZ_SJEW01000010.1 coordinate 62,966, forward strand.
TCCTCGCCTCGCCAGGCCTCGCGGCCTTCCCGCAGTGCGACCGCGGCGATGACCAGGGCAGCGATGGGGTCAGCCCACGACCACCCGAAGAGGCTGTTGAGCGCAAGACCGACGAGCAGCACGCCGGAGAGGTAGGTGCACAGCAGCGTCTGTTTGGAGTCCGCCACCGCCGATGCCGAGCCCAGCTGTCGTCCAGCGCGGCGCTGGGCGTAGGACAGGAAGGGCATGATCACCAGGCTCGCCGCAGCCAGGACCAGCCCGACAGTGGAGTGCTCGGCCTCGCCCCCACCAAGGAGGGCGCGGACGGCGTCGACGGTGACGAAGGCGGCCAGGGCGAAGAAGGACAGCGCGATGACGCGCAGTGCCCGGTGCTCTCGGGCCTCGCGGATGGCGTGGTCGCGGGCGGAGAACTGCCAGGCCACGGCCAGGGCGGAGGACACCTCGATGACCGAGTCCAGGCCGAAACCGATGAGCGCCGAGGACGACGCCCGGGTGCCGGCCGTGATGGCGACAACGGCCTCGATGACGTTGTAGGTGATGGTCGCGGCGACCAGGAAGCGGATGCGTCGCGCCAGCACAGCCCGACGGTCGCTGACGCTCTGGGGCGAGCCGAGGGCGGTCATGCCAGCGCCTCCATCTCCGGGGTGGTCACGTTGCGGGCAGCGATCGAGCCGGTCACGGCGATCAGCAGACGCGCGCCTTCGTCGGTCAGGCGGTACATGACCAGCTTGCCGTTGCGCCGGGAGGTGGCCAGGCCGGCGTTGCGCAGCGCGCGCACGTGATGGGACACCAGGTTTTGCGACAGCTCGGTGATCCAGGCCAGATCGCAGACGCACAGCTCGTCACCGACCCGCAGGGCGGCCGCGATGCGCAGTCGAGAGGGGTCCCCGAGTGCCTTGGCCCGCTCGGCGAACACCCGAATCTCGTCCTCGCCGGCCAGCTGCGCGCGGACCTGCTCGGCGTGGGGCAGATCGAGACACAGCAGGTCGCAGGCGTCGCTGCTCATGGGTTTCCCTTCCGGTGCTCGGCCCAGGCGCACTGTCGGGCCAACGTCTTAACAGACGTTGGTATGTTGTTACCACGTTGCCGGCGAAGGTGGAAGTAGGAGTCGGTGTGAAAACCAACTACAAGATCTCAGCTGCCCTGGTGGCCGTGTTCGGCCTCGTGGTGGCCGGCTTCCTGGCCTTCGGTGGCGACGAATCTGATACCTCGGCCGATGGCAACGCTGCCGGCGGCACAACGCCGGTGGTGCGCGACGACAGTCACCGACTCGGCGAGCCCGGCTCAGGTGAAGTGACGTTCGTGGAGTTCCTTGACTTCGAGTGCGAGAGCTGCCGGGCGGCCTACCCCACGGTCGAGCAGCTCCGTGAGGACTACGCGGGTCGGGTCACCTTCGTGGCCCGCTACTTCCCGCTGCCGGGCCATGCCAACGCCGAGAACGCAGCTGTTGCCGTGGAGGCTGCGGCCCAGCAGGGCGCCTTCGAGGCCATGTACCAGCGGATGTACGAGACCCAGGCTGAGTGGGGTGAGCAGCAGGTCTCCCAGGCCGACCTGTTCCGCAGCTTCGCCGAGGAGATGGGTCTGGACATGGCCGCCTATGACGCGGCCGTCGCCGACCCGGCCACGCTCGAGCGGGTGCTCAGCGACCGCGACGACGGCCTGGCTCTCGGGGTGGAGGGCACCCCGACGTTCTTCCTCAACGGCGAACGCCTCGAGGTGGCCAGCGCGCAGGAGCTCATCAAGGCCGTCGATGCTGCCGTCAACGAGTGAGGCCACAGCGCCCGCGCCGGCGCCGAGCGTGAAACGGTCCGCTGAGATCGGTGCAGGCCTGTCGTGGTGGCTGGTCACCGGCGGCCTGATCGGATGGATCGCGGCGTTCGTGCTGGCCGTGGAGAAGTACGCCCTCCTCCGCGACCCCAGCTACGTTCCCTCCTGCAGCCTGAATCCCGTCCTCAGCTGCGGTTCGGTGATGGTCAGTCCACAGGCCGAGGCCTTCGGGTTCCCCAACCTGCTGCTGGGCGTCGCCGGTTTCGCCGTCGTGGCCGCGACCGGGGCAGCGCAGCTGGCCGGGGCCCGCTTCGCCGGGTGGTTCTGGGCTGCGTTGCAGGTCGGCGTCACGGCCGGCGTGCTCTTCGTGCACTGGCTTATCTTCTCCAGCCTCTACCGCATCGGGGCACTGTGCCCCTACTGCATGGTCGTCTGGGCGGTCACCATCCCGCTGTTCACCGCGGTCACGCTGCGCAACCTCACCGCCTGGGCGCCGCGTCTGCCGGTGTCGCTGAACGCAGTCGTCGCCGCTGCCCGTCACGGGCACAGCATCGTGCTGACCGTCTGGTTCCTGCTCATCGCCGCTGCGATCACCCAGCGGTTCTGGCTGTACTGGAGCACCCTCGTTGGCTGACACCCTCACTCGCCGCGCCCTGTTCGCCACCAGCATCGCGATCGTCTCCGCGCTGATGCTCGGGTGCTCCGGCGGCACTTCCGGGACCAACGCCAGCACCGCCACCGAGGCAGGGGAGTTCGACTTCTCCGGGAACACCCCGGCGGGTCAGCTGATCCCGGCCTCAGCGCGCCAAACCGCGCCGGCGTTCGACGGCGAGCTGCTCGATGGCACCGCGTTCAACTCGACGTCGCTGGCCGGTGACATCGCCGTCATCAACTTCTGGGGATCGTGGTGTGCCCCCTGTCGGATCGAGACCCCGGAGTTCCAGGCCATCTACACCGAGGTGGCCGGCTCCGGCGTGCAGTTCCTCGGCGTGGACGTCAAGGACCAACGACAGCTGGCCCAAGCCTTCGTCGACACCGTCGGGGCCACCTACCCCTCACTGTTCGACCCCACCGGCGAGGTCGCCTTGGCGTTCCGGGGCTTCCCGGCGAACGCCGTGCCCTCAACGCTGCTGCTGGACCGCCGCGGACAGGTGGCGGCGGTCTACGTGGGTGCGGTGCTAGATGAGAACCTGCGCGCAGCCCTGGACCAACTGCTGGCGGAGGGCTGATCTATGGGCGGGCTTGGGGAGACCTTCGCGGGCATCGTCACCGACGGCTCGCTGCTGCTGGCCGTCGCGGTCGCGGGCCTGGTCGGGCTGATCAGCTTCGCCTCGCCCTGCGTTCTGCCGCTGGTTCCCGGCTACCTGGGCTACGTCGCTGGGTTGACCGGGGCAGCGGCGACCGGACAGCTGCCCGCAGCTGCGGTCACCGCCACGAGAGCCACCGGCACGATCGTCGGAGCGCCCAGTTCCGCTGGGCCCCTCGGCCGTTCTACGACGAGCGACCGCAGGCGGGTGCTGGCCGGCGCACTGTTGTTCGTCTTGGGCTTCAGCGTGGTGTTCGTGTCCTTCGGTGCCCTCTTCGGAGGCCTCGGGCGGCTGCTGCTGGAGTGGGCGCCGCTGCTCACCCGCGTGATGGGTCTCATCACCATCGTCATGGGCCTGGCTTTCCTGGGCGCGGTTCCATGGCTCCAGCGCGAGGCCCGCATCCACCGGCGCCCGCCCGCCGGCCTGGCCGGCGCTCCGGTGCTCGGCATCGTGTTCGGCCTGGGCTGGACGCCATGTCTGGGCCCGACCCTGTCGGCAGTCAACACCCTGGCCTACAGCCAGGCATCCGCCGCTCGTGGCGCGGTGCTCGGGCTGGCCTACTGCCTGAGCCTCGGCATCCCGTTCGTGCTCGTCGCCCTCGGCGCCCGCCGGGCGCTCGGCTTCTCCGCCATGGCCCGCCGCCACGCGCGCACCGTGATGCGGATCGGCGGGGTGCTGCTGGTCGTGCTGGGCGTCCTGCTGGTCACCGGTTGGTGGGACAGCGTGATGATCTGGCTGCGGTCCTGGCTGGCAGCTACCGGCCTGGGTTCCTCGGTGATCTGACTGATGACGCCCGACACCGGCCGAAGCGACCGGCCCGAAGCCCCGGCGCTGCAGGTCGGCTGGCATCGGGATTGAGGATGACTCGAGCTCGTTCGGCGGTCCGTGCCCTCTCGATGAGCGTCGCCGACTGTTCCGAGCCGGCCACCGAAGCCCCCGTGAGCAGCTTTGTCATTGCGCAGGACGAGGACGGACACGCGGGCACGCTGCTGTCCAATCTCCCTCTTCCGCGCCCTGCTCTCACCCTCACCGACACAGATGGGCACCCCTACGACCTGCAGGCGGACACCGACGTCGTTACCGTCGAGGTGGCTCAGGGCTAGGTCTCGTGACGGTCAGAATCGCGGCATGTGTCCCGCACCGCCCCGGCGCTGGCCGCTCAGGAGTACCTCTGCCCGCGCGCCTGGGCGCACCAGTTCACTCGTTCACCAGCACCGGCACCCCGACCGCGGCGGACACGGCCCGCCCCTGCAGGTCGGCCGGCATCGGGATCGAGAACGACTCGAGCTGGTTCGGCGGTCCGTGCTCCTCGGTCGGGTCGATCAGGTCCTCGTCCAGGTGGTGGACGAATCGGCCGGTGCCAAGCAGGCGACCCTCGGCGTCGTAGAAGCCGGCCAGCGCCTCGAACTCGAGAATCTCGCTGACGTCGCTGACCACTAGCGCCGAGCCATGCACGCCGTCGGCATTCAGGGTCAGACCCTCGAGCCGGAACCGGTCGTCGAAGGGCCCGGGGGCCTGGACGACCGAGCCGGGAGCCGGCGTGAGCTGGTCCAGTCCCGCGAGCGTCGGCTCCGCAGCGGCCGGTTGCAGCCCGGGGAACGACGTGCGGGCAGCCCCTAGCAAGGACGACTGGTCCGAGGATGCGGCAGGGATGGCGACGCGCACGGCCACCAGCGCGCCGAAGAACGCGATGAGGGCCAGTCCGCCCACCAGGAGGATGCGTCGACTGCGGTTCATGACGGGGGGCTCCAAGTCGAGGTGGGTCGGCGCATGCAGTGGAAGGAGGCCGGGGACAGGCGCGCAGCGCCCCGTCCCCGGCCTCGGCTCACGACGCGACGCGCAGGGCGCCGCTGACGACGTCGAACAGGTCGGTGTTGTCGATGCTGCCCGCCATCTGCTCCGACCCGGCCCCGTAGGCATAGATCGGGACATCAGCACCGGTGTGGTTGCCGGACAGGTAGGTCAGCCACAGGCTCGCCTCGGGCGAGCCGTCGACGACGCCTTCCGGGTCATCCGGGGTGCGGAAGGTGGCCGGCGCGAAGTTCGCCGGGTCACCCGCGCCCGAGCCGTTCACCGGACCGGTGGAACGCGACGGGTCCACGGTGCCGGCCGTCGGACGGGTCGGCGTCGAGTTGTTGGCGGTGTTGCCGCTGTCGACGTTCACCGGCGGGGTGTTTGCCTCGGCGTTGGTGAAGGTGCCCTTCTCGATGACGTTGAAGCCGGCGCACTCGTGGTCAGCGGTCACGATCACGAGCGTGTGCTTGTCCTTCTTGGCGAAGTCCATCGCCACCTGCACCGCGTCATCGAAGGCCTTGATCTCCTCCAGCGTCTGGGCAGCGTCGTTCGCGTGCGAGCGCTTGTCGATCAGCGCGCCCTCGACCTGCAGGTAGAAGCCGTTGCCGCGCGAGCCACCGGCCTTGAGCAGCTCGATCGACTTGGTGGTCATCTCGGCCAGCGACGGTTCCGCCGCCTGCGGCGCGCTGGGGTTCTCTCGCTTGGCCTTCTCGATCGTCAGGTTGCCCCGGTTGAACAGACCGAAGACGCGTTGGCCGGCCGCCGACTGCAGGTCGTTCCGGTTGGCGACCGTCTGGCTCGCCGGGGACCCCAGGACGGTGTAGCCCTGGTCTCGGAGCGCCTTCTCGTCCTCGGCGTCGAAGCGGGACAGCCCACCGCCCAGGATCACGTCGGCCGTGCCGTTGCGAGCGATCTGGTCGGCGATCGGCGTCACGCGGACGTCGCTGCGGTCCAGTGCCGTACCGGTGATCTCCAGGTCTTGACAGGCCGCGTCGCTGTAGGTCGGGCCCTGGCAGCCGCGCGCCAACGCGTGGCTCATCTGGCCGGCCGGCGTCGCGTCGGTGATTTCGGCGGTGGAGACGTTGCCTGTGCGGTAGCCCGCTTGGTGGGCCAGTTCCATCACGGTCGGGACGACGACGCCCTTGGCGTCCACCCCGAGTGCTGCGTTGTAGGTCTTCACCCCCGACGCCCATGCCGTGGCAGCGGACGCCGAGTCGGTCACGTAGTTGGGGACGAAGTCGTCCGCGCCCGGCTGCCCGGACCCCCTCTCGACGGAGTAGGTGGCCACCTGCCCCACCACGGGGAGCTGCTCCATGGCGAGCCGACCGTCCGCGCCGTAATAGCGCTCCCGCCCGGCGGTCACGTGCGTGCGGCCCATGCCGTCGCCGAGCAGGTAGATGACGTTCTTGATGCGGCTCCGATCCCCGTCGCCCGCGGCTGCGGACCCCATGCCACCGGTGATGCCCCCGGCCACGACTGCCGCGACGAGCCCCGTCACCAGCGTCGTTCTCCGCCTACGTGCTCCCATGCCCGTATTCCTCCAGAGACTCGTCGGGCGCCAGGCGGCACCCACAGCGGACGCTAAGGAAGCAGCGCGAACTGAGCCGGTTGGGTAGGTGGCGGTCAGGGGGTTCGAAGGTGAACGAACGGTCCGTCACACCCGCGCTACAGCGCGGGTTGCTGGCGGTCTTCCGATGAGAGTGCTGGGTCGTCGGCGTGACGAGGCGACAAGTGAGATGGTGACGTGAGGCTGCTGCGGTCGGGAGCTGCCGCGCACGGCCGTTCATGAGCTCGGCGACACTCCTGGCGTCTACGTGTGCTGGCGCTGCGCCATCTGGATGGCGGCGAGGATGGGACTGCCCAGGGTTCGGTTGACTCCTCACCTGTGAGGCTGCGGCCTCGCTGGAAGGATCAGCATCGTGCCCAAGCCGTTCCCCAAGGAGTTCCGGGCTGACGTGATCGCGGTCGCCCGGCAGGGCGACCAGTCCGTCGCCCAGGTCGCCCGGAGCTTCGGGGTCTCCGAGTCCTGCCTGCAACGCTGGCTGAGGATCGCCGACCGCGAGGACGGCGTCGCCGGCCCAACCGCGTCGACGTCCTCGCAGGGGGCTGCCTCGAGCGGCGGTGCAGACCTGGAGGCGGAGAACCGCGAGCTGCGCAAGCGGGCCAAGCAGTTGGAGCAGGAGAACGAGATCCTGCGCCGGGCAACGGCCTACTTCGCCCGCGACGTCCTCCCAAGATGATGTACCCGCTGGTCCAAGACCTCGCCGCCGACAACTGCAGCGGCCCGCAGATCACCGATGACGACCGTCGGTGTTCGTGTCGGTGCAGCACCCGGGTGAAACGACCGGCTCCACGCGCGACACCCCGTCGAGCACGTGGCCGGACCGCCTTCCCCAGCGCCCGTTCCCTCGCCCCAGCGTCCCGGTCGTGTCCCGCCACGACGGCGGGCGCATCGGCGCCGGACTGTGAGCCACAGACGAACCTGCACGCTTTGCGTCAGTTCGCCGCATGTGCGCACGACCTATGGCCGCTGCGCCCGGAAACGCAGTGCCCGCGGTCTGGCGTCGACCTGCACCTCGACCAGTCCTGCTGCGTTGAGGCGCTGAGGTAGGCGCTCCGGACCGATGAGGGTCATCGTGTCCCGGACATGTGCGAGGGCGAACAGAGGCCCCCACTTGCTGTCGCTCCCGGCAAAGACCCCGCCCGGGACGAGTACGCGCCGCGCCTCCGTGAACAACTGGTCCTGCGACCGCTCGCTGGGCAGGTGATGGAGCATCGTGAAGCACACGACCACGTCGAAGCTGGCCTCTGGCAGGGGCATCTCCGTTGCATCGGCATGCACGACCGTGACGTCCGGTCGCCGGGCGGCCAACGTCGCCGCGTCCTGCGCGTCGAACTCCAGAGCGGTCAAGGTGCCGACACGGGTGACCAGCCAGTCGGTGGTGAGGCCTGGCCCACTGCCGAGCTCGAGCACTCTCGCGCCGTTGAGCGGGATGCCGTCCGTCGCCCACGGAAGGAGGTCGTCGAGATGGTGCTGCCAACGACCGGACCGGCAGTACCGGCGATGGATGATGTTCACGGTCGTTGCTCGTCCTCTCCTTGACCAGCCACGGCGGCACAGCGAAAGCCCGCGGTGGAAGTAGCCGGACCGTGCGGCGCGGCCACCTAGCGAGGGCTTTCGAGGGCACGACCGTTGGGGGCGCCGCTTTCGTGCACTCCGGCCGGCACGGGCCATCTCTCATCGCCCCGGCGAGAGACTGTCGACCGATGTGTGCGACATCGACCTCGACTGCCCGAGGTCATGGCGCTCAGCTTCGGCCGTCCTCGGCGTCGCGGTAAGTCTGCTCTGCCTGGCGTACGTGGTCGGCGATCTTCGCCAGTTCCGATTCGATCGCCCGCTCTGCGACCTTCCTGACACCACCGCGTCGCAGGCGATGTCGTAAGTGGCCGCCTCTCAGGGGCTGATGGGTGAGAGTGATCGTCACGTCCGTGCCTCCACCCGGTACGTCGGTGAGGTCGATCGTGGTCGTCCACACCTCGGGAGTGAGTTCGAGGCGTGTGGTGACGCGTCGGCTCGGCTGCCACTCGACCACCTGCCCGCGCGGCGCACCAGGAGGCGGTGACCGATCATCCAATCGCCCAGGAGCGCAGGTGAACCGGGTGCCTTCCTTCGTTGCATCACCCTCCACGACATACGACACGTCGCAGACGGCGCAGTAGGGCTGGAGGACGGCAAGGGCGCGCCACACGCGGAGACGGGAGAACGGAACCTGGCTGGTGCCGTTCGCGCTGATCGGCGGAGTCAACGGGGCACGTCGCTGTCCAGTGCGGGCTGCATCGGCCCGAGGCGAAGGCTGGACGCGAGTCCCGCACCGTTCGCTCGCAGCCCCGATTCGCTCACCTGCACTCCCACCCTCGGTCACCACCGCGCGCCCTGACATCCCAGCTACGATGAAGCATAGGAGATCCGTCTCGAGTGTCGGCCACGTGCACGTCCGAGTCCGGGCGCGAGGCCAACCGGCACGCAGTTGACGGCGCGACTCTCCTGCGCCGTCGTCCACGCCCATTGCACGACATCGGAGGCTCTGTGTCGCACCGCCGTTGGCGTTGGCTCGTCAGCCTGTCGGCCGCGTCGATCGGCCTCACCGCCTGCTCCACGCCGGCTGTCGACGCACCCGTCAGCAACGTCATCAGCGCACAGACCGAGGACGGATACGCGGGGACGCTGCTGTCGGATCCCGCAGTCCGCCGCCCTGCTCTGGTCCTCACAGACACCGAGGGTCAGCCCTATGACCTGCAGGCGGGCGCCGAGGGCGTGACCGCGTTGTTCTTCGGCTACACACGTTGCCCGGATGTGTGCCCGACGACCATGGCGGACCTCACCGCCGCGGTCCGCGACTTGCCGTCTGCCGACCAGGAGCGGGTCACCGTGGCGTTCGTCACCGAGGATCCCGACGTGGACACGCCAGCCGTGGTCCGGGAGTGGCTCGACCACTTCGATGAGGACGTCGTCGGCCTGATCGGCGGCGGAGGTCTCACAGATCAGGTGCTCGACCAACTGCACTTGCCCCGCACCGAAGGTCACGTCGATGCGCCCGATGCGGCGCCTCACGACGACGGGTCACTGGAGCACAGCGGGGTCGTCTACCTGTTCGGCCCCGGCGACGAGGAGGTCGTCGTGCACAGTGGCGGAACGACCGTCGCCCAGTACACGAGCGACATGAGGCGCCTCCTTGACCGCGGCTGATGCTGCGGCGGCTGTGTCGCGCCCGTAGGTCGAGGACTGCGCCCTCTGCCACAGTGCCCGCATGACCCCGCGGTGGGACGAGCCGTTCGACCTCCAGGTGAGCCTGGTGGAGGCGATGACGCTGCGAGCGGCACTGCGCAAGTACGTCGAGGACTTCCAGTCCCATGCCGATGCCGATGGCGGCCTGACACATCCCCGGGAGCAGGTCGAGGATGTTCGCGTGGCAGCTGGGCGGCTGATCTGGCGCTTGGAGGAGCTGACCGCCGGTCAGGGCCGCGTCGTGCACAGCCAGCACGCGGTCCCCCCGCCGCAGTAGGGCCGGAGCGCACGTCGCCGTCCGGACCATGTGGCCGTTGATCGTCCCCGCAGGGTTCAGGGAGCCATGGGGCTCAATGGTCGCGACTGCGCTCGCCGCTGTTCCTGCTGCTTGCGCCAGCCGTATCGGGTCGTTCCCCTTGGCTTGAAGATGGAGAGGCCCGCGATGACCACCAACACGACGACGCCACCGATGGAGTGCGGCAGGGTGCCAGGGAGCTCGCGGGGGTCACTGGTTGCCGCAGCGGCGTCCGCGAGGGCACTGATCGTCCGCGTCTCGACCAGCAGGACGGCCGTGGCCACGATGGTGAGCAGCAGCTTCGCGATGACCCAGTAGTGCCGGAACACCCCCCACGGCGTGCTCCATGCGGTGACCAACCCGACGACCACGGTCGCGAGTGCGAGCGGGACGATCGCTGACCAGGCGACGAGCTCCATGGCCGCGTATGCGCCGCGAACCAGCTGGACGTCTCGGCTGGTCACCGCTGCCACGTCGAGGGCCGCGTACGCGCCGACCGCACCCAGCCAACCGACGGATGAGACGACGTGTGCGGTGACGATCGTCTTACGGAGCCGTGGGGACGCGCTCAAGGAAGTGCGCTCTCGACTGCCGCGAGCTTGACCAGGGCCGCCGCTGGACGGCTTTCAGACAGGTGGCGCCCCGGTCCGTGCTGGCCGGCCACGCCGGTCAGCTGCAGCGCGAGGAACAGCAGGACGAGGGCACCGACGACGATCGCCGTGACCTTGACCCATCGAGGCATGCCTGGGGGCCGATCATCGGCGCTGTCCACGTTGCGGACTTCATGCTTCTCTTCAGACATCTGCGTCCTCTCCACGACCGTGCTCGCATCACCGGGTTTCCGAGACACTCTGTTCGCATCAAAGCACAGTGTCCTGAGGGCGGCACTGCGTATGCTGCCTGCGTGCCCAAGCTGTGGAGCGACACCATCGAGGCGCATCGCCGCACCGTGGACGAGGCGATCCTGGATGCCACCTGGGCGCTGGTCACCGAGCGCGGGCTGCTGGCGGTGACCATGTCGGCGATCGCGGAGAAGACGGGAATCGGGCGGGCCACGCTCTACAAGCACTTCCCCGACGTCGAGGCGATCCTGCGCGCCGGGCACCGGCGGCATGTCACGGCACACCTCGCGCAGCTGGCACGGCTGAGGGAGCAGAGCGGTGACGCTGCACAGCGACTTCGGGCCGTGCTGGAGGCCTATGCGCTCATCTGCCATCACCGTCGCAGTCACGGCACGGACGAACTAGCGGCTCTGCTGCACCGCGGCGAGGACGTCGCTGCTGCTCAGGCAGGGCTGTTGTCGTTGTTCCAGGAGCTCCTGGCCGAAGCCGCCGAAGAAGGTTCGGTGCGTCGGGACATGGCAACCGACGAGTTGGCGACCTACTGCCTGCACGCGCTGCGCGCGGCAGGGGGCCTTCCGTCCGAGGCGGCTGTTCGTCGACTGGTCGCGGTGACGCTTGCTGGATTGGCGCCCGCCTCGGGGAGCTGACGGCGCGCCGCCCTCCCCCGCCGCCTCGTCAGCGCCGCGTTCGGTTCGGGTTGCCCCCGGTGTACGGACAGCCGTCGCAGCGGGGCGTGGACCGGCAGCACTTGTCGTCGGGGTAGGCGCTCGCCTGCTCAGAGTGGGGCTGGTCTGTGGTGCGACTGGTCAGGGGTGCGTTCTCATCCAGGTAGGACGACGGCCGACCATGCTGCCGAGCCGATGCCCAGGAGCAGTGAGACGACGGCCGCGATGTGCACGGCTGTGGTGGGTCCGGTGAGCACCCGCGCGCGCACGAGGGTTCCGCCGTCCGGGTTCGGATGCTGCGCCTGCATGGCAATCGGCTCTCCCGCACGGCGGCCAATGCGGAATGGCCGGCCCGGCGCACCACCTCAGCGAGCGGTCTCCGCCATGGCGGGAATCGTGCGAATGATCGGGAGGCTCGTCCAGCAACTCGCCTCGGTCGCGGGCCTCCCCACCGCCCCCTGCCGCTCGGCGTCGTTGGCCATGACCGACAGCGTCAACTGCAGCGCGCCCGACTGTGCTCCCAGGTCGGCTTGCAGTTGCCCTTCCACGACCTCCGACGCTCGTCTCTTCAGACGCGTCAGGTCCCGGTCGTCGTGAAGTGGCGGTGTCCCTCTACTGTCCGGCCAGGATTGCCCCCAAGAAGAAGACGACAGCGGCGGCCGGATAGCCGGCCAAGAGATCGTTCAGGCCCGAGGGCTGGCCGCCGAACACGCCGATGTGGCCGAGCCAGTGCACGATAGCGGTGACAAGACCTAGTGCCATCAGCACCTGCCCGGCCCGGACGAGCCGGCGCTTGCGACGGTAGGCCTGCAGGCGCTCGGCGTCCCGCCGCTCAGCGGCAGTCAGCCTCGAGTGGTCCGGCCCCGAGCCCTCGACCTCACGTCCGCCCTTCACAGACCCCGCCTCTTGCTCATGTCCAGGCAACGTCCCCTCGCAGAAGGCCGCCTCTGACGGCGACGTAGCTACTAATAACGATAGTAGCCAGCTGGGATCCGGTTCGCTCGCACTGTTGACCGATCAGCTCGCTGCAGGATCTCAGCTGAGAACTCGGGTGCTCGACCGATCAGCTGCGAGAGGACCTCCGACTCCCGCCTCACATGCCTTCGGCGCGATCGCTGCGCGCCGCAACCTTCACGAGCCAGCATCGCAGGTGACGAGAGGGCCAAGGTCGTGGCGACGACGAGGGACGCATCCGCCCCGCCCGCGACTCGAGCCCGTCCGGGTCCACTACGGCCTGCTCATCACCGGCCTTAGCCGGCGGTGGCACTGCTCATCGCCTCGATCAAGCTCGTCGGCGTGCTGACGACAAGACCGGGGCCAGCCACCAAGTGCCCTGCTGGATCAGCCTTGGACAACATGGCCGTCGTCGTAGGCATGTTCGACGCCGTCTGGCCGCCAGCGGCTGCTGGCAGGTGGCCCGCGTCAAGCAGCGCTCGAGGGCACGCGCGACCTGAACTGGCGACGGCGCTGCGCCACTGCTCAGCTCATCCATCCCGTACACATCTCTACTACTCGAGGTAGGAGATTCCCTCCCATTCGCCTCAAGGCGGGGTCAAGCGCAGCCGAGAAGGACATGAGTCCCCCAACGCCGCCCGACAGCGGGCGCCGTTGCCCTGCGCAGAGGAGCTGCAGTGTCCGCGTCGAAGACCGCCGTCACACCTGAAGACACGACCACGGACGGCCGGGGTGGCAGGAAGAAGCTGTTGATCATCGCCCTCGTAGTCCTGATCGCCGCAGGCGCTGCCGCTTACTTCCTCGTCTTCTCGGGCGGCGACACGGCAGAAGCGGAGGCGGAGACCGTGCCTCATGGACCCGTCATCGCACTCGACCCCGTGGCCGTCAACTTGGCCGGCGGTCGCTACCTGAAGATCAGCATCGCGCTGCACATGGCAGAGGTGGCTGAGGGCGAGGAAGCCGAGCCTGATGGGTCGCGTGCCAAGGACATCATCATCGGTCAGTTCTCCCAGGTCGCCGCTGCCGATGTCATGGGTTCGCGGGAGGCGTTGAAGGCGGCTTTGAAGGCGAAGATCATCGAGGCGTACGAGGGTGAGGTCGCGGAGATCTACTACACCGAGTACGTCACCCAGTGACCTGACGCGGCGTCGCACCACTGCACCGCCCCGGGTCCTGCGCCATCGGCTGCGACGTCGTCAGCGGGGGGGAGAGGACGGTGCGGGTTCCCGCCGGTGTAGGGGCAATCGGATCAGCGCGGCTCGGAGCGACCGCAATTGTCGTCGGCGACTGCGAGCGCGCCCTCGGCGGACAGCTGGGCAGCCCGGTTGGATGCGTCGCTCATCCAGGCAAGGCAGCCACGAGCACTGCGCCCGAGCCGATGCCCAGCAGCAGCGAGGCGATCGCCGTCAGGTGTACGAGCGTCATGGGACCGGCCAGCACCCGCTCCTGCTGGGCGCTCACCGCCCTGTGAGTGTCATGGTCGTGTGGCGCCTGACTGCTTCCGCGAAGTGAGGGGGCACCTGCGGAGCTCGCTGCAGCCGGCGTGATCCACCGCAGGTAGTAGAAGAGGCTCGCCACCGTGTTGATCGCCGCGACGACCACCAGCCATGCGAGGCCGCCGTCCCAAGCGGCGCTGAAGACGGCGAGCTTTCCGACGAACACCGCGGTGGGTGGCGTCCCGACCAGCCCGAGCAGACACACGACCAAGCTCACGACCAGCCACCGCCGGTCTCTGCTCGCGGCGGCCCACTCGTCGATGGTCCCCGCGGCCGGCTTCGCAGCTGCGGCAGCGAAGACGCCGATGTTGGTGACCGCGTAGCCCACCAGGTAGATCAGTAATGCCGGTAGGGCAAGGTCGGAGCGGGCGGCGACCGCGACCACCATCAGCAGGTAGCCGACCTGGCTGATGGTGGAGTACGCCAGGAGCCGGAGAACCTCGGTCTGGCTGAACGCCGCCAGGTTCCCCAGAGTCATGGTGAGCGCTGCGATCACGGCCACCAGCAGCGGGACGTCCACCGGTGCGGCGGCGAACGGGCCGTCCAGCAGCCGGAAGGCCGCCGCGACGGCACCCACCTTGGGGATGGTCGTGATGTAGGCGGCCATCGTCGGGGTGGTCCCGGCGGTGACGTCGGGTACCCACTGGTGCACGGGTACGGCACCGGCCTTGAACAGCAGGCCGGCCAGGACGCCGAGCACGCCGAGAGCAGCAAGTGGTGCGGGCGCCTGCCCGAGGAGGTCGCCGATCGCGGGGTAGCCGGTGACCCCGGTGGCCAGGACGACGGAGGCCACGCCCAGCAGCAGCAGGACGCCGACGAAGGCACCCATCAGGTAGTACTTCATGGTCGCCTCGGTCCCGCGGGCGTCCTTGGCGAAGCCGGCGAGTGCGTAGAGCGGGACGCTGGCCAGCAGGTAGGCGGCGACCAGCAGCAGCAGGTCGTTGCCGGCGGCGAGGGCGACGGCGCCGAGCGCGCCCAGCAGCATGAGCACGTACGCCTCGGTCTCGCGCGGGTGCCCGGCCAGAGACGAGGCGCCGAGCCCGACGATCAGGGCGACCGCGAGCGCGACCGTGATGCGCACGACGCCGGTGGTCGTGTCGATGACCCAGGTGTCCTCGAAGACGGTGCTGTCGTTCCCGCTGAGCCCGACGGCGGCGGCTGCCGCACTGGCCAGGCAGGCCAGGACGACGAGCACGCGGACGCGCCATTGGTGGTGCTGCGGGGTCCACAGCCCGAGGAGCAGCCCACCGACGGCTCCGGCGAGCAGGAGCAGCTCGGGGAGCATGGCGAACACCTCCCCGCCCGAGTCGCCC
Source organism: Modestobacter altitudinis (assembly GCF_005930475.1). GTDB lineage: Bacteria > Actinomycetota > Actinomycetes > Mycobacteriales > Geodermatophilaceae > Modestobacter > Modestobacter altitudinis. Next base: position 78,185 of record NZ_SJEW01000010.1, read on the forward strand.
ATCTCGTTCATCGGGCGACCAGCTCCGCGACCGTGCGGGCCGCCGGCTCGATCACGTCGAGGAGCGCGCGCGGGAACAGGCCGAGGACGATCGCGAGCGCCAGGAGCGGGACGACGGCGACGAGCTCGGCTGCGCTCATGTCGCGCAGCGAGCCGGTTCGAGCTCGGACCAAGGTGGTGCTGCCGCCATCGGTCGACGGCTCGTCGTCCTGCTCGGGATCGTCGTCCGGGACGACGGTGGGGCCGGCGAGCAGCCGCTGCAGCGCGACCAGGAACAGCCCCGCGGTGACCAGGATGCCGACCACCGCGATCACCGTGGCCACCGGCGATGCCTGTAGAGCGCCGGTGAACACCTGGAACTCTGCCACGAAGCTGGCAAAGCCGGGCAAACCCAACGCGCCGAACGCGGCGACCGCCAGCAGCGCCGCGAACACCGGCGCCGGGCGAGCGAGCCCGCCCCACTTGTCGAAGGCGTAGGTACGGCCCCGGGACCACAGCACACCGGTGAGCAGGAACAGTGCTCCGGTGAGCAGCCCGTGGGCGACCATCTGGTAGACGGCGCCGATGGTGGCGAGGGTGCGCGCGCCGGTGTCGGCCGCGACCATGCCGGCCGCCCCGAGACCGAGCAGGACGTAGCCCATGTGGTTCACCGACGTGTAGGCGATCATCCGCTTGAGGTCGGTCTGCGCGAGGGCGGCGAGCGCACCCCAGAGCACGCTGATCACCCCGATGACGACCGGCACCAGCGCCCAGCGCTGCCAGGCGTCGGGGAGGATCGGCATGGCGATGCGGACGAAGCCGTAGGTGCCCAACTTGAGCAGGATCCCGGCGAGGATCGCCGATCCGGCGGCGGGGGCGTCGGTGTGTGCATCGGGCAGCCAGGTGTGGAACGGGAAGACCGGGGTCTTGATCGCCAGTCCGAGCCCGATGGCCAGCAGGACCAGGCCGCCTGCCACCGGCTGACCGGCCAGCGGCGGGTCCTGGGCCAGCGTGACCATGTCGAAGGTCCGGGTGTCCGATCCCAGGAACAGGCCGATGAAGCCGAGGAGCAGCGCCAGCGACCCGACGAACGTGTAGAGGAAGAACTTCAGCGCGCTCCGCCTCGCGTTGCCGTGGCCCCAGCCGGCGATGACGAAGTACATCCCGACGATGGTCAGGTCGAAGAAGACGAAGAAGAGGATCAGGTCGAGCGAGGCGAACGTGCCGAGGCAGGCCGTCTCCAGGAAGAGGAACAGGGCCGCCTGCAGCCGCGGGCGATCCGGCTGGCGCAGGGACCAGACAGCACACGCCAGGAAGAGGACAGCCGTCAGCGCGATCAGCGGCAGGGACAGTCCGTCGACACCGACGTGGTACCCGGCGTCCACGGTCGGGATCCACTGGACGTCGGTCTCGTAGCCGATCCCACCGACGACCCCGCTCGCGCCCGTGCCCGGTTCGAAGCGCCACCACATCCACCCGACGAGTGCCAGGTCGGCGGCCGATGCGGCCACCCACACCCAGGTCGCCGACCGCCCGTCCAACTGTGGGACCGCCATCAGCAGTCCCGCAGCGATCAGCGGGAGCAGGATCACCACGGTCAGCAACACGGTCACCTCACCGTCACGAGCAGGACGAGCAGCAGACCGAGCCCGGCAGCGGCCTGGGCGTAGTACTGGTGGAGCAGCCCCGTCTGCGGACGACGGGCCGCCGTCCCGGCGCGACGGAAGGCCCTCGCCGTCCCCCGGACGGCGCCGTCGACGATCGAGCCGTCGGCTCGGGAGACGAGCGACGCCAGGCCGCGCACTGCAGCGGCCAGACCCAGGACGGCGCGGTCGATCACCCGGTCGTCCACGGTTGCCACGGCACGGGCGAGGACGATCGCCGGACGAGGGGACAACAGGTGGCCCAGGCCGCCCCACGAGCCGAGGGGGCTGCGGCTGAGGGCCTCGATCACCGCCGGGCGGAACCGCAGCAGGATCACGGTTCCTGCGAAGGCGAGCATCGCCAGCGCGCCACCGAGCAGCAGGTCTGCCGTGGCCACCCCGCTCTCGGGCTCCGCACCGACCAGCTGCCCCAGCCGCGACCCGACCGCCGGAAGGGCCAGTGCACCCAAGAACGCGGCGGCGGCGGCGAGTACGAGGGCGACCGCGGTCGCCGGGCCGGGGACCCGTCGGGTGCCCGGTTCCTCGTCGTCCAGGCCCTCGTCGCCGACCGGACGGACGAGCAGGACGACGAGCATCCGCGCCGCGTAGACGGCGGACAGCGCTGAGGCGGCGAGGCCAACGACTCGGAGCGCGGCGCCGTCCACCCCGGACAGCACCTCTTCCTTGGTGGCCCACAATGACAGCGGTGGGATGCCGCCGAGGGACAGTGCGGCGACGGTGGCGGCCGCGCCGATGCCCCGGTACCGCCGTGCTGCGCCGCGCAGCCCGGTGAGCTGCTTGGTGCCGAGCGAGGTCAGCCATGCGCCGGCGGCCACGAACAGGCCCGCCTTGACTGCGGCGTGGGCGACCAGTTGGGCGGTTCCCCCAGCGACCACCCCGGCACCGGCTGCGAGCACGACGAAACCGATCTGCGCGGCGGTGCTGGCTGCCAGCAGCTGCTTCAGGTCCCGTTGGGCGACGGCGATCGCGCCCATCACGAGCGCGGTGAGGCCACCTGCCCAGGCCGCTGTCGAGGCTGCCCATCCGGTCTGGGCGAGCAGCGGCTGGGTCCGGAGCAACAGGTAGCCGCCGGCCGCCACCATCGTGGCGGAGTGGAGAAGCGCACTGACCGGGCTGGGCCCCTGCATCGCACCGGACAGCCATGCCGAGAACGGCAGCTGGGCTGACTTGCCGAGTGCCGCGACCAGCACACCTGCCGCAGCCACGTCCTGCCAACCGTCCGCTGCCGAGACGGTGTCCCCGATGAGCAACCCGCCGGTGCCGGCCAGCGCTGCCCCGGCGGCGACGTACAGACCGAGGTCGCCGGCGCGGGTGGTCAGGAAGGCCCGCGCGCCGGCGTTGAGCTTGCCCGGTTCCTGCCAGTGGTAGCCGATGAGCGCGTACGACGTCGCACCCATCACCTCCCACCCCAGCAGCAAGGCCGGGAACGTCACGGCGGTCACGGTCGCGGACATGGCTGCGATGAAGAGGAGGAAGAAGCCGAAGAACCGGGCACGCGCTGCCTGTGGTCGGAGGTCGACGACGGCGAACACCGTGATCAGAAGGGCCACCACAGCGACGAGCACCACCAGCACGGCGGAGAGCCCGTCCACGGCGAAAAGCAGGTCTCCGCCGTCCACGATGCCGAGGAAGGGCAGCGACACCCGCGGTCGGCGGTCGGCCACCACCCCAGCGAGGACGACGGCGATGACGGTGCTGACCACGGCGAGCGGACCGGCGACCCGGTCGGCTCGGCGTCCCAGGACGAGCAGGCAGACACCCGTTGCGGCGGGAAGGGTGAGGAGCAGGACGAGGCTGGTCACGGCGGGGGTCATCCCTTGAGCTCGGTCGCCATGTCCACCATGTCGACCTGACGCGACCGGTAGATGGCGATGGTGACCGCGAACCCCATGGCCATCTCCACGGCCATGACCACCAGGGTGACGACGACGAGCATCTGCGCGTCGGGCAGCTCCGGGGTGATGAGGAACCAGGCGGCCCCGCCGGCCAGGAGCACCCCGTTCAGCACCAGCTCCAGCCCCATCATGATCATGACGATGGACTGCTGGGAGAGCGCACCGTAGAGCCCGACGCCGACCAGCCCGGCGGCGACGGTCAGGACGATCTGCAGCACCACCTCACCGGTCACCGCCCCACCCCTCCCCTGACCGGATCGTCGGGCCGGGGTGCCTTCAGATCAGGACCAAACCGGTCGTAGCGACCGCGCGACGTCGCCAGGACGGTGCCGGCCAGGATCGTGCCGAACAGCGCGATGCCGATCACCAACATGACCAGCATGTGGCTGCCCATGATCGCTTCACCCAGCTGACGGGTGGGGTCCTCCGGTACCAGCCCTCGCCGGGTGGGCCAGTCGACCATCCAGATGCCGGTCACCAGGACGGCGAACACGGTCGCTCCGGCGAGAACTGAGCCCCGCTTGTTGTGGACCATGCTCATCGGCATCAGCCCAGCCGGGTTCATCATGAACATGATCATGAAGACGGCCATGACGGCCATCTCGATCGTCATCATCAACGCGGTGACCACGGCCAGGTACACCAGGTCCAGCACCAGCAGAGCGCCGGCGATCGCGAGGAACGAGGCGAGCAGCGCGAACGTCGCTCGGGCCATGGAGTCGACGATGAACACCGCCGCACCGAAGACGACGGCGAGGGCCCCCAGCGCGATGAGCGCCGTGACCTCGATCGACGACAACTCGGTCATCGTGTCGTCTCCTCCTCGAACTCGGTCATGCGTAGAACCCCGAGACGGCCAGCACCGCGACCACCAGTGCCTGGAGCAGCGTCAACGGCACGAGGACGACCCAGGCCAGCTCGACGACCCGGTCGGGCCGCAGCAACGGCAACCTGCGTCCACCCCAGACGAGCCCCGCGACCACCGCCACCGTCTTGAGCAGGTGCCAGACCGGACCTGGCAACCACGGCCCGGCGTCACCGCCGAGGAACAGCGCCGCGGCCATCGCTGCCGTCGCGCCCAGGAAGACCGCCCGCCCCGCGAGCAGCAGCAGTCGATCAAGACCGGACAGCTCGGAGGTGACCCCGCCGGCGATGTCCGCGCCGGTCGGTGCGGCGAACGGGCCCCAGAACGCGAACGCGGCAGCACCGCCGACGAACACAACGAACGCCACGGGCATCGTCACCACGAACCACAAGCCGTCCTGTGCGGCGACTACGTCCGTGCTGCGCAGGGACCCGGCCGCCACACCCACCGTGATCAGCGAGAACATCAGAGGCAGCTCGTAGGCCAACCCCTGGGCCAGGAAGCGGTACCCGCCGGTGAGCGAGTGCACCGCGTTCGGGCCCCAGCCCATCAGCCACACCGCAGCCCAGAGCAACGCCTCCATGGCGTTGAACCACACGAGGTCCGCACTCGTCGACCACAGCGTGCGGCCCGCGAGCGGGACCACAGCCATGGACAGGAGCGCCACCACGGGTACCGCCGCTCCCCCGACCCGCCAGAGAAGCCGGTCAGGCGCGAGCGTCCGTCGGCGCTGCTCGAGGAGGAGCTGCATCCCGGATCGCAGCGGCTCGACACCGGCGCGCACACCCTGGCCCGTGACGACGGCGCGATCAGCCGCGGAGACCAACACCCCGAGCAGCACGCCCACCGCGGCCACGACCAACGCGGCCGGCAGCACGCCCCACGTGGAGGCCAACGTCCCGACGTCCGCAGCGAGCTCAGGCACCGGTCCTCACGCCTTCGACGCGCGTGAGGGCCCGCTTCGGTTCGACGCTCGCGACGACGAGTCGGGCAGTCGCCAGCTCGCTGCCTTCGAGGGCACTTGCCAGGGTCGGCAGCGCGACAGGGCCTGGCTCTGCGACGTCGGACGTCCCGGCGGCGATGTCGCACCATCGACGGATTCGGGCGAGCACGTCGTCGGGGCGCTCGGGGTCACGGTCAGTGAGGTGACCCATCCCCGCTACTGACCAGGCAAGGGTCCGCGAGTGACGCACGCCCCGAGCGACCCGGACGGCCGCCTCCTGCGCACGCGCACGGACGGCTGGATCACTGGAAGTGAGCCCCGATCGGGCCTGCCGGGCCTGTCGTGCCTGGGTGGGCCAGCCGGCGACCACGAGGAACCGGGCGAGGTGGTCCAGCGCGCGCGCCTGGGCAGGACCGGGAATGTCACCGGCCTCGTTGTCGGCGCCCGACGTCCACGAGAGCTGCGCGTCGATGATGACGTCACCCTGCAGTTGCGCACGGAGCACCAGGCCGGTGGGCCAGCCCGGGAGGACCGGCCCGAGTGCGACCGAGAGGACGTCGAGGTCCAGCCCGTCCCGGTCCTGGGCGGTCTGAGCCATGGGCAGGCCGGCGACCGGGCCGCTCATGTCGTGCCCCATGTGACCGCTCATGTCGTGACCGGCGTGTCCGCCCATGTCGTGGCCCGGGCCCATGTCGTGACCGGTGTGCTCACCGCTCATGTCGTCACCGGTGTGTCCGCCCATGTCGTGCCCCATGCGCCCGCCCATGTCATGGCCGGTGTGCTCACCGCTCATGTCGTCACCGGCGTGCCCGTCCATGTCATGGCCGGTGTGCCCGCCCATGTCATGACCGGCGTGCCCGTCCATGTCCTGACCGGCGTGCCCGCCCATGTCGTGCCCCATGTGCCCGCCCATGTCATGGCCGGTGTGCTCACCGCTCATGTCATGACCGGCGTGCCCGCCCATGTCGTGCCCCGCGTGCTCGTCCATGTCCTGACCGGCGTGACCGCCCATGTCATCGCCCGCGTGCCCGCCCATGTCATCGCCCGCGTGCCCGCCCATGTCCTGACCGGCGCTGGATGAGGCATCCGCATCGTCAGCAAGGCCGGCTGAGGCGAGCCGGGCTCGGGCGTCGTCCTCCGTCTGGCGGTTCGCGTCGGCAGTGGTGCTGTTCGCGAGCGCCTCGATCGCCTGGTCCAGTCGTCGGCTGAGGAAGTTGGCGTCCGAGCAGCCAAAGGTGTGTCGTGGCGTCGGGACCTGCGACCACAGGAGGTCGATGGCATCCGACAGTTCGCCCGTCGGTTCGCCGAGCACGATGAGAACGTCCGTGTCGGCGGGGGACGTCGCGTAGGCCCAGGAACGCCGGTCGAGTTCGGCCTCCACCTGCCACCGCAGGACGTCATGGCCCGGCATGTCGGTGACGAGAACGCGGGGTCGCGCGTAGGCCCATCGCCGCAGCGATCGCCTCAGGTCCATCGCAGGGCACCTTCGCGCCAGACGTACGCCACGCCGACCAGCAGGACGCCGAGGAAGCCGAACATCTCGACGACGGCCCCCGCCCCCATGTCGGCCACCACGACGGCCCACGGGTACATGAAGATCATCTCCATGTCGAATGCGAGGAAGAGCAACGTGACGGCGTACCAGCGCACGTGGTAGCGCGACACCGCGTGCTGGGTCGGTCGGAGGCCCGACTCGAACGGCAGCGCAACGGCGCCGATGCGGTCGTCCCGGAGCACCGCAGAAGTGGCATAGACGCTCAGACCCAGCGCGAAGATCACGCCGAGCAGCGACAGGACAGCCAGCACGAGTTCCTCCTCCCTCGGGCACGGACAGGAGCCGCTGAGCATTCATCATCCGCATGACCGTACGGATGTCGGTCACCGTAGAGCGAACCCAGCGGCACCGCGACCTGGCGGTACGTCCTGAGGATCCGCCAGGTCGCGAGCCCTGCCGTCAGCCGATGGCCGGCTCCCGACCGGCCCCGCCGCGCGGGGCCTGACCGCGCTCGTCCGAGAGTGCCGCGGCCACTCCACCGTCGGCCCGCGTCGACGCGACGCCCTTGAATCGCCGCAAGCGCAGGCTGTTGGAGACCACGAAGACCGACGAGAGGGCCATCGCCGCCCCAGCGAGCATGGGGTTCAAGAGCCCCGCGGCCGCCAGCGGTAACGCTGCGACGTTGTACGCGAAGGCCCAGAAGAGATTGCCCTTGATGATCGTCAAGGTGCGTCGGGACAACCGGATGGCGTCCCCCACGGCCCGCAGATCTCCGCGGACGAGGGTCAGGTCGCTGGCCTCGATGGCGACGTCGGTGCCCGTGCCCATGGACAGCCCGAGGTCGGCTTGCGCCAACGCCGCAGCGTCGTTGACGCCGTCGCCCACCATAGCGACGACCTTGCCGTCGGACTGCAGCCGCTTGACGACGTCGACCTTGTCCTGCGGCAGCACCTCGGCGATGACCTCGCCGATCCCCACCTGGTCGGCGACGGACCGGGCGACCGTCGCGTTGTCACCGGTGAGCAGCACCGGGGTGAGTCCCATTCCTCGCAGCTCGCTGATCGCCTGGGCGGACGTCGCCTTGACGGCGTCAGCAACCACCAGCACGCCGCGGGCAGCGCCGTCCCATCCCACGGCGACAGCTGTTCCGCCGCGCGACTCGGCGCTCCGCAGCTGCTGCTGGAGCATCTCCGGCAGCGGCTGGCCCCAATCCGCGAGGAGTCGGGCTCGACCGACCACCACCGCACGACCGTCCACGACGCCCTGCACGCCGAGTCCCTCCGCCGCGGCGAAGTGCTCCACGGACCGGAGGGCGCCCACCCTGTCGCGGGCGGCAACGGCGATGGCCTGGGCGATCGGGTGCTCGGAGGCGTCCTCGAGGGAGCCGGCGAACAGCAGCAGGTCAGCGGCGTCAACGCCGTTCGCCGGGATGATGTCGGTCAGGGTCATGCGACCGGTCGTGATGGTGCCGGTCTTGTCCAGGACGACGGTGTCCACGCGGCGCGTGGACTCCAGCACCTCCGGGCCTTTGATCAGGATGCCCAGCTGAGCGCCCCGGCCCGTCCCGACCATGAGCGCGGTCGGCGTCGCCAACCCAAGTGCGCAGGGGCAGGCGATGATCAGCACGGCGACCGCCGCGGTGAAGGCCGCCGTCAGGCCCGCGCCGCTGCCGAGCCAGAAGCCCAGGGTGGCCACTGCGAGCGCGATGACGATCGGTACGAAGACGCCGGAGACGCGGTCGGCGAGCCGCTGCACGTCGGCCTTGCCGTTCTGTGCGTCCTCGACGAGCCGGGCCATCTGCGCCAACTGGGTGTCCGCACCCACGCGAGTGGCCCGGACCACGAGCCGGCCCCCGGCGTTCACCGTGGCACCAACGACGGCGTCGCCGGGGCCGACCTCGACCGGTACCGACTCCCCGGTCAGCATCGAGGCATCGACAGCTGACGAGCCCTCCGTGATGACACCGTCGGTGGCGATCTTCTCCCCGGGCCGCACGACGAACAGGTCATCGGCGCCCAGTTGGTCTGCGCTGATCTGCTCCTCCCGCCCGCCGCGGAGGACCGAGACCTCCTTGGCCCCCAGCTCCAGCAGTGCGCGGAGCGCGGCCCCGGCACGACGCTTGGAGCGGGCCTCGAAGTAGCGACCGGCGAGGATGAAGGTGGTGACCCCTGCAGCCGCTTCCAGGTAGATGTTGCCGCTGCCGTCGGTGCGGTCGATGGTCAGCTCGAAGGGGTGGGTCATGCCCGGCATGCCGGCGCTGCCCCAGAACAGGGCGTAGAGCGACCAGGCGAACGCTGCCAGCGTGCCCATCGAGATCAAGGTGTCCATCGTCGAGGTGCCGTGCCGGAGGTTGGTCCACGCGGCCCGGTGGAACGGCCACGCCCCCCAGACCACGACGGGTGCGGCCAGCGTGAGCGACAGCCACTGCCAGTTGGTGAACTGCAGTTGCTCGACCATCGCCATCGCGACCACCGGGACCGTCAGCACGGCGGACACGAGCAGTCGTTGACGCAGAGACCGGACCGGGTCATCGGCCTCAGCGTCGGAGGCTCTACCGGCCTCCTGCCGAGGCGGCTCGGGGAGGCGCGCCGTGTACCCGGCCTGCTCTACCGTGGCAACCAACAGCTCGGGGGTGACCTCGTTCGGGAAGGCGACCTTGGCCTTCTCGGTCGCGTAGTTCACCGTCGCGGTCACGCCGTCGAGCTTGTTCAGCTTCCGTTCGATGCGGTTGGCGCACGAGGCGCACGTCATCCCGCCGATCGTGAGCTCTACGTTGCTGAGGTCGAGGGCGGCCGGGGCTGGATCCGGTCGCGGTGCCGAGGTCATCGGTTCTCCTGGGGTGCTGCTCGAGACGAGGACGGTGCAAACGAACGCCGTCAGGGCGGGGGCGTGCCGCTGACGCGGGGCTCGGTGGGGACGTCTGAGTGGCCGGTGTCGCTCGTGTGCGTCGGGTCGGCGGGCACAGGCGCAGCCGGGTCGGTCGCGGCGCCGATGCCAAAGGCGGCCGCAAAGACGACGGCGAGACCGGCGAGGAAGCCACCGACTCGCATCGGGGTGTTCATCGAGCCCTCCTCATGAACGGCACCTGGTCCTGCGCTGATGGATCGGCACAGGACCAGGTGCCAACTGGTCAGCTGCAGCCGCAGCCGCACCCGGCCGCCTGGCCGACTGGCTCTACCGCGAGGCTGGCCGGTGCAGCCACCTGGTAACCGGCTTCTTGGACGGCAGCCTCGACGGCGGAGTCGTCGACCGCGCTGTCGCTGCTCACGGTGAGGCCCCCGCTGGCGAGATCGACATCGACTCCAGTCACGCCGGGGACCTGGCTGACCTCCTCGGTCACCGAGTTGACGCAGTGGCCGCAGGTCATGCCGACGACGGTGTAGGTGGACGTGGTCATGGGAGTTCTCCTTGTACTTTGTGCGCGGACGAGCAGTTATCTGCTCGTACGGAAGGCGCCGCGTAGCTTGCGGTGCCCGGTCAGGAGGTCAGGAGCGGACGAGGCGCGCGATGGCCTCGGACGCCTCTTTGACCTTGATCTCGGCCTCGTCCCCGCCGGCGGCGGCGGCCTGGACGACGCAGTGGCTGAGGTGCTCGTCGAGCAACCCGAGGGCCACCGACTGGAGCGCCTTCGTCATGGCTGAGACCTGGGTGAGGATGTCGATGCAGTACTGCTCTTCTTCGACCATCCGCTGCAGCCCGCGAGCCTGGCCCTCAATGCGCTTCAGTCGCTTGAGGTAGTCGTCCTTGCTGGTGATGTAGCCGTGCTGGCTGTGCGCGTCCGCGGTCACGTTGGTCACCTCTCTCACGACCGTCGAGCGTGTTCAGGAGAAGGGTACCCCCGTATGGTATCTGTCGCCAGCCAGCAGCACGTGCCTCGTCTGAATACTACAGACGTTAGTACTACTGACTGCGCGTAGTCACCACACCGCAGGCTGCTTGGAAGACCCGCCTACCTCATGCGACCGCGCATGTTCCGGGTAGCGCAGCCAGCGACGGCTCAGTCCCGGCCGCCGTCAGTGCGGTTGCTCGGTCCCGAGGCCGCCACAGACGACCAAGGAGTCATCCGTGACCTCACCATCGTTCCGATCGACCGCGACCCGCGGGCGCAGCCGCCTGGCCATGACGTTGATCGGCACCGGCGCCTGGACCGGCTTGCTCATCGCGTCCGGCGGTCTCCCGCAAGCGGCGGCTGACAACCACACGAGCGCGCCGGCGACGTCCACGTCGGCCGGCAGCTCCGCACCGAGCACCAGCGCGCCTCAGAGCCAGACCGCCAGCCCCACCGACGTCCGGTTCGCCTCGATGATGGTCCCCCACCACCAGATGGGCATCGAGCTGACCCAGATGGCGATCGACAAGTCGACCAACGCCGGCGTCCGCGAGGTCGCCCAGAAGGAGAAGCAGTCACAGCAGGAACAGTTGCCCAGCCTGCAGGCCGTCGCGGCGTCCGGCTCGACGACCCACGAGCAGGAGGCGCCGCTGATGACCTTCAACCAGCAAGAGATGGACGAGCTGATGAAGCTCACCGGTGAGGCCTTCGACCTCAAGTGGCTCGACGTGTTCAGCAGCCACCACATGGCGGCGATCATGATGGCCGACACCGCACTGCCCGGTGCGACCAGTGATGAGGCGAAGTCGGTCGAGCAGGAGATCCACGACGGGCAGCTCGAGACGCTAGGGACCATGAACTCGCTGCGCGAGGAGCTGAGCGGCTCGCAGACGTCCCGGGTGCCCAGTGGCTCGGCAGATACCGGTGCCGGCAGCACCGCCGGTCTGGAGGACAAGGGCCTCCTGGTCGGCGGCTCGGCACTCCTGGTCACCGGCCTCGCCGCCGGCGCCGTCGCCGTCCGCCGTCGCGCGTCGACCGGCCGTTGACCGGGTAGTCGGAGCAGCATCGATGTCCCGAGACGAGCAGCACGGCCACCGAGTCCGGCGCACGATGGCCGGGCTGGCCGTGCTGCTCGTCCTGGGCGGTGCGTTCACCCTGCTCACCGGCTTCCGCGCTCAGGTCGCGGCGCCTCAGCCACCCCCCGTGTCGGCAGCGGCATCCGCCCCGGTCCCGGCTCCGTCCGTGGCGACAGGGGCACGATCCGCCCAGGTTCCACAGCCATCACCGACCACCCCGGCCACCGTGCCGGCGCTCGCTGAGTCCCTCCCGACCCGGCTGGAGATCCCGGCCATCGGGGTGACGTCCGACCTGCTCCAGCTGGGCCTCAACGCGGACAACACCGTCGAAGTGCCTCCACTGAGCAAGGACTCCCGCGCTGGCTGGTACGAGTACTCCCCCACGCCCGGACAAATCGGCCCTGCGGTGCTCCTGGGCCATGTCGACTCGGCCGAGTACGGACCGGGCGTCTTCTTCGAGCTCGGTGCGCTGCAGCCCGGAGAGAGTGTTGCCGTCAGCCGCGCCGACGGCAGCACCGCTCTGTTCAAGGTCGACCGGGTCGCCAGCTACCCGAAGGACGAGTTCCCCACCGACGACGTCTACGGCGACACCGCGGGCCCCGAACTGCGCCTCATCACCTGTGGCGGCACCTTCGACCCGGACTCGGACAGTTACCTGTACAACGTCATCGTCTTCGCGTCCTTCATCGGGCCCAGGTCAACGACGGACTGACCGGCCGCCGTCCGTTAGCCGAACGCCCACACGGGTATTCGGGTGACATTGGGACGGGGATAGGCATCCCGTTTTCGTCGTGTCCGAAGGGAATCATCGTGACCGTCGTCGGCCAGATGCTGGAGACCTACCCGAAGGACCTGGGCGGCGTCGACCGCCAGAAGCTGCAGGAGTGCATCGAGGCCTGTCTGGAGTGCACACAGGCGTGCACCGCGTGCGCCGACGCCTGCCTCAGTGAGGACATGGTCGCCGAACTGACCACCTGCATCCGCACCAACCTCGACTGCGCCGACGTCTGCAGTACAACGGGGCGGGTGCTGTCCCGGCACACCGGGTACGACGCCAACCTAACCAGGTCGGTACTGGAAGCATGCGCAGCGGCCTGCAAGGCATGCGGCGACGAGTGCGCACAGCACGCGGAGATGCACGAGCACTGCCGGAACTGCGCGGAGTCCTGTCGTCGCTGCGAGGCGGCCTGCCGGGAGCTGATCAGCGCCCTGGGGTGAGCTCGGCGTCGGCGTCACCCGGCTCGCCGCTCCACGCAGGAGCCGGGTGACCGCTGGATCAGTTCGACCGCAGCTCTGTGATGGTGCGCCCGTTGTCGAAGGACTCCACGACGGCAGCGCCGGTGACTACGAGCAGCCGACTGCGTCCGTCTGGGGACGCGGAGACGTCCATCGCCTGCGGCGCGGCGCCGAGGTCGCCCTGCTCCGTCCAGGAGGCCCCGCTGTCCGGACTCGACCACACGATGCCCGCGGGGTCCACCCCGACAGCGGTGCGGCCGTCAGGCGCCCAGTCGACCAGTTGCAGCAACGGGCTACCGGCGGCGACGGACCACGAGACTCCCCCGTCGGTCGACAGGAGGACACCCTGGTCCGTGGTGGCCAGCACGCGGGTCCCGTCTGCGGTCGCCGCCAGACTGGCCGGTGGTGCGAGTATCTCGCGCCGCTGCCAGGTCGACCCGTCCGCACTGCTCAGCAGGGACCCGTCGAACCCGAGGACCCCGGCGGAGCTGGAGGCGAGCGCGTGGAAGTCCGACTCGCCTGCCCGTGAGAGCACCTGCCAGGTCTGGCCGCCGTCGGTGGACTCGATGAGTCCCACGGGCTGCGGCAGGTCGGTGGCTGGGCCGGGGTGACCGGAAGCGATGAAGTGCCCAGGGCCCACCACAGCGAAACCCATGAGGTCGATCTCCGGGCCGACCCGGACGTCGCCGTCGGCAGAGAGCCGGTACAGCCCCGCGTGTGCGGCGAGGTAGACCGAGTCGTCGGCGGGGTCGACCGCCACGCCGTGAACGTGGTTGAGAGCGGCGGTGTCCGAGTGCGGAGCCGCCGGAGCAGCATCTGCCCGTTCATCGACGGCGGTACAGGCGCTCAGCGCCACCGCCACGAGGACCGCACCAGTCGCCAGGGCGGCAGGGCATTGCCGAGCCGGTGGCCGCCAGCGATCCAGTGTCGTGTCGTTCACAGGAAGAAGTCCCCCAGTCCGGCTGCCGCCAGCCAGCCCCGCAGCCAGAAGATGAGCGTGTCCCACAGTCCGGTGAGGAGCAGCAGTCCGAGGATCACCAGAAGCGCACCCCCGACCCGCATCACCACCTGTGCGTGACGTCGGGCCCAAGCCGACATCTGGAGCATGCGTTGGGCGCCCAGTGCCATGGCGAGGAAGGGGATGCCCAGTCCGATGCAGTAGGCCAGTCCCAGCACAGCGCCGCGCAGCGCGGACGCCTGCGTGTAGGCCAGCGCGTTGACCGCGGCCAGGGTGGGACCAAGGCAGGGGGTCCACCCCAGCCCGAACACGATGCCGAGGACAGGGGCTCCCGCGATCCCGCCGGTGGGGCGGTGGTGGAAGCGACGTTCCCGCTGCAGCCACGACAGGCCACCGAGGAACGCGACACCCATGAGGATCGTGACCACGCCCGCAACACGGGTCAGCGTCGGCGCCCACTGCAGCAGCGCCCGCCCGAGACCGCCGAACAGCGCGCCGAAGGAGATGAAGACCGCGCTGAACCCGCAGACGAAGAGGAAGGCACCCAGCAGCAGTCTGCGACGCTGCCGGGAAGGACGTCGATCGGCCGATGCGTCGGCGTCCACGGCCGTCGCCACCGCGGGTCCGCCGGCCGCGCGTGCTGCCACCCGCTCCCCGGTCGGGGCGTCGACCGTCGCTTCCGCGCCGGCGAGACCGGCGATGTAGCCGATGTAGCCGGGGACGAGCGGCAGGCAGCACGGTGAGGCGAAGCTGATGAGACCGACCAGCGCGGCCACGGCCATCCCGAGCAGAAGCGACCCGTCGGTCACGACGCCGGCGAAGCTCTCACCCAGCTCCCTCACGAGCCGTTCTCCTGGAGCAGGCTGTCGAGCGCCTTCCGCAGGTCGTCCTCTTGCACCGCGCCGGTGTAGACCGCGGCCACGTCCCCCGAGGCGTCGAGGAGGATGGTGGACGGGACGACGTTGGCCGGAAAGCCGTTGAAGGTCAGCGCGATCTCACCGCGCGGGTCGAACAGTGAGGGGTACTCGGCACCGACCTCGGAGACGAAGGCACTCGCCAGTTGCCGCTGGTCCTTCACGTCGATCCCGACAAATTGCACGCCACGATCGCGCACGTCGGCATAGACCGCCTGCAGTTCCGGCGTCTCCAGGCGGCAGGGCGCGCACCAGGAGCCCCAGAAGTTGATCACTACGATGTCACCTGCCAGACCGGCCGAGTTGAACGCCGATCCGTCGAGGAGCTCACCACGGAAGGCCGGGGCCTCAGCCCGCTGCTCGCTCGGGAGGACTTTCCCGGTGGCTGTCGTGCCAGTGAACTGGAACTCGTTGGAGTCGGCTGGCTGGCCGTTGGACGAACAACTGGCAAGCGCGACGGCAGCGACCAGCGCCAGCGCCGAATGACGGCGGTGAGCGGAGGGTCGTGGAGATGGGTGGGAAGAGGCAGGCAGACGCACGATCGGCCTCCAGGCCAGGACGAGCGGAGCCGGACGGCGACGTCGAGGTCAGCCGCGGCACGGGGTGTCCTCCCGGCAGAGCCGGTCGGACAGGTGCCGCCGGGTGGCACCGCAACCTGCCGCGGCACCACCCGGCGTCGTTCAGCTACCCAGCTCGCTCAGGATCGTCTGCATCTCCTCGATCTCCGAGGTCTGGTCCGAGATGATCTGCCGGGCCAGGGCGACTGCGTCCTCGTTCTGCCCGTCAGCGACCTCGGTGTTGGCCATGTCGACCGCGCCCTGGTGGTGCTCGGTCATCATCTCCAGGAACATCCGGTCGAACTCGGTGCCGGAGGCGGCCTCCAGGCCGGACATGTCCATGTCCATGCCACCCATGTCCATGTCCCCCATGTCCATGTCGCCCATGTCCATGTCGCCCATGTCCATGTCGCCCATGTCATCCGAGGCCACGGGCTGGCCCCAGTCCTCCAACCAGCCCGTCATCGTGTCGATCTCCGGCTGCTGCGCAGCCTCGATGCGGCTTGCCAGGTCGAGCACGCGCTGGTCCTGAGCGCGACCGTCGGCGAGCTGAGCCATCTCCAGGGCACCTTGGTGGTGCACGATCATGTCCTGGGCGAACGTCACATCTGCGTCGTTGAAGTCCGCCGACTCACTGGCCGAACTGCTGCTGTTCGAACTGCTGCTGCTCGAGCTGGCGGAGGCGTCGGAGTCCGACCCGCCGGAGCAACCGGCGAGCACGAGGGTTCCGGCGATGACGCCACCGGCAATGCGAGCGAGGCGGATGGTGCTGCGGTTCATCTTGTGTCTCCTGATGGCCGGATCTTGAATGGGTCGGTGCGTCCCAGCTCGACGGGCGTCGGGATGGGATGGCCGGCGTTCTAGATCCGCAGGAGGCAGAGGTCGGAGAGCTCGGGTGGTCGGAGCGCGTCGGACGAGATCGCCGACGCCCTTCGGAGGCGCGCCAACGCAGGACCCGCCAGGGCGGACGGCGAGACCCGCCGCACGACCAACGCCCCACCGAGCACGGCGAGTCCGACGAGGAGAACCGCGAGGCAGACGGCGAGAGCGTGAGCCGAGGCGTGGGAGGAGCTACCGGTGCCGGCTGCGCTCGAGTCGACGGACTCCGCGGCGGGGGACGCATGCCCAGCGCCAGCGTGCGTAGCGCTGGCGACCGGCGACAAGGCGGGGCTTGTCACCATGTGAACGCCTGCGGTCATCGACGAGTCCGACATCGGGCCCGTGTCCGCGTGAGCGACGGTGGGGCCGGCCGCCACGCACTGCAGTCCGTGCATGCTGAACACCGCGGCCAGCACGACCAGGACCCACCACGGCCCGGTGCGCGGGACTCCCCCTCTCCTCACTCCACGAGATTACTACGCCTCGTAGTATCGGCTCGTCCGGCACATGCCGGGACTCGTACGATCAGGGAAGGACCCGACGGGCGCCCGCGTAACCAGCCATGTCGACGCTGCTCACCTTCACCGGGTCACCGAACGTCGACGCGTGCACCATCCGGCCACCGCCGATGTAGATGCCGATGTGGCTGACCGGGCTGTAGAAGTACACGAGGTCGCCTGGCCGGATGTCCGCCCGACTCACCGGTTGCCCCATCGTCGCCTGCATCGCGCTGGAGTGCGGGAGTGCGACGCCGGCCGCGGCGAAGGCGTACTGCGTCAGGCCGGAACAGTCGAAGGCATCCGGCCCGGCAGCGGCCCAGACGTACGGGTCGCCGACCTGCGCCAGTGCCGTGTCGAGGACCGCCTGAACCGTCGCACTGTCCGCCTCCACCGTCCCGACGCTCGGGGGTGCCAGGGTCTGTCCGCCGTGCGCCACGTCTGCCCGCGTCTGCTCCTCGGCTGTCAGCAGGGCGTACTGCGCCTGGTAATCCGCGATCTCCCCCTGCAATTCCTCTTGCTGCGAAGCGACCCGCCTCACCTGCTGCTGCGCGTCCAGCGCGGCACTCTCGGCCGCTGCCCGCGCTTGCTCGGCTGCGCTCCGCGCTTCTGCCACACGAGCCAGGACGTCGTTGTGGTGATCGGCGATGGAGTTGAGGAGGGCCACCCGGTCGAGGAACTCCTCGGCTGACGAGCTGGTCATGAAAGCCTGCAGGGAGCCGAGCCCATCGCCGGTGAAGGCCGCCTGCGCGACGGAGCTCAGCTCGTCCTGCAGCTCGGCCGCTCGGGCCTCGGCCTGAGCGACCTGTGCGTCCGCGGTCGCGACCGCTGTCTGCTGGCTGGAGAGCGTCTCGCGCGCCTCGTTGTAGTCCTCGGTGAGAACCTCGAGGTCGTGGCCTCGTTCGGTGGCCAGGGCGGCCGCTTCCTGCCCCGACGTCGCGTCGGGCGGAGCAGCGGTGGCGGACCCAGGAGCCAGCGCGAGGAAGAGTGCGCCAGCCAAGGCGCACCCGGTGAGGGTGCGCGGAAGGCGACGGACGCGGAGCCGGCTCAAAGGTGGTCGGGGCATGGCATTGTCGGTGGTCGCCACGGCTGGCGGCTCTCCTGTCTTCCGCGGCCGCCTACCGAGTTAGCTGACGGGTTCGGGCTGGAAGCGGCCCTACTCGTTGCCTCGCTTGCAAGGCGGACGAGATTCACCCCAGTGCTGCGGTGGGTCCCCGGTCCACGCGGCGCGTGATTCGGCGGCGCCTGGTCGAGGTCTCCCGAGCGGGTGACGAGCTGCTCGACCCGGCGGCCTGACCTTAGAGCCGTGACCGACCTGTTACAACGACTCCTATGCGTGTCGCGTAGTTGATTCGGGATTTCATCTCCGCCACCCGCAGAGGTGCCAGCAGCGCCGGGCGAGGTCAGTGGTGGTCGACCGACGACCGGTGGGACATGTCGATCAGTCGCCGTAGGCAGTGCTCGCGCAGCGGCTCTGGAAAGCCCTCCGCAAGCCGGTAGTAGACGACCCGACCGTCCTTTCGGCTTGCGACGAAGCCGGCCGTGCGGAGCAGGCGGAGGGCGTAACTGACGCCATCCTCTGTCGCATCCAGCGCAAGGGCGAGGTCTCCGACGCACAACTCCTCGACGAGGTCCAAGGCGTAGAGGACGCGGGCCCGGGTCGGATCAGCGAGCAGACTCAGCACGCTGGTCAGCTGAGCGGTGTCTTCCCGGCCGGGCAGCCGAGTGCGAGCACGCTCGACCCGTTCCGCGTCAACTGGGTGGGCGTGCGCTGGTGGTTCAGCCACACACACGAACCTACCGGGGCATCAGGAGGCCGGCAGCCGCGCGAGGCGACCAGCCTGGGTGCGCGACCCGGTGTGCCTGCCGGGAGCCAGATGCTCGGTGCGACCGCCTCGACCCTGTGCACCACCGCTGCTTCGCCCGCCATGAGCTCCTCGACGTCCACACCCAGCTGGCGATCCTGCTCAACCGCGACCACTCCCCCGCCGCCTGACGGGGTCCTTGTTCAGACGACGTCGCGGCGGGTGAGGAGCAGGCCGGTCAGCGCGGTGAAGACGACGAGGAAGCCGGCGAGCACCCACGCCGCCTGCCCGCCGTCGACGATGGCCGCCACACCCGGGGTGCGCAGCTCC
>NZ_SJEW01000110.1 GCF_005930475.1 Modestobacter altitudinis
TCCCGCTCCCGACGCCCCTGCTCCGACGACGCTGGGCGAGCTCCGCGACAGCGGGGCCACCCCCCGGCCGGTCAAGGCCGAGATCCGCGACAACCTGCTCGCCCGGCTGGCCGCCGGCGAGCCCTCCCTGCCCGGCATCGTCGGTTTCGAGGACACCGTCGTCCCCGAGGTCGAGCGTGCCCTGATCGCCGGCCACGACCTGGTCCTGCTCGGCGAGCGCGGGCAGGGCAAGACCCGGCTCATCCGCACCCTCGTCGGCCTGCTCGACGAGTGGACGCCGGTGCTGGTCGGCAGCGAGCTCAACGAGCACCCGCTGCAGCCGATCAGCGTCTGGGGGCGGCGGCAGGTCGCCGAGCACGGCGACGCCACCCCGGTCGGCTGGCTGCACCGCAGCGAGCGGTTCGGCGAGAAGCTGGCCACACCCGACACCAGCGTCGGGGACCTGATCGGCGACGTCGACCCGATCAAGGTGGCCGAGGGCCGCACCCTGGGCGACCCGGAGACCGTGCACTACGGCCTGGTGCCGCGCACCAACCGCGGCATCTTCAGCGTCAACGAGCTGCCCGACCTCGCCGAGCGGATCCAGGTCGCGCTGCTCAACGTGCTGGAGGAGCGCGACATCCAGATCCGTGGCTACCGGGTCCGGCTCCCGCTGGACCTGCTCCTGGTGGCCAGCGCCAACCCCGAGGACTACACCAACCGCGGCCGGATCATCACCCCGCTCAAGGACCGGTTCGGTGCCGAGGTGCGCACCCACTACCCGATCGAGCTGGCCGACGAGCTACGGCTGCTCCGCCAGGAGGCGCAGACCACCTGGCTCGAGGGCGGGTCGGGAAGGGGCGGGGCAGCCTTCGACGCCCCGATCGTCCCCGAGCACCTGGTCGAGATCGTCGCTCGGTTCACCCGGCTGGTCCGCGAGTCCAGCCACGTCGACCAGCGCTCCGGGGTCAGTGCCCGGTTCGCCATCGCGGGGCTGGAGACGGTCGCCGCCTCGGCCGTCCGCCGGGCGGCGGTGGCCGGCGAGCCCCGGCCGGTGGCCCGGGTGGTCGACCTCCCGAGCATCGTCCCGGCCAGCCGCGGCAAGGTCGAGTTCGCCGACGCGGGCAGCGACAACGACGACGACCGGGACCTCGAGGTGCTCGAGCACCTGCTGCGGCAGGCCACGGCGCAGACCTTCCGGGCCCGCTGCGGCGGGCTGGACCTGACCGGCCTGCAGGAGCACTTCACCAGCGGCGAGACGGTCGAGTCCGGCGACCTGGTGCCGGCCGCGGCGCTGCTCGGCCAACTGGGCACCATCCCGCACCTGGCGCAGCTGCTGGGCCGGCTGGGGGTGCCCGAGGGCGAGCAGTCCGCCGAGCAGGCCGCCGCCGCCGTGGAGTTCGCCCTCGAGGGGCTGTACCTGACCCGCCGGCTGGCCAAGGACACCGACGGCTCCCGCACCGTGTACGGGGCCTGACGATGGCCGACCGACGTCCCCGGGGCTACCGGTACGGCCGGTGGCGCGGCGGGCCCGACCCGCTGGCGCCGCCCTACGACGTGGCCGCCGCGGTCGACGAGATCGGCGACCAGGTGCTGGGCGGCAGCGGGGTGCGCGAGGCGATGCGCGACCTGCTGCGCCGCGGCACCGACGGTCGGCGCGGGCTCGACCAGCTGCGCCGGTCGGTGCGCGACCGGCTGCGGCAGGCGCGGCAGGCCGGCCGGATGGACGGCACGCTGGAGCAGGTCCGCGAGCTGCTGGACTCCGCGCTCGAGGCCGAGCGCGCCGCGCTCTTCCCGGACCCGGACGACGCCGCCCGGCTCGCCGAGGCCGAGCTGGACCAGCTGCCGGAGGACACCGCCGGCGCCGTCCGCGCGCTGAAGGACCACGAGTGGCGCTCGCCGGAGGCGGCGCAGGCCTTCCAGCAGATCCAGGACCTGCTCCGCCAGGAGGTGCTGGACAGCTCCTTCCAGGGCATGAAGCAGGCGCTGCAGCAGATGCAGGACGGCGATGGCGCGGCCATGCAGGCCGTCAAGGACATGGTGGCCGACCTGTCGGCGCTGGTCGACGCGCACAACCGCGGCGAGGACACCGACCAGCAGTTCGCCGACTTCATGAGCAAGCACGGCCAGTTCTTCCCCGACGACCCGCAGTCGGTCGAGGAGCTGATCGACTCGCTGGCCCGACGGGCCGCGGCCCAGGAGCGGATGCTCGCCGGCCTCTCCCCCGACCAGCGCGCCGAGCTGCAGGGCCTGATGGAGCAGGCGATGGGCGACCTGGGCCTGCAGAGCGAGATGGCACACCTGTCCGACGCGCTCCGCCAGGCCCGACCCGACCTGCCCTGGGGGCAGCGCGGCCCGGTGCCCGACGGCGAGCAGCCGCTGGGCATGGGCGATGCCACCACCGCGGTCGCCGAGCTCGCCGACCTCGAGTCGCTGTCCCAGCAGCTGTCCCAGGGGTACGCCGGTGCCTCGCTGGCCGACATCGACCAGGAGCTGCTCGAGCAGGCCCTGGGCCGCTCCGCCGTCGACGACCTCGAGGCGCTGCGCCGGCTGGAACGCGAGCTCGAGCGGCAGGGCTACCTGCAGCGGTCCGACGGCGCACTGCAACTGTCACCCAAGGCGGTGCGCCGACTGGGCGCGACCGCGCTGCGCCGGGTGTTCGCCCAGCTGGACGCGACCGGTCGCGGCGAGCACGACGTCGCCGACGCCGGTGCGGCCGGTGAGCTCACCGGGGCCTCCCGGGAGTGGCGGTTCGGCGACGAGCAGCCACTGGACGTCGTCCGCACCGTGCGCAACGCCGTGCTCCGCACCGCCGGGGGACCCAGGGCGGCCGGCCGCGCGGTGAAGATCGCGGTCGACGACTTCGAGGTGGTGGAGACCGAGCGGCGCACCGGCGCGGCCGTCGCGCTGCTGGTCGACCTCTCCTACTCGATGGCGCTGCGCGGCACCTGGGGCGCGGCCAAGTCGACGGCGATGGCGCTGCACTCGCTGGTCACCACCCGCTTCCCGCAGGACGCGATCGAGATCATCGGCTTCTCCTCGACCGCGCAGGTGCTCCGCCCGGAGACGCTGGCCGAGCTGTCGGTCGACACGTTGCAGGGCACCAACCTGCAGCACGGGCTGATGCTGGCCCGCCGCTTCCTCGCGAAGCACAAGGACGCGGAACCGGTCGTGCTGGTGGTCACCGACGGGGAGCCCACCGCGCACCTCGAGGACGACGGGACGCCCTACTTCTGCTGGCCGCCGATGCCCGAGACGATCGCCCGCACCGTCGCGGAGGTGGAGCGGGTCGCGCGCTCCGGTGCCACCCTCAACGTCTTCGCGCTGGACCCCGAGCCGTCGCTGGTCGAGTTCGTGCACGACATCACCGCCCGGGCGGGCGGCCGGGTCTTCCAGCCCGACAGCGAGCGGTTGGGCGAGTACGTGGTCGCCGACTACCTCCGGGTCAGGCGCGGCCGCCGCGGTCGCTGACGAAGGGCCCCGCTGCCCCCCACCACTCGCGAGCTCGCGGCGGGGCCCTGCAGCGGGGCCGTTCCAGCACGTCACCGGGCGGCTGGGGAGAATGGCGGGCGTGAGCAGCGACGCGGGCCCGGGCACGATCACCATCGAGCAGGTCTCGGCCGCCGACACGTACGCCTTGCGCGCGCAGGAGCTCCGCCAGGGCCGCCCCCCGGAGATGGACGGCGACGATGCCCCCTACGCGCTGCACCTGGCCGCGCGGCTGGACGGCGGCGAGATCGTCGGCGTGGTCCGGTTCCACCCCCGCGACTGCCCGTGGCGGGCGGGCGAGGGCTCCTGGCAGCTGCGGGGCATGGCCACCGACCCGCGGGTCCGCGGGCTGGGGGCCGGCCGGGCGCTGGTCGCCGAGGGGCTGATCCGGGTGGCCGCCCGTGGTGGGGACCTGGTCTGGTGCGACGCCCGGGAGGCCGCCGTCGGCTTCTACCAGCGGATCGGCTTCTCGATCGTCACCGAGCAGTACGACCTGCGCCCGGTCGGCCCGCACCGCGGGATGCTGATCGAGCTGCCGATCCGCTGACCGGGGTCACGCCGACGGGTGGTCCCCGCTGGAGCTGATCCCGGGGATCAGCCCGGCACGGAAGGCGTCGACGAACAGCCGGTGGTCCTCCCTGGTCCGCCGCGCGTAGCCGTGCGCGAAGTCGACGACGTCGGCGATGAACTCCTCGCGGCGGCCGCCGATCATCGTGGTGATCGCCTCCTCGGTCTGGAAGGGCACCAGCGTGTGGTCGCTGTCGGCGTCACCGACGCAGTGCAGCTTCGCCGTCGCCCGGCCGAGCTGGGCGAGGACGGGCCGGATCTCCTCGGGCTCGGTGAGGTCCTCCCAGTCCAGGTCCACCTCGTAGGGCGACAGCTCGGCGACGACGAAGCCGACCCCGCCGATCTCGGTGTGCCCGAGGAACTGGGAGGCGTTGGCCTGCAGCGACCGCTGGCTGACCGCGGTCCGGTGCCCCTCGTGCTCGAAGTAGGACGCGATCTCCGGGTCGCGCACGATCCGGCTGGGTGCGGGCACGTTCCCCTGCTTCACCGACAGGACGACGTCGTTCTCCAGCGCCTGGTCGTACCCCTCGAGCAGCACGTTGTACGCCGGCAACCCGGCGCTGCCGATGCCGAAGCCGCCGGTGCCCACGACGTCCTTGACGTCGTAGGCGACGTCACGCCGCCGGCGGGGCGGGTGGACGGTCTCCCGGTAGCGGTCGATGGCGTGCAGCACCTCGGCCCGTTCGTCGTCCGGCAGCCGGCGGTTGCGCGGCCGGTCGGCGAACCGCCGCTCGTACCGCTCCACCACGGTCAGCCGGCCCAGCAGGTCCAGCCGGGTGCGGGCCGTGGTGGCCAGCACGACGTCGTGCACCGCTCCCTCGGTGTTCTCCTGCAGCAGGGCGAAGGACCGGTCGTCGTCCGAGTGCGTGAAGGCCGCCACCTGGTCCAGGTAGGCACCCAGGTACCCACCGACCATCTCGCCGATGACGTCGTCGGCGAAGGCCTTGCGCCAGGCCAGCAGCGCGAAGCTGGCCGCGAACCGGCGCAGGTCCCAGCTCACGTGCCCGAGGTAGGCCTCGTCGAAGTCGTTGACGTCGAAGACGATGCGCCCGGCGCCGTCCATGTAGGTGCCGAAGTTCTCGGCGTGCAGGTCACCCTGGATCCACACCCGCGACGTCCGCTCGTCACACCACCGGTCCTCCAGCGTCGCCATGTCGGCGTAGAACAGGCAGGCGGAGCCGCGGTAGAACGCGAACGGGTCCGCGGCCATCTTGCGGAACTTGGTGCGGAACGCGTCGGCGTCCACCGCCATGAGCTGCGCGAAGGCGTCCACGAGCACGTCGACGATCTGCTCCTGACGCCGACGGTCGTCCGGAGGGGTGAGGTCAGCTCGATCAGCCACGCCCCTCAACGTAGGGGGTGGTTAGCCTGGGGATCAGCTCCTGGTGCGGCACGCAACCAGGAGCCGGAGGAGAGGACGTGGCCCGGTGACGCGAGCCAGCAGGGCGCGACGACTGGCGACGGGGGCCGTGTACGGCGGCGGCGGTGTCGGGCTCGCCGGGGCCGCGCTGGTCACCCTGCTGCGCGAGGAGGCCCGGGCCGCGCGCCGTCGGGTGACCGCACAACGGACCCAGCCCGATCCCCCGACCGGCAACGGCGTCTACGGCCGTGGCCGCGGCAAGCCCATCGTCTTCGCCGTGCTGGGCGACTCCAGCGCGGTGGGTCTGGGCGTGGACAACGCCGGCGAGACCCCGGGCGTGCTGATCGCCGCGGCGCTGGTGGAGCTCGCCGAACGTCCGGTCCGGCTGGTGAAGTTCGCCAGGTCCGGCGCCGTCTCCCGCGAGCTCGCCGACCAGGTGGCGCGCGCCCTGCCCGAACGCCCCGACGTCGCCCTCATCATGATCGGCGCGAACGACGTCACCAGCCGGGCCCGCCCCGCGGAGTCGGTGCGGGCGCTCGCCGAGGCGGTGCGGGCGCTGAGAGCCCAGGGCTGCGAGGTCGTCGTCGGCACCTGCCCGGACCTGGGCACCATCCGCCCGATCGCGCAGCCGCTGCGCGTGCTGGCCCGCCGGTGGAGCCGCCAGCTCGCCGCCGCGCAGACCATCGCGGTCGTCGCCGAGGGCGGTCGCACCGTCTCCCTGGGCTCGGTGCTCGGTCCCTCGTTCGCCACCGACCGCGGACTGTTCAGCAGCGACGAGTTCCACCCGTCGGCGGCGGGCTACGCGGCCGCGGCCGCCTCGCTGCTCCCCTCGATCGCCGACGCGATCGGGGTGTGGCCGGCCGCGGCCGACCGCGGGCTGCGGCTGCGCCGGGACACCGTGCGGCCGGTGGCACAGGCCGCCGCCCGCGCCGCCGGCCGTACCGGCACGGAGGTCCAGCCGACCGAGGTCCGCGGCCGGGAGACCGGACCGCGGGGCCCGTGGGCGCGGCTGCGCCGGCGTCGTCCGCCGGAGATCCCGACCCCCGAGCAGGCCGACGAGGCTGCCCGCACCGCCGTCCCGTCCTGAGTGGTGGCTGCGCGCCCGGGGACGGCTTCACTACCCGGGAGTAGCTTGAGGGACGACCCGACGTCCGTCGCCGCCCGTGAGGTGGCGCCCCTCATCGTGGAGGACCCATGCCCGAAGCCGTCATCGTCGCTGCCACCCGCTCCCCCATCGGCCGCGCGTTCAAGGGGTCGCTGAAGGACCTGCGGCCCGACGACCTGGCCGCGACCATCACCCGCGCGGCGCTGGACCAGGTGCCCCAGCTGGACCCGACCGACATCGACGACCTGATGCTCGGCTGCGGCCTGCCCGGCGGTGAGCAGGGCTTCAACATGGGCCGGATCGTCGCCGTCCTGCTGGGCATGGACCACCTGCCGGGCACCACGGTCACCCGTTACTGCTCCTCCTCGCTGCAGACCACCCGGATGGCGCTGCACGCGATCAAGGCCGGCGAGGGCGACGTCTTCATCTCCGCCGGCGTCGAGATGGTGTCCCGCTTCGTCAAGGGCAACTCCGACGCCATCCCCGACACCCACAACCCCCGGTTCGCCGAGGCCGAGGCCCGGGTGGCCAAGACGGCCGAGAGCGGCGCGGAGTCCTGGCGGGACCCGCGCGAGGACGGCGACGTCCCCAACGCCTACATCGCCATGGGCCAGACCGCGGAGAACCTCGCGCTGCTCAAGGACGTCAGCCGCCAGGACATGGACGAGTTCGCCGCGCGCAGCCAGAACCTGGCCGAGCAGGCCATCGCCAGCGGCTTCTGGTCCCGCGAGATCACCCCGGTCACCACCCCGGACGGCACCGTGGTGAGCACCGACGACGGCCCGCGCGCCGGGACGACGGTCGAGGGGCTGGCCGGCCTCAAGCCGGTGTTCCGCCCCGACGGCCGGGTCACCGCCGGCAACGCCTGCCCGCTCAACGACGGCGCCGCCGCCCTGGTCATCATGAGCGACACCAAGGCAGCCGACCTCGGCATCACCCCGCTGGCCCGGATCGTCTCCACCGGGGTCACCGGGCTCTCGCCGGAGATCATGGGCTACGGCCCGGTCGCGGCCTCCGAGCAGGCGCTGGCCCGCGCCGGGATGACCATCGCCGACATGGACCTGGTGGAGATCAACGAGGCCTTCGCCGCGCAGGTGATCCCCAGCTACCGCGACCTGGGCATCGACATCGACAAGCTGAACGTGCACGGCGGCGCGATCGCCGTCGGCCACCCCTTCGGCATGACCGGCGCCCGGATCACCGGCACCCTGCTCAACGGCCTGCGCGCCCGGGACGGCCAGTTCGGCCTGGAGACCATGTGCGTCGGCGGCGGCCAGGGCATGGCCATGGTCCTCGAACGCCTCAGCTGACGAAGGACCCCCTGCCCCCCGCCACTCGCAAGCTCGCGACGGGACCCTGCAGGGGGCCGGAACGACAGTGGCCCGGCCCCTCGCGGGGCCGGGCCACTGTCATGTGGTGCTGGGGTCAGCTAGCTCACTCGCGGAAGTAGCTCAGCAGACGCAGGATCTCCAGGTACAGCCAGACGACCGTCACCAGCAGGCCGAAGGCGATGTACCAGGCGAACTTCGGCGCGACGCCGCGGCGGATCGCCTCGTCGGCCATGTCGAAGTCCAGCAGCAGCGAGAACGCCGCCACACCGATGACGACCAGGCTGAAGATGATCGCGACCGGACCACCGTCGCGCAGGCCGAGGCCGCCCGGGGTGAAGAAGCTGGCGATCAGGTTGACCAGCACGAGCGCCAGCACGCCGAACAGCGCACCGACGACCCAGCGGGTCAGCTTCGGGGTGACCCGGATGGCACCGGTCTTGTAGACCACGAGCATCCCGAAGAAGACACCGAAGGTGCCGATCACCGCCTGCATGACGATGTTGCCGCCGAAGTTGGCGGCGTAGATCTCGCTGATCCCGCCGACCGCGATGCCCTGCAGGGCCGCGTAGGAGAGCGTCGCAGCCGGGTTGGCGATCTGCTTGAACGAGATGACCAGGCCGAGGACCAGGCCGATCAGGATCGCCGGCAGCGCCAGGGCGATGCCGGAGTTGCCGGGCATCGCCCAGGTCGCTGCGGCGGCCAGGACGGTCACCACGAAGGTGAGCCCGGTCTTGGTGACGACGTCGTCCATCGTCATGTAGGCGCGGCCGGTGGCCGCGTACGGCGAGGGGGCCGAGTACGGGTCGTGCTGGGTGGGCGCCCCGCCGTACGTCTGCTGCGGGCCGGCGCCCCAGCCGCCGTACTGGCTGTTGCCGGCCGCGGGGAAGCCCCGACTGAAGGCCGGGTTGCTGCTGGGCATCGTCATCTCCTCGAGGTGACTGGTCGGTCGGTGGGGCTTTGGTCCTCCCCACGTCGTCGGGTTCAACGCCAGGTGGGCGCGGCGAGTTCCCGACTGCACACGACCACCCCGACGGGTGTGCCCCCGGTCGGGTTCGAACCGACACTGGGACCCTTTTAAGGGGCCTGCCTCTGCCGATTGGGCTACGGGGGCGTCAGCGTTCAGCAGCTTGCCAGCTCGGTGGCCCGGGTCAGCACGGCGTCCAGCATCGGCTCGGTCAGCTTGCCGGTGAAGGTGTTCTGCTGGCTGACGTGGTAGCTGCCCAGCAGGGTGACCGGGCCGCGCGGACCCGACAGGGCGACCTCGACCCCGTGCCCGAACGCGGGGCGTGGCCGGGGCAGGGCGTACCCCGCCGCGCCGAGCACCGGCCACAGCGACGTCCACCCGAAGCCGCCGAGGACGACGACGACGCGCAACCGCGGCAGCAGCGCCAGCTCCCGGGCCAGCCACGGCGAGCAGGTGTCCCGTTCCTCGGGCGTCGGGGCGTTGGCCGGCGGGGCGCAGCGCACCGCGGCGCAGACCCGGACGTCGGTCAGCGCCAGGCCGTCGCCGATGCGCGTGGAGGTCGGCTGGTTGGCCAGGCCAGCGCGCCACAGCGCGGCGAAGATCCAGTCGCCGCTGCGGTCGCCGGTGAACACCCGCCCGGTCCGGTTGCCGCCGTGCGCGGCCGGCGCCAGCCCGACCACGGCGATCCGGGCGTCGGCCGGGCCGAGCCCCGGGACCGGCCGCCCCCAGTACTCCTGGTCGCGGAACGAGGCGCGCTTGACCTGCGCGACCTCCTCGCGCCAGGCCACCAGCCGCGGGCAGGCCCGGCAGCCGGAGATCCGCTCGTCCAGGACGGCGAGCTCGCGGGTGCCCGCGGCGGCGCGCAGCACCCCGGCTGCGCTGCGGGTGACGGGGTAGCCGTCGGCGTCACGTGCCACCGGCTCAGCAGACCAGATGGTCCGGCGCGGTCCGGCGGCGGGCATGATCGGCGACGTGGCGAAGACCCAGAAGGCGAAGGCCCAGGAGCCGAAGACCCCACTGCTCTACAAGCTGCTCGGCCCGGCGATGGCGATCCCGGCCGGCATCGTGGTGAAGAAGGCGGCCGACACCGCGTGGCTGAAGGTGCGCGGCTACCCGCCGCCGAAGAACCCGGCCGCCCCGGGGGTCACCTGGCCCGACGCACTGGCCTGGGCCGCGGTGTCCGGCGTGCTGTACGCCTCCGGCCGGCTGGTCGCCGCCCGCGGCGCCGCAGCGGTGTACCAGAAGCTCACCGGCGAACTGCCGCCCGGCGTCAACACCGCCAGCGCCGCCTGAGGAAGGACCCCTCTGCCCCCCACGC
This sequence comes from Modestobacter altitudinis, assembly GCF_005930475.1. GTDB lineage: Bacteria > Actinomycetota > Actinomycetes > Mycobacteriales > Geodermatophilaceae > Modestobacter > Modestobacter altitudinis. Next base: position 10,114 of record NZ_SJEW01000110.1, read on the forward strand.
CTCGCAAGCTCGGCGCGGGCCCCTGCAGAGGGGCCGACGTCCCTGATGCCGCAGGCGGCATCAGGGACGCGCCAGGCGGAGGGCGATGCCGTCGAGGATGTCGTGCTCGCTGACCACGACCTCGTCCAGGTCGAACGCGTCCATGATCACCCGCAGCACCAGTGAGCCGGCGCCGATCACGTCGACCCGGCCCGGGTGCATGACCGGGTAGCCGGCCCGCTTCGCCCGGGTCGCGCTGAGCAGCCCGGCAGTGACCGACCGGACGGCGGCGACCGGGATGCGCGAGCCGTGGATGGCGACCGGGTCGTAGGCGGGCAGGTCGAGCGCCAGCGCGGCCACCGTCGTCACCGAGCCGGCCAGCCCGACCAGGGTGACGGCCTCGTGGACCGGCACGTCGGCGGCGACGAGCTCGAGGGCGGCCCGCACGTCGGCCTCGGCGGCCTGCACCTCGTCCGGGGGCGGCGGGTCGCTGTGCAGGTGGCGCTCGGTGAGCCGCACGCACCCGACGTCCACCGACCGGGCCGCGCGCACCCCGCCGGCGTCGCCGAGCACGAACTCGGTCGACCCGCCGCCGATGTCGACCACCAGGAACGGCGGACGCGGCGGGGGCGCCCCCTGCGCCTGCGCCGCCGCGGACAGCGAGGCGGTCGCCCCCAGGAAGGACAGCTCGGCCTCCTCCACCCCAGGGACGACGTCGGGCAGCTGGCCCAGGGTGGCGGTCACCATGGCCTCGAAGTCGGCCCGGTTGGCGGCGTCCCGGCTGGCGCTGGTGGCCACCATCCGCACCCGCTCGGCTCCCAGCTCGCGCGCCTGGGCGGCGTACTCGGCGAGCACGACCCGGGTCCGCTCGATGGCCTCGGGGGCCAACCGGCCGGTGGCGTCGACGCCCTGCCCCAGCCGGACGACCTCCATCCGGCGGAGCAGGTCGGTGTGCGCGCCCTCGGGCGGCACGTCGGCGACCAGCAGGCGGATGGAGTTGGTGCCGCAGTCGATGGCCGCGACCCGGGTCATCGGACGTCCTCGGGGTCTCTCAGGGTGGGCTGGGCG
>NZ_SJEW01000111.1 GCF_005930475.1 Modestobacter altitudinis
GCACCGCCCCACCGCCGGAGACCAGCACCCCGCCACCCGCGAGCGGGGGCATGACGGGCTCCTCGACACCGTGAGCGACCGGAGGGGCGGAGGACGGCGTCGGCGCCGGCTGAGCGGGCCCGGGCCGGCGTCCACGGCCTTCCTCGGGCCTCGCTCCGACGATGCCCGGTCGGTGGCCCTCCTCTGCACGGACGGGAGGGACTGCGGTCGAGGATCGCCTGACGCGGCACCGGAGCCGGTCGGGGCGCAGCTCGGGAAGGCGCTGAGTGCAGAGTCGGGTAGGCAGATCGAGTCGGAGTCTCGCTGTGAGCGATCATCCGGTCTCCCACGGAGGAGGCAACGGCACGCATGGGGTGTCCGGGCAGCACGAGGACGCCAGGTTCCGGGCGTTCATGTCCTACAGTCACGCCGCCGACGGGAAGCTCGCTCCGGCCCTGCAACGCGGGCTGCACCGGCTCGGCAAGCCCTGGTACAGGCCTCCGGCCTTCCACGTCTTCCGTGACGACACGGACCTGACCGCGTCCCCTGCTCTCTGGTCGTCGATCGAGCAGGCGCTGCAGGCGTCGACCTTCTTCATCCTGCTCTCGTCGCCACAGGCGTCAGCATCGCGGTGGGTCCAGCAGGAAGTGGCCTGGTGGCTCGCCAACAAGCCGCATGACCGACTCCTGGTGGCCCTGACCGGCGGTGAACTCACGTGGGACGACGGCAGCGGGGACTTCGACCGCGGTGCGTCCAGCGCCCTGCCACCTCAGCTGTACGGGGTCTTCGGCGAGGAGCCGCTGTGGGTCGACCTGAGATGGGCGCGCGACGCCAACGATCTCTCACCCCACAACCCGAGGTTCCGCGACGTCGTGGCCGATCTGGCTGCTCCCTTGCACGGTGTCAGCAAGGAGCAGCTGATCGGCGAGGACATGCTCCAGCAGCGACGGACGATCAGATGGCGGAACTCCGCCATTGCGGCTCTGCTCGTCCTGGCAGTCGTCGCGACCGTGACCTCGGTGCAGTTCTTCGTCCAGCGCAACGTCGCCCGGGAACAACGGGACCTCGCCGTGGCGCGTCTGCTCGTCACCCAGGCCGAGGCGGCACGAACCGGCGACGCTCGCACTGCCCTGCTCCTGGGCATCGCTGCTGAGCGGCTCGACCCTGGCCCCGAGACCAGGTCCAGCCTGGTCGACACCCTGACGCACACCCGGTACTCGCGCACGCTGCCGCACGACAAGGGCCTGGTCGGGGTGGCGATCACCCGTGACGGGAGCACCCTCGCAACCGGGGACCGCGCCGGCAGCATCGTGCTGTGGGACGTGGCCGACCCCGACCGACCCCGTCGGATCAGGCAGCCACTGAAGGGCCACAGCAGCTTCGTCTACTCGGTCGAGTTCTCCCCGGACGGGCACACGCTGGCGAGCGCGAGCGGGGATGGCACCGTCGTCCTGTGGGACGTCACCGACCCGGCCCGACCCCGGCGGCTCGGGGAACCCCTGGCAGACCACACCGACGAGGTCCACTACGCCGCCTTCTCCCCTGACGGCCGGACCCTGGCCACCGCCAGTTTCGACCGCACGGTGCTGCTGTGGGACGTGTCCGACCCGGCCCGCCCCCGGCGGCTCGGGGAACCGCTGATCGGTCACACCGACCTGGTCACCATGGTGGCCTTTTCCCGGGACGGCCGGACCCTGGCCACCGCCGGTTTCGACCGCAACGTGCTGCTGTGGGATGTGTCCGACCCGGCGCGACCACGGCGGCTAGGGGCACCCCTCGCCGCGCACACGAACGCGGTCTGGGGGGTGGCCTTCTCCCCTGCCGGTGCCATCCTCGCGACCGCCGGGGCCGACAACAGGACCCTGCTCTGGGATGTCAGCGATCCGGCTGCTCCTCGGCGGATCGGCGAGCCCCTGACCGGGCACGTCAGCGAGGTGTATGCGGTTGCCTTCGCGCCGGACGGGCGCACGCTGGCCACCGCGAGCTCCGACCGGACCGTCATCCTGTGGGACCTCGCCGATCCCCTGCGCCCTCGGCGGCTCGGCGAGCCCCTGACCGGGCACACCGACTACGTGAACGCAGCCGCCTTCTTCCCGAACGGAGGCACGCTCGCCACGGCCAGTGACGACCGGACCGTCATCCTGTGGGACCTCGCTGATCCGCTGCACCCCGAGCGGATCGGCGATCCCCTGACCGGGCACGGCGGCCCCGTGGAGGCGGTCGCCTTCACGCGGGACGGGCGCACGATCGCCAGCGGCGGCGCCGGAGGTCTGCTGCTTCACGACGTCACCGACCCGGCCCGACCGCGGCAGCTGGGTCCGCCGCTGACTGCACACACCGGCGAGGTTCTCGCGGTGGCGTTCTCCACGGACGGCCGCACCCTGGCCACCGCCGGCGCCGACCACGCCGTCCTGCTGTGGGACGTCACCTCTCCGGCGCGACCGCGGCAGGTCGGGAGGCCGCTGACCGCACACACCGGCGCGGTCTTCGCGGTGGCGTTCTCCCCGGACGGCCGGACCCTGGCCACCGCCGGCGCCGACCACACCGTCCTGCTGTGGGACATCAGCCATCCGGATCGACCGCAGCAGATCGGGAGGCCGCTGACCAGGCACACCGGCGACGTCTTCGCGGTGGCGTTTTCCCCCGACGGCCAGACCCTGGCTGCCGCCGGCGCCGACCGCACGGTCCTACTCTGGGACGTAGCCGCCCCAGCCGCGCCCCGCGAGATCGCAGTCACTCTGAGCGACCACGCGAGCTTCGTCTACACCGTGGCTTTCTCCCCGGACGGGAGCATGCTCGCCAGCGGAGGCGCCGACCGCACGGTCCGGCTCTGGAACGTGGCCGACCCGGCCCGGCCCGGTCGGCTCGGTCCGGCACTCACGGGGCACAGCGACGACGTCCGCTCGGTCGCCTTCGATCCCGACAGCCGCACGATGGCCAGCGGCGGTAGAGACGACACCGCCGTCCTGTGGGATCTGACCAATCCGGGCCGACCGCGCCCCCTCGGTGAACCCCTGACCGGGCACCGCGGCTCCGTCAACGCGGTCGCGTTCTCGCCGGACAGGGAGACCCTGGCTACCGGGAGTCACGACGGCACCCTCGGCCTGTGGGGTCTCGGACCGCTCCGGGGCCTGAGGGACGCGTCGATCGAGCGGGCGTGCGCCATCACCGGGCGTGGTCTGGACCGTGAGGAGTGGCAGCGCTTCGTCACAGGCCTGGCCTACCGGGACACCTGCGCGGCCTGATCATCGCACCCGACGAGTCAACTGAACCTCGGAGCAGTGTCCTGTCACGCCGACGCGGACCAGCGCGGTCAGTTCAGATGCTGGCTCGGCTCCCAAGTCGCGGCGGAGCGCCTCCCGGTAGGCGTCGAAACAGCGCTGACCCTCCACCCGGTTCCCCTCAGCGAGGTGGGCCATGACCAGTGCCCGCTGGGCGCTCTCCCTGAGCGGCTCGACGGAGACCGCCACCATCGCCGCCTCGACCGCCTCGACCGCCTCGACCGCCTCGACCGCCTCGACCGCCTCGACCGCCTCGGCGAAGCGTCCCTCGGTGACCAGTCGGCGGCTCAACGCCTCCAGTCCGTGCAGCATCCGCTGCCTCAGCCGTTCGCGTTCCACGATCACCCAGTCGTCGTACCAGCCCGGGAGCAGGTCGAGCGCTTCATACCAGGACGGGGTGATGGTGAGCTCATCGACTGGTGTCGTGCCGCTGATGAGGCCAGCGGCCCAGTCGCGGACGAGCTCGACATCGACGGCCACGTCCTCGCGCGCAGGTTTCCCGCCGCACGGTCGTCACTGCCAAGAGGCCACAGCAGGCCGGCCGCGTACCGCCGCTCCACGCGCCGGCGCCGCAGAGCGACGAAGACCAGCAATCGCTTGCTGCCCTCGGGGATCTCCCGGCGACGTCCATCGACACAGACATGAGGACCATCGAGCAGGTGCAGCACCGGTCCTGTCGGGGCCGGCTCGCGCAGCGTCCCGTCGTCCAGCAACTGCTGAGCTGGCATGTCTCCCCTCCCCCTTTGGGCGCGGACGAGGATAGGAGGCGGGTCGTCACCGTTTCGTCACGCCGATGGCGGCGGGTTCCCCTCAGAAGACGGTGGCCGGCCCAAACCGGTGCCCGGCCGATCAGCGCTCCCGGACCGCCTTGAGGGATGCGAAGACCACCACGTTGCTCAGGTACGTCCGCCGGTCCCGGTCGAACGCCCCGCCGCAGGTCAGCAGCCGCAGCACCGGTTCGGCGGACGGGCCGTACACGGCCTCGGACGGGAACTCCGTCTTGAGGTACGTGCGCACTGAGTCGACTGCGAAGTCAATGGTGCGGCCGTCGGCACGGTGGACCTCGACCGCGTCACCGGGCCGCATCTCGTGGATCCGGTAGAAAACCGCAGGCCCGCGGTAGGTGTCGAAATGCCCCAGCAGGACGGCGGGGCCGGGGTCCCCGGGCGAGGCAAGGTTCCGGTACCAGGCCGCAGGGGCCCCCGGGACGAGGGCTGGGACGCCGACCGTGCCGTCCGGGTTCAGGCCAACGGGGACCACGTCCGTGTGCAGCCCGATGCGCGGGATGTCGAGGTGGACAGGGGGAGATCGCTGCGTATCCACGCTAGGGGCAGCGGTGTCCGTCTCACCGGCGCCCGCAAAGAGGCCGCTCACCAGGTCTTGAGCGCTCGGTGGAGCCGCGGCAAGCGGCAGCGGAGCCTCCGGTGAGCGGGTCAGGCCCAGGAGAAGCAGCACCAGGCCAGCCGCGCCCAGGAGGGTGCCGGCCCAGCCACCTCGGCGGCGCAAGCCGGCGCTGAGCACTGCGGACCAACGGCGCCGCCTGCCCGCGCGGCCGGTCACGGGTCTCCCGGGCCGGTCCGGGTGGGTCCGTGCTCGACACCGTCGTCGCGACGCCGCACCACGTAACCGGCCACGAACGCCGCGCCGACCAGTGCCGTCACCCCTCCGGCAACGAGGACGTCGTCCGCGGACGACGACGTGCCGCCCCCGCCCGTGTCCGGCGCACCGAGAGGTGTGACAGCCGCCGGCGTGCCCCCCGAGCCGGGAGCACCACCTGCGGCGGACCCGCTGCTCGTGCCGGTCCCGTCGGTGGACCCGGGAGGCGCTGCGGATGCGCTGGACCCGGGCGGTCCACTCGGCCCGGGTGGCCCACTCGGCCCGGGTGGCCCACTCGGACCGGGCGACCCCGCCGGACCGGGCGACCCCGCCGGCCCGGTCGTGTAGCTGATGGGGGTCGTGTCTCGGTCGATCGGCAGGAACAGCCCCGCGAGCGCGACGAGGGCGATCAGCACCCGGGGGATGATCAGCCAGGGCGGACGTCGACGGTCCGGTGTCGGGGGTCCCGCGCCGCCGGATCCGTCGGGCGGCCCCCCACTTCCGTACCCCGGGCTGCCCTGGCCCGGATCCGGTCCGCCCGCCCCGTAGCTCGGCCGGTCTTCCCCGTAGGACGACATGGCGGCATCCCCTCGTGCGGGACCGGGTGCGATCCTCCGTGGCACTGGCCGCGGAGGTCCCTCTCCTCCGGTCAGCCTGCCCGGACGCCGTCACCTCACCGTCACCGCACCGGAGCTACGCGGAGCCGTTCTCCTGGTCAACGTCGTCCAGGCGGCTGTCGTCCCGGTACGTGGCCAGCCGCATGGTGGTGAAGCTGAGTGCATCGGTGACCTCGGGTCCCGAATCACCGGGCACGACGGGCACCACGGTGACGGTGACCTCGCTGACCGACCCGAGCCGGCGCAGCGCTTCGGTGACGGTCACGACCTTGGTCTGCGGGAGGAGCGGGTGCGGCATGCGCAGGTCGAACTCGTCGACGGTCCGGGCCTTGGGGTTGCAGTGGTCGTCGTCGGTACCCACGCAGCCGCCGTGCCCGAAGATGGTGAAGCAGCCGGCGTAGCCGGTCTCGGCGGTGATCGGGGTGGCGGCGTCGGCGTCGGAGTTCGCGAGGTACACCCGGGCCGTGAAGGACGGACCGGAGTGGTCCACGTCGTGGAATATCAGGTCCGCTCGGTCGAAGACGGGGGCCGCGGTCGCCTCGGCCGCTCCTGAGGCGGCGATGTCGAGGGGCGGTGACGTGTAGATTTCCATGGCTGCCTTAGGGGGTCGGTGCCGAGCTGGTCGAGACGGCGTAGTCGTAGCCGAGCGCCGTCGTGTCAAGTGTCTGCTCGACCGTCATCGGGAAGGGTGACAGCGCGGTCCGCAGGATCGAGGCGGGCGGGCGCGCTCCGGGATGGCTCAACTGCCACAGCCGCCATATCCGGTCGACCATCGTATGATGCGCCCAGAAGATCGGGTCGAAGCTGGAGAACTCGACCAGTCGCATGTGGCCGAACCGGCCGCCGACCCACAGGTGCACCCGGTTGTGCAGTTCTTCCAGCGCCTCGGTGAACGAGGAGTAGTCGGTCTGCGCGAGGGCGTCCTGCACGTCCTGAGCAGTCGGGAGCGGAGGAGTGCCTGGTGCTCCGGGGTCCCGCTCGGTCCACCGCCTCGCGAGGACCGGCGGCCGAGCATCCGCCCCCTGCTGGAGGGCCACAGGATCCACGGGCGCCGAGTGGAGCGGGTTCCGCTGGCCCCCGGGATCCTGCTCGGCGGCGAAGATCGCCGGGATCGTCGGGGTCCGCCAGTCCCACCAGGTCAGCGTGGCCTCGGGGACCTGGTCGCGGAGTGCGCGTTCGAAGAAGTACAGGTAGGCGCGGTGCCACGGCAGGAAGAACGGTCGACCGTGCGCCACGGTGCAGTCCATGGGGCGAGGGAGCCCGTGCAAACCGGCGAAGTAGTTGTAGCCCCGCTCGTCTCCGATGCCCATCGTCGCGCTGAAGGCTTCCCGTAGCAGCGCGACCTGCCCGGGGGTGAGCCGCCGAGCGCTCCGCCGCCACCGGACCGGTGAGGCCGCCAGGTGGGACGAGGGGGTTCCGACGGCCATGGACTGCCCTTTCTGGTACGGGCCGCGTCCCTCGCCGAGGAGACGCGTACGACGGGACATGACCAATGGCGGCGACACGTGGAGTGCGCCGACACGCCATGGCTCGGGGACGAGATGACGCTAGGCGGGAGTCGTCACGGCAGCGTCACGTGCGCTGGGTCGCGAGGCGCGCAGGCCGCCGGCCGACACGGGGCGGGGTGCAGCAGGGGTGTGCTCACCGGCGAGGACCACGACGACAAGACGCACCATGCCGACGGTGGGCGTGACGCTACGGTGACAGGAGCACCGAATCCTGTGCCGTCAGACAGCCATGGCGGGAGGCAGACGCCCGATGCCGGCTGCGGATGGGGGGCCGACCGTGCGCATCGCGTCCTTCAACGTGGAGAACCTCTTCGAGCGCGCCCGCGCGCTTGACCCCTCCCACTGGGAGACCGGGCGCCCGGTCCTTGAGCGCCAGGCCCGCGTAAACGCGGTGCTCGGCCGGCCGGAGTACTCCGACGACGACAAGGCCGAGATCGTTGACCTCCTCGATGCCCTCGGCCTGTCCGCGTCGGACGCCGGGCCTCTCGCCGTCCTGCGGCAGAACCGTGGCCACCTGCTCACCCGCCATCCCGACGGACGGGTGGAGATAACGGCCTCGGGCCGCGCCGACTGGGTCGGCTGGGTGGAGCTCACGAAGGGACCGGTTGATGAACTCTCCACCCGCCACACCGGGCAGGTCATCCGCGACCTCGCGCCAGACGTCCTGGGGACCGTGGAGGTCGAGGACCGGCCGACGCTCAAGGGTTTTTCGAGAGTCGTGCTGCCCGAGGTCGGCGCGCCTGCCTACGAGCACGCGATGGTCATCGACGGCAACGACGACCGCGGGATCGACGTCGGCGTCCTCCTCAAGGAGGGCTACGAGATCTCCGCCATGACGTCCCACGTCGACGATGTCGACGACAGGGGGGCGATCTTCAGCCGGGACTGTCCCGAGTACGCCATCCGCGGCCCTGGAGGGTTCCGCCTGCTGCTGCTGGTTAACCACCTCAAGAGCAAGGGCTTCGGGAGCCAGCAGGCCAACGACGCCCGACGCCGTCGCCAGGCGGTCCGGGTGGCGCAGCTCTACGAGGCCGCACGTGCCGCAGGCGAGGACCACGTCGCAGTCGTCGGTGACTTCAACGATAGCCCGGAGTCGAAGGCCCTCGAACCGCTCCTGGCCGGCACCGACCTGCGTGACATCACCGAGAGCCCCCGCTTCACCAACGACGGGAGGCCAGGCACATTCCGCAACGGAACCAAGGGCACCAAGATCGACTATGTGCTCCTCTCCCCCAGCCTCTTCGCCGTGACTTCCGGCGGAGGCATCCACCGCAGAGGCGTCTGGGGCGGGAAGAACGGCACGCTGTGGGAGCACTACCCGGACATGGCCGGACCTCACCAGGCCGCCTCCGACCACGCGGCCATCTGGGCGGACATCGAGGTGTAGGGCGAGGTGTCCCATCAGCCCCATGGTGGACGAGACTCCGCCCGAACCGTCGACCTGGTGCCGCCGCTGGTCGAGCCCAAGGGGGCCGGTCACCGGGTACTCGGACCGTCAGCCGTCGAGGGCGGTCTCCAACCTGTCCGGCGCCGGTGCCGGTGTCGGGATCAGCGGCGGGACCCCGAGCCGCTCGAAGCGGCGGACGAGGTAGGCGTCCCAGTCCCAGGCGTCCAGGAAACCCCGTGCAGCGGTGCGGCCGTTCCGGTGCAGGCGGTCGGCGGTCGCGCGGGCGGCGTCGGCGACGGGGACGTCGTCCGCCGCGAGCCCGTACGGTCGTAGTCCGCCGGGAAGGTATGCATCAGGCCGCCGGCGTCTGAGACGACCACCGCCAGTCGGTAGCGCTTCTCCGGCGGTAGGGCCGCGGAGTCCGGGTCCTGCTCCTGGCTGATCTCCAGGTCCTACCGGTCCGCACTCCGCACTCGGCCGGCTGATCGGTCAGCCACCGGTGCAGGTAGCGGCCCTCTTAGAGGCCCTTGTCGAAGGCGAGCGACGGCGCCTGGCCGAGGAACGGGATGCGGTCCACCAAACCCGGGCCTGGACGCCTGCGTCCTTCCGCGGTCGACGAATGCGTGGCCGAGGCCGAGGATACGGACGGCGTCACGGACTGCGACGTCGATCCCGGCGATCCCCTGCCGCACCGCTCCACGAGTGCCCGGTGGATGCGATCGACCACCTCGGGAGGCAAGGCCGCCCTCTCCAGCGAGACGGTGAGCTCCTGGCCGTCATCCCGGCCCTGACCCTCGCTCATCTGCCGTCCCCAGTCGCGGCGGCGGCCGCGGGCAGAGGCCCTGGCCCACGAGAAGCAGCGCCGCCTCCGGCAGGGACCCGGCGACCGCCGCGACCCCGGCTCCATGTCCAGCTCATCGTCGACATCCCGGCGAGGACGGCGAGGGTTTCGCTGAGGACTGGTACCGGGCGGCTGACGGTGACGGCGACGACACGTCAGCGGCGCAGCAGACGGGCCGCCCGCTCGCCGTCCGGCGGCGGGGCCGCGCCCGCGAGCTGCCGCCCGAGGGCGAATCCACCAGGGCTCCGCCGACCCTTCCCGCCAGTCGAGGGCTGCCCCTCCCACGAGTCCGAAGGTGCTGCCCAGTGCCACCTTGACCAGGCTGGAGGGCCCGGGGAGCACCGCATCACCCATGAGCATGCCCACCCCGAACACCGCGGCGATCGGCGCGGCGAACGTCCCCAGTGACGGGGCCGCAGCCGCCCAGGGCAGGTGAAGCGCCTCGGCGAGGCCGAAGTCGCCGAGGGAGATGCCGGCGACGACGGCGACGACCGTCGCGTACCGGCGCATCATGGGTTCAGCAGCGACTCGACCACGGCGCGCGCGGCGGCGTCGACGAGGGTGAGCTCGTCGAGGAGTGCCCCGGTCTCACCGGCCGCGGAGAGGTCCTCGGTTAGCCGTGTCGAGCTATTCAGCAGGCCGAGGTGCAGACGCCAACGGCTGTGCTCGTCGTCGGGGATCGCGAGTGAGTACGGCAGCTCGAACGGCGCGCGGCCGCACGCAGGGTCGCCAGGAGTGGGATCGGCCTTGGCCGGTCGCGTGGTCAGCAGCCGGGCGGTGCTGCGCATCCCGACCGCCCCTCCACGCGCATCTGCTGGTGTCCGTCGCCTCCGCACTTCACGCCCCCGGTGCCATCTATCTGGCCAACGAGCGCCTGACCCCGGGGCGGGGCGGAGCCCGGCGTGGTCCGGCTGAGGTGGTCGGCGGGATTCCGCTGACTGCTCCGGGGCGACCCTGGACCGTCGCGACCGGCGACCGCCGTCCACTCCAGGCCAATCGTTCGGCTCGCCGGTGGACGCACTCCCCGCCGGTCACGGGCTGACGCGGTCGGCTCGATGGGTGGTGCCGTCCGCAGTCACGAAGGTGCCCTCAGGGAGGCGCAACGCAGGTGCCTTGTCGCGAACACCGTCCGCGTTGGAGATCCCGAGCGGGGGAACGCCGGGGAGTACGACCCAGCGGAACAGGACCTCGACGCCATCCTCCACGATCGAGGCGCGATACACCCCGGCAGGCTCGGCCGCCGCGCCCGCAACGAAGGGAGTGGCCAGGCCCGCTGCCATGATGCGGCCGGAGACGCGGCCGCCGTCCACGATGCCGGTGAGGGTCGCACGGTTCGGGCCGGCCAGGTCCAGCCGACCGTCGGCGACCGGGCCCTCGAACCAGGCCTCGAGCATCGTCCCGTCGCAGAGGTACGCGGCTGCCTCTCCGGCGACGATGATGATGGCCAAGCTGGCCCGGTCGTCCTCCGTCCGGCCGGCGAACACCGCCTCCTGCCCGGTGGGCGACGGGGAGGGCGATGGTGAGGGTGATGGGG
>NZ_SJEW01000112.1 GCF_005930475.1 Modestobacter altitudinis
GCGCCGGGGCTGGTGCGGCGGGCGTGTTGCCCTGAGCATGTCCGGCCCGACTCCACAGTGGACCCATGGGGTTCCCGTACCGAACAGCTCGCGCCGTCCTGATGGTCGGGTCGCTGAGCGACCCCGCCGGCCAGCAGCCGCGACTGATCGGACCCGCACACGCCACCCTCGGCCTGTCCGGCGCCCGCGGCCGCAAGGCCCTCTGCGGTGCCTACGTCGCCCGCGACGAGGAGGTCGCCTGGCCTCCGCGCCCCGAGGTCTGCGACGCGCTGTGCCCCGACTGCAGCGAGCTCGCCCGGCTCTGAACGACGGCTGACACGGCCCCGCCGTGGGCCACTGACCAGGGCTCCCAGGACCCACTCGACATCTGGTGTCACAGCAGTCCCACGCCCGGCTGCGCCTGACGGGAACGGTCCGTCCGCTCCGGTAGACACCACCCATGGGCAACGTCGCGGACCTCCAGTGGGCCACCGAGGAGCCGGTCCCGCCGGCGTCCCCGGCCGTCGCCGTCGACGGCCCGACCACACCGGTCGAGGTGCCACCTGCCGGCTGCCGGCCGGCCGCTCCCCCGCCCCAGGGCCTGGCGCAGCTCGCCGCCCACGTCCGGCCCGGGGACCCGGCCGTCCGGGCGCTGGTCGCCGAGGCAACCGACCTGCTGGAGGCCGGCACCGGCAGCGGCAGCATGTCCGGCTGGGCCGACGACGCCGAGCGGGTCGACGAGGTGGTCGAGGCGCTGACCTGGGCCGTGCGCCGCCGCGAGGTCCGCTACCAGGAGACCGTTGCGGGCGGTGCGGGCCGGTCACCGCGCACCCCCGGCGAGGTCCTCGACGGCCGCGTCGGCACCTCGCTGGACCTGGTGCTGACCCTGGCCGCCGCCTTCGAGCAGGCCGGCCTCCGCCCGCTGCTGTGGCTCGTCCCGGAGCACGCCTTCCTCGGCTACTGGCGCGAGGAGCGCAGCACCGAGGCGGCGGCGACCACCGACGTCACCGCGCTGGTCGACCTCGTCGACCGGGGCCGGATCGGGCTGGTCGAGACCCGCCTGCTCACCGACCGCGGCAACACCAGCGCCGACCTGCACGGCCCGGCGTACTCCGCGTGGCTGACCGGGGACCTCACCGGCGTCCTCGGGGTCACCGACGTCCACCGCGCCCGCCACGAGGGCATCGAGCCCCTGCCGTCGCGCACCGACGACGTCCCGACGGAGGACGTCCCGACGGACGACGCACCGGAGGTCGGAGCAGCGGACGAGCCAGCCCGGTCCCCGCTGCAGCGCTGTGCGGACACCCTGCTCGACCTCACCCGGCGCAACCCGCTGGTCGACCTCCCCGCGCGCGCCGGTCTGCCGTTGACCGTGCCGCAGACCGCCCTCCCGGTGCTGGAGGACCTGCTCGGCGCCGGCGCGACGCTCACCCTGCTGCCCGGGGACCGGGTTCCCGGGCTGCACGTGGAGCCCGGTCCCCGGCCGGCCGGTGAGCTGCCGGCCGAGCAGCTCACCGCGCTGCTGGCCGGGCAGCGCGCCGTGCACGTGGCCCTCCCCGAGGCCGAGCACCTGCCGCGGCTGCGGGCGCTCGCGCACGACGCGCGCACCGTGGTCGAGGAGACCGGCGCCAACGACCTGTACCTGGCCCTGGGCACCCTGGTGTGGGAGCTCGACGGCCGGCCGGTCCGCTCGCCGCTGGTGCTGGTGCCCGTCGTCCTCAGCACCGCGGCCCGTGGCGGGGGCCACCGGCTGACCGCCGACGAGTCCGGCACCCCTCGCCCCAACGACTGCCTGCGGGAGCTGCTGCGCCGGCGGCACGGGCTGGACGTCCCCGGGCTGGACACGCCCTCCGCCGACGGGACCGGCATCGACCTGACCGCCGCGCTGCACGCCGTCCGGGCGGCCGTGGCCGAGCGCTCGCTGCCGTGGCGGGTGGAGCCGACCGCGGAGCTGGCAGTGCTGCCGCTCACCGACGTCCGGCTGTGGCAGGACCTCGACGCCTCCGGGGCCGACCTGGCGGAGCACCCCCTGGTGGCCGCCCTGACCGGCACCCCGGACGAGTTCGTTCCCGGCCCGGTGCCGGCCACCGCGGAGGCCGTGGACCTGGACGAGCTCGCCGCCCGCTGCCCGCTGCCCGCCGACGCCACCCAGCTGCAGGCGATCGCCGAGGGCACCGCCGGGCACACGTTCGTGCTCGAGGGCCCGCCCGGCACCGGCAAGACCCAGACCATCGCCAACCTGGTCACCCACGCCGTCGCCGAGGGCAGGCGGGTGCTCGTGGTCGCGGGCAAGCGGGCCGCGCTCGACGGCCTCGCCCGCCGGCTCGACGCGGTCGGCATGGGCCCGATCACGCTCGACCTGCACGCCCGGGGCAGCCGGCCGGCCGTCGTCCGGGCGCAGGTCCGGACGGCACTGGCCCACGCGGTCGACGTCGACGAGCAGGGCCTGGCCGCCGACGCCGAGGACCTGGCCTCCGCCACCCGCACGCTGGCCCGGTACGCCGAGCGGCTGCACGCCGAGAACCCCTGCGGGCTGTCGTTCTCCTCGGCGCACGAGGTCGTGCTGGCCGCCGACGCCGACGTCCCGGTGCTCCCGGTGACCCCGGCCTTCGCTGCCCGCGCCGACGCCGACGTGGTGACGGCGGTGCGCCGCGCGCTCGCCCTGCTGCCTGAGATCGCCGGCCTGGCCCGCCCCTCGGCCGGGCACGCGTGGGGCTTCATCGACACCATCGACCTGGACATCACCGCGGTCCAGCAGGCGGCCGTCGCCGTCGACACCGCTGTCCGCGAGCTGCCCGGCGGGGGCGGGCTGGCCGCCGCCGTGCGGGCGGTCCGGTCGGTCGAGGACCTGGACACCCTGGTGCACCTGCTCACCGGCCCGCGGGTGACGCTGGACGTGCTCGACGAGGTGCGCTCGCCGCGCTGGGCCGCGGCCACCGCGGACGTGACCGGCGAGATCGCCGCGCTGACCGGTGCCGTGCACCCCGCGCTCGAGACCGTCACCCCCGACGCGCTGGCGCTGCCGCTCGCCGACCTGGTCGCGCGGGCCCAGACCGCGGCCGCCACCGGCTGGTGGGGCCGGCGCGGCACGCTGGCCGACCTGCGCGCGCAGCTGGAGCCCGTGCTGAAGCCGGGCGCGACGGTGCGGACCAAGGACCTGCCGGCGCTGCTGGAGTCGCTCGGCCGGCTGCAGGCCGCTGTGCACGCCGTCGCGGCCCGCGCCGTCACCATCCCCGGCCTGCAGGTGCCGGCCGGGTGGAACCCGTTCCTGGACTCCGGTCGCTTCGTGCTCGACGCCGAGGTGCGCTGGCTGCGGCGGGCCGCCTCCGCCGTCGACGGCTCCACCGTCCCGGCCGCCGCGCTGCGCCGCTTCCTGGCCGGCGGACCGGTCGCTGATGCCGGCGCGGCGCGCACCATCGCCCGGCTCCGGGACGCCGTGGTCACCCTGCTGACCGCGTGCTCCAGCAACTCCGCGCAGCTGGCCGCGTGGAGCGGCACCGACGGGCTCGCGCTGCGCTGGACGATGACCCGCCCCGAGCGGGGTGTGGAGTACGTGCACCCCATGTCGCTGCGCCGCTGGGTGAGCCTGCTGGACACCCTCGAGCCGCTCCGGCTGGCCGGGCTCACCGAGGCACGCGCCCAGCTGCGGCACGGCGTGGTGCGGGCCGACGACGCGGTGCGCGCCTTCGACCGCGGCCTGGCCGAGGCCTCGGTGGCCGAGCGGCTGACCACCACCGGTCTGGACGCCTTCGACGCCGGGCTGCACGAGAGCGTGCTCAGCCGCTTCACCGCCGCCTCCCGCGCGGTCCGCTCGCACCTCACCTCCGCCGTGCCGGCCGCCGTCCTGGCGGCTCGGCCCTCCGGCGCCGCCGGCGACCAGCGGGTCGCGGCCCTGCAGCGGGAGCTCGCCGAGCACCGCCGCGGACCCGGGGTCCGCGACCTGCTGGCGACCGACCTCGACCTGGTCACGGCCGTGCTGCCCTGCGTGCTGGCCACCCCCGACTCGGTGTCCCGGCTGCTCCCCGCAGCCCCGGACCTGTTCGACCTGGTCGTGTTCGACGAGGCGTCCCGGCTCCGGGTCACCGACGCCGTCGGCGCGCTCGGCCGGGCGCGGGCCGCCGTCGTGGTCGGGGACGGCCAGCAGCTGCGACCGGGCGACGGCCGGGAGGACCTGCTGTCCGCCTGCGTGCGGGCCGGCGTGCCCCGCCGGTCGCTGTCCTGGCACTACCGCAGCCGGGACGAGCGGCTGATCGCCTTCAGCAACACCCGGTACTACGACGACCGGCTGGCCACCTTCCCGGCGCCCGGGCACCGCCCGTCCCCGATCTCGCTGGTGCAGGTCGACGGCGCCCTCCTGCGCTCCGGCCCGGAGGCCGGCACCAACCCGGTGGAGGCCCGGGCGGTCGTCGCCGAGGTGGTGCGCCGGTTCGCGGCCGGGGCCTCCTCCCTCGGCGTGGTCACCCTGCACGCCGCCCAACGCGCACTGGTCGAGACGCTGCTGCGCGAGGCCGGGGACGAGCGGGTGACCGAGGCGCTGGACCGCCTCGACGGCGAGGGCTTGTTCGTCAAGCAGCTGGCCGACGTGCAGGGCGACGAGCGGGACGTCGTGGTGCTGTCCACCGGCGCCGCCCCCGCCGCCGGCCGGTGGTCGGCAGACCTCGGCCCGCTCGCCCGCGACGGTGGCGAGCGGTGGCTGAACGTGGCGGTCACCCGGGCGCGGCAGCAGGTCGTCGTGGTCAGCTCGTTCGCCCCGGAGCAGCTGCCGCCCGACGACGGCACGGCCCTGGGCGTCGCACACCTCCGCGGCTACCTGGAGGCCGCGGCGCGCGGCGCCGACGCGCTCCTCCGGCCGACGGCCGTCGGAGCCCGTGACCGGCACCGCGACCAGGTGGCCGCCGAGCTGCGGGAACGGGGCCTGGTCGTGCGCACGGACGTCGGGCTGTCCGACTTCCGGATCGACCTCACCGTGGCCCGCGCCGCGGCGCCCGACGTCCCGCTGCTCGCGGTGCTGCTCGACGGCCCGGCCTGGGCTCGGCGGCGCACCGTCGGTGACCGCGACGGGCTCCCCGTCGAGGTGCTCGGCGAGCTGGTGGGCTGGCCGGCGGTCGAGCGGGTCTGGCTGCCGGCCTGGCTGGCCGACCGTGACGAGGTCCTCGACCGGCTGGTCGCCGCGGTGGACGCCGTCCCGGTCGCCGACGAGCCGGCGCCCGAGCCGGAGCCCGCCTACGACGGCCCGCTCGCCGACGTCATCCCGCTCCGCCCGGCGCCCACCCCCGAGCCCGTCGTCCCCGAGCCTCTTCCCGAGCCCCTCGCCGAAGGCACGCCTCCGGCCGAGCCGGTCGTCGCCACGAGCACGCCTTCGGCGGAGCCGGTCGTCGCCGAAGGCGTGACTTCGGCGGAGCCGGTGGTCGCCCGGAGCGTGCCGCTGGGAAAGGCCACCCCGTCGGTGCGGCGGGCGACGGTGCGACCGGTCGCCGAGCCGCTGGACGAGGAGCAGCCGTTCGTCCCGTGGAGCCCGCGACCGGCCGGGGAGAAGAAGCAGCTCGACCAGCTGGCCGACCCCGCCGTCGCCAAGGTGGTCCGCCGGGTGCTGGCCGCCGGTCTCAAGGCCGAGGGCCCGGTGCACCGCGACCGGCTCACCCGGTTGACCGCAGGTGCCTTCGGGCTGACCCGGGTCGCCGAGGCACGCCGGGACGCGCTGCTCGGCCTGCTGCCGCGGACGGCCGTCGTCGACGGCGAGTTCGTCTGGCCGGCCGGGACCGACCGGGAGACCTGGACGTGGTTCCGCCGTCAGACGAGCAGCGCCCAGCGGCCCTTGGAGCACGTGCCCCCGGTCGAGATCGGCAACGCGATGGCCGCGCTGGCCCGCGCCGCCGGCGGGCTGACCGAGGACGAGCTCGGTCTGCGCACGCTGGAGGTCTTCGGCTCCCGCCGCCGCACCCCGGCGCAGCTGCCGCTGCTGCAGGCCGGCCTCGCCGCCGCGGTCGCCCGTGGCCGGCTCACCGCGCAGCCCGACGGCCGTTTCACCACCTGACTCGCCGGACGGTCGAGCTCTGCTCCACGGGTGGAGCAGAGCTCGACTCTTCCCGACCCGAGGTCAGCCGGCGTCCAGCGGGTTGGCCCGCACCCGGTCGGCGAACCCGCCGGCGACGAACCGGCCGGCGAGGGACGACGGCTTGCGGCGGGCCTGCTCGGTGAAGCAGCCGACGAACTCCTCGGCCAGGTCCAGCCGCGGGAAGCGGTCGAGCACCTCGGCGCGGAAGTCCGCCGGCCAGTCCTCGGGACGGCGACCGGACACGTCCAGCCCGGTGGCCAGCTCGAGCAGGTGCCCCTCGGGGTCGACGGCGACGTCCACCTCGTCGGCCATGTGGGCGACGATGACCTCCGCGGTCCGGCGTCGGCGGTCGGCGTCCCAGCCGGCGCCGGCGGCGAACACCCACGCGACGGCTCCCCCGGCCTCCTCGAACGGCAGCGTCGCGCTGTCGAAGGCCGGCACCAGCCCGAGGTCGTGCAGCATCGTAGAGACGTAGAGCAGCTCGGCGTCCACGGCGATCCCCCGCGACTGGGCGTACTCCGCCGCCCACAGGTGGGAGCGGCGGCAGTGGTTCAGCAGCGCAGCTGAGTGGAAGCGCTGCGCCACCTCGAGGGCGAGGGCTGCAGCGGCGGAGTCGGGCACCAGGTCGTCGAGGGGCACGCGCGGGAGTCTGGCCGCCGCCGGTGCCGCATGTCCTGCCCCGGCACGCCGATGGCAGGAAGGCTGCGGAGCTCGGCAGGACGGCGGTGCCGGACCGCCGAGGTCAGCCGCGACCCGCCTTCCCTGCCGAGCCGCCCTTCTTGTTGCGCATCGACGCGATGGCGCTCTTGATCTTGGCCTGGTTCTCCGGCTTCCGACCCTCGTCGATCGCCTTCTTCGCCAGCGCGCTCTTGGTGAGGGCAGCGAACAGCCCCATGGGGGTCTCCTCTCGTCGCAGACCTGCGTGAGGTGCCCGCCAGGGGCCGCGCTCAACCGGGACCCGCCGGTCGATCAGGACGACGGGGTCAGCGACCGCACCCGCTCGATGAGCTCGTCCTTGCACACGGCGAGGAAGCCGTCGGGGTCCGGGCCGGTGTTCTGCAGCACGATGTGGTCGAAGCCGGCATCGACGTAGGGCTGCGCCTGCTGCACGTGCACGTCCAGGTCCGGGCCGACGGAGAACTGGCCCCGGATGTCCTCGGCGTCCACGGTGGTGCTCGCGGCGTCGAAGTTGACCGGGTTGGGCAGCTCGCTCATCACCGGCCAGCCGGTCAGCGCCCAGCGGCTGGTCTGCAGCGCCGCCTGCACCGCGGCGTCCTCGGTCGGCGCCCAGGACATCGGCACCTCGGCGTACCTCGGCCCACTCCCGCCGTGCTGGACGAAGGCGTCGACGAGCTCCTTCTTGGGCTCGGTCGCGAACAGCCCGCTGCCGTACTCGGCGGCGAGCTTGGAGGCACCCGGTCCGCCGCTGGCGACCGCGATCACCGGCAGCTGGTCGGGCAGGTCCCAGATCCGGGCGTCTTCCAGGGTGAGGTACTCCCCCTCGTAGGACTGGTAGCCGCCCTGCCACAGCAGGTTGATGATCTCCAGCGCCTCGCGCAGCATGTGGTGCCGGATCCGGACCGCCGGCCAGCCACCCCCGACGACGTGCTCGTTGAGCCGCTCACCGGAGCCGATGCCGAGGGTGAACCGGTTGCCGGAGAGGATCTGCGTGGTCGCCGCGGCCTGGGCGATGACAGCGGGGTGGTACCGGATGATCGGCGCGGTCACGCCGGTCGCCAGCCCGATCCGCTGGGTGCGCGCCGCCATCGCGCCGAGCATCGACCAGGTGAAGCCGGAGTGGCCCTGCTCCTCCAGCCACGGGTGGAAGTGGTCGGACAGCTCGACGAAGTCGAAGCCGGCCTCCTCCGCTGCCACCGCCTGCGCGACGACCTCGTTCGGCCCGAAGGCCTCCGTGGCGATCTTGTAGCCGACCTGCATGGGAGGTGCCTTCCGTCGTCCGGGCTCGTCCTCCCGCGGTGCCCGGGCAGTTGACGTGGGAAACCGCGCCGGAGATCAGGCGAGCGCCGCCAGCAGCCGGTCGAGGAAGGGCACCTGGCCCGCCACGAGCTTCTCCCGGGCGACGTCCACGGGGAACCAGGCGGACCGGTCGATCTCCGGGAACTCCTGCTGCCGGCCCGACCGGGGCGGCCACTCCATCGTGAAGGTGTTGCTCACGGTGGCCGCGGCGTCCAGGTCCCCCTCGGCCGCCCACACGCTGAGCACCTTCCCGCTGCTGACCCGCAGCTCGCCGAGGTCGCGGAACGCCTCAGCGGGCACCGGCGAGCCCAGCTCCTCGGCGAACTCGCGCAGGGCGACGGCGAACGGCTCCTCCCCCGGGCCCGCCTCGCCCTTGGGGATCGACCACCCGGCGGCGTCCTTCCTGGCCCAGAACGGCCCGCCCATGTGCCCGATCAGCACCTCGAGGACGCCGTCCCTGGTGCGGTGGAGCAGGACACCGGCGCTGCGGGTGGCGGGCACGCCCCGCAGCTTTCCACGGACCCTCCCCGGGTAATGCGGGTGCGCGGACGACGCCCGGTCGCGTTGACTGCACCGGCCGCGCGGCACCACCCACCCCCGGGGCAGAAGTGGCCACTTCTGCCCTCTGCATGAAGAAGGACCATGGAGAAGATCAACGGACGCCTGCTCAACTGGGCGTCCATCCTCGAGCCCACCACCCGCGAGCAGGCCGAGCGCACCGCGGCGATGCCGTTCATCCACCCGCACCTGGCGCTGATGCCCGACGCGCACCTCGGCAAGGGCGCCACCGTCGGCTCGGTCATCCCCACCGACGGCGCGATCATCCCGGCTGCGGTCGGTGTCGACATCGGCTGCGGGATGATGGCCGTCCGCACCCAGTTCGCCGCCGCCGACCTCGCGGGGCAGGACCTGTCCGTGCTGCACGGGCAGATCTCCCGGTCGGTCCCGCTCTCGGCCGGCCGCTACAACAAGAAGGTCCGGTACAGCGCCGAGCCGCGGGTCGAGGAGCTGCGGGCGATGCCCGGCATCGCCCAGGCCGACGGCGCGGCGCACAACTGGCCGCTGCAGCTGGGCTCGCTCGGCTCGGGCAACCACTTCATCGAGGTCTCCCTGGACGAGCAGGACCGGGTGTGGCTCTTCCTGCACTCCGGCTCCCGCGGGGTGGGCAACAAGCTGGCCTCGGTGCACATCCGCCGGGCGCAGGAGTGGTGCCGGGAGCGGGGCATCGAGCTCGCCGACCGGGACCTGGCGTACCTGGAGGAGGGCACGCCGGAGTTCGACGCCTACGTCGAGGCGCTGCGCTGGGCGCAGCGGTTCGCCGCGCTCAACCGCGAGGAGATGATGGACCGGGTCGCCGAGCAGGTCGGCCGGTTCCTGCGGAAGGACGTCGAGCGGCTCGAGCAGGTGCAGTGCCACCACAACTACACCGAGCGCGAGCACCACTTCGGGCGGGACGTCTGGCTGTCCCGCAAGGGTGCGATCTCCGCGCGGGAGGGCCAGCTCGGGTTGATCCCGGGGTCGATGGGGACGGCGTCCTACGTCGTCGCCGGCCGGGGCAACGCCGACTCGCTGACCTCCTCGCCGCACGGCGCGGGGCGGAACCACTCCCGCAACGCGGCACGGCGGCTGTTCACCCGTGCGGACCTGGAGCGGCGGATGGCGGGCATCGCCTGGGGCCACTCGGACGCGTTCCTCGACGAGCACCCCGATGCCTACAAGAGCATCGACGTCGTCATGCGCGACGCGGCCGAGCTGGTCGAGATCCGGCACACGCTGCACCAGGTCGTCAACGTCAAGGGCGACTGAACGACCTCAGGGGCCATGTTGGCCACCATGGCCCCTGAGGTGCGCGGACGGTCAGTCCCGTACGGCAGCGCCTCGGCCGGGTCGGCCTCGCGCGGGTCAGTCCGAGCTCGGCCACGGCTGCTCGGCGGAGAGGCCCAACTGGGTGCTGCAGCTGCGGTCGTCGGCCACCGACTGCGGCCGGAAGTAGGTGGTGGAGGCGGTGACGTCGTCGCCGAAGGCCTGCGGGGTGTCGC
Organism: Modestobacter altitudinis; assembly: GCF_005930475.1. Taxonomy (GTDB): domain Bacteria; phylum Actinomycetota; class Actinomycetes; order Mycobacteriales; family Geodermatophilaceae; genus Modestobacter; species Modestobacter altitudinis. Next base: position 10,051 of record NZ_SJEW01000112.1, read on the forward strand.
CGGCGGCGGTGCCCCCGGCCAGGATCGCGGGGTCCGCCGACGGGGCGATCGAGAAGCGGACGACCCGGGTGAACTGGCAGTCCGCCCCGACCGACACGATGCTGAACTCGGTCGGCGGGCGCTTGGTGCCGCGCACGATGTTGTCCAG
>NZ_SJEW01000113.1 GCF_005930475.1 Modestobacter altitudinis
GGCCGGGGTGGGCCGGGCCGCGGTCGGCGGCGCGGCCGGCGCCGGCGCGGTGGACGACGGCGCGGCGGGGTCCTGCGTCGCCGGGGCCTGCCGCGTCGAGCTCTGCGGCGCCGGGGCCTGCGCCGCCGAGGTCTGCGCGGCGGCCTCCTGCTGGGCGGCCTCGGCCGCAGCGGTGCGCTGGTCCTGCAGGGCCACCACGGTGCTCCGCGCCTGGTCGAGCCGGGCCTGCACGCCGGCCTGGTCGGCGGCGAGGGCGTCGGCCTGCCGGCGGGCGTCGGCCTCGAGCCGCTCGGCCGCGGTCAGGTCGGCGGCGGCCCGGTCCTCGAGCGCGGCCGCCGCGGCCAGCGTGTCCCGCGCTGCCGCCGAGGCGTCGTCGACCTGCTGCTGGACGACGGTGAGCCGGCCCACGACGTCGGCCCGCCCCTGACCGACTGAGTCGAGGAGCGCGGCCCGCTCGAGCAGCTGGTCCAGCCCGCCGGCGGTCACCAGCGCCTGCAGCCCCGGGGAGGTGCTGCCGTCCTTGTAGCTGCTGCGGGCGAAGGCGGCGACGTCGGCGCGGGCGCCGGTCAGCTGCTGCTGCGCCTGCTGGGTCGCCGTCTGGGCGGCGTCGGCGGCCTGCTGGGCGCGCTGGCGCCCGGCGAGGTCCTGCTCGTACGCCGCCCGGGCCGCGGTGGCGGAGGCGTGCGCGGACGTCACCGCCTGCTGCGCGGCCCCGGCCTGGGCCAGCAGTCGGCCGACCTCGGCCGCGGCGGCGTCCGCCGTCTGCTGCGCGGAGCTGAGCTCGCCGTCGGCGGGGGCCTGCGGCGCGGCCGACGCCGACCCGGGGGCCGCGGCCACCAGCACGGCCACGGCGACCGCGAGGCCGGCGGTGCGGCCTGCCAGCCGACGGCACACGGCCGCACTCGTCCCTGCTCGCTGGTGCACTGAACGCCCTCTCCCCCGTGTGCCGGTCCCCTCGCGAGGACCGCCGTGCCTCGCCGGTGCTGACCAGTTCGGCACGACCGCCCGGTTGCCCGAGCGTCCGGCGCGCCGGCCCCCACCTCCGGGTGACCGCAGCTGCACCGTAGGTGCCGACCCGGGGCACCGCCCGCGCCGGGTGTGTCAGCGGCGGCGCCGGGCCCGGGCGGCCTCGGCCAGCTCGGCCAGCAGCAGCTCCGTCGTCCCGGGGTCGACGCAGGCGTCGGTGACGCTCTTGCCGTACTCCAGCCTCCCGGGGTGCCGGCGGTCCAGGTCCTGCCGCCCGGCGACCAGGTTGCTCTCCACCATCACCCCGCGGATGGCGTGCTCGCCGCCCGCGACCTGCCCGGCCAGGTCGGCGACGACGTCGACCTGACGCCGGTGGTCCTTCTGGCTGTTGCCGTGCGAGGCGTCGACGACGACGACCTCGGGCAGCCCCCGCGCCGCCAGCCGCCGCTTGGTGTCGGCGATGTGCGCCGCGGAGTAGTTCGGGCCGTCCTTGTCCCCGCGCAGGATGACGTGGCCGGTGTCGTTGCCCGTCGTCGACAGCTGCGCGCTGACCCCGTGGTGGTCGACGCCGAGGAACTCGTGCGGCGCCCGCGCGGTCAGCACCGCCGAGATGGCCGCCTCGATGCTGCCCTCCGGGGAGTTCTTGAACCCGACGACGGAGGAGAAGCCGGAGACCCGCTCCCGGGCCGTCTGGTCGGTGACGTTGCGCGCGCCGACCCCGTTGTAGGTGACCAGGCCGTTGACGTACTGCGGGGTGAGCGCGTTCAGCGGCTCGGCGGCCACCGGCACCCCGAGGGCGGTGATGCGGCACATCAGCAACCGGGTGGCGACCAGCCCGACGCTGATCCGGCTGGAGCCGTCGAGGAACGGGTCGTAGGCGAAGCCCTTCCAGTCGACCTCGGTCCGCGGCTTCTCGGTGTACGTCCGCATCAGGACCTCGAGGTCCTCGCCGTGGCGTTCCCGCATCGCGGCGATGAACGCGGCGTACTCCAGGGCGGCCGCCGGGTCGTGGATCGAGCACGGGCCGGCGATGACGGCCAGCCGGTCGTCGCGCCCGGTGACGATGTCGGTCGCGGCACGGCGCCCGGCGCGGGTCGTCGCCGCGGACCCCGCCGACAGCGGGACGACGGTCGCGACCGCCGCGGGTGTCACGACGACGCTCGAGCCGGTGATCCGGGCGTTGACCAGGTCGGAGAGGTCGACGTCGTCGACCGGCTCGACGCCCAGCCGCTGTTCCACGTCGGGCAGCAGCTCCGCGAGGGTCGCGTCGATCTGCCCGTTCACCCGTGTCTGGACCTCGAGCAGCTGGTCGACGATGCGCGTCGCCACGTCCAGGATCCGGTCAGCCGGAATGGGAGCCTCCTCCATCGTCACCACCGTCGCCGTCCGCGACGAGGACGCGGACCCACCCGGGTCCGCCCCGACGGGGCCGCAGAACTCGCGCGGTCCCCCGTCGGGGAAGCCAACCACAGCCGCCCGGCTCCCCGGGACCGGCGTCGTCAGCGCGCGCCGGGGGCCGCCTGGACGACGGGCACCCCGAGCTGCACCAGCCGCGCCACCACGTCGTGCGTGGGCGGGGCGTCGGTGACGATCCCGGCGACGTCGGCCAGCGGCAGCACCGTGAACGGGGAGGCCGCGCCGATCTTCTCGCTGCTGGCCAGCACGTAGGTGTCGGCGGCCCGCCGGGCCAGGGCACGCTTCATCGCCGCCTCGTCGGCGTCCCCGGTGGTCAGCCCGCTGTCCGGGTGGACACCGGTCACACCCAGCAGGAAGAGGTCGGCGTTGACCCCGGCAGCGGCCTCGACCGCCGCTGCCCCGCAGGTGACGGCGGAGTGCTTGAACAGCCGGCCCCCCAGCACGTAGACCTCGACGCTCGGGTGGTCGACCAGCGCAGCGGCGACGGTGGGGCTGTGGGTGACGACCGTCGCGTCCAGGTCGTGCGGCAGGGCCGAGGCGACGGCGAGCGCCGTCGTGCCGCCGTCGAGGACGACGGTGCTCCCCGGCGCGATCAGCTGCACGGCGGCCGCGGCCACCCGCGCCTTGCTGTCCACGGCCACGCCCTGCCGGGTGGCGTAGTCCGCGACCGCCGGGGAGGCGGGGACGGCGCCGCCGTAGACGCGCTGGCACAGCCCCGCGGCAGCCATCTCCCGCAGGTCGCGCCGGACGCTGTCCTCGCTCAGGCCCAGCTCGCCGGCGACGTCCTTGGCGATGACCCGGCCGTCGCGGTGCAACCGCGCGAGCAGGAGGTCCCTGCGTTCGGTGACGAGCACACCCACTCCTCTTCACGGTACTTCACGTTTCTGCCGAGTTCAGCGTACTCTTCGCCGTCATGACGACATCAGAACAGCCGCTGCTCATCCTGATCGCGGGCCCGTACCGGTCGGGCACCGGTGGCGACCCCGAGCTCATGGCCGACAACCTCGCCCGGCTGGAGGCAGCGGCCTGGCCGCTCTTCCGTGCCGGGCACGTCCCGATGATCGGCGAGTGGGTCGCCCTGCCGGTGCTCCGCTCCGCCGGGGCGGACGTCGACGACCCACTGGCGGAGCAGGTGCTGTACCCGGTGGCCGCCCGCCTGCTGGCCCGCTGCGACGCGGTGCTGCGCCTGCCGGGCGAGTCGACCGGCGCCGACCAGGACGTCACGATCGCGCGGGAACGCGGGCTGCCGGTGTACCACCGCATCGAGGACGTCCCGGCCGTCCGCGTCGGGGATGCAGCGTGACCGCGTCCACGGCCCGCCGACGGCTGGGCCCCGGCCTGCACGTCCCCGACGCGCGCGGCCGCACCGACCTCGACCGGGTCGGGCGGGACCTGACCGGCAACCCGGACGTCCGGGTTCGGGACGTCGAGCTGCTGGCGGCAGCGTGGCACGTGCTGCGCCGCACCACCCTCGAGGTGCGGCGCAGCGACGGGACCTGGCAGCTGCAGCAGCGGGAGACCTACGACCGGGGCAACGGCGCCACCGTGCTGCTGTACGACCCGGACCGCCGGACCGTGCTCCTCGCCCGGCAGTTCCGCTACCCGGTCTACGTCAACGGCCACCCCGACGGGATGCTGCTGGAGACGGCCGCCGGCCTGCTGGACGACGACGACCCCGCCACCGCGATCCGCCGCGAGGCCGCCGAGGAGCTCGGGGTGGTGATCGGCGAGCTGACGCCGGTGTTCGAGGTCTACATGAGCCCCGGCTCGGTGACCGAGCGCCTGCACTTCTTCGCCGCGCCCTACTCCCCCGGCACGCGCGCCGCCCGAGGCGGCGGGCTGGTCGAGGAGGGCGAGGACATCGAGGTGTGCGAGCTGCGCTTCGACGACGCGCTCGCCGGCACCACCGACGGCCGCATCGTCGACGCCAAGACGGTCATGCTGCTGCAGTGGGCGGCGCTGTCCGGGCCCTTCGCCACCACCCGGCAGGGCTGAGCGTCGCGGGCTGCTGTCGCAGCCGTCGGACCCGGGGCGCTGGTGTACGCGCCCCCACCCCGGGTGGTCAGACCGGGCGCGGTCGGGGTCCAGAGAACAGGCCGGGACGTCGCGCTGTGTCGTCCCGTCGCCCGGGACCCGCCACCCCAGCCAGTCGACCAGCACGTCCTCCGGCCGCCTCGCGTGCCTGGGTGCGCGCGGCCGGCCGGGGACCGCGGGGACCCGGCGCGGGGCAGTGGTGGGGGCCCGTGCAGCTGGCTCGACTCCCGGAGCGGGTCACGCCGACCCCGACGTCCTCCGTGCGAGGGCCGGTCGTCCGCCGCTGGGCCGCGATCGTCCTCGTCCTGCTGTGCGCCGCCTGCTACCACGACCTGCCCACGGCCGGTGCCCGCGGCCGGCAGCTGGGGTCGGGCCCGCCGTCGAGGGCCTACCCGTGGGCCGGGGACGGCGGGATGCCGCTGGACCTGTGGGGCTTCGTGACGCGGCAGTGCACCTCCTACGCGGCCTGGTACCTCAACACGCACGGGGTCCCGTTCGCCCTGCTGACCCGCGGGCCGGAGGGCCGGGCCCTGTTCACCTCGGCGGGCGGCTGGGACGACGCCGCGGTCGCCGCGGGGTTCCCGGTGCTGGCCACGCCGGCGGTGGGCAGCATCGCCCAGTGGACCCCGGGGAGTCCTCCCCGCCTGCCGCTCCCGATGGCGCGGAGAGCGGCGCCGGGGACCAGGTCGTCGAGACGGCGGGCACGTTCGGCCACGTCGCGGTGGTCCAGGACGTGCTCGCGGACGGATCGGTGGTCGTGAGCGAGTACGACGGTGGGGACCGCAGCTACCACCGGCGGACCACCCGAGCCCCTCGCTACCTCTACATCGGCGTCCCTGCCGCCGCTGCGCAGCCGACTGCGCACGCCCACTCGTGAGCGACCGCACTCGACCACGCCCGCGTCCGGTCCCACCGGCGGACCGAGGCGGTCCAGACGGTGCGCTCCTCCGCTCGTCGTTTCCGAACCGAGACCGTCCCGTTCACTCAGAGCGATGACGCGCCCGCCGATGGTTGACTGACCCGCCGAAGGCCGCTTGCGTGCACGTACCGGGCGCTGAACAGCGGCGTCCCGATGCCGGGGAGTGCGCATGCCGATCTGGACGGTGGGGACCACGGAGGGTCAGGACGAGCGGATCGAGGCCGACCTGCTGACGACCGAGGGCGGCGCGTTGCTCGCCCTGTCGGACGAGGGGCTCATGTTGCGGGCCTGGGCACCGGGTCAGTGGCGGACCGTCGGCCACGTCACCGGCCGGGACGCGCACCCCGCCGGCACGGCGCACGGCCACGACTCGGTGGTGATCGGGCTCCCCCGCCGCTGACCGGGACCCCACTCCCGGCGTCCGAGGCCGCAGGATGGACCCGTGTGCACCGTGGTCGTCCGCTGGTCCGGAGGTGGCCCGGTACGGGTCCTGGCGCTGCGGGACGAGCTGACCAGCCGTCCCTTCGACGACCCCGCACGGTGGTGGCCCGAGTTCCCCGACGCCGTCGGCGGCCGCGACCGGGCGGCCGGCGGGACGTGGTGCGCCACCGACGTCCGGAGCGGGGCGACCGCCCTGGTCCTCAACCGGCCACAGGGGCAGGGTGCCGCACCCGGAGCGCCGAGTCGCGGCATCCTGCCGCTGCTCGCGGCCGCGTACGGAGCGGACTGGCGGGAGCACGTCGGCGTCGAGGGGATGGCCGCCTTCCTGCTCGTCCTGGCCACCCCCGACCGACTGGTCACCTGGGACGTCGACGGCGACGCGGTCCGGCAGGTCGAGCACCCGCCCGGGACGGTGATGGTCACCTCAGGCAACCCCGAGGACCGCAAGGCCGAGCGGCACCTGGCCGCGTTCCAGGCCGCCGACGCCCCCGAGGGCTGGCGCGGCCTGCTGCAGACCGGCCCCCCGGCGGACGACCCCGCCGCCCTGGTGGTGCGCCACGAGCGGGACGGCCAGGTGTTCGCGACCGTCTTCGGTGAGCTGATCGAGGCAGCACCCGGGCGGGTCCGGCTGTCGTACAGCCGCGAGCCGTGGACGGCCCGCCCCTGGACCGACCTGAGCATCACCGACGGGTGACCGGCGAGCCTGGCCCTGCGACTGGGCCAGTCCTAGAGTCGGCTGTGCGTGACCCGGGTCACAGCTGCCCGGGCCGACCGGAGCGGACGCCATAGCGCGGGCCCGCTCACCCGGACGGAGAGGACGAGCCGTGCTCACGAGACGACGGGTCAGCGCCGGCCGCGCCCCGGCACCGACGGCGGGCCGCCGAGCCCGGCGACTGGGTGGCGTGGCCGCCCTTGCCCTGCTGCTGGGGTCGGCCGGCTCCGTGGTCCCGGCTGCGGCCGGCGCGGACGCCGGGCCGGGCGCACCCGGGTACCCCGGTGAGGCGGCGGACTGGTCCCCCGGTGACAAGGACGGCTTCGGGACGGCGATCGGCGCACTGGACAGCAAGGTCTGGTACACGCTGAACGACGGAGTCCTCAGCGAGGTGTACGCCCCACGGATCGACACCCCGGGGTCCCGGGACACCGAGTTCGTGGTGACCGACGGGGCGACCTTCACCGAGCGGGAGAGCGAGGCGACCGAGCACCGGGTGGAGCTGGTCGACGCCCGCGCGCTGGTCTACCGACAGGTCAACACCGCGACCAGCGGCAGGTACCGGATCACCAAGACCTACACCACCGACCCCGCCCGGTCCGCGGTCCTCGTCGACGTGCGGTTCGAGTCCCTGGACGGCCGTCCCTACCAGGTCCACGTGCTGCACGACGTGGGCCTCGGGCTGAACGCGAACGACGACACCGGCCGGTCCGCCGGGGGTGGCCTGCTGGCCACCGACGGCCGGCAGAGCAGCGCGGTGCTCGTCCCGGGCGGGTTCACCCGCACCAGCAGCGGCTACCTGGGCCGCAGCGACGGGTGGACCGACCTCAACAGCGACCACGTCCTGGACGACCTGTACGCCGCGGCGGCCGACCCGGGCAACGTCGTCCAGACCGGGCAGACCGCGTTGACCGGCGTCGGCGACGCCCAGCACCTGACGCTCGCGCTCGGCTTCGGGACCACCGAGGACGAGGCGGCGGCCACCGCGGGCGCGGCGCTGGCCGGCGGCTTCGACGCGGCGCTGGCCGGCTACCGGGACGGCTGGCACCGCTACCTCGACGGGCTGGCGCCGGTCCCGGCGAGCGCGCAGCGGTGGCGGACCGAGTACGAGGTCTCCGCGATGGTGATCGCCGCGTCGGAGGACAAGACCTTCCGCGGCGGCTTCGTCGCCTCCCCCGGCAAACCGTGGGCCTGGGCCAACGAGCTGCAGCACTTCCCGGTCTACCACGAGGTCTGGTCCCGCGACCTGTACCAGCACGCCACGGCGCTGATCGCGATGGGCGACACGGCAGCCGCCGAGCGGGCGCTGGACCACCTCTGGACGATCCAGCAGCGCTCCGACGGCTCGTTCCCGCAGAACGCCCGGCTCGACGGTGAGGCCGTCTTCGGCGGACTGCAGCTGGACGAGGTGGCCTTCCCGATCGTGCTCAGCCACCAGCTGGGTCGCACCGGCCCGGCGGACTGGGCGCACGTGCGGCTGTCCGCGGACTTCCTGGTCGCCACCGGGCCCCGCACCGAGCAGGAGCGCTGGGAGAACCTGGCCGGGTACTCCCCGGCGACCATCGCCGCGGAGATCGCCGGGCTGGTGACGGCCGCGGACATCGCCCGGGCCAACGGCGACCAGGCACGGTCGGACACCTACCTGGCCACCGCCGACCAGTGGCAGCGCGACCTGGGCCGCTACACGGTCACCACGAACGGCCCGCTCTCGCCGGATCCCTACTACCTGCGGATCACCGACAACGGCGACGCGGACACCGGTGTGGAGATCCAGATCGCCGACGGCGGGCCGCGCGTGGACCAGCGCCGGGTCCTCGACCCGAGCTTCCTGGACGCCGTCCGGCTCGGGGTCGTCGACGCCGCCGACCCCGCCGTCGCCACCACGCTGGCGCTCATCGACGACGAGCTCGGCTACGACACCGCCAACGGCCGGTTCTGGCACCGGTCGAGCTTCGACGGTTACGGGGAGAAGGCCGACGGCAGCCAGTGGGAGTCGGTGGAGCCCGGCACGCGGGAGACGATCGGACGCGGCTGGCCGCTGCTGACCGGTGAGCGCGGCGAGTACGAGCTGGCTGCCGGCGTCGACGCCCAGGAGCGGCTGGACACCATGGCCCGGTCCGCCGACGACAGCTCCTTCTTCCTGGCCGAGCAGGTGTGGGACGACCAGCCGCCGTCCGCTCCGGGCTCGGCCTTCGTGCCGGGTGAGCCGACGTTCTCGGCCACCCCGCTGTCCTGGAGCCACGCCGGCTTCATCCGGCTGGCGCGGGCCATCGACGCCGGCCGCCCGATCGACACCCCGGAACTGGTGGCCTGCCGGTACGGGACGTCGCTGTGCCGGCAGTGAGCCCGGCCGCTGCTACGGCGGGCCGTCGGAGTCCGGGGACAGCTCGTCCACCGGGACCTCGCGGCTGAGCACCCGCTCGGCGAGCTCGTCGAGGGACGCCCCCTCCGCGTAGGCGTGGGCGCGGAGCAGGGCCAGCGCGTCCGGGCTGGAGATCTCCAGGGCGGAGTTCACGAAGCCCATCGCCTGCCAGACCAGGGACCGCCGTTCCGCCGCCGGAGCGGCCAACCACGCCGGCCCGTCGGCCCGGGCGCCCTCGCGGCCCTGCGCCTGCAGGACCTCGGCGACCTCGCGACCGACCTCCCGGGCGTCGGACAGGCTCAGCTCGGCGACCCCGTGCGGTGGGACCAGGTAGAGGTCCAGCGCACCGATGCCGCGCAGCGGGTCCTGCAGGGGGAGCGCGACGGCGCCGCGGATGGACGTCCGGGCGACCAGGGCGTCGTAGAAGCCGGGCCAACGGGACCGGATGGTCGGCTCGTCGGCCACCACCGGCTCCCCGGTGGCGTGGGCGCTGAAGCAGGGGCCCTCCCCGACGGTGAACTGCAGCCGCTCCGCCTCCCCGGACATCGGGTCGCTGGCCCCCAGCGGCAGCCGCCGGCCGGACTGGAAGAACAGGCTGATCCCGGCGCCGTCCACCGGCAGCACCTGCGCGCACGCGTGCGCCAGCCGATCGGGGAGCAGTTCCGCGCCGGGCAGGTCGGCCATCGTGGCGACCAGCGCAGCGTGGAAGTCGTCGATGAGGGTCACGGGGCTCCGGCTGCAGGGGCCAGCACGGAGGCGTGGCTGCGGACCGGTCGGGCTCTCCGGCTCCTCCTTCCTGTCCCCGAAGTGCCGGTGGCGGAAACCAGGTGGGCACGGCCCTCCGCCCGCCACGACCCCGCCCACGACCTCGCCGCCGGCGGCGGCAGTCCCGCCGTCCAGCACCCCTGTGCCGAGGTGACCCGGCTGCGCACCTCCGGCACCTGACGCCCCGCTCGCCTCGCGCACCACATCGACCCCCGCCAGGCGCACGGTCAACATCTGACGAAGCGGACCAGTTCGTCTCGTCCGCTGATGTGGTCGCGCGGACCGTCACCATTCCGTTACGGTCAGTCTCAACACGGACGCGCACCGTTGTCGGCGACGAGCTGGCCCCGCATCCCCGTGGACCGCCACCGAGAGGAACGACGTGTCCCTGCCCCAGCGC
>NZ_SJEW01000114.1 GCF_005930475.1 Modestobacter altitudinis
GCTCACTCGCCCCGGGATCAGCTCACTTGATCGTCCGTGCTCCTGGCTCACCAGGTGCGGTGAGCCAGGAGCACGGGAGCTGAGCCAGGACGGCGGGGCCCCGCAGCGGCGCCGTCAGCCCAGGGCGCCGAGGAACGCGTCGGTGACGCCGACCGCCACGCTGCTGGACTGCCCGGCCTCCACCAGGACGGCGAAGGCGATGTCGCCCTGCGGTCCGCCCAGCTGGTAGCCGACGAACCAGCCGTGCGAGTCCGGGGGGGTCTGGTCCCCGAACTCGGCGGTGCCGGTCTTGCCGTAGACGTCGCCGCGGTCGGTGAGCGCCGTGGCCGTGCCGGTGAGCACCACCTGCCGCATCATCGGCCGGAGCTGGTCCAGCACGGCCGGGGCCGGTCCGGTCGGCGCGCTGCCGGCGGGGGTGGCGCCGACGACCTCGACCGGCGCGGCGGGGGTGCCGCTGGCGATGCCGGCGGCGACCAGCGCCATCTGCGCGGGGCTCATCAGCACCTGCCCCTGGCCGATCTGGTCGGCGGCCTTCGTGGTGCCCGTCGCGTCCGCCGGCACGTCACCGCTGAAGACGCCGACCGGCAGCTGCCAGTCGCTGCCGACCCCGTAGGAGGCCGCCGCGTCCGCCAGCGCGTCGTCGGGCAGCGTCAGCCCCTGCTGGATGAAGGTGGTGTTGCAGGACTCGGCGAAGGCCTCGGTGAGCGGCACGGTGCCCAGGTCGAACTGGTCCTCGTTCTCGAACTCGCGGCCCTCGACCGTCGTCGTCCCGGGGCAGGGCACCGGGGAGGCGGGGGTGAGGGCGCCGGCGGCCAGCAGCGCCGTCGCGGTCATCGTCTTCATGCTCGAGCCGGGCGGGAACTGCCCGGACAGCGCGTTGGCCGGGTTGGCCGCCTCGTTGGAGCTGACCGCCAGCACCTCCCCGGTGCCCGGCCGCACCACGACCAGGTGGGTGGCGAGCGGCTGGCCGGCGACGGCGGCGTCCGCGGCGTTCTGCAGCGCGGGCACCAGCGGCGTCTGGACCGGTGTGCCGGGCACCGGGGCGACGGTGTCGACGACCTCGCCGGCGTCCTCGACGGTCTCGTCGCTGCTCGCGACGCTGATCGTGAAGCCCGGGGTCCCGGCCAGCTGGGCCTGGTAGGCGCGCTGCAGACCGGAGAGCCCGAGGTCGTCCCCGGCGGCGTACTGCGGCTTGTCGTCCTCGCCGGTGGTCTCGTCGATGACCTCCTGCGTGGCGTCCCCGACCCGGCCGAGCAGCGCCAGCCCGAAGCGCGAGCTGGGTGCCAGCAGCCGGGTGCTGGTCGGGAAGACCGCACCGGGCAGGTCGAAGACCTGGGCCCGGATCGCCTCGAAGTCCGGCCGGCGCAGGGTGATGACCGGGACGAACTGGCCGTCCGGGGCGGCGGTGACGTCGGCGGTGATCTCCTCGGCGGAGACGCCGGTCGCCGCGGCCAGGCCACCGGCCAGCGCGGGCAGGTCGGTGACCTGGGACTTGTCCACCCCGACGTTGACGACCTCGGTCTCGGTGAACAGCGAGGCTCCGGTGGCATCGGTGATCGGCGCCCGCTCGGCGAGCGACCGGCTCAGCACCAGGTGCTGCCCCTCCCCCAGCTGCGGGTGCACGACGGTGGGCGCCGAGACGACCTGCCAGCCGTCGTCGGCCTCGGTCAGGGACAGGCTGGCCGGGTAGCTCCAGTCGGGGGACGCGGCGAGGTCCCAGGTGGCCCGCCAGGCGACCGTCGCGGTGCCGTCGTCCACCGCCACGTCGCCCAGGTCGGCGGCGAGCGTCGCGTCCGGGAGGTCGGTGGCGGTCTGGTCGAGCAGCGTCGTGGTGGCTGCGGCGTCGGTGGTCAGCCCGGCCGCCGCGTCGGTCTTGCCCGCGGTCCAGTCGTCGAGGAAGGCCTGGGCGGCCGCACGGACGTCGTCGCTCGGGTCCGACGAGCAGCCGGCCAGCAGGGGCGCGAGCAGCACCACCGCGATCCCGCCCGCCGTCGTCCCCCTGCGGGCGGCCCCGCTCCACGTCCCCGATCCCGAGTTGCTGCGCACCTCCCCACCCTCGCAGATGACCGGCACGGAGCCGGAACCCGCGCCGGACCGGCGAGGCGCGTGGGGCTGGTGGGAGGCGGTGACGTGCTGGAACGGCCCCCTCGTCGGGGGGCGAGGAGGTCCTCCTTCAGAAGAGGACGGACGAGTAGGTGCCGACCTGCCGGAAGCCGACCCGGTCGTAGGCGGCCCGCGCAGCACGGTTGTAGTCGTTGACGTAGAGGCTCACGACCGGCGCGATGGCGGTCCGGGCGTACTCGACCACCGCTGCCGTCCCCCGCTGGCCGATGCCCTGCCCACGGAACTGCGGCGCCACCCAGACGCCCTGCAGCTGGCAGGCCGCGCGGGAGACCGCGCCGACGTCGGCCTTGAACAGCACCTGGCCGTCCTCGATCCAGGCCAGCGACTGCCCGGCCCGCACCAGCTCCGCGACCCGCGCCCGGTAGGCCGCGCCGCCGTCGACCCGGGTCGGGCTGACCCCCACCTCCTCGGTGAACATCGCGACCGCGGCCGGCAGCAGGGTGTCCAGCTCGCCGGGCAGCACCGGCCGGACCCGCGGCTCGACCGGCACCGTGGGCGGCCCGTCGATGGCCAGCAGCGGCTGGCGGGCGCGCACCTCCCGGGCGGGGCCCCACACCGGCGCGAGCAGCTCCCACAGCGGCAGCACCGACGACGCCGGCCCGACGATCGTCGAGCAGCGGCGCCCGGCCCGGCGCGCCCGCTCGGCGAAGGCCCCTGCGGCCGCGTGCTCCGCGCCGGGCCGGGCGAACGGGATCAGGTTGGCGCCGGCCAGGCAGACCGCGTCCAGCCGGCTCCCGGACCACAGCCCCCACAGCGGCGCACCGAGGGTCGCCACGGCGGTGCCGTGGGTCTCGATGCGGCCGGCGAGCATGCAGGTGCCCACCGGGTCGAGGGCGAGCAGGTCCCGGACCGCCGCCTCGTCGGCAGCGCCCAGGACCCGGGCCTGGACAGATCGCAGCACGCCGGCTCCCGACTCGCCTCGACCAGTCCGGTCCGGGTCAGGAGACGGTGACGACCGGTGCGCCCGAGGGCGTACCGGCGGCGACCTGGTCGGCCGCGATGCGCATGGCCTCCTCGATCAGCGTCTCCACGATCAGCGACTCCGGCACGGTCTTGACGACCTCGCCCTTGACGAAGATCTGCCCCTTGCCGTTGCCGGAGGCGACCCCGAGGTCGGCCTCCCGGGCCTCGCCGGGACCGTTGACGACGCAGCCCATGACGGCCACCCGCAGCGGGACCTCCATGCCCTCCAGGCCTGCGGTCACCTCGTTCGCCAGCGTGTAGACGTCGACCTGGGCGCGGCCGCACGACGGGCAGCTGACGATCTCCAGGCCGCGCTGGCGCAGGTTCAGCGACTCGAGGATCTGGTTGCCGACCTTGACCTCCTCCACCGGCGGGGCGGAGAGGGAGACCCGGATGGTGTCGCCGATGCCCTGGGACAGCAGCGCACCGAAGGCCACCGCGGACTTGATCGTGCCCTGGAACGCCGGACCGGCCTCGGTGACGCCCAGGTGCAGCGGGTAGTCGCACTGGGCGGCCAGCAGCTCGTAGGCACGGACCATGACCACCGGGTCGTTGTGCTTGACCGAGATCTTGATGTCGCGGAAGTCGTGCTCCTCGAACAGCGAGCACTCCCAGAGCGCGGACTCGACCAGCGCCTCGGGTGTCGCCTTGCCGTACTTGGCCAGCAGCCGGCGGTCCAGCGAGCCGGCGTTGACGCCGATCCGGATGGGGGTACCGGCGTACTTGGCGGCGCGGGCGATCTCACCGACCTTGTCGTCGAACTTCTTGATGTTGCCCGGGTTGACCCGGACGGCGGCACAGCCGGCGTCGATCGCGGCGAAGACGTAGCGCGGCTGGAAGTGGATGTCGGCGATGACCGGGATCTGCGACTTCTTCGCGATGATCGGCAGCGCGTCGGCGTCGTCGGTGTCGGGCACCGCGACCCGCACGATCTGGCAGCCCGACGCGGTCAGCTCGGCGATCTGCTGCAGCGTGGCGTTGATGTCGGCGGTCTTGGTGGTGCACATCGACTGCACGCTCACCGGGGAGTCGCTGCCGACCCCGACGCCACCGACGTCCAACTGGCGGGTCTTCCGGCGGGGCGCGAGGACGGGCGGCGGAGAGGCGGGCATGCCCAGAGCGACGGTCACGCGGCCACCTCGCTGACGTTCGGCGACCACGCGACCGCAGGTGCTGTGTTCATTGGTTCGCTCGCAAGCTCGCTCACAGGAACTGAGTCTCCCACTACTGCAAGGTGATCGGGTTGACGATGTCGGCGATGAACAGCATGCCGCTGAGCACCAGGAACAAGCCGGCGACGACGTAGGCGACCGGCATCAGCCGGGCGATGTCGAACGGGCCGGGGTCGGGCCGGCCGCGCAGCCGGGCCACGGTGGAGCGCGCCTTCTCGTACAGCGCCCCGGCGACGTGCCCGCCGTCCAGCGGGTAGATCGGCACGAGGTTGAACAGGAAGAGCACCAGGTTCATCCCCGCCAGCAGCGAGAAGAAGGTGCTGATCTTCTCCGTGGTGGTGAACCTGTCGTAGGCGAACACCTCACCGGAGATGCGGCTGACGCCGACCACGCCGATCGGCCCCTGGGGGTCGCGCTCCTCGCCCAGGAACGTCGCCCGGAACAGCTGGGGCACCCGCTGCGGGATCTCCACGAGCTTGTCCACCGACCGGGCGAGCGTGTCGCCCAGGAAGCCGGGGACCGCGGTGATCGGCTGCTGCACGTAGGTCTGCGCCGCGCTGACCCCGATGAAGCCGACCGTCCTCGTCCCGTCGACCTCGCCGTCGTCGTCGTCGTCGACGTAGACGCTGTTGGCGATCGGGGTGAGGGTCAGGTCCAGCTGCCGGGTGGCGCCGTCGGAGTCCCGCTCGACGGTGAGGACGACGGGGGTGCCGATGCTGTCCCGGATCGCGGCCTGGACCTGCGACCAGCCGGTCACCGCGTCGCCCCGGCCGGTGTCGGCCACCGGGGACACCGGCCGGCCGTCGACCGCCACGATCGTGTCGCCGGCCCGCAGCCCGGCCGCGGCGGCCGGTGAGGGGTCCGCGTCGTCGGGGCAGGTCGTGGAGGTCGACGTGGCCGGCAGCACGCACTCGGGGATCGAGCCGATGGTGGTCGTCGTGCCCGGGATGCCGAAGCCGACCAGGACGACGGTGAAGAACACGACCGCGAGCAGCAGGTTGTGGAAGGGCCCGGCGAACATCACGATGACCCGCTGCCACCAGGGCTTGCGGTAGAAGACCCGGTCGCCGTCGGTGGGCAGCACGTCGTTGAGCGCCTGGCCGCGGACCTCGGCGATGAAGCTGCGCATCCGGGTGGCGCGCTTGCTCTCGCCCGCCTCGGCCGGCGGGATCATCCCGACGATGCGGATGTAGCCGCCCAGCGGCACGGCCTTGATGCCGAACTCGGTCTCGCCGGAGCGGCGGGAGAACACCGTCGGCCCGAAGCCGACGAAGAACTGCGGCACCCGCATGCCGAACTTCCGGGCCCAGAAGAAGTGGCCGAACTCGTGGAAGCCGATGCTGAACAGCAGTCCGACGGCGAAGGCGACGATCCCGAGGACCGTCAGGAGGAACCCGCTCAGCTCAGCCTCCGGCGATGGCGACGCGGGCGTGCTCCCGGGCCCACTTCTCAGCGGCCAGCACGTCCTCGACGCAGGTGGGTGCGCCGAGGTCCGGCGCGGCGTCCAAGGTACGCGCGATGACCTGCACGATGGCTGTGAACGCCAGGTGTCCCCCGGCGAATGCGGCGACCGCCTCCTCGTTGGCCGCGTTGAACACGGCCGGGACGACGCCGCCGGCCTCCCCCGCCTGCCGGGCGAGGCGCACCGCCGGGAACACCGCGGAGTCCAGCGGCATGAACTCCCAGGTGCTCGCCTGCGACCAGTCCAGCGCCGGCTGCACCTCCGGGAGGCGGTCGGGCCAGGCCAGGGCCAGCGCGATCGGCAGCCGCATGTCCGGTGGGCTGGCCTGGGCGATGGTGGCCCCGTCGGTGAAGGTCACCATCGAGTGCACGATCGACTGCGGGTGCACCACGACGTCGATGTCGGCGTAGGGCACGTCGAAGAACAGGTGGGCCTCGATCAGCTCCAGGCCCTTGTTGACCAGGGTGGCCGAGTTGATCGTGACCACCGGCCCCATGTCCCAGGTGGGGTGGGCCAGCGCCTGGTCGCGGGTGACCCCGGCGAGCTCGGCGGCGGAGCGGCCGCGGAACGGGCCGCCGCTGGCGGTGAGCACCAGCCGGGCCACCTCGCCGCGGGTCCCGCCCCGCAGGCACTGGGCCAGCGCGGAGTGCTCGGAGTCCACCGGCACCAGCTGGCCGGGTGCGGCGGCCTGCTTCACGAGGTCACCGCCGGCGACCAGCGACTCCTTGTTGGCCAGCGCCACGGTGCGCCCGGCCCGCAGCGCCGACAGCGTCGGGCCCAGGCCGATCGACCCGGTGATGCCGTTGAGGACGACGTCGGCCGGACGGGCGGCGAGCTCCTCGGCGGCGCGCGGGCCGGCCAGGATCTCCGGCAGCGTGTAGTTGCCCTGCGCCCAGCCGCGCTGCTGGGCGGCGGCGTAGAACGCCAGCTGCAGGTCCTGCGCGGCGGTGGCCCGGGCGACGGCGACCGTCCGGACGCCGAGGCTCAGCGCCTGCTCGGCCAGCAGCGCGACGTCACCGCCCCCGGCCGCCAACCCGGTGACCTGCAGCCGCCCCGGGTTCTGCCGGGCGACGGCGATCGCCTGCCGCCCGATCGACCCGGTCGACCCCAGCACGGTGACCTCGCGCGGCTCGCTCACCGGGACATCCTCTCCCAGACGACCTCCGAGGGAACCCGTGGCCGGGTCGCGCGGTGCCCTGCGCGCGGGCCTGTCATCATGGGCTGGTGAGCGACGCGAGCGGCCGCGGCCAGGGCAACCAGACCAGCGCCAGGGTGATCGAGCAGTCCACCCGTGAGGAGGGCATCGTCCGGGCCGGCGAGACGCCGATCACGCACGAGCGCCCGGAGGACTGGGGCTGGCACGGCGAGTCGGGCAAGGCCGGCCGGATCGCCGGCTACGCCATGATCGTCCTCCTGCTGACGCTGATCTTCGGCAACCACCGTGGCCAGGTGGAGAACCTCTGGCTGATCGGCTCCGCGCTCGTCATCGCCATCTCGCTCATCTGGGACAGCCGCCGCCGGAAGAACGCCTGGCGCTCCCGGTAGACGAAGGACCTCGCTGTCCCCACGACTCGCAGGCTCCCGCGGGCCCCTCCAGCGAGGCCGACCAGTCAGCCTGCGGTTCCGATGGCGGTGCCGATCAGATAGGTCGCGCCGGCGGCGATCGCACCGAACAGCAGCTGGCGCAGACCGGCCGACCACCACGGCCGGGGGGTGAACCGGGCCGAGAGGGCGCCGGCCACGACCAGGCCTGCACCGCCGCACAGCAGCGCCAGCCACAGCCGCGGGGCGCCGAGCAGGTAGGGCAGCAGCGGGATGAGCGCGCCCACGGCGAAGCACAGGAACGAGGAGACCGCCGCCGTCATCGGCGAGGGCTTCTCGTCAGGGTCCAGCCCCAGCTCGTTGAGCGCGTGCACCCGCAGCGCCTGCTCCGGGTCGCGGGACAGCTGCTCGGCCACCGCGTCGGCCAGCTCGGGCTCCAGTCCGCGGTCGCGCCACAGCTGGGCCAGCTCGGCCTGCTCTCCCACCGGGTTCACGGCCAGCTCGCGGCGCTCCTTGGCGACCTCGAGGTCCAGCTGCTCGTTCTGCGTGCTCACCGAGGTGTACTCGCCCAGCGCCATCGAGATGGCACCGGCGGCGAGCCCGGCGACGCCGGAGAGGACGACCGCGTGCGGAGTCGCCCCGGCACCACCGACACCGGCGACCAGCGCCGTGTTGGTGACCAGCCCGTCCATCGCACCGAAGACCGCGGCCCGCAGCCAGCCGCCGGCGACGTCGGAGTGCGTGTGCGGATGGGCCTCAGCCCGCTCCAGCTGCTCCCCCGGCCCGGTCATCCCTGGTCCGACTCGGCCCCCAGGGCCACGCCCTCCTCGACCGCCGGTACCGGGACGGCGACGCTGGGCACGCCGTCCACCTGGTCGGCAGCTGCGAGCTGGCCGCAGGCACCGTCGATGTCCGAGCCGCGGGTGTCGCGGACCGTGGTCGGTACACCGGCCGCCCGGAGCCGGGCGACGAACTCCCGCTGCGCGGGGAGCGGGCTGGCGTCCCACTGGCTGCCCGGGGTCGGGTTGAGCGGGATCAGGTTCACGTGGGCGAGCCGCTTGGCCAGCAGCCTGCCCAGCAGGTCGGCGCGGAACGGCTGGTCGTTGACGTCGCGGATCAGCGCGTACTCGATGGAGTAGCGCCGCCCGGTGCGGCGGGCGTAGGCGTCGGCCGCCTCGAGCACCTCGCCGACGTTCCAGCGGGTGTTGATCGGCACCAGGGTGTCGCGCAGCTCGTCGTCGGGGGCGTGCAGGCTCACCGCGAGGGTGACGTTGAGCCCCTCCTCGGTGAGCTTGCGGATCGCCGGGACCAGCCCGACGGTCGACACGGTCACCGAGCGCTGCGCGAGCCCCAGCCCGTGCGGGGCGGGGGTCAGCAGGGCGTCCAGCGTCTTGCGGACCCGGGCGTAGTTCGCCAGCGGCTCGCCCATGCCCATGAAGACGACGTTGGACAGCCGGCCCGGGCCCCCGGGGATCTCGCCGTTCGCCATCGCCGCCGCGGCGGCGACCGCCTGGCCGATGATCTCGGCGGCCGAGAGGTTGCGGGTCAGACCGCTCTGCCCGGTCGCGCAGAACGGGCAGGCCATGCCGCAGCCGGCCTGGCTGGAGATGCAGACGGTGGCGCGCTCGGGGTAGCGCATCAGCACGCTCTCGACCAGGGCGCCGTCGTGCAGCCGCCACAGGGTCTTCCGGGTGCGTCCCCCGTCGGCGGACTGGTGCCGCACCGGGGTCAGCAACCCGGGCAGCAGCGCCGCCGCGAGGTCCTCCCGGACGGCGGCCGGGACGTCGGTCATCTGCGCCGGGTCGGTGACGCCGGCGTAGAAGTGCCGGGCCAGCTGGTCGGCGCGGAACGCCGGCTGGCCGAGCTCGGTCACCGCCGCCCGCGCCTCGTCCCGGCTGAGGTCGGCGAGGTGGCGGGGCGGCTTGGTGCGGCGCGGGGCGTCGAAGACGAGGGGCAGGGCAGTCATGGCGTCCTCCATGCTCCCACTCCCGGGCGCCCGTGGCCGGGTCGCCGGGAGTGACCTGCCTCCCGGAGCAGCGGTCAGCCGACCCGGACGCCGAGCAGCGTGGTCGCCGGGTCCTCCGTGACGACCGGCAGGTCGCCGTCGCCGGTGCCGGGGCCCTCGTCGCAGGCCGCTGCCCCGGCGGCCGGGGCGCCGCCCGCGCCCTCCCCGACGCCGGGGACCGGGCAGTCCGGCTCCTCGACCGGCGCGTCGTCGGTCGGGGTCGGGGTCTCGGTGGGCGTCGGCGTCGCCGTCTCGGTCGGGGT
>NZ_SJEW01000115.1 GCF_005930475.1 Modestobacter altitudinis
GGCCCCGCCGGGGACGCGGGCCGGTTGCGGACGGTCGAGCGGTCACCGGCGTTCGGCCGGCCGGGGACAGTCTGCCGTTCCGGCGCGCGTCGGCGGTCCTCCGGGGTGTCCCGCCGCGGGTCGGGCCACCGGCGGGGCGGGGGCGCGGCCGCCCGGCCGCGACCGGTCGCCGCCGGGTCGGACACCCGGGTCACCGTGCGCCCGTCGTGCCGCTCGGTACGGGCACCGGGGCCGCGGCCGAGGTCGCGGCCGCGGTCGGCACCACGGCGGCCGCGCCGACGGGGGGCGGGCAACGGGTCGACGGCGGCCGGCGGCACCGGGAGCAGCAGCCGGGCGAGCCGGCCGCGGGGCTGGCTGCGCTGGAAGGCGATGGCCGCGGGCTCGGACCGGGCGAACCGCGCCAGCAACCCGATCACGAACAGGGTGAGGACCAGCGACGTCCCGCCGGCCGAGATCAGCGGGAGGGTGACCCCGGTGACCGGCAGCAGGCCCACGACGTAGCCCATGTTCATGGTGGCCTGGCCGATCAGCCAGACGGTGATCGCGACGCTGGCCAGCTGGATGAACCGGTCGGTCGAGCGGCGGGCGATCCGGAAGCCGGCCCAGCCGAGGATCGCGTACAGGCAGACGACGACCAGGCAGCCGAGGAAGCCCAGCTCCTCACCGATGATGGCGAAGATGTAGTCGGACTCCGCGTGCGGCAGCAGGTTCCACTTCATCGCGCTGTTGCCCAGCCCGACGCCCCAGAAGCCACCGGTGGCCAGCGCGTACAGCCCGTGGCAGGCCTGGTAGCCGCTGTCGCTGGCGTCCGCGCACGGGTCGATGAAGCCGGTGACCCGGGCCATCCGGTACGGCGCCACCACGACCATCAGCGCGACCACCGCGCCGACCGCCAGCACCGCGACGCCGACCCAGCGGCGGGACAGCCCGCCGGCCCACATCAGCCCGGCGACGACCAGCAGCAGACTGACCACCGCGCCCATGTCCGGTTCGGCGAGGAGCAGCAGGCTCATCAGCGCGAAGACCGGCAGCACCGGCACCAGCAGCGACCTCGTCGTCAGGTACTTCTCCCGGACGGCGATCACGTGCGCGCCCCACAGCGCGAAGACCAGCTTGGCCAGCTCGGAGGGCTGGAAGTTGGTGAACCCCAGGTTGAACCAAGCGCGGGCACCGTTGAGCTCCAGGCTGACGCCGGGGATGGGCACCAGCACCAGCGCCAGCAGCCCGAACACCACCAGCATCGCCGGGCCCGACCAGCGGCGCAGCCGGCCGATCGGCAACCGGAGCGCCACCAGCATGCCGATCAGCCCGACCGCGGCGAACCCGATCTGGCGCAAGCCGGGCAGCCAGGCCGGCTGCCCGGCCTTGGCCGCCTCGATCGAGGAGGCGGAGAAGACCATCACCAGGCCGACGACCAGCAGCAGGCCGGCCGAGCCGAGCACCAGGTGCGAGCTGGTCATCGGGCCGTCCAGCCAGGCCGGACCGCGCAGTCGGAGGACCCCCTGCCCCCCACCGCTCGCAGGCTCGCGGCGGGACCCTGCAGGGGGCCGAGGGCGCTCCCGCGTGCTGGCCGTCACCGCAGCTCAGCCCAGCGCACGGACGGCGTCGGCGAAGGCCCGGCCGCGGTGCGCGTAGTCGGTGAAGACGTCCATCGAGGCGGCGGCGGGTGCCAGCAGCACCGTGTCGCCGGGACGGGCCAGCCGGACGGCGGCCGCCACGACCTCACGCATCACCCGGTCCCCGTCCGTCACATCCGTCACGTCCCCATCGTCGCCGCTGGGGACCACGGTGCGCGGGACCGACGGGGCGTGTCGCGCCAGCGACCTGGCCAGCTGCTCCCGATCGCGGCCGAGCAGCACCACCCCGGCCAGCCGTGGCGCGACCGCGGCGACCAGCGGGTCGACGTCGGCGCCCTTGAGCAGACCGCCGGCGATCCACACCACCCGCGGGTAGGCGGCCAGCGAGGCACCGGCGGCGTGCGGGTTGGTCGCCTTGCTGTCGTCGACGAAGTCCACGCCGTTGACGCTGCCGACCAGGACGTTGCGGTGCGCCCCGCCGCGGAACCGGGCCAGGCCCCGGCCGACGGCCGCGGCGTCCACCCCGGCGACCCGGGCCAGCGCCGCGGCCGCCAGCGCGTTGACGATGTTGTGCGGCCCGCGGACCTGCAGCGCGTCGGTCTCCACCAGCACCTCGCCGGCCGGGGTGGCCCCGAACGCCCGGTCGACCAGGGCGCCGGCCCGCACGCCCAGCTGGCCGGGCTCCGGCTCGCCGAGGGTGACGGTCACCGGGTGCCGGTGCCGGGCCACCAGCGAGGCCGCCACCGGGTTCCCCGCGTCGGCGACGGCCACCCCCGCCAGCCGCAGCAGTTGGGCCTTGGCGTCCCGGTAGGCGTCGAACGAGCCGTGCCAGTCGACGTGGTCGTCGGCCACGTTCAGCACGCACGCCCCCGCCGGGGCGATCGAGGAGGACCAGTGCAGCTGGAAGCTGGACAGCTCGACGGCGATCGCGTCGTAGGCGGGGCGGCCGTCGGCGTCCCGGGCGGTGACGACCTCGACCAGCGGTCGGCCGACGTTGCCCGCCGCGACCGCCCGGAGCCCGCCGGCCTGCAGCACCGACTCCAGCATGGTCACGGTGGTGGTCTTGCCGTTGGTCCCGGTGACGGCGTACCAGGGGGCGGGCTCGGCGCCGTCCGGTCCGGGGATGCGCAGCCGCCAGGCCAGCTCCGGCTCCCCGATGACCTCCAGCCCGCGGTCGGCCGCCGCCCGCAGCAGGGGGTGGTCCGGCCGCCAGCCGGGTGAGGTGACCACCAGGTCGACGTCCTCGGGCGGGGCGCCGAGCGGACCGAGCCAGCGGGCGCCGGCCGCGACCAGCTCGGCCACGACGGCGGGCTCGGCGGCGTCGGTGAGGACGACGTCGTCGCCGCGCGCCAGCAGCACCCGGGCCGCCGCGGCACCGGAGACGCCGAGGCCGGCCACCAGGACGGTCACCTCAGAGCCCCGCGAAGGAGAGCCAGTCGGCGTAGAACAGCCCGATCCCGAACGCCACGGCCATCCCGGTCACCAGCCAGAAGCGGACGATCACCGTGTTCTCCGTCCAGCCGGCCAGCTCGAAGTGGTGGTGCAGCGGCGCCATCCGGAACACCCGCCGCCGGGTGGCCCGGAAGAAGGCGACCTGGATGACCACCGACAACGTGACCGCCACGAACAGCCCGCCCAGCACGACCAGCAGCAGCTCGGTGCGGGTGACGATCGCCAGCCCGGACATCAGCCCGCCCAGCGCCAGCGAGCCGGTGTCGCCCATGAAGATCCGGGCCGGGGAGGTGTTCCACCACAGGAAGCCCAGGCAGGCGCCCATCGCCGAGGCGGCCACCAGGGTGACGTCCAGCGGGTCGCGCACCGTGTAGCAGCCCTCGATGGCCAGCGCGGAGCTGCAGTCGTGGCCGAACTGCCAGAACGAGATGATCACGTAGGAGGCGAAGACCATCGCCGAGCAGCCGGCGGCCAGGCCGTCCAGCCCGTCGGTCAGGTTCACCGCGTTGGAGAACCCGGCGATGAACAGGTAGGCGACCGCGATGAAGAGGGCCGTCGGCAGCACCAGCGGCTCGATGTCGCGGACGAAGGAGATGGCGGTGGTGGCCACCGCCGTCCCGCCGTCGTCCTCGACCAGCGCGAGCACCGCGAAGGTCACCCCGATGACCAGCTGACCGACGAGCTTGGCGGTCTTGTTCAGCCCCAGGCTCCGCCGATAGCGGATCTTGAGGTAGTCGTCGAGGAAGCCGACGGTGCCCAGCCCGACCATCAGGAACAGCAGCAGCAGGCCGGTGGCGGTGACGCCGCGGCCCTCCTGGTTGAGCAGGAACAGGTGGGCCACCAGGTAGCCCAGCACGGTGGCCAGCACCATCACGGTGCCGCCCATGGTGGGCGTGCCCTTCTTGGACAGGTGGCTCTCCGGGCCGTCGTCCCGGATCTCCTGGCCGAAGCCGTGCTGGCGGAAGGCCTTGATCGCCAGCGGGGTCACCAGGATCGAGACGATCAGGCCGACGGCCGCCGCGATGAGGACCGACTTCACGAGGCGGTCCCGCCCGCCAGCAGGTCGGCGGCCAGCTGCTCGAGCCCGTAGGACCGCGAGGCCTTCACCAGGACGACGTCGTCGGCGCCGAGCTCCGTGGTCAGCAGCCGCAGGGCCGCCTCCCTGTCCGGCACGTGCTGCACGCTGTCCAGCGCTCCGTCCCCCTGTCCTCCCCCGTCCCCCGCCGACCGCTCGGCGAGGGCTCCGGTGTGCATCCCGACCGCGTCCGCGCCGACCGAGACCAGCAGGTCGACCCCGGCGCGCACCACGTCCCGGCCCAGCCGGGCGTGCTCGGCGTCCGCCTCCGTCCCCAGCTCGCCCATGGCGCCCAGCACGGCGATCCGCCGTCGTCCGGGCAGCCGGGTCAGCGCCGCGAGCGCGGCCCGCATCGACTCGGGGTTGGCGTTGTAGGCGTCGTTGACCACGGTCACCCCGTCGGGCCGCCGGGTGACCTCCATCCGCCACCGGCTGCGCGGCCCCGCGGCCGACAGCGCCGCGGCCACCGCACCGGGGGTCATGCCCGCGGCCAGCGCCGCCGCGGCGGCGGACAGCGCGTTGGCGACCTGGTGCTCGCCGACCACCTGCAGCGCGACCGGGTGCTCCTCGCCGCTCGCGACCAGGGTGAACCGGGCGCGGGCGGCGTCGTCGAGGTCGACGTCGGCGGCTCGCACGTCGGCGTCCGGGCCGAGCCCGGTGGTGACCACCCGCGCGGCGGTGCGCGGGGCCATGCCGATCACCCGCGGGTCGTCGGCGTTGAGCACGGCGGTGCCGTCGGCGGGCAGCGCCTCGACCAGCTCGCCCTTGCTGGTGGCGATGACCTCGGCGCTGCCGAACTCGCCGAGGTGCGCGGAGCCGACGTTGAGCACCACGCCGATGTCCGGGCGGGCGATCCGGCACAGCCGGGCGATGTGCCCGGGGCCGCGCGAGCCCATCTCCAGCACCAGCGACCGGGTCCCGGCGTCGGCGCTGAGCACGGTCAGCGGCAGGCCGATGTCGTTGTTGAACGAGCCCTGCGGGCTCACCGTCGCCCCCGCGGCGGCGAGCACCTGGCCGAGCAGGTCCTTGGTCGAGGTCTTGCCCGAGGAGCCGGTGATGCCGACGGTCACCAGGCCGCGCTCGACCAGCCGGCGGTGCACGGCACCGGCCAACCGGCCCAGCGCCTCGACCGGGTCGGCGACGACGACGACGGGGAGCCCGGGCTCGGGTCGGGTGGCCAGCGCGCCGGCGGCGCCGGCGGCGCCAGCGGTGGGCAGGAAGTCCGCGCCGTCCACCCGCTCACCCGGCAGCGCCACGAACAGGTCGCCGGGAGCCAGCGCCCGCGAGTCGGTCCGCACCGCCCCGGTGACGACGGCGGCGGGGTCCCCGGCGAGCTCGCCACCGACCGCGGTGGCCACCTCGGCGAGGGTCAGCTCGATCACGCGTCCACCGCCCGCGCCCCGCGGAGCTGCTCGAGCACCTCGCGGAGCACGTCTCGGTCGTCGAACGGCAGCACCTGACCCCCCACCTCCTGGCCGGTCTCGTGACCCTTGCCGGCCACCAGCAGGGTGTCACCCGGCCGCGCCCGGGCGACGGCCGCGGCCAGGGCGGCCCGACGGTCACCGATCTCCAGCACGTCGGCGCGCCGGTCGGCGGGCACCTCCTCGGTGCCCGCGCGCACGGCGGCCCGGATCGCGGCGGGGTCCTCCGACCGCGGGTTGTCGTCGGTGATCACCAGGACGTCGCTGCCGGCCGCGGCGGCGGCGCCCATCGCCGGTCGCTTGCCCGGGTCGCGGTCACCGCCGCAGCCCAGCACGGTGAGCAGCCGCCCGCCCGTCGCGGCGCGCAACGAGGCCAGCGCGGTCTGCACCGCGTCCGGGGTGTGCGCGTAGTCGACGACGGCGACGAAGGGCTGTCCGGCGTCCACCGGTTCCATCCGCCCGGGCACCACGGTGTCCGCGAGCCCGGCCAGGGCCACCTCGGGCGGCACCCCCACCGCGTCCAGGAGGGCGACGGCGAGCACCGCGTTGGCGACGTTGAAGTCCCCGGGCAGCCGGAGCCGGCCCGGCCAGCTGCGCCCGCCGGGCCCGTGCAGGGTGAACGTCGAGCCGCCGGTGCCCAGCGCCGCGACGTCGGTGGCGGTCCAGTCGGCGGCCGCCCCGGCGGTGCTCACGGTGACCGTGCCGGGCGTGCGCAGCCGCCGGCCGGCGGGGTCGTCGACGTCGACGACCTCGACCGCGGCCCGGCCGTCGAACAGCAGTGCCTTGGCCTGGAAGTAGCTCTCCGGGTCCCCGTGGAAGTCCAGGTGGTCACGGGAGAGGTTGGTGAACCCGGCCGCGGCGAAGCGGACGCCGTTGACCCGGCCCATCACCAGCGCGTGGCTGGAGACCTCCATGACCACGGCCCGCACACCGGAGGCCACCATCGAGGCGAGCAGCGCGTGCAGGTCGGTCGCCTCCGGGGTGGTCCGGGTGCTGGGCAGGGCCGTGGTCACCGGGTTGCCCTCGGCGTCGCGGCCGCGGGTGCGGGTCTGCACGGTGCCGATCAGCCCGCTGGTCCAGCCGGCGGCGGCCAGCCCGGCCTCCACCAGGTAGCTCGTCGTCGTCTTGCCGTTGGTGCCGGTGATGCCCAGCACGGTCAGCTGCTCGCTCGGGCGGCCGTGCACCCGGGAGGCGACCGCGCCCAGGACGCCGCGCGGGTCGCCGACGACGCAGGTGGGCAGCCCGGTGGCCCGGGCCTGCGCCTCCCCCGCGGCGTCGGTCAGCACGGCGACCGCACCCCGTGCGGCGGCGTCGGCGGCGTACCGGGCGCCGTGGGTGCGGGCGCCGGGCAGCGCGGCGTAGAGGTCACCCGGCCCGGCCGTGCCGGAGGCGAGGGTCACCCCGCTCACCGGGGTGGCGGGGTCGCCCTGCACCGGCGGACCGATCAGGTCGGCCAGTTCGGCGAGGGAGAGCGGGCGGTTCCCCGCGGGCCGGGGACCCGACCCGGGCACGGTCGGACTCACGGGACTCCAATCTACCGGCGGCGACCCCCGGGGCCCGACGACCACCGGTTCGTCCTCGTGTCGGTCGCTCCCGCCCGGCCGGCGGGTCGGGGTCGGTCGAGGGATCAGTCGACCTGGAGGGTGAAGGTCGGGCGCGGCGTCCCGGAGGGGACGACGCCACCGGCGGTGAGGGCGTAGCGCATGACGTCGGAGAAGACCGGTGCGGCGACCTGGCCGCCCTCGGCCTCGCTGGTCGGGCGCTCCAGGTCGACGGCGACCACGTACTGCGGGTCGTCGGCCGGTGCGTAGCCGACGAAGGTGGTGAAGTAGCCGCCCCCGGCGTAGCAACCGCAGTCGGGGTTGGCCCGCTGCGCGGTGCCGGTCTTGCCGACCACCCGGAAGCCGTCGACCTCGCCCAGCGGCGCGGTGCCGCCTTTGCCGACCACCGCCTCCAGCATGTAGGTCAGCTGGCCGGCGGTGTCCGCGCTGACCACCCGGGTGGCCGCCGGCCGGGGCGCCTCGGTGACCGTGCCGTCGGCGGCGGTGACCGAGGAGACGACCCGCGGCGGGATGCGCACGCCGCCGTTGGCCAGGGTCTGGTAGACCGACGCCATCTGCAGCGTGGTCACCGACACGCCCTGCCCGATCGGCACGTTGGCCGCCCGGCTCTCCGTCCAGTCCGCCGAGGGCTCGAGGATGCCGGCGCTCTCCCCGGGCAGCTCGATGCCGGTCTCCGAGCCGATGCCGAAGGCCCGCAGGTAACGCTCCAGGGTGCTGTTGCCGATCTCGCGGGCCAGCATGATCGCGCCGACGTTGCTGGACTTGGCCAGCACGCCGGTGACGGTGAACTTCTTCACCGCGTGGTCGGTGGCGTCGGTGACCACCACGTCCCCGGCCTGGATGTGGCCGGGGACGTCGAGCACGGTGTCCTTGGTGGCCTTGCCCTCCTCGATGGCGGCGGCGGCGGTCACCGCCTTCATCACCGAGCCGGGCTCGTAGACGTCGGAGACCACCGGGTTGCCCAGCAGGTCCGGGTCGGTCTGGTTGTAGTGGCCGGGGTCGTAGCCGGGGCAGCCGGCCATCGCCGCGACCTCGCCGGTGTGCACGTCCAGGACGACGGCCGACGCCGAGGTGGTGTCGCCGTCCGCGCAGGCTGCGTCCAGCCGCTGCTGGACCACGAACTGCAGGTCCTCGTCGAGGGTGAGCTGCACGGTGCCGCCGTCGGTGGCCGGGGTGGACTCGTCGATGCCCGAGGGGATCTGGTTGCCGCTGCCGTCGACCTCGACCCGCTTCCCGCCGTCGGTGCCGGCCAGCACGTCGGAGTAGGTCTGCTCGATGCCGGCCAGCCCGTCGCCGTCCTTGCCGACGAACCCGACGACCTGCCCGCCCACGGCACCGGCCGGGTACAGCCGGATCGGGTCGTCCTCGTAGGCGAGGCCGGTCCGGGTGGCCAGCGGCAGTGCCCGCACCTGGTCGGTGACGTCGGTGGCCACCTGGTCGGCCAGCACGACGTAGCGGCTGTCCCGGGAGAGCTTCTCGACCAGGTCGGCGACCGGCACGTCCAGCAGCGTGGTGAGCGCCAGTGCGGTGCGGGTCGGGTCGGTGACGATCGAGGGGTCGGCGGTGACCCGCTCGGCGTCGACGGAGTAGGCGAGCACGTTGCCGGTGCGGTCGGTGATCTCCCCGCGGACCGCCTCGATCGGGTAGGTGCGCATCCGGTCGTTGGTGGCCGCCTGCGCGTAGGAGGCGCCGTCGACGCCCTGCAGCACGACCAGCCGGCCGACGACGAGCACCAGCAGGGCGATGAGGAAGACCAGCCCCCAACGGTTGCGCTGGTCCCGCTGCAGCATGCCCAGCGGCTGCCGCCGCCGGGTGCCGGCCTCCCGGCGGGGGCGCAGGCCGCCGCGACCGGCCGGGCCGGTGCCGCGACCGGGGGTGCGGCGCACCCCGCTGGGCCGGAAGGGCGGCGGTGGACCTGCTGGCGGCACGACTCAGTCCCCCGGGGTCGGCGCGGCGGGGACGGGGAC
>NZ_SJEW01000116.1 GCF_005930475.1 Modestobacter altitudinis
CCGCACGCCCGCCCCGCGGGACAGCGGGCGCCGACTGCCAGGTCCGAGAGCCCGCGCTGGCAGTCCGCGCCCGCTCTTCTCGGGGGCGTGACCGCCTGCCGAGCTGACCGGTCACCCCGCGGCTTGTCGTCGTTCTCCGCCGGTGTCGAAGAACTGGTCGATGTAGTCGTCCGCCGTCAGACCACTGTCCCGGATGAGCGAGAAGACCTCGACTCCCTGGCCGGGCGGCTCCGGCAGCACGTAGGCCTGGACCAGACCGAGGTCGCTCACGCCCTCGATGTCCGCGGCGTACTCCGCGGCCTCGGCCTCGGCGAGCTCGATCGCCTCGTCGAACCAACCGGCCCACCAGATGGTGATCCGCTCCTCATACGCGATGCTGTCGCCGTCTCCAGGGCCGTGCTGGAAGAGACAGCGGACGCCGTACCAGGAGCTGCCTTCGCCATGAGCCACCCGCCGATCATGGTCGCGACGGCCCGGAGTGGCAGTCCGCGCCCACGCTCAGCTCGCCTCAGCCGGCGATCGGACGCCGACGGCCCGCTTCCGGGTGGGAAGTGGGCCGTCGCCGTTCAGCGGTGCGGGATCAGGCGTGGGCGGCATCGAACTGCCGCAGCTCGCGCTTGAGCTCGTTGAGCTCGTCGCGCAGGCGGGCGGCGACCTCGAACTGCAGCTCCCGGGCCGCGGCCAGCATCTGCTCGTTCATGTTGGTGATCATGTCGGCCAGCTCGTTGCGCGGCAGACCCTGCACGTCGATCGACCCGGCCTTGGCCTTGCCCTTCGACGACAGCCCCGGTACCGGCGACTTGCCCCGCGACTGCTGCCGACCCGAGCCGCCCAGCAGCTCGGTCGACGCCTCGGCGTCCTCCGCGGCCTTGTAGATGCCGTCGAGGATGTCGACGATCTTCTTCCGCAGCGGCTGCGGGTCGACCCCACGTTCGGTGTTGTAGGCGATCTGCTTCTCGCGCCGCCGGCTGGTCTCGTCGATCGCCTGGGCCATCGACGGGGTGACCTTGTCGGCGTACATGTGCACCTCGCCGGAGACGTTGCGCGCCGCGCGGCCGATCGTCTGGATCAGCGAGGTGCCCGAGCGGAGGAAGCCCTCCTTGTCGGCGTCGAGGATCGCCACCAGCGACACCTCGGGCAGGTCGAGCCCCTCACGCAGCAGGTTGATGCCGACCAGCACGTCGTACTCGCCCTGCCGCAGCTCGCGCAGCAGCTCCACCCGGCGCAGCGTGTCGACCTCCGAGTGCAGGTACCGCACCTTGATGCCCAGCTCGAGCAGGTAGTCGGTGAGGTCCTCGGACATCTTCTTGGTCAGCGTGGTGACCAGGATCCGCTCGTCCTTCTCGGTGCGGACCCGGATCTCGTGCACCAGGTCGTCGATCTGGCCCTTGGTGGGCTTCAGGACCACCTGAGGGTCGACCAGGCCGGTGGGGCGGATGACCTGCTCGACGAACTCGCCCTGGGTGCGGCCCAGCTCGTACTTGCCCGGCGTCGCCGACAGGTAGACGGTCTGGTGGATCCGGTCGGTGAACTCCTCCCACTTCAGCGGCCGGTTGTCCATCGCCGAGGGCAGCCGGAAGCCGTGCTCGACGAGCGTGCGCTTGCGGCTCATGTCGCCCTCGTACATGCCACCGATCTGCGGCACGGTCACGTGCGACTCGTCGATGACGAGCAGGAAGTCGTCGGGGAAGTAGTCGATGAGGCAGGCGCCGGCCGAGCCGGGCGAGCGGCCGTCGATGTGCCGGGAGTAGTTCTCGATGCCCGAGCAGAACCCGACCTGGCGCATCATCTCGATGTCGTAGGTGGTGCGCATGCGCAGCCGCTGGGACTCCAGCAGCTTGCCCTGCTTGTCCAGCTCGGCGAGCCGCTGCTCCAGCTCGGCCTCGATGGTCGCGATCGCCCGCTCCATCCGCTCCGGGCCGGCGACGTAGTGGGTGGCCGGGAAGACGAACAGCTCGTCGACCTCACGGACGACCTCGCCGGTGAGCGGGTGCAGGTAGTACAGCCGCTCGATCTCGTCGCCGAACATCTCGATCCGGCAGGCGAGCTCCTCGTAGACCGGGAAGATCTCGATCGTGTCGCCGCGGACCCGGAAGGTACCGCGGGTGAACGAGAGGTCGTTGCGGGTGTACTGCTCGGTGACCAGCGTGCGCAGCAGCTCCTCCTGGGAGCGCGACTCCCCCACCTTCACCTTGAGCGCGCGCTCCACGTACTCCTGCGGCGTGCCCAGCCCGTAGATGCAGGAGACGGTGGAGACGACGATCACGTCGCGCCGGGTGAGCAGGCTGTTGGTCGCCGAGTGCCGCAGCCGTTCCACCTCCTCGTTGATCGAGGAGTCCTTCTCGATGTAGGTGTCCGTCTGCGGGACGTATGCCTCGGGCTGGTAGTAGTCGTAGTAGGAGACGAAGTACTCGACGGCGGCGTCGGGCATCAGCTCCTTGAACTCGTTGGCCAGCTGGGCGGCCAGCGTCTTGTTCGGCGCCATGACCAGCGTCGGGCGTTGCACCTGCTCGATCAGCCAGGCCGTCGTGGCGGACTTGCCGGTGCCGGTGGCACCCAGCAGGACGGTGTCGGTGCCCCCCGCGTTGACCCGCTCGGCGAGGGCCTTGATCGCCGTCGGCTGGTCACCGGCGGGCTCGTACTCGCTGACGACCTTGAACCGCCCGCGGGTGGGCCGGATGTCGGTGGTGGTGGACACGCCGACGACGGTACGACGGGGGTGCGACAGAACGGGAGCTCGCGGCGTCCGGGAGCCGTCGGGGACGACGGGTGCGTTGGTCACCGGGCCGCTGGAACCGGGACCGGCGCACTGCCTCCGGACGCTGCCCGTGCGAGCGGCACCGCACACGTGTCCTGTGTCATGCCAGGTGTGCGGAGGCCCGACTGCGGGCATCCGACAGCGAACCCCTCGGTTCAGCTGCCATGACCCATGCCCCCGCGCTTGCGCCGGGGCGCTCAGCAGGAGGACGACCTCTCCCATGACCACCCAGGTGTGGCCCGGTTCCGCTTATCCGCTCGGAGCGACCTACGACGGCACCGGCACCAACTTCGCGATCTTCAGCGAGGTGGCCGAGAAGGTCGAGCTGTGCCTCTTCGACGAGGCCGGCAACGAGACGCGCATCCGGCTGCCGGAGATGGACGCCTACGTCTGGCACGCCTTCCTCCCCGGCATCCAGCCCGGCCAGCGCTACGGCTTCCGCGTGCACGGCCCGCACGACCCCGCGCAGGGCCACCGGTGCAACCCGGCCAAGCTGCTGCTCGACCCGTACGCCAAGGCCATCGACGGCCAGATCGACTGGGACGAGTCGGTCTTCGGCTACCGCTTCGAGAACGGCGAGAAGAACGACGACGACTCCGCGGCGCACATGCCGAAGTCCGTCGTCATCAACCCGTACTTCGACTGGGGCGTGGACCGCCCGCCGAGGACGCCCTACAACAAGACGGTCATCTACGAGGCCCACGTCAAGGGCCTGACGATGACCCACCCGCGGGTGCCGGAGGCGCTGCGCGGCACCTACGCCGGCATCGCGCACCCCGCGGTCATCGAGCACCTGCAGAGCCTGGGCATCACCGCCATCGAGCTCATGCCGGTGCACCAGTTCGTGCAGGACGACACCCTGCAGCAGAAGGGCCTGCGCAACTACTGGGGCTACAACACGATCGGGTTCTTCGCGCCGCACAACGAGTACGCGCAGGACACCGACGGCCAGCAGGTGCAGGAGTTCAAGGGCATGGTCCGCGCCCTGCACGAGGCGGGCATCGAGGTCATCCTCGACGTGGTCTACAACCACACCGCCGAGGGCAACCACATGGGTCCGACGCTGTCGTTCCGCGGCATCGACAACCAGGCCTACTACCGGTTGGTCGAGGACGACAAGCAGTACTACATGGACACCACCGGCACCGGGAACTCGCTGAACGTCGCGACCCCGCAGTCGCTGCAGCTGATCATGGACTCGCTGCGCTACTGGGTGACCGAGATGCACGTCGACGGCTTCCGCTTCGACCTCGCCTCGTCGCTGGCCCGCCAGTTCCACGAGGTCGACCGGCTGTCGGCCTTCTTCGACCTCTGCCACCAGGACCCGATCGTCAGCCAGGTCAAGCTGATCGCCGAGCCGTGGGACATCGGCGACGGCGGCTACCAGGTCGGCAACTTCCCCGCGCTGTGGACCGAGTGGAACGGCAAGTACCGCGACACGGTCCGGGACTTCTGGCGCGGCGAGGACGCCACCATCGGCGAGTTCGCCAGCCGCATCTCCGGTTCGGCCGACTTGTACCAGCACTCCGGCCGGCGCCCGGTGGCGAGCATCAACTTCGTCACCGCGCACGACGGCTTCACCCTCAACGACCTGGTCTCCTACAACGAGAAGCACAACGAGGCCAACGGCGAGGACAACAACGACGGCGAGAGCCACAACCGCAGCTGGAACTGCGGCGTCGAGGGGCCGACCGACGACCCGGACATCCTCGCGCTGCGCGCGCAGCAGCGGCGCAACTTCATCGCCTCGCTGATGCTCAGCCAGGGCGTGCCCATGCTGCTGCACGGCGACGAGCTCGGGCGCACCCAGGGCGGCAACAACAACGGCTACTGCCAGGACGACGAGATCACCTGGATCGACTGGGAGGACGTCGACGAGGGCCTGCTCGAGTTCACCAAGCTGGTGACCAAGCTGCGCACCGACCACCCGACGTTCCGCCGTCGCCGGTTCTTCCACGGCCGTCCGGTACGCCGGGAGGAGGGCGACCCGGTGCAGGACATCGCCTGGCTCACCCCGGGCGGCGACGTCATGGACGACGACGACTGGGACGTCGGCTTCGCCAAGTCGCTGGCCATGTACCTCAACGGCCACGGCATCCGGGAGACCGACGAGCGCGGTGAGGACGTCGTCGACGACTGCTTCTACCTCGCCTTCAACGCCTCCTCCGAGGCGATCGAGTTCACCCTGCCCGGCAGCGACTACGCCGAGGGCTGGACGGTCGTCGTCGACACCGCCGAGCTGAGCGAGGTCGAGCCGGTGCAGGTCAAGGCCGGCGAGACGCTGACCATCGCCCCCCGCGCCACCGTCGTGCTGCAGGCGGCGCCGTGACCGGGACGAACCGTCGCCGGGAAGTGCCCGCGGGCACCTACCGGCTGCAGGTGACCGCCGACTTCACCCTCGACGACGCGGCGTCGGTGGCCGGTTACCTGGCCGACCTGGGGGTCACGCACGCCTACTCGTCGCCGCTGCTGCGGTCCGCCGCCGGCAGCACGCACGGCTACGACACCGTCGACCACGCGCACATCGACGAGCCGCGCGGGGGGCGGGACGGCTTCGACCGGTTCGTCACCGCGCTGCACTCCCGCGACCTCGGCCTCGTCCTGGACCTGGTGCCCAACCACATGGGCGTCAGCGACCCGGCCGAGTCCGGCTGGTGGTGGGACCTGCTGCAGCACGGGCGGGACAGCGCCCACGCCGACGCCTTCGACGTCGACTGGGACTTCGGCGGCGGCCGGATCCGAGTGCCGGTGCTGGGCAGCGCGGACGACGTCTCGAAGCTGGAGGTGGTCGACGGCGAGCTCCGCTACTACGACAACCGCTTCCCGCTGGCCCCGGGCACCGGGGAGGGGACGCCGCAGGAGGTGCACGACCGGCAGCACTACGAGCTGGTCGACTGGCGGCGCGCCGACGACCAGCTCAACTACCGCCGGTTCTTCGCGATCAACACCCTCGCCGGGCTGCGGGTGGAGGACCCGGAGGTCTTCCGGACCACCCACGCGCTGGTCGTCGAGCTGGTCGAGAACGGCTCGGTCGACGCGCTGCGGATCGACCACCCGGACGGGCTGGCCGACCCCAAGGGCTACCTGGACTCCCTCGCCGGCGCCACCGGCGACCGGTGGACCGTCGTGGAGAAGATCCTCGAGCCCGGTGAGGAGCTGCCCGACGGGTGGAAGACCGCGGGGACCACGGGCTACGACGCGCTCACCGAGGTGGACAGCGTGCTGATCGACCCGGCCGGCGAAGCCGCTATCACCGCCCTGGACACCGAGCTCGCCGGTGCACCGGTGGACTACGCGCAGCTCGTCCACGACTGCAAGCGCGAGGTCACCGACGGCATGCTCGGCTCGGAGGTGGCCCGGCTGCAGCGCATCATCGGCGAGCTGCCGGGGGTGCCGGCCGAGCAGGTGACCGAGGGGCTCGCGGAGCTGCTGGCCAGCTTCCCGGTGTACCGGAGCTACCTGCCCGACGGCCGCGAGCACCTGGACGAGACGGTCGCCGCGGTCAAGCAGCGCCGGCCCGACCTCACCGCGCCCGTCGACGCCCTGCACCCGCTGCTCGGCACCGCCGGGACCGAGCTGGCCACCCGCTTCGAGCAGACCTCCGGGCCGGTCATGGCCAAGGGCGTGGAGGACAGCGCGTACTACCGGTGGGCGCGGTTCGTGGCGCTGAACGAGGTCGGCGGCGACCCGGCCCGGTTCGGGACGACCGTCGCGGAGTTCCACCAGGCGCAGCAGCACCGGGCCGAGGTCAAGCCGGCGTCGATGACGACGCTGTCCACCCACGACACCAAGCGCAGCGAGGACGTGCGGGCCCGGCTCGCCGTGCTGGCCGAGCAGCCGACCGAGTGGGCGGAGCTGGTCCGCCGGCTGCTCGACCGGCACCCGCTGGCCGACCGGTCACTGGCGCACCTGGTGTGGCAGAACCTGGTCGGCGCCTGGCCGCTCTCCCGCGAGCGGGCGCACGCCTACGTGGAGAAGGCCGCCCGCGAGGCCGGCACCTCGACCACCTGGACGAACCCGGTGCAGGAGTTCGAGGACCAGCTGCACGGGCTGGTCGACGCGGCGTACGACGACGAGGTGACCCACGGCGCGATCGAGGACCTCGTCGCCCGCATCGCACCGTTCGGCTACGGCAACTCGCTGTCCCAGAAGCTGCTGCAGCTGACGATGCCGGGCGTCCCGGACGTCTACCAGGGCACCGAGCTGTGGGACTTCTCGCTGGTCGACCCGGACAACCGCCGTCCGGTCGACTACGACCTGCGCCGCGGTCTGCTGGCCCGGCTGGACGAGGGCTGGGTGCCGCCGGTCGACGAGACCGGCGCGGCGAAGCTGCTGGTGGTCTCCCGGGTGCTGCGGCACCGGCGGGACCACCCGGAGGCCTTCACCGGCTACACCCCGCTCGAGGCCACCGGGACCGCCGCGGACTCCGTCGTCGCCTTCGACCGCGGCGAGGTCGTCGCGGTGGCCACCCGGCTGCCGGTGCACCTGGCGGCCTCCGGGTGGGGCGACACCGCGCTGCAGCTGCCGACCGGCGCCTGGCGGGACCTGCTCACCGGCGCCCGGGTGGTCTCCGCCGCCGGCGGGGCCCCGCTGACCGAGGTGCTCACCCAGCTCCCGGTAGCCCTGCTCGTCCGTGACTGACGAAGGACCCACGGCTGTCGCACCAGTGACGTGACGTGACGGGTCGGGGACGCCGAGGTGTCCCCGGCCCGGCCTGTCGCAGAGCGTCCTGGGCGGATGCCGGAACGTCGCCGCCACGGGAAGCGAGACCCGCAGGTTCCGCTTACCGTTCTCGGCGTCCCGGACCGCACTGGCCGGGCACGAGGCGCCGGACCGCCGAACCCCGTCCGCCGGCAGCCTGACGTCGACCCACCCAGGACGGGGGCGGGGGACCCACTTCCGACGCGCCTGCGCGTCTCGGGGTGAAGCCGTGCTGCGCCCACCGGGCGCCGACCGGCCGGGCACCGATTCGCCCGAACCCGACAGCTCACCTCGTAGGCGGTGATCGGGAGGATCACCCATGTTCGAGTCCCTGCACGTCCGCGCCCGCCGCACCGTTGCGAGCGGGGCCGTCGCCCTCGGCGCTGCTGCCGTCGGCATCGGCCTGCTCGCCGCACCTGCGTCCGCAGCGGCGACGCACGACTGGACCGGCGTCGCCGACTGCGAGTCCGGCGGCAACTGGAGCATCAACACTGGCAACGGCTACTACGGCGGCCTGCAGTTCTCCCAGAGCACCTGGGCGGGCTACGGCGGCACGGCGTTCGCCGCGCGGGCCGACCTGGCCACGGCGGCCCAGCAGATCGAGATCGCCGAGAAGGTCCTCGTCGGTCAGGGCGTCGGTGCCTGGCCGACCTGCGGCAAGTACCTGACCAGCGGCACCACCCCCGCGGCCGGCGCCCCGGCTGCGGCTCCGGCTCCCGCTGCGGCTCCGGCCGCGGCTCCGGCCGCGTCCTCGGGCGGTTCGTACACCGTGCAGCCCGGCGACACGCTGGCGAGGATCGCGTCCGCCCACGGCACGACCTGGCAGGCGCTCGCCGCGCTGAACTCGTCGACCGTGAGCGACCCGAACCGCATCTCCGTGGGACAGGTGCTGGCCGTCTGAGCACACCGGGCAGCCGGGGCACCACCCCGGCTGCCCGGAGCCCGGGACGGTTGAGGGCCGGGCGCGCGGGCATGAAGCTGCCGTCCCACCCCCCCTACCGCCCTTGGAGGCCCCCGCATGTCCGAGCC
>NZ_SJEW01000117.1 GCF_005930475.1 Modestobacter altitudinis
CGGGGCCGGGGTCGTCCTCATGTCCGGGGCGGGGAGCCGCCGTCGTCGGGGCGGCGGGGCGGCTCGATGGCCAGCGGCGCACGCCGCAGGGTGTCGAGCAGGTCCTCACCCGGATCGCGGGCGGGGATGTCGATCAGCTCGGCGGGGGTGTCGGGCACCTGGTCCGCGGGGTCGAAGCTACGCGGGACCCGCTTGAGGTGCCGGCCCATCGACCGGCCGAGGAACAGCACCGCGATGAGCAGGACGACGATCAGCAGCAGGCCGAGCGGACCGGACTTGCCGACGTCCTCGGGCAGCTGCTGCTGGTCGACCGCGAGCAGGGTCAGTGCGGTGGTCACGACACCTCCGCCGAGCTGCGGACGCCGGCGAACAGGTCGTCCTCGGGCACGGGCGAGTCGACCAGCGAGCGGGCCAGCTCGTAGTCCTCGGTCGGCCAGGCCTGGCTCTGCACGTCCAGCGGCACGGAGAACCAGCGGCCGGTCGGGTCGATCTGGGTGGCGTGCGCGATCAGCGCGGCGTCGCGCACCGGGAAGTACTCCGCGCAGGGCACCTGGGTGGTCACCCGGTGCGAGATGTCCTTCTCCGGGTCCCAGTTCGCGAGCCACTCCGTGTACGGGGACTCGCCGCCGGTCGCCAGCACCGCCTCGTGCAGCGCCTTCGTCCGCGGCAGGGTGAAGCTCATGTGGTAGTAGAGCTTGCTGACCTGCCACGGCTCGCCGAGCTCCGGGTAGCGCTCCGGGTCACCGGCCGCCTCGAAGGCGTGCACCGAGATCTCGTGGGTCCGGATGTGGTCGGGGTGGGGGTAGCCGCCCCGCTCGTCGTAGGTGGTCATCACCTGGGGCTTGAACCGGCGGATCAGCGCGACCAGCGGAGCCGCGGCCTCCTCGATCGGCACCAGGGCGAAGCAGCCCTCGGGCAGCGGCGGCAGCGGGTCGCCCTCGGGGAGGCCGGAGTCGACGAAGCCGAGGAACTCCTGCTCGATCCCGAGGACCTCGCGTGCCTTGGCCATCTCGGCGTTGCGGATCTCCGCCATCCGCTCCCAGACCTCGGGGCGGTCCATGGCGGGGTTGAGCACGGAGCCGCGCTCACCCCCGGTGCAGGTGGCCACCATCACGCGCACGCCCTCGGCGACGTACTTCGCCATGGTGGCTGCGCCCTTGCTCGACTCGTCGTCGGGGTGGGCGTGCACCGCGAGCAGGCGCAACTGGTCAGCATCGGTCACCTCGCCATTGTCCCCCTCGACGGGCCAGCGCGGCGCGGGGCCCGGAGCGCCGCGGGTGTGCCGGTCACCACTCCCCCGGTGAGCTGCTCAGGACCCGGCACGCACCGGGATCCCGGCCGGTTCCGTTCCGCGGACGGCTGCACAGGCGGGCCGAGCGGTGTTAGGTTCCCCGGATCGACCACCGGTGGCCCTCCTGACGGAGGGTCGCGCTCTCGAGCACCAGGAGTGATCCCGTGTCCACCCCGACTGACCAGCAGGACCAGGGCGTCTGGCTGACGCAGGAGGCCCACGACCGGCTGCGTGCCGAGCTCGACCAGCTGATCGCGAACCGTCCGGCGATGGCCAAGGAGATCAACGACCGTCGCGAGGAGGGTGACCTCAAGGAGAACGGCGGCTACCATGCGGCGCGCGAGGAGCAGGGCAAGGCCGAGGGCCGGATCCGGCAGCTCACCGACCTGCTGCGCAAGGCTCGGGTCGGCGCCGCGCCGACCACGGCCACCCACGCCGCGCTCGGCACCGTCATCACCATCGCCTTCGACGGCGACGAGGACGACACCGAGAAGTTCCTCCTCGGCTCCCGGGAGATCGCCGGCACCACCGACCTCACCGTCTACTCCCCCGAGTCGGCGCTGGGCGCGGCGATCGTCGGCGCGGCACCGGGCGCGACGATCACCTACACGGCCCCCAACGGCAAGGACATCTCCGTGAAGGTCCTGGCCGTCGAGCCGTTCGTGCCCTGACCGACGGCATGACCAGCACGGTGGACGGCGGACGAGCGCGCTCGCGACGGGCGGAGAACACCGACTTCGTCTGCGGGCACTGCTCGACGCTGGTGCCGGCGAACACCGACGGGCACTATCGCAACCACTGCCCGTGGTGCCTGTGGTCGCTGCACGTCGACGAGCTGCCCGGTGACCGGGCCAGCGAGTGCCGGGCGCTGATGGAACCGATCGGCCTGGTGGAGAAGTCCGGGAAGGGCTGGCAGGTGGTGCACCGCTGCACGGCGTGCGGCCACCGCCAGCCCAACCGGCTCGTCCGCGACGGCGCCGCCCCCGACGACCTGGACCTGGTCCTGCAGCTCCCCTGGATGTGAGCACGGACGACGACGCAGTCGTCGGTGGACCCGGCGCGGGCGCCGGAGGCTCCCCGGCGGGGACACGGTGACGGGCTCAGCGTCCCTGGCACCGGCTCCTGGCCGCGGTGCGGTCCGTCAGGATCGCGATGTGCTCACCAACCCCCGGCGGCGGAGGAGCGGGCCGGTGTCGGCGTCCCGGCCTCGGACGGCGCGGAACGCGGCCAGTGAGTCGACGGACCCACCGCGGGCGAGCAGCCGGCTGCGGAACACGTCGCCGTTGTCGCGGCGCAGCCCGCCGTTCTCCTTGAACCACTCCACGGTGTCGGCGTCGAGCACCTCGGACCAGATGTAGGAGTAGTAGCCGGCCGAGTACCCGCCGGCGAAGACGTGCTGGAAGTACGTCGTCCGGTACCGGGGCGGGACCAGGTCGAACGCGACCCCGGCCGCGGCCAGGGCGGCTGACTCGAACGCCTGCGGGTCGTCGACCAGGGTGTCGGCGTCGAGCCGGTGCCAGGCCTGGTCCAGCAGTGTCGCGGCCAGGTACTCCAGCGTCGCGAAGCCCTCACCCCACAGCGCGGCAGCCTCGATGGCCTGCACCGTCTGCGCCGGCAGCGGCTCGCCGGTCTCGACGTGCGTGGCGTAGTGGGTGAGGACCTCCGGCCACAGCGCCCACATCTCGTTGACCTGGCTCGGGTACTCGACGAAGTCACGCGAGACGCTGGTCCCGGAGAACCGCGGGTAGGTCACCGCGGAGAAGAGCCCGTGCAGGGCGTGCCCGAACTCGTGGAAGAGCGTGGTGACCTCGGACAGGGTCAGCAGCGTCGGCTGACCGGCCGCCGGCCGGTTGACGTTGAGGTTGTTGAACACGACCGGCCGGGTGTCCAGCAACGTCGACTGGGTGACGAAGGAGCTCATCCAGGCGCCGCCGCGCTTGCCCTCGCGGGCGAAGTAGTCGCCCAGGTACAGCCCGACCGGCTCACCGTCGGCGCCGAACACCTCCCAGACCCGGGTGTCGGGGTGGTAGCCGACCAGGTCGGGGCGCGGGCTGAACGTGTAGCCGTAGAGCAGCTCGGCCGCCCGGA
The DNA here is from genome assembly GCF_005930475.1 of Modestobacter altitudinis. GTDB lineage: Bacteria > Actinomycetota > Actinomycetes > Mycobacteriales > Geodermatophilaceae > Modestobacter > Modestobacter altitudinis. Next base: position 3,380 of record NZ_SJEW01000117.1, read on the forward strand.
AGACGCCGTCGACCAGCACGCGGTCCAGCTCGAACCAGGGACGCAGCGCGGCGCTGTCCACGGCGTAGCGCTCCGCCCGGACGCGCTCGGAGTAGAACGCCCAGTCCCAGGCAGCGAGCTCGACGCCGTCGGCGACGGCCAGCTCGCGCAGCACCTCGGCCTCGGCCCGCGCGTTCGCCAGGGCCGGACCCACCAGCTCACCGAGCAGCGCGTCGACCGCGGCCGAGGTCTTCGCGGTCTGGTCGGCGGCGATGAGGTCGGCGTGGGTGTCGAACCCGAGCAACCGGGCCCGGACCGCGCGCAGGTGGGCCATCTCCGCAGCGATCGGCCCGTTGTCGTGGTCACCGCCGGACGCACGGGTCACCGACGCCTCGTACAGCCGCCGGCGCAGCTCCCGGTTGCGCAGCTTGGCCAGCGCCGGTTGGCCGCTGGGCAGCACCAGGGTGAGCAGGTGGGATCCCGCCCGGCCGCGCTCGGCAGCCGCCCCGGCTGCCGCGGCGACCTCGCCCTGGGACAGGCCGTCGAGTTCGGCGACGTCCTCGACCACCACGGCGGCGGCCTCGGTCGCGGACTGCAGGTTCTGGTCGAAGGTGGTGCTGAGTTCTGCCAGCCGCTGGTTCAGCTCGCTGAGCCGGGTCCGGCCGGCGCTGTCGAGGCCGGCGCCGGCGAGCACGAAGTCGAGGTGGTAGCGCTCGACCAGCCGGACCGACTCGTCGTCGAGGCCCGCGTCGGCCCTCCCGGCGTGCACCGCGTCGACCCGGGCGAAGAGCACCGGGTCGAGCCGGAGGGCGTCGTCGTGCGCGGCGGCGAGCGGGGCGATCTCCCGCTCGATCTCGCGGATCCGGTCGGAGGAGACCGCCGACGTCATGTTGTGGAACACCCGCTCGGCACGGGCCAGCAGCTGACCGGACCGCTCGAGGGCGACGACGGTGTTGCCGAACGTGGGCTCGGCCGGGTCGGCGACCAGGGCGGCGACCTCGGCGCGCTGCTCGGCCATGCCCGCCAGCAGCGCCTCCCGGACGAGGTCGGGGGTGATGTCGGCGAAGGGCGGCAGCTGGTAGGGCAACGACGACGGGGTGGCCAGCGGGTGCGAGGCGGACAGGGACGCGGAGGCCGGCGACCCAGCCGGGGCTTCGGTGCTCATCGGCACCATCCTCGCCCGGGGTCACCGGCCCCACCAGACGGCCCCGCCGTCGGCCCCCGCGCAGGGGCCCGGCCCGAGCGGAGCGAGGGTCGGGGGGCGCGGGGGTCCTTGTTCAGCGACTGGCGGTGCGGAGGTAGGCCCACACCGAGAGCGGCACGAACACCACCAGGAGCACGACCACCCACGCCAGCACGTAGGGCACCGGGTGCTGCATCGGCCACGCGTTCGACGTCTCCAGGCTCGGCGCCGTGTTGCCGAACAGCTCGCGGGCCGCCTGCACCACCGCCGACACCGGGTTCCAGTCGGCGATGGTCTTGAGCACCGTGGGGAAGTTGTCAGTCGGCACGAAGGTGTTGGCGATGAACGTCAGCGGGAAGATCACGATGAAGCTGGCGTTGTTGACCACCTCGGGCGTGCGGACCAGCAGCCCCACCAGGGCCATCACCCAGGAGATGGCGAAGGCGAACAGCAGCAGGATCAGGAACCCGGCGAGCGCCTCGCCGACCGAGGAGTGGATGCGCCAGCCCACGACCAGGCCGGTCAGCGCCATCACCACGATGGTGAGGACGTTGAGCCCGAGGTCGGCCACGGTGCGGCCGACCAGCACGGCCGAGCGGGCCATCGGCAGCGACCGGAACCGGTCGATGAGCCCCTTCTGCAGGTCGTCGGCGAGGCTGGCCCCGGTGATCGTGCTCCCGAACACCACCGTCTGGGCGAAGATCCCCGGCAGCAGGAACTCGGCGTAGGAGATGCCCTCGATCGGGATGGCGCTGCCGAACACGTAGCGGAACAGCAGCACGAACATGATCGGCGACAGGGTGGCGAAGACGATCAGGTCCGGGACGCGCTTGACCTTGATCAGGTTCCGCCGGGTGATGGTGACGCTGTCGCTGACGGTCTCGGCCAGGGTGGTCATCGGGATGCTCCTGCGCTGACGGCGGTCGGGGCCGCGTCCGCCCCCGCCTCGGCGGCGGACTCCTCGGCGGCGTGCCCGGTGAGGGTGAGGAAGACGTCGTCCAGGTCGGGTCGGCGCAGGCCGATGTCGAGGACCCGCACGTCGGTGCCGGCCAGCCGGCGCAGCCCCTCCGCGAGGGTCTCGGTGCCGCCGGTGACCGGCAGCGACAACCGCCGGGTCTGCTCGTCCCGGTGGGGTTCGCCCTGGGCCAGCGGGCGGAGCGCCTCGGCGGCCGCCGACAGCTGCGCGCTGCTGGACACCGTCAGCTCCAGCCGCTCACCACCGACCTGGGCCTTCAGCTCGTCGGCGGTGCCGCGGGCGATCACCTCGCCCTTGTCGATCACGACCATCCGGTCGGCGAGCCGGTCCGCCTCCTCCAGGTACTGGGTGGTGAGCAGGATCGTCGTCCCGTCGCTGACCAGGTCGGCGATGAACTCCCACATGCCCAGCCGGCTGCGCGGGTCGAGGCCGGTCGTCGGCTCGTCGAGGAACAGCACCCGGGGGCGGGCGATGAGGGAGGCGGCGATGTCGAGGCGCCGGCGCATGCCGCCGGAGTAGGTCTTGGCCGGCCGGTGGGCTGCGTCGGCGAGCTCGAACCGCTCGAGCAGCTCCCCGGCGCGCAGCCGGGCCTCCTTGCCGCCCAGCCGGTAGAGCCGACCGACCATCTCCAGGTTCTCCTGCCCGGTCAGGTACTCGTCGACCGCGGCGTACTGGCCGGTGAGCCCGATGGTGGCCCGGACCCGGTCGCCCTGGGTGAGCACGTCGAGGCCGTTCACCTCGGCCCGCCCGGCGTCGGGTCGCAGCAGGGTGCTGAGGATCCGGACGACGGTGGTCTTGCCCGCCCCGTTGGGGCCCAGCAGCCCGAGCACGGTGCCCTCGGACACGGTGAGGTCCACCCCACCCAGCGCGGTGTTCTCCCCGAAGCGCTTCACGAGCCCCTCGACGACGACGGCGTTGGTCATGCCGCGCACGCCAGGCCCGCCGTCCGACAGTTCTCCCGTGCGTTTCCGCGCACCCGGCGGGTCCGTTGCATGAGCGCTCCTCCGACGACACGTCGTCCGTCCCGGCCCCTGCGGTGCGGGGGCTCTCCCGGTCTGGACCGGGGCGGGGCGGAGAAGTCATCGGCGCCTGCTGCGCCGGGTCAGTCGACGCGGGGTGCGTACCCGGCGGCGGCCAGGGCTGCCAGCACGTGCTGCTCGTGGTCCGGCCCGCGGGTCTCCAGGTGGACGCCGACCTCGACCTCGCCGAGGTCCAGCCGCGCCGTCGTCCGCTCGTGCTCGACCGAGAGCACGTTCGCCGACAGCCCGGCCAGCTCACGGAGCAGCGCGGCCAGCGAGCCGGGGCGGTCGGGGACCTGGACGCGCAGCGACAGGTAGCGCCCGGCCGCGGCCATGCCGTGCTGCACGACCTTCATCATCAGGACCGGGTCGATGTTGCCGCCGGAGACCACCGCGACCACGGGCGGGGCGAAGGCGGCGGGGTCGGCCAGCACGGCGGCGACCCCGGCGACCCCAGCCGGTTCGACGACCAGCTTGGCCCGCTCCAGGCAGAACAGCAGGGCCCGGCTGAGGTCGCCCTCGGTGACGGTCCGCACCTCGTCGACCAGGCCCGCGACGTGGGCGAGGGTGAGGTCGCCGGGAGCGGCGACGGCGATGCCGTCGGCCATCGTGGCCATCGCGGTCAGCGGCACCGGGTGGCCGGCGGCCAGCGACGCCGGGAACGCCGCGGCGGTGGCGGCCTGGACGGCGACGACCCGGACGCCGGGGCGGCGGGCCTTCACCGCGGCGGCGATCCCGGACACCAGCCCCCCACCGCCGGTGCAGACGACGACCGTGGCCACGTCCGGGCACTGCTCGAGCACCTCGAGACCGACGGTCCCCTGACCGGCGATGACGTCGGGGTGGTCGAACGGGTGGATGAACACCGACCCGGTCTCGGCCGCGAACCGCACGGCGTCGACGATGGCGTCGGTCAGCGTCTCGCCGCCGAGCCGGGCGTCGGCGCCGTAGCCGCGGGTGGCGGCGATCTTGGGCAGCGGCGCGGTCTCGGGCATGAACACGGTGGCGGCCGCACCGAGCTCCCGGGCGGCGAGCGCCACGCCCTGCGCGTGGTTGCCGGCGCTGGCGGCGACGACGCCGCGGGCGCGCTCCTCGGCGGTCAGCCGGGCGATCCGGGTGTACGCCCCACGGATCTTGAACGAGCCGGTGCGCTGCAGGTTCTCGCACTTGAGCCAGACGGGGCCGCCGACCCGTTCGGCGAGGGCCCGCGAGTGCTCCAGCGGGGTGCGCCGGACCACGCCGTCCAGCAGGCGTGCGGCCTCCTCGACGTCGGCTCCGCTGACCAGGGGGACTGCAGCATCGACGGACACGGCACGATCTTCGCAGCCGAGGCCCCGGCCGATGACGGGGCGGGACGGCGAGCGCCCCGACTGTCACCTCCCCGTCGTACCGTGGTCGAGGTGACGGACGCCGCACCGCTGGGGACCCAGTCCCCCACCCCTCCCG
>NZ_SJEW01000118.1 GCF_005930475.1 Modestobacter altitudinis
GCCCCAGCCGCCACCGCCGCCGTCCCCGCCCCAGCCGGCGAGACCGAAGCTGCCGTAGGCCCGGGCCTGGTTGCCGTTGGCCTCGAGCGCGGCCTGGGAGTACCGGCCGGGACGCCTGCCGGTCGCCGGCGCCCACTCCAGGACACCGAAGACGCTGTCGTACGCAGCCCGGTCGGCCATCCGCAGCGGACCCTCCACGGCGACCTGGAGCAGGCCGGTCCCCGCCGCCGGCGTGGCCAGGACCTCGGCCAGCGCTCGCCGCCCGGCGGCGGTCCGCAGCTGGGCCGGCCCACGGCCGGTCAGCGTCGCGAGGGGGTTGCGGCGCAGCAACCCGGCCTCGACGAGGCGGTCGGCGACCCCGGTCAGCCGGGGGTCCTCGGCGGCGCGCAGCCGCACCGACGACACGGTGCGCCGGAACCGGGTGCCCACCAGGTCCAGGACCGCCGACTCCACCGGACGACCCGGCGTGCTGCCCTCGGCCTGGAGCCGCCCGGTGCCGTCGACACGGAGTCGGCCGCGTTCCAGCAGGGCGACCACCGCTGTGTCGACGACCCGGGAGAGGCCACCGGCGAGCTGCGCGACGTCGTAGACGTCGGACGTGCTGAGCGGGAGAGCACGGGTTCCGGTCATCGCTTCCGTCCTTCGGTCGGAGGTGAGTGGGTCCGCGGCCGCGTGGGCACAAGGTCGCATGCTGCAACTGACAGCGAAAGATGGCTTGCAACATTGCATGCGGCCTAGGCTGTTCGACATGGTGGACACCCCGTCGGTCCGCGAACGCCGCTTGGCCCAGGAACTGCGCCTGCTCCGTGCGGCCGCCGAGCTGCACGGCAAGGACGTCGCCGCCTCGCTGGGCTGGTCGCCGTCGAAGGTCTCCCGGATCGAGAACGGCCGCACCGGCATCACCGAGGCCGATCTCGAGCGCCTGGTGGAGTTGTACCGGGTGCCCGAAGTACAGGCGACCTTCCTCCGTCGGCTCGCTCCGGCCGCGCGGCCGCGCGGCTGGTGGGACGCCTACGCCGACGGGCTGTCCGACAGGTTCGCCAACCTGATCCGGCTGGAGGCCGGCTCGAGGGCGTTGCGCTGCTTTGCAGCGGTGGTGCCGCACGCGCTCGTGCAGGCACCCGAATACCTCCGGGAACTCATCCACTCGACGTGGGAGCAGCCCTCGTCCGCCGAGGTCGAGCGCCGGATGCTGGTCAGCCGCCGACGGCAGGAGCTCCTCGACCCCCAGCGCCCCAGCGGCGGACTGCAGCTGTCGATGGTGGTCGACGAGTCGGTGCTGATGCGCACCGTCGTCCCGGGGGACCCGGACCGGGACACCGTCGTCTGGCGGGAACAGCTGGAGCGCCTCGCCGCGGTCGCGGCCCAGCCCAACGTCACCGTGCAGGTCCTGCCCCTGGCGGCCGGGCTGCCGCCGGTCACCTCCGGCTCCTTCTCGGTGCTCGAGTCGCAGGCGACCAGGGCGCCGGACGTCGTCTACCTGGAGAACAAGACCCGGGTGTTCTTCATCGACTCGGAGGCCGAGGTGCACCGCTACACCCGCGCGCTCGACCTGCTGGGTGAGATGGCATTGCCACCACAGGAGTCCCTGACCCTGCTGACAGAGCGGCTGCGCTCCCTCGGCGGGAGCCGGGAACAAGTGCGGCCCCCGACCGGTTCCACCGGCCAGTAGTTGCACTCTCAACCAGTGCGGCTCAGACGAGAGGGAGCACGAGATGCAGTTCGGGATCTTCACCGTCGGCGACGTCACGCCCGACCCGACGACCGGTCGCACCCCGACCGAGGCCGAGCGGCTGAAGTCGCTGGTCACGATCGCGCTCAAGGCCGAGGAGGTCGGGCTCGACGTCTTCGCGCAGGGCCAGCACCACAACCCGCCGTTCGTCGTCTCCTCCCCCACCACGACGCTGGGCTACATCGCGGCCAAGACCGAGAAGCTGGTCCTGTCGACGTCCACGACGCTGATCACCACCACCGACCCGGTGAAGATCGCCGAGGACTTCGCCACGCTGCAGCACGTCGCCGACGGCCGCGTCGACCTGATGATGGGCCGCGGCAACACCGGTCCGGTCTACCCGTGGTTCGGGCGTGACATCCGCGACGGCATCCCGCTGGCCGTGGAGAACTACCAGCTGCTGCGCCGGCTGTGGCGGGAGGACGTCGTGGACTGGTCCGGCCAGTTCCGCACCCCGCTGCAGGGCTTCACGTCCACGCCCCGCCCGCTGGACGGCGTCCCACCGTTCGTCTGGCACGGCTCGATCCGCAGCCCGCAGATCGCCGAGCAGGCCGCGTACTACGGCGACGGCTTCTTCCACAACCACATCTTCTGGCCGGCGTCCCACACCCAGCAGATGGTCGAGTTCTACCGCCGCCGCTTCGAGCACTACGGCCACGGCTCCGCCGACCAGGCGATCGTCGGTCTCGGCGGCCAGGTGTTCATGCGCAAGAACAGCCAGGACGCGGTGAAGGAGTTCCGGCCCTACTTCGACGTCGCCCCGGTCTACGGCCACGGCCCGTCGCTGGAGGAGTTCACCTCCCAGACGCCGCTGACGGTCGGCAGCCCGCAGCAGGTCATCGAGCGCACGCTCGGCTTCCGCGACTACGTCGGTGACTACCAGCGCCAGCTCTTCCTCATGGACCACGCCGGCCTGCCGCTGAAGACGGTGCTCGAGCAGCTGGACATCCTCGGCGAGGAGGTCGTGCCGGTGCTCCGCAAGGAGTTCGCCGCGCTCAAGCCGGCCCACGTCCCGGACGCGCCGACCCACGCCTCCCTGGTCGCCGCCGCCGACGGCGGGCACGACACGACCGTGCACGCGGTCGACGACGTCACCGGCCGGACCGTCGAGCCGGCGACCCGATGACGACCCGGACGATCGCCGTGGTCAGCGCCGGGTTGAGCAACCCCAGCTCGACCCGGCTGCTGGCCGACCGGCTGGCCACCGCGACGGTCGAGGCGCTGCGCGCCCGCGGGGACGACGCCACCGTCGAGGTCGTCGAGCTCCGGGAGCACGCGCGGGGCCTGGCCGACGACCTGACGACCGGCTTCGCCAACCCGGAGCTGCAGGCCGCGATCGACACGGTCGTGGGCGCGGACGCGGTGATCGCAGTGACGCCGGTGTTCTCCGCCTCCTACAGCGGACTGTTCAAGACCTTCTTCGACGTGATCGACTCCGACGCGCTGATCGGCACCCCGGTGCTGCTGGCCGCGACCGCCGGGACGGCGCGGCACTCGCTGGTCGTGGAGTTCGCGATGCGGCCGCTGTTCGCCTACCTGCGGGCGGTGCCGGTGCCCACCGGGGTCTTCGCGGCCGGCGAGGACTGGGCCGGCGGCGGCTCGACCGCCCTGGCCGACCGGGTCGACCGGGCCGCCGGCGAGCTCGCCGACACCGTCGGCGGCCGTCCGGCCGCGACCCGGCCGGTCGACCCGTTCGCCGACCCGACGACGTCGTTCGAGGAGCTGCTGAAGGGCTCCTGAGCCCGTCGGGCAGGATCCCGGGCATGTCCGCCCCGCCGTGGTTCACCCAGGCCCTCGCCCAGCGGCCGGAGCACCGGGACGTCGTCGTCGCCGGTGCCCGGGTCGCCTACCGGGTCTGGGGGCCGGTCGGTGCCCCGGGGGTCGTGCTGGTGCACGGCGGCGCGGCCCACTCCGGGTGGTGGGACCACGTCGCGCCGCTGCTCACCGGGCACCGGGTGGTCGCGTTGGACCTCACCGGCCACGGGGACAGCGACCGTCGGGACAGCTACGACCCGCACCTGTGGGCCCGCGAGGTGGTCGCCGCCGCTGCCGCGGCCGAGCTCGACCGGCCGGTCGTGGTCGGGCACAGCATGGGCGGCTGGGTGGCGGTCACCGTCGCCGCCGTGCACGCCGCGGACGTCTCCTCGGCCGTGGTCGTCGACTCCCCGCTCAACGACCAGCCGCCGGACGAGCAGCGGTTGCGCGAACGCCGCCGACCGCACCGGGCGTACCCCACCGCCGAGGAGGCGGTCGCCCGGTTCCGCACCCTGCCCCCGCAGGACGTCGTGCTGCCCTTCGTCCGCGACCACGTCGCCCGGGGGTCGCTGCGCGCGGTAGAGGGCGGCTGGACCTGGGCGTTCGACCCGGACTTCTTCGGCACCCGGCTGCGGCTGCGCGACCTGCTGCCCGGCGTGGGCACCCCGCTGACGCTGCTGCGCTGCGAGCACGGGCTGGTGTCCGCGGCGATGGCAGTCGAGATGGCCGGGCTGGTCCGCGGCGGGATGCCGGTCGTGGAGCTGCCCGACGCCGGGCACCACCCGATGCTGGACCAGCCGCTGGCGCTGGTCGCCGTCCTGCGCACGCTGCTCGCCCTCCGGGGGCCCTCCCGGTGACCGGGCGGCGCGGCATGGCCGACGTCGGGCGCGACGAGGTGGGCGCGATGGTCCTGGGTGCCTGGGACGCCTTCCTGGACCAAGCGGCCGCCGTCGACCTGGGACGGGCGACCCGGCTGCCCGGCTGGCGGGCGCAGGAGGTCTGCGTGCACCTGGGCGCCTGGCCCGACCGCGCGGCGCTGGCCGGCCTGGTCGCCGGTGCCCGGGCGGGCGGGACCGGTGACCCCGGTGACCCGGACGCCTCCAACGCCCAGGTCACCGCCGCCCACCGGGACGCCGACCGGGCCGCCGTGCTCGGCGCGCTGCGGGCCGCGCGGGAGGCGACCGAGCGCTACCTGGCCGACGAGCCCGTGGAGCTGGACACCGCACCGACCGTGTCCACCGTGGGCCGGCTGCCCATGCTCAGCGTGGTGCTCGGGCAGGCCTACGAACTCGCCGTCCACGGGCTGGACCTGGTCTCCGCCGGCGCCCACGCCCCGCCCGCGCCGGTGCTGCAGGCGGGGATCGCCGCCCTCGCCGACGTCACCGGGGCGCTGGCCGCCGCCCAGCACATCACCGCCGGCGCCGCGCTGGCCACCCCGGACGGCGGCTGGGCCTTCGCCGCCGACCCCTCGGGCTGGACCGTCCGCCGGCTGGCTGCCGGGGACGTGCCGGGCACCGCGGTGGAGGCGCCGGCCGACCTGCTCCTGGACGCCGCCTCGGGCCGGGTCAACCCCGTCGTCGCACTGGCCCGCCGCCGGCTGCGGGTGCACGAGCTGACCGGGCTGATGCAGCTCGCGCCGATCGTGCAGTCGGCGCCGGGCATCCCCGGTGGACCCATCCTGGCGCTGGCCGCCCGGACGCTGGGCACCACCGGTGGCCTGCTGGGCCGGCTGCGCCGCGGCTGAGCCGGCGGCTCACACGCAGCGGTACAGCGCCCGCCAGAAGTCGGTCAGGAACGTGTCCCCGGGGACCGCGCCACGCTGGGTCAGCAGCACGGCCACCAGGTCCCGCCCGGGGTCGACGTAGGCGGTGGTGCCGGTGCCGCCGTCCCAGCCCCAGCGGCCGGGCTGGTCCCACGGCGCGGTCGGCTCGACCTGGACGCCGACCTGCATCCCCCAGGAGCGGCCAGGCCCCAGGAAGTCCGCGGCCGCACGGCGCTGGGCAGGGGTCAGCGTGTCGGTGGTCATGGCAGCCACCGAGGCGGGGCCGAGCACCGGGCCGCCGCCGTCGGCCAGCGCGCAGAAGAAGGCGAGCACGTCGGGCGCGGTGGAGACCAGCCCGGCGGCCAGCCCCTCGAACAGCGGCGGCCGGGCGGACAGCCCGTCGGCGGGGTCGAGCAGCTCGAGGCCGCCGTCGACCGGCAGGTAGGCCGCGCCCAGCCGCTGGGGGTCGCACGCCCAGAAGCCGGTCGACCGGAGGCCGAGCGGGCCGGTGACCCGGGCCTCGAGCAGCTCGTGCAGCGGCCGGCCGGCCACCCGGGCGAGCAGCACCGACAGCGCGTCGGTGCTCAGGTGGTACAGCCAGCTGGTGCCGGGCTGGGCTACCAGCGGCAGCTCGCCGAGCCGGCGGGCGAACTCGTCGTGGTCCAGTTGCGGCGGCAGCGGGCCCGGACCGATCCCGGCCGCGTCGACGGCCTGCGCGATCGGTGAGGAGTCCCAGACGCCGCCGAAGCCCGGCGTGCTGCTGAGCAGGTGCCGCACGGTGATCGGGCGGTCGGCGGGGACGGTGTCGTCGAGGGCACCGCCCCGGCTGCGCAGCACCCGCGGCTCGGCCAGCTCCGGCAGCCACCGGGCCACCGGGTCCTCGAGACCGAGCACCCCGTCCTCGATCAGCGCCAGGGTCAGCGCGCCGGCGACGGGCTTGGACACCGACGCGAGCCGGAACAGCGAGTCGGGGCGGACCAGGTCGGTGCCGCCCAGGGTCAGGCAGCCACCGGTGTGCACCTCGACCGCCCCGCGGAACCGCACCGCGGCGGCGAACCCGGGCAGCCGGCCGTCGGTCACCCGCGCCTGCAACATCGACCAGACGGTCACGAACCGGGACAGGTGCGCCATGCCAGCCTCCTGCGGCGACGGGATCCGCAGTGCAGACCCCGGCAGCGGGGGGAACTCATCGGCGCCGGGTCAGGACACCTTGATCGCCGAGACGTCGAACTCCACCTGGATGCGGTCGCTGACCAGCACGCCGCCGGTGTCCAGCACGGTGTTCCAGGTCAGGTCCCAGTCGCTGCGCTTGATCGCCAGCGCACCCTCGAAGCCGACCCGGGTGTTGCCGAACGGGTCCAGCGCGGAGCCGGTCAGGGTGAAGTCGACCGAGACCGACCGGGTCATGTCCTTGATGGTGAGGTCCCCGGTCACCCGGTAGACCTCGTCGTCGACCTGCTCGACGTCGGTGGAGGTGAAGCGCATCTCCGGGTACCGCTCGACGTCCAGGAAGTCCGGCGAGCGCAGGTGGCCGTCGCGGTCCGGTGTGCCGGTGTCGATGCTGGCGGTGGAGATCCGCAGCGTGACGCTGCTGGCCGAGGGCCGGGCCGTGTCCAGGTGGGCGGTGCCGCTGAAGTGGGTGAACGCGCCGCGGACGGTGGTCACCATCGCGTGCCGGGCCCGGATGCCGATGCGGGTGTGCGCGACGTCGACGGCGTAGTCGCCGGTCACGTCGGCCAGGGCGCTGGTGGCGGCGTCGAAGTCCGTCGTGGCGCCCTCGGGTGCGCGGTGTCTGCCCACGGGTCAGCGCTCCTCGTCTGGGTGGTCCACCAGTAGATCCTGCCCGATGGGTCCAGGCGGGTCAGCAGGAGGTGTCGGCGGACCCGTGTCGGACCTGCGGACGCACCGGGGGCCCGGGTCCCGCAGGACCCGGGCCCCCGGTGGAGGTGCGGTGGAGCTCCGGTGGCTCAGTACCAGCCGGTGGACTTCGAGTGCGACCACGCGCCGCACGGCGAGCCGTACCGCGAGTCGATGTAGATCAGGCCGGCGTCGATCTGCCGGTAACCGTCCGAGGTCTTCGCGATCCCGGTGCTCGCCCAGGTCGAGTCGAGGAACTGCGGGATGCCGTAGGCGGTGCTGGAGCGGTTCTGCGCGTTGGGGTTCCAACCGCTCTCCTTGCCCCACAGGCTCTCCAGGCAGGAGAACTCGCTCGAGTCCCCGCCCAGCTGGGCCAGCGCGTAGTCCTGGAAGGACCCACGC
>NZ_SJEW01000119.1 GCF_005930475.1 Modestobacter altitudinis
CGACATGGCCCGACCAGTCCGGCACCGCCGGTCCCCGCCCGGCGGCCGGCCTGGCCGGCCCGGCGGCCCCGCGCGAACCCGTGCCCGCCCGGAGCGCCGCCCCGGCCCGGCCCGAGCCCACCCGCGACTCCGCGGCCGACCGCGCGCTGGCCACCGGGCCGGGGACCGGTCGCGGCGAGGGCGTGTCCTCGGCGGTGCGGACCGGGCGGCGCAAGAGCGACGCCGCGACCGCAGCCCCCGTCGCCGCCACCGGACTGTTCGGCACCGGCCCCTCCACGTCCGCGATCCCGGCCGCCGGCACGACCACCCATCGCCGCGCGGAGGCCCATCCGGTCACCGGTCCCATCCCGGTGCAACGCGCCGCGGCCGAGCCGGCTGTCGTCGAGGAGGAGCCGCTCACCGCCAAGGAGAGCGCGCTCGCCTGGCTCCGCTTCGTCGGGGAGCTCGTCGTCGCCCTCGCGGTCGGCATCGGCCTGTACTTCGTCTTCACCGTGCTGTGGGAGCTGATGCCCTACGCCGCGCTCGTGGCGGCGCCGGTCACGGTCACCGCACTGGTCGCCGGCGTGGCCGCCTGGCGGCAGAAGCGGGGCCAGGGCGCGCTCGGGGTGCGGCTGCTGGCCGTGCTGCTGCTGGCCGGCACGGTGCTCGTCATCGCCCCCGCCGCCGGCCTGCTCGCCGGCTGACCGGGCTCGCCGGGTCCTGATGGGCCCACCCGGGCCGCTCCGTCGCGCGCGTCGGGGCACTACCGTCGCGGACATGATCACCGCGGGGCGGACGGGCCTGGCCATCATCGGCGGCGGCAAGATCGGCGAGGCGCTGCTCGCCGGTCTGGTGCGCAAGGCGGGCAGCGGGGACGGTGTGGTCGTCGTCGAGCGCAGCCCGCAGCGGGCGGCCGAGCTGGCCGCCCGGCACGGCACCGGCGCCGTCGACCTGGCCGAGGCGGCCGCGCGGTCCCGCGTGCTGCTGCTGGCGGTCAAGCCGCAGGACATCGACGCCCTGCTCGTCCTGCTGGCCCCGCACGTGACCGCCGAGCACCTGGTGGTGTCGGTGGCCGCCGGCGTCCCCACCAGCCGGATCGAGGCCGCCCTGCCGCCCGGGACGCCGGTGGTGCGGGTCATGCCCAACACCCCCGCACTGGTGGACGCCGGGATGAGCGTGATCTCCGCCGGTGCGCACGCCACCGAGGAGCACCTGGACGAGGCCGAGGCGCTGCTGTCCCCGGTGGGGCAGGTGCGCCGGGTCCCGGAAGGCCAGCAGGACGCCGTCACGGCGCTGTCGGGCAGCGGGCCGGCCTACTTCTTCTTCCTCGTCGAGGCGATGATCGACGCCGGGATCCTGCTCGGTCTGCCCCGCGCGGTGGCCGCCGACCTGATCGTCCAGACCGCCTACGGGTCCGCGGTGATGCTCCGGGAGTCCGGGGAGCACCCGGTGCAGCTGCGGGAGGCGGTCACCAGCCCCGGGGGGACGACGATCGCCGCGATCCGCGAGCTCGAGCGGCACGGCGTGCGCGCGGCACTCATCGCCGCCATCGAGGCAGCACACGACCGCTCCGTCGCCCTGGGGCGCGTGGCTGACTGACCGGCTCCGCATCCGTCCGGCCCGGGGGCGAGTGCACCGTGTGTCCCAGGCCGCCCAGGTGGATCACTCGCACGTAGTTGTCCACAGTTCTCTGTGGACAGCACGTGGGTGACCGGGGTCGACTTGGGGACAACACGCCGTAACTGGAGTGTCACGCGTTGTCTCTGTCCACTTGTGCCCAGGACGGACCGGTCCGCCTGTCCGTTTCACCCATCGCTTCTGTCACACCGGTCCCCATATGGTCTTCCCAGCGCGAACGTGACACGCCCGCCGGTGGGGAAGCCGGTGGCCGCGGGAGTGCTGAGACCGGAGATGAACGACGTGACCATGCCCCAGCGCGCCACCATCCAGACCACCCGCCCGGGTGTGCCCGCCCCTCGTCCGATGGGCCGGCCCATCTCGGCCGCTTCGCTGTCGCGCCCCGTGCCGGCCGCCCACCCCGCGTCCATGCCGGTCGGCCGCCCGGCCCAGGTGCCCGCGCCCCGCGCCGCCGTCGCCTTCCTGACCGTCGCCGAGGTCGCCGCGATCATGCGGGTCTCGAAGATGACCGTCTACCGCCTCGTCCACGGCGGCGAGCTCTCCGCCGTCCGCGTCGGCCGCTCCTTCCGCGTGCCGGAGCGCGCCGTGCACGACTACCTGCGCGAGGCCTACACCGACATCGCCTGAGGAAGGACCCCCTTTGCCCCCCACCACTCGCAGGCTCGCGGCGGGGCCCTGCAAGGGGGCCGTTCCCTCACGTCGCGTGCCAGGTAGGCTCGGGCGCTGAGCGGCGGTGCCTCCTCGCGGGGCCGGCCGCGCACGAGCTGATCACCTCGCGCGGTGCCCGGCGTGACCGACCCGGTCACCCTCCGGTACTGCGCGGACACGACGTCGGGAGCAGGGCACATGGGTTCGGTCATCAAGAAGCGTCGCAAGCGGATGGCGAAGAAGAAGCACCGCAAGCTCCTCAAGAAGACCCGCGTCCAGCGGCGCAACAAGAAGTGAGCTGACGCTCGTGCCGCCCGCGGTCGTCCTCGTCACCGGCGTGAGCCGGTGGCTGGGCGGTGCGTTGGCGGCCGAGCTCGCGGCTGACCCGGCGATCGGCCGGGTCATCGGGGTGGACACCGTCCCCCCGGCCCCTGAGGTGCTCCGTCACCTGGGGCGCACCGAGTTCGTCCGCGCCGACATCCGCAGCCCGTTGATCGCCAAGGTCATCGAGTCGGCGTCGGTGGACACCGTCGTGCACATGAACATCAGCGCGACGCCGGCTGCTGCCGGCGGCCGGGTGTCGATGAAGGAGCTCAACGTCATCGGCACCATGCAGCTGCTGGCCGCGTGCCAGCGCTCGCCCGCCGTCGAGCGGCTGGTGCTCAAGTCGACCAGCGCGGTCTACGGGGCCAGCCCCCGCGACCCCGCCGTCTTCACCGAGGCCATGCAGGCCCGTCGGGTCCCGGCGGGCGGGTTCGCCCAGGACAGCCTCGACATCGAGGGCTACGTCCGCTCGTTCGCGCGCCGCCGCCCCGACGTGGGCGTCGCTGTGCTGCGCTTCACCAACCTCATCGGTCCGCGGATCGACTCGCTGCTGTCCGGGTTCCTCCGGATGCCGGTCGTGCCCACCGCGCTCGGCTACGACGCCCGGGTCCAGCTCCTGCACGAGGACGACGCCGTCGCGGTGCTCCGCCAGGCGGCCCTGGGCGACTTCGTCGGCACGGTCAACGTCGGCGCGTCCGGCACCGTGCTGCTGTCCCAGGCGATCCGCCGGCTCGGCCGCGTCCCCCTGCCGGTGCCGCAGCCCGCGATGGGCACCGTCCGGAAGCTGGCCCGGCGGGTCCGACTGGTCGACGGCTCGGTCGAGTGGTCCCCTGAGCAGATGCGCCTGCTCAACTTCGGCCGTGTGGTCGACACCCGCGTGCTGCGCGAGGAGTTCGGCTACACCCCGCGCTACAGCACCGCCGAGGCGCTCGCCGACTACGCCGACACGGTGTCCCCCGTCGTCCGGCCGGAACTCGTCGGTGACGTGACCGGGGCGGCCCGCTCGGTGGTCGGCGCGGTCGCGGGTGGAGTGCACGCCGTGCACGCTGTGGTCCGGGGCCGGCACCGCCCCGCGCCCCCGGTGCCCGGACTGCGGGCGGTGCGCGATGCCTGAGGCACGGGTGATCCCCTTGCGGCCGGACGACGACCCGCCGCCGCAGCCGCCGCCCGCCGCACCGTCCTGGGACGAGCAGCTGGCCGGTGGGCTGGAGTTCCTCCGCCGCCGGGTCACCGGCGACTACGACACCGACGAGTTCGGCTTCGACCCCGACCTGACCGACCACGTGCTGCTGCCGATGCTGCGGCCGTGGTTCGAGCGCTGGTTCCGGGTGGAGACCCAGGGCCTGGAGAACGTGCCGGACACCGGCGGCGCGCTGGTCGTGGCCAACCACTCCGGCACGATCCCGGTCGACGCCCTGATGGCCACCGTCGCCCTGCACGACGACCACCCCGCGTCGCGCCGGCTGCGGCTGCTCGGTGCCGACCTGGTGTTCCAGGTGCCCTTCGTCGGGGCGCTGGCGCGCAAGCTCGGCACGACGCTCGCCTGCAACGAGGACGCCGAGCGGCTGCTGTCCGAGGGTGAGCTGGTCGGGGTCTTCCCCGAGGGCTTCAAGGGCGTCGGCAAGCCGTTCAGCGAGCGGTACACCCTGCAGCGCTTCGGCCGCGGGGGCTTCGTCAGCGCGGCGCTGCGCACCGGGGCGCCCATCGTGCCGTGCGCGATCGTCGGCGCCGAGGAGATCTACCCGATGATCGGCAACGCGCGCACCGCGGCGCGGCTGCTGGGGCTGCCGTACTTCCCGATCACGCCGACGTTCCCGCTGCTGGGGCCGGCCGGCCTGGTTCCGCTGCCGTCGAAGTGGTTCATCGCCTTCGGCGAGCCGATCGAGACCGCGTCCTACGGCCCGGCCGCCGCCGACGACCCGATGGTCGTCTTCAACCTCACCGACCAGGTCCGCGAGACCATCCAGCACTCGCTCTACCGCCTCCTCCTGCAGCGGCGCAGCGTCTTCAGCTGAGGGCTCCGCCCGTCACGGGGTGGCAGCCCACTCGGCGGGGTCGGCGCCCCAGGGGGCGCCGATGCGGGTGTAGGTGCGTGGCGCGCCGTCGAAGGTGAGCACCGGGGCGGCGCAGATGACGCCGCCGCCGGAGTCCAGCGGCCACGCAGGCCCGGTCGACGGGGCGGCGGTGTCGCCGGGCAGCTGCAGCAGCGCCCCGGCGGTGCGCGCCAGGGACACCGTCACCCCCGCGGACCCGCCGTCGCGCCGCTGGGCGCGCAGCGCCGCGATCACCCCCGCCGCCAGCAGGTGACCGGAGGCGTGGTCGAGGGCCTGGGCGGGCAGCGCGCCGGGGGTGACGCCGTCCGGGCTCTCCAGCACCGCGATGCCCGTTCCCGCCTGGACCAGGCTGTCGAAGCCCCGCCGGCCCGACCACGGGCCGGTCCCGCCCCAGGCGCTGATCCGGCCCACCACGATCCCCGGACGGCGTTCGGCGAGGGCGTGCGGCGTCAGGCCGAAGCGGTCCAGCGCCCCCGGCCGGTACCCGGTGAGGACGACGTCCGCCCCGGCCAGCAACTCCTCGAACCGCTCCCGCTGGCCGGCCAGGTCCAGCAGCGCCGAGCGCTTGTCCTGCCCGGTGTCCAGGTGCTGCCAGCTGATCTCGGCGGGCGTGGGCGGGTCGATCCGGAGCACGTCCGCGCCGGCCAGGGCGAGGTCCCGGCCGGCGACCGGTCCGGCGATGACCCGGGTCAGGTCGAGCACCCGGATGCCGGCGAGCGGGCGCTCCGGGCGGTCGCTCCAACGCCGAGCCGGTGCATCGCCGAGGTGCTCCCGGACGACGAGCGGTGCCTCGGCGACCGCCCGGGCCTGCGGGTGCGCCCGCCAGGCTGCCGGCTCACGCACCGCGACCAGCAGGGCGCCGCCGGCGGCCGCAGCGTCCTCCAGCTCGAGCACCGGCCGCCGGGCCAGCTCGGCGCGCAGCTGCTCCGGACCGGCCTCGGGCCCCAGGCCGAGCAGCTCCCGCAGCCGCCGCGCGTGGTGCGGGTAGTTGCCGTGCGTCCGCACCCATCCGTCGACCGCCGGCCAGAAGCCGGACAGCGGCGCGAACCCCTGGACGGGCCGGCCGTCGATGCGCAGCAACCGGTCGCTGCGGAACGAGCCGGCCACCCGGACGCCGTCCACCTGGACCGGGCCGGGGCGACGGCCGCGGCGCTCGGCGAGGACCAGCTGGGCGGCGAGGGAGGCCACCGCGACGCTGTCGGCCGCGAGCCGCCCGACGGCCAGCCGGGACGGCAGGGGGACCGGCGTGCTCTGCAGCAGGTCCAGGAGGTCGGCGTCCAGGCCGAGGCACTCCCAGGCCTGCGCGGCGATCGACACGTGCTGGACCGCGGCTCAGAACGGCCAGCGGTTGCGGCGGCGCAGCGCGACCAGGCCGCCGACGACGCCGCCGGACAGCGCGGCCACGCCGACCGTGGGCACGCCGATCTTGGCGGCCTTGCGGCCGGTGCGGAAGTCCTTGACCACCCAGCCCCGGGAGCGGGCCACGGCCTTGAGCTCGGAGTCCGGGTTCACCGCGACCGCCGTGCCGACCAGGCTCAGCATCGGCATGTCGTTGGTGGAGTCGCTGTAGGCGGTGCACCGCGACAGGTCCAGGCCCTCACGCTCGGCCAGCGCCCGCACCGCCTGGGCCTTCGCCTCACCGTGCATCATCTCGCCGACCAGGCGGCCGGTGAACTTCCCGTCGACGACCTCGGCGACCGTGCCCAGCGCACCGGTGAGCCCCAGCCGGTGGGCGATGATCGCGGCCAGTTCCACGGGGGTGGCGGTGACCAGCCAGACCCGCTGGCCGGCGTCGAGGTGCTGCTGGGCCAGCAGCCGGGTGCCCGACCAGATCCGGTCGGCCATCAGCTCGTCGTAGATCTCCTCGCTGGCCTGCTTGATCTCCTCGACCGGGCGGCCGGCGACGAACGCCAGCGCGTTGTCCCGGACCGTGTGCATGTCGACGGCGCCCTCGGTGCCGACGACCCGGAACTTGAACTGCTGCCAGACGAACGAGGCGACGTCGCGCCCGGTGAAGTACTTGCGGGCGGCCAGCCCACGGGCGAACCAGAAGATGGAGGCGCCCATCATCATCGTGTTGTCGACGTCGAAGAACGCGGCGGCGGTGCGGTCGGGCGCGGGGGCCTCGGGCACGTCGGTCTCGGCGGCGGCCGCGGACGCCTCACCGGCGACGAGCGCCCGGGTCTCGTGGTCGTCGACCTCCGCGGGCACCCGCGCAGCACGGCCGCGGAAGGGCACTCGGACCACGCGCACCACCTCCCGGCGTCGACCCACCGTCGACCGCGACCCTAGCGTCGCCGCCTGACCGCTCCGGAGCCGGTCAGCAGCCCACGGTGATCAGCGGCGGCAGGCAGAGGGACGCCCCGGGCGCCACCGGCGGCAGCGGGACCACCGGGCCGGGCGGCGAGGACGGCGCCGGTGCCCCGGACACAGAGGGCAGCGGGAGGCTGGGCAGCGGCAGCCCCGGGCGCGAGGTCGTGGTCGACGCCGCGGTGGTCGGGACCGAGGGCACCCCAGGGGTCGCGCTCGTCGGAGCCGCGCTCGTCGGTACCGCGCTCGTCGGTACCGCGCTCGTCGGGACCGCGCTCGTCGGGACCGCGGG
>NZ_SJEW01000011.1 GCF_005930475.1 Modestobacter altitudinis
GCATGGAGAGATCGAACGGGTGCATGCGGGCGCTGGAGGCCAGCAGCCAGTAGTCCCCGGGGCCGTGAATGGGGCTCGACGGGTGGGGAGCCGTCCGACCGGCGTCTCCCCAGCGGGTGATCGTCCCGGTCAGGGGCGTTGCGGAATCCCGGCGGAACATCCGGAGCCCGAAGCTGGCCTCGCCATCGAGCCACAGCGTCGTGTCGCGGACCGCCCCATCGGTGTCCAGAATCCTCTCGCGGAAGTCGTACTCGAAGCCACGGTCCCCCCCGATCCAGGCCCGGGCGGTCGACCCGGCAAGGGCGCAGTAGAGAGCCCGTCCCGGAGGCAGGTCGTCGCCGCCGTCGAACAGGGTGTCGGCGTCCCAGGCCAGGAGCCGGCCGTCGAGCGAGGCAGTGATCAGCACTCCGTCTGCGGCCTGCAGCGCCTTGATCGTCGTGGCGTGGGCGCCCCAGCGGCCGAGCTCTTCACCGCTCCGTGCGGCGTACCGGCGCACGGAGCCATCCAGCAGGCCGATGAGGAACGAGTCGTCGTCCAGGAAGTGGCAGGAGGTCGCGGCGTCCTTGTGCTCGAGTTCTTGGACGCTCTCCCAGGTCTCGGTGTCCCAGACGCTGGTCTGTCCCAGGGCGGCGACGTCGTCGGAGTACTGGAGCTTGCCGCCGCAACCCAGCAGCAGGGAGCCGTCGGGGGATAAGGCACACGCCCAGGCAGCTCCTTCGTCGCGATCGAGATACAGGGTGCGGACGATCTCTCCGGCTCCTGCGTCGTACAGGCAAACTTTCGCCCCCTGGCACGCAAGGGCGATCAGGCCGTTAGGCGTGACAGCGCAGTCCCGGACGGTCAAATGTCCGTCGAAGGCGTGCAGCAGCTCCCCGGTCGCGGGGTTGTGGACCATCAGGCCGGACCTCCCGACGGACAACAACTTCCCGTCGGGGAGGAAGCGGCAACGCTGGCCGAAGCCCGAGAAGGTGCCCTGGCACGACGACGTGGCGTTGGCGGCACGCCGGTGAACTTTGATCTGGCCGTTGGCGAGTGCGAGCGCGATCAGTTCCCCATCCGCGGAGACGTCACAGCTCTGGATGCCGTCCGGAAGCCGGACGGTCTTCTCGAGCCGACGCCACGTCCGCGTGTCCCAGGTGACCACGGTGCCGTCGACAGAGCAGGAAATGAGCTTTTCCTCCCCGGGGACGAATGATGCGTCGGTGACCCCGCCGTCGTGGCCTTCGAGCGTCGCGAGCAGTCGGTCGCCCGTCGTTCCAGGCGGGTTGAGTTGCCGCAGCCACGGCCCCGACAGCCCCTCCGCCGCATCGTGCACCGGCCCGGAGGGAGCCCAGTTGGCGGCCTGCTGTCGCGTGAAGCCGGACGTCGACGCGTACCGAGCCAGGTGGTGGCCCTCGCTGCGGACGAACCGCTCGAAGTCGGCCAGCGGCTCGAGCGCCGCTCGCTGCACGGCGGTGTCGAAGTCCGCGATGAGCTCACTGGTGAAGCCGGATGCGGACGCGGCTTCGACGAACGTCAGGTCGCACAGCACGTCGCGCAGCCGCCCGAGCCGGCCCGCGTCCAGCAGGTGATGAGGCAGCTCGGAGATTTTGCGCGGGGATGGTAGCGGCAGGCTGTCGAAGTAGTCGGCCAGCAGTCCGTGCCAATTGGTACCGGAGTACCGATCTCGTGCTGCGGCTCGGAAGCTGTCGTGCAGGAAGTCGTACCGGCCTTGGCGCCTGGCGAGGAACGGCCGGACCTGCCGCAGGCAGACCTGGATTGCGTCCTCCGCTTCCAGCCGCTCGCCCGGCACGATCGACGCCAGCTCGTCGATCGACAGTCCGGTGCGTGCGTGCGCCAGCAGCCCAAACACGTGCCGCACCACGTCCTGCTGTGGGACGTCGGCGTAGGCGGGATCGAACTCCATCCGGCGCAGCGGTTCGTCGAACGCCGTCTGCGGGTCGGTCCCGAAGCGCGATGTGAGCTGCTCCTTCAGTAGCCGGTAGTCGCCGAAGACCCGCAGCTCCGCCAGCACCACCTTGAGGTACAGCGGATTGCCGGCGGACGGCGTGCGGATCAGCCACTCCATCAGCTCTGGTGCCAGCTCCTTGAAGTAGCCGGAGAGGTAGTGGTCCACGATCTCGCGACGCTGAGCGAGGGAGTCGAACGGCGCCAGGTCGTGGAGTATCACGGGGCTCCCAGCGGTCATGCGGCTGTGCAGCTCCGCTCCGCCGGAGGCATCGGTTGCATAGCTCACGACGACCTTGAGCCCAGGCGGAAGGGTCCAGGGCAGCCAGTCGAGGTCGGCCAGGCCACCGTCCAGCCGATCGAGAGCATCCAGGACGACGACCCCACGCACGAGTCCCGGCCACGTGTCGCGTAGCCTCGCGGGTTCCTCTGGCTCCCGACCTGTCGCCTCTCGGACCAGCGACGCCAGAAGCCTGTCGACCGTCGTGGATGCGTCGCTGGCTCCGACGAAGCGTGCCAGGACCGGGTCTTGCCGGTGCTCGAGCCACTTTGCGAGGGCGGTCGTCTTACCGATGCCACCTGGCCCCGTCAGCGCGAACAGACCAGAACCGGCGCCGTCGACATGCGCGTCCAGTGCTGCGTAGGCCGCATCTCGCTCGATCGAGGCATTCCGCGCGCGGGCGAGGAACTGCTCCTGTTGGTCGGTCTCGGCCGTGCCGGCGGCGGCCGTACGGTCGGGATGCACGTGGAGAATCACCCCTTGCAGGTCCGCCAACAGCCGGTCGCCGAAGTTGAACCCGCTCAGCCGGGCGGTATCCGCGTCCCAGCGGGCGGAGTAGGTCCGCGCGTCCTCCCCGGCGCGATCCCTCAAGCGCTGCATCTCACTCTCGTGGCCGTTCGCGTATGTGGAACGCAGCTCCTCGGGGAGGTCGGCCAGGTAATCCGGATCCCGGAGGTAGAAGATGGCCCGCGAGCCTCGTTCGAGTGCGTGCTCGACCTCAATCGCGGTAATCCGCCCAAAACGTTGGCCGAGAAAGCAGACGAAGAGCGGCTCGCAGGCATCGATTGCGCGCAGGCACGTGTCGACGACCTGGACCTCCTCATTGATGCCCCAGCGGAGGTCCACGTCGACGAGGTGCAGGTGATGTTCCTCACACCACTCATACAGTTGCGGCAGTACCCGCTTGACCAGGTAATCGCGCTCGCCGTGCATGTCGTCGAACGTGCTCGAGATGAATAGGCCCACACGCGGCCAGGCCGTGCCTTCGTTCATGGGTTCATCTCCACGTCTTCCTTTCTCGAACGACCGACCCGACGACCGACCGATCCGACAAGACTGCCTGCGCTCGACCACCTCGGTTCGTCGAACGTCGCAGCTGAATGGCCGGTCCTGTGAATGAGCACGATGTGGCCAACGGGAAACCTGGCTGCCAGTGCTAACGCACCGTCGTATTCGCCTGCAATTAGCCCGGCCTTGAGGGGACCAGGGAGAGATCTCCGCTGACTCCGGGAAGCGTGTGCTCTGGTGAACGAGCGGGGGCCGCTCACTGCTTTCACGGCCGCAACCCGCTGTGTCGAAGAGTGCATGGGAAGGCCCGGCTTGTCGAGCAGCGCAACCTCCATCGGGCGCCTTCCGTAGAAGGGGCATGGTGCGAACACGATGCTGCTGGGATGGCGTCACGGAGACGTCAACGATCGCCGCTGAGGCTTCGGGGAGGACGTAACCTCATGCGCAATGCGCTCAGATCAGGTTCGGGGGGGGCTCCCCGGCTGCGCGGCGCCCAACTAAGAAGACGTTGCGGAAGTATGTCCTCGGGCTCTGTCCGCCCACGAGGTATCGGCGCAGGGTGCGGCACATGTCGTCGTCGGCGTCTTCCGCGCCGCCGCGGCTGATCATCAGCGAACTGTGGGCGCTGGTCGAGCCGCTGATCCCACCCGCCCTCCGGCGGTGCACGGCCGCGCCGGCCGGCCACGGACCTCCGATCGGGATGTCCTTGGGGGCATCGCGTTCGTGCTCTCCACCAGCATCGGCTGGGCCAAGCTGCCGACCGAGTTGGGCTACGGCTCGGGTTGGACCTCCTGGCGGCGAATGCACGAGTGGGCCGAGGCAGGTGTCTTCTACTAGTTGCACCGGGCCGTGCTCGATGAGCTCGGCAGCACACGCGAGCTGGACTGGTCGCGCGCCAGCCTCGACAGCATCAGCGCGTGGGCGTCAAGGGGGGTGAGCTGACCGGCCCGAACCTCACCGAGCGGGCCCAACGCGGCAGCAAGTACCACCTGCTCGTCGACGCCACCGGACTACCGTTCAACGTGCTGGCCTCCGGCGTCACCTCGGTCACCTCGGTCACCTCGGTCACCTCCTTCACCTCGGTCATCGCAGGTGGCCGGCGTCAGGCCGTCCTCGCGGTCGGCGATCTTCAGCCAGCGCGGCCGCCTCCAGCCGCATCAGGGCATCCGCCAGACGCCTACGCGCCAGATCGAGCTCCAGTGTGATGTCAACCAGTTGCCGGGACTGGAGCATCGGGTGCTCGACCCCGCGCTCGGCCCCCGGCGGCAGCACTCGGCTCCCCCGTGACTGGGCCACCGCCGGCTCAGCGGTGCACCACTGCGACTCGATGTATGCGGAGGTGAGGACGCACACCACGGCGTCGGCCCACCGCAGCCGCTCATGCAAGCGCTCCGCCCACTGATCACCGACTACGATGTCGTCGGTCAAGTCCTGGTCGAGAATGACCTCTGGTCCTCGTCCCGAAGCCAACGCGGCACCAGTCGCGCGAAAGCGGCGTCCTTGCTCGAGTGGCTGACGAAGACCTCGCCATGGCACCTGCTCGATCTAGAGGTGGTCAGGATGCCGACCTCCGCTCCCTGGCGGGTCGCTTCGGTCTATTGCCTGGCGTGTTCCTGGGCATGGGAACTCGATCCACCGACTGGACCGGGTGGATCGGCTGGCGGTCGTGTGTCGACGCTCGACCGCCACGAGTATTGCCAGCGGCACCTGCCCTCTCCTTCCTGCTCCGCCGATGGTGAATGGGGCGACGCGTTCCGCATGGCTGGGGCGGTCGGTGCCAACGCCTCCGTGGCTGTCCGGAGCGCCTCGGGCCTGCGGGACAGCCAGCGAAGATTGCCCTAGTCGAGGCGACGGTGTCCGTGGGCTCGCGGATGATGCCTCCTGTCTGTTTCAGCCGCGAGGAGCACCCGGTGATCCCGAGGCGTGGATGGCCTACCGGAAAAAGGACCCGAGTTCTCCTGATGGATACTCGTCACGACCACGTTGCATGATGAGCCGGAACCATGAGTCGTCAGCGAATCGCTTTTCCCAGGCCGTAGTGGTGTCGTCGGTCGGCCGCAGTAGGCGCCCCCACCGATATGTGATGGCAGGGGGTGGGTCGAGCTGGCGCGGCTCACCGAACCCGTCGACCTCGATCCTGTCTGGCCGCAGATGGTCGACGATGTAGCTCACTTCTGAACGCATGAAGTCAAATGGTCGCTCGCCGATGATGTAGAGCTGATCCTCTTGGCGTATGTACGCGTCGAGGCGTGCGGTATACGCCTTAGGAGGGTTCACCTCGCGAAGTGTCCGCAGGAGGCTGGCCGTCTCGGCGGCGTCCTCCGCGTTTCCCATCTCCCCCTGGCGCTCAGTGATTCTCGTCATCCTTATCATGGCAGTGCGGCGGCGCTCGTGTGACCGATCGATGATGCCTTCAAACTCAGACTGCGACTCAGTGGACGGCATGAGTCGGTCCAGGAGATCGCTGGCAACCCAGACGGTGGCGTCAACAGTTACGAGGTCCCGAGGGTCGCGCCACCAGTCGGTGTGTGCGCCGGCGACGTCCCGCAGCCATTGCAGGACGCGGTGTACTGCCTTGAGGTCTTCCACATGGAAGTCAAGAGGTGGGTTGTAGGCGAACTTCATCTCCTCGCGATGAGGAAGAAGCAACTCCCATAGTGCCCATACGTGACCAGCCAGGACGGAGCCGAGTTGATCTCGGACGTCAAGTCTCAAACGGGCCTTCTCGCCAGCCGCGCCTATCGGGCTGATGCGCTCGGAGACGCGCTCGACGAGAGGCCATACGTCCTCGTCGATATTCTGGGTTCTGAGCCTGACGGCATTGCGTTCCGTCAAGGCCATCATCGACTCCGGCAATGGTTCTCGGAGCGGCATCTCGGCTCCATCGACAAGTATCGGAATGACTGTGGAATCATGGTCGCGAAGCGCCGCTTCCACCTCAACTCGTACCCAGTCAAGCGGGTTGGAGAGCCGAGTATTGCCCTGCGCGTCGAAATCGTTCCAACGTGGCCCGATCATGACGAGGGTGAAAGCGGCCCGCGTGAGTTCATCTCGAAGCCGTGTCGGGAACTCCTCACCCGGACCGATGGCCTCCGTGTCCACGAACACTACCCCGTCTCCGAATTGGCTCACCAGGATTGCGCGAACAGTGGCAACGGTAGCGGGGACATCGGAACGACGATAAGACACGAAGACGTGGTCCCGCCTCATCTCAACATCCGTTCTCGGGATGACATGGTGCACTGTTTGATACGGGCCATTCCCGTCCACCATGGACGACCAGCGATCGGCAGGAAGTTGACGAAGTCCTCGTCCTGTTGGTGCCACTGGGCGAACACCGGCCCGAGTCGCCATTGAGGCTCCCACCTGGCATTTCGTCTGCGGCCTTGCATGCACGTCCGAGTGCCAACCTTCGAAGGTCGGTGCGAGCTGCAGGCTTGGAGGACTGTGGTGCAGGGAGGTGCGGCTCTCCGGTGAGCTTGTTGGTGGTGGTTTATCCAGTCCTCCGTCACGCTAGAGCTGCGGCGGGAGCACGCTCGCCCATGTAAACAGGGGGACGACAGGGCTGCCCGCTGCGCCTCCGCCGGCACGCAGTGATACATGGTGGACAGGCGCCGTCACGATGCCGTCAACGCGGAGGCGATGAGGGCCAGCTCCCTTGGACCGCCGATCGAGCGGTCGACCACCAACGGTGCAGGAAGCCGCAGATTGTGACAAGAGAGTGCCGGGGTGCACCACCGGCCACACGCGCGCAGCGCCCGGGTAGCGGTGACGTGTTTCTCGGCGGAGATGGCCTGATGCCGCGCCCAGATCCGTTCCTGGTCGGCCACCGGCCGCCCGTCGCTGAGCGCCCGCACCCGGGTTAGGTCGGCGGTGATCTCGACCGGCGGCCGATCACCGGCGGAGGCGCCGAATAGTCGTTGCGGTCCAGGCGCACGTAGTGGTCCCGGGCCAGCCGTGTGCTGCTGCGCCAGCCGGTGGCCGGCGTTACCGGCGTGACCGGCGGCAGCAGCAACATTCGCTTGAGGTCGGCGACGATCCGGTCGGTCGGCGCATCCAAGCGCCAGCCGGGGTCGGGTGTTCACCAGCTTATCGAGGCGGCGAGTTGGGCGTTGAAGTCGGTCGGGCCGGTGAAGTCACGGCCGGGCGGGAACGAGCGCTCCAAGTAGTCGTGCGGCCGCTCGACCAGGCCCTTGACCTCGAAATCGGCCGGTCCGCAGATCAGCACCTTGGTCGCCAGCGTGCCGCGGAAGGCCTGGCACTCGGCGGTGAGCTCCGAGCGGCCGCCGCGCCCGCGGCCGACTACGCCCTCGCGCCAGCGGCCGACTGCGCCCTAGCCGTCTCCAACACACACCGCGGCACGCGGCACCGCCCCGAGGCTGGCGAGCAGCTGCCACCAGCCGGCGGATGGGTCCTCTGCGGTGCAGGGGGATGAGCACCACGGCCGCCCAGCGGGAGTAGCCGCAGACCATGGTCAGCACCGGCAGTTGCGTCGCCGGGGGCCTGCCCGTAACTGAACGGCGGGCCGATCGGCGGACACAACAGGTCGCACTGAACGATCGCTTCGGCCACGTAGGTGGGCGGGAGGCGGGATCGGGCGGCAGGTAGATCGGACGCAGCTCGGCTACCCCGTCGCGCAGTACCGTCAGCAAGTGGGTCCAGCCGATCCGCTCGGCGATCACCGTCGCCGGCATGGTCGGGATGCCGGCATCAGCTCCCGGATCCGCGGCTCGGCCCTGTCGACCGCCAATCCGCGACTGGTGCGCTTACACCTTGGTGGCTGGTCGCTGCGCAGCGTCGTCTGCACGGCGTTCCACCAGACGACCAGTACCCGGGCGATCTGCTTGATCGGCATGCCCTCGGCTCGAGCGGCTCGAGGCCGGCGTTGAACGCGGCCAGCCCCGGCTGGTCGGCGGGCAGGTCGGCAAGGACGCCGCCGAGGCCGTCGAGGGTCGTCGAGCCGCTGAGCACCACGCCGCCGTAGCGGACCGGCTCGGCCAGCAGCGCGATCTGCATGCCCATCGAGCCGACCGAGTGGGCGAAGGCGAACTGCGGCACGTCCGGATACTGGGAGGCCAGCAGCGCGCGTGCGCGCCGATGTCGGCCACGAAGCCTTCGACCCCGGCCGCGCCGAAGCTGCCCCGTGGGACGTCCTTGAACACCGACGCTCCGTGGCCACGATTGTCGGCGGCCGACACCACGAACCCGGCCGCGTTCAAGGCCCGGGCGAACCGGTCGTAGCGGGGCCCGTGCTCGGCCAACCCGTGCACCAGCTGGACGATCCCGACGGGCCCGCCCGTGACGTCGTGCCATTGGTACGTGGTGATGGCGAGCCCGTCGGCCGGGGACGGGAAGCTGGCGGTGGTCGGCATGGTCGCATCATCCGAGGGGCGGGCGCTGCTCGCATCCGGCATGTCACAGGTCCTCCGCTCACGAGGACGTCGGAGAGCACGACACGCAGGGCGTCGCCCGCCTTGCCGACGATCTCGCGAGCCACACGTCGACCACTGCGGCCAGCCCGCAGAAGGCGCGGCTCATGCCGGCGGCGTCCAGCAGTTTGGGCGTCGACACCGGCCGCGCGCAGCTTCTCGACTCCGCCTGACCCAACATCGGAATGAATGTCGACGAATGATCACGTACTCCTCAGGCCGCCCTGGTCGTCCGTTGTCTGGCCGAAGGCGGTGACCCCGACCTCGACACGGTGGGGGGAGGACGGCGCCATCCGCGGCCCGGCGGACGACGGGCGGGTGGCGTTGGTGGCCCAGGACGACATCGCCCCCGCCGTCGCGATGCTGCGCGAGCCCACCGCGCTTGCCAGCTGCACGTACGACCTGACCGGGCCGGAGGAGCTGGCGCTGGCCGAGGTCGCGGCCGAGGTCGCGGCCGTGCTCAGCGCCGTTACCGGCCGGACGGTTCTCTACCTGCCGGCGACCGTCGAGGAGGCGTTGGCCTCGCGCGCGTCCTACGGTGCGTCGGACTGGCAGGTCGAGGCATGGGAGTCGAGGGCGCAACCAAGACCGGGCAGTCCCGCGTCGTCGACCTGGACGCCGGCACGGTCGCGGCCCTACGCGCCTGCCTCGCGGTCCGCGGGTCGGTTGCCCTGGACCTCGTTCGAGACACCGCCCTGGTGCTCGGCAGCCTGGACGGCAACCACCGTCACCCCGAGCGGTTCTCCCGGCTGTTCGTCGAACACGAGCTCCAGGCACTGAGGGCGGTGGTGGAGGAGCTGCCGATCATCCGGCTGCATGATCTCCGGCACACCCACGCGACCCTGCTGCTCGCCGCCGGCGAGTCGGTCAAGGTCCTCTCCGAACGGCTCGGGCACGCCAGCGCAACGATGACGCTCACCGTCTACCAGCACGTGCACCCCGGCATGGGCCGGGAAGCCGCGGCCAGCTTCGCCGCGCTCCTCGACGGCTGAGCAGGCACGAATCCAACGCGAAGTATCACGGCGGTATCACGAGGCCCTTCTGGGCCCTGGAACGAGAACACCCCGGGTTCCTGACCTGCAGGAACACCGGGGTGGGTGTGTGTCCGAGGGGGGACTTGAACCCCCACGCCCGATAAAGGGCACTAGCACCTCAAGCTAGCGCGTCTGCCATTCCGCCACCCGGACGAGGTGGACGCCCTCCGTGGAGGGGCCGGGGAAGAGCATAACCGAGGCTCCCATCGGCCCGGCAGAGCCCCCGGTGGCAGGATCGTCAGCATGTCGGAGACGAACCCCACGCCGCTCGCCGGTGCCCAGGCCGAGGTCGCGGAGCTGCTCTCCGACCTCATCCGGATCGACACCACGAACACCGGCGACACCGCCACCAGCGCGGGGGAGCGGAAGGCCGCCGAGTGGGTCGCGGCCAAGCTCGACGAGGTCGGCATCGACAGCGTCATCCACGAGTCCGAGCCCGGCCGGGCCAGCCTGGTCGCCCGGGTCGAGGGCACCAACCGCGACCGGCCCGCCCTGCTGGTGCACGGCCACCTGGACGTCGTCCCGGCCGACCCCACCGAGTGGAGCGTCCACCCGTTCAGCGGTGAGGAGCGCGACGGCTACGTGTGGGGCCGTGGCGCGGTCGACATGAAGGACATGGACGCGATGACCCTGGCGCTGGTCCGCGACTGGGCCCGCACCGGCGTCAAGCCCGACCGCGACATCGTGCTGGCCTTCGTCGCCGACGAGGAGGCCGGCGGCCGCAAGGGCGCGCACTACATGGTCGACCACCACGCCGATCTCTTCGAGGGCTGCACCGAGGCGATCAGCGAAGTCGGCGGCTTCAGCATCACCGTCCGCGACGACCTGCGCCTCTACCTGGTGCAGACCGCGGAGAAGGGCTTGGCCTGGCTGAAGCTCACCGCCGGCGGCAGGCCCGGCCACGGCTCCTTCGTCCACGACGACAACGCCGTCACCCGGCTGGCGCAGGCCGTCTCCCGGATCGGCTCGACCCGGCTGCCCACCGTGCTCACCCCGCCGATGCGCCAGTTCCTGGACGAGGTCAGCGACGCCTACGGCATGGACATCGACCCCGACTCCCCGGAGGAGGCGCTCGCGAAGCTGGGCAGCATCAGCCGGATGATCGGCGCGGCGCTGCGCAACACCGCGAACCCCACGATGCTCGACGCCGGCTACAAGACCAACGTCATCCCCGGCACCGCCAGCGCGACCATCGACGGCCGCTTCCTCTACGGGCAGGAGGCGGAGTTCGAGGAGCAGCTCGACGAGCTGATCGGCGAGGGCGTCACGCGGGAGTGGCTGGTCCACGACCAGGCCGTCGAGACGACGTTCGACGGGCCGACCGTCGACCTGATGGTCGCAGCCCTCAAGGCCGAGGACGCCGGCGCCCGCCCGGTCCCGTTCACCATGAGCGGCGGCACCGACGCCAAGAGCTTCGAGACCCTGGGCATGCGCTGCTTCGGATTCTCCCCGCTCAAGCTGCCCGCCGACCTGGACTTCGCCTCGCTGTTCCACGGCATCGACGAGCGGATCGCGGTCGACTCGCTGCACTTCGGCATCCGGGTGCTGGACCGGTTCCTCCGCCAGGCGTGATGTGATGCCCGGGTGACTCCGAACCCGGGCAGCGTCGCCCTGATCACCGGCGGGACCGGCGGCTTCGGTCGCGCCCTCGCCACCCTGCTGCGCGAGCGGGAGGTGACCGTCGTCCTCGCCGACCTCGACAGCGAGGCCAACCGGCAGACCGCCGAGGGCCTCGGCGTCTCCTTCGTCGGCCTCGACGTCACCGACCGGGCCGCCAACGCCGCCGTCGTTGCCTCGGTCGAGGCCGAGCACGGCCGGTTGGACGCGGCGTTCCTCAACGCCGGCATCGCCGGCAACAGCCGCGACGCCCTGGACGTCGACGAGTTCCTGCACGTCGTCGACGTCGACCTGTTCGGCGTGGTCTACGGCACCGAGGCGGCGCTGCCGGCCCTCCGCCGTGCCGGTGGCGGCTCGATCGTGGTGACGGCGTCGCTGGCCGGGCTCGCCCCGGTCGCCACCGACCCCGGCTACAGCGTGGCCAAGGGCGGCGCGATCGCCTTCGTCCGGTCGCTGGCACCACGGCTGGTCGGCGACGGGATCACCATGTCCGCGATCTGCCCCGGTTTCGCCGACACCGCGATCATCGACCCGCTGCGGGACGAGTTCGCTGCCGCGGACTTCCCGGTGCTCTCCGCCGACGAGGTCGCCCAGGCCATGCTGGCCGCCTGGGCCGGTGCCGAGCCGGGCGCCGCCTACGTCGTCCAGCCCGGGGTCGGGGCGATCCCGTACAAGTTCAAGGGCGTCCCCGCGGCCCGGACGGCGAGCGGCGAGACCGCCGCCGTCCCGCAGGCGCTGCTGCCACCGTCGATGCGCTGAGGGGCGGGTGACCCCGGTCACCGGTGCTCTGGCAGGGTCGGGCCATGCGTGCATGGCGAGTCCACTCCCTCGGTGACCCGGCCGAGGTCATGTCCCTCGACGAGGTCGACCAGCCGACGCCGGGCGACGGCCAGCTGCTGGTCCGGGTGCGGGCGGCGGGGCTGAACTTCCCCGACGTGCTGATGACCCTGGGCCAGTACCAGGAGCGCCCGCCGCTGCCGTTCACCCCGGGCGTCGAGCTGTGCGGCGAGGTCGTCGGGACCGGCCAGCGGGTGCTCGGCTCACCGTCCGGCGGGCCCGGCGGGTTCGCCGAGTACGCGCTGATGGACGCCGCCGCGGCGTTCCCGGTGCCCGATGGGATGTCGGACGAGCAGGCGGCCGCGCTGCACCTGACCTACCAGACCGGCTACGTCGGGCTGCACCGTCGCGCCGCCCTGCAGGCCGGGGAGTGGCTGTTGGTGCACGCCGGCGCCGGGGGCGTGGGGTCGGCCGCGATCCAGCTCGGCAAGGCCGCCGGCGCGAGGGTCATCGCCACCGCCGGCGGGGAGCGCAAGACCGAGGTCTGCCGGTCCCTCGGGGCCGACCACGTCATCGACTACACCGCGCAGGACTTCGTGCCGTTGGTCAAGGAGATCACCGAGGGCCATGGCGCCGACGTCGTCTACGACCCGGTCGGCGGCGAGGTCTTCGACAAGTCCCGCAAGGTCATCGCCTTCGAGGGCCGGCTGGTCGTCGTCGGGTTCACCAGCGGCACCATCCCGCAGGCACCGGTCAACCACGCGCTGGTGAAGAACTACAGCATCGTCGGGCTGCACTGGGGGCTGTACCGCAAGCACGACCCGGCGCTGTTCGGGCAGGTGCACGAGGAGCTGTGCCGGCTGTTCGCCGACGGCAAGATCGCCCCGCTGATCGGGCAGACGCTGCCGCTGTCGGAGCTGCCGCAGGCGATGGCGGCGATCGCCGACCGCAGTACCGTCGGCAAGGTCGTGCTGACCCCCTAGACCATGGGACGGGGCAGGTAGGACAGCCGCATCCGGCGCCGCATGATCACCTTGCGGGTGCCGTCGGCGTGCAGCTGCAGGCGAGCCAGTTCCCACCCGCCGGTGTCGGACTGCAGGCTCATGAGCTGCGCCGCAGCCGAGCGCGAGGTGCCCGCCGGGATGCGCAGCGGGGCGTACTCGTACTCGGCGGGGGCTGACACCCGCCCGATTGTGCCTGCCGGACGCGCTCCGGTCACGTGGTCGTCACCACGGCGACGTGCGCGGGTGTCATCGGCACGGTCCGAGGGCAGGGTGATCGCAGCAGCAGTCGACCAGGAGGAGCGCGCGATGACCGACCCCGAAGCGACCGACGCCGACCGCCAGGAGCAGCAGCAGCCGGCGACGCCGCCGGTGCCCGAGCTGGCCGACGAGGTCGCCCCACCGGCCGACGACGTCCCCGAGGCCGACGGCATCGAGCAGCAGCTGTCGGCGGTCCCGGGCAGCGCCGGCGGCCGGCGAGACGCCGATCCGGAGGCCGACGAGTACGACGTCCTCGAGCAGCAGGCCGCGGTGCCCGCTGACGAGGACGACGTCCGGGACTGACGAGCCGGTTCAGCCCGCAGCCGGCCCGGCGATCTCCCACACGTTGCCGGCCGGGTCGGCGAATGCCGCGGTGCGTGGCCCCCAGGGCCGGTCCACCGGACCGTTCAGCAGGACGACGCCACGACGGGTGAGCTCGGCGGCGGTGGCGTCGACGTCGGCGACGCGGGTGGTGAGCAGCGCCCGGGCACCCCGGCCCGGACCGCCGACGGGCGCCGGCGTCACCAGCTCGTGGGCCTGCTCGACCTGCAGCAGGTTGACCAGCGTGCTGCCGGTACGGAAGACCGCGGAGTGGGCGTCTTCGAAGTCCAGCGGCAGGCCCAGCACCTCGGCGTAGAACGCTCGGGTCGCAGGCAGGTCCTCGGTGAACAGGGTGACGACGGCCAGCCCCTCGATGAGGGCGCCGGGTGGGGGAGGGGAGTCCATGTCAGGGAGACCGTGCCAGAGCGCCGAGCTCATCGGGGGTCGATGAGCTGCAGCTCGCCGGTCGCCCGGCTGCCGACGTAGACCCGACCGGAGCCGGGGTCGACGGCGACCGTGTTCGGCTGCCGGACGGTCGGGAACCGGGCCACCTCGGTGAGCTCGGACCCCGACGTCGACAGCCCCACCACCTCGTTGCTGGCGGTGAGCGTCACCCACAGCACCTGGCTGGTGCCGTCGTGGGCCAGGCCGTAGGGCGTCCCCCCAAGCGGGAGGTCGCCGACCTGCTCCAGCGGGTCGGCGGTGAAGGTGAGGACGGCGTCGCCCCGGGTGTCGGCGACGAGGAACCGGCCGCGGGTGTCGGTGACCAGGTGGGTGGGGCCCTCCCCGGCGTCCACGACGTCCAGCAGTTCCCCGGCCAGGACGTCGTAGCTGGTCAGGGTGGACGACCCGACGTCGACCACGCCCGCGGTGTCGCCGACCACCGCGACGCCACCGGGCTGCTGCTGGCTGGTGAGCGTCTTCGTCACCCGGCCCCCGTCGACGACGCTGAGCGTGCCGCCCTTCTCGTCGCCCACCAGCACCTGCCCACCGGCTCCCCGGGCGGCGTCGTGCGGGTAGCTGCCCACCGGGGTCACCGTGGTCTCCCCGCTGGGCAGGGCAACCTCGACCAGGGCGTTCGCGTCCTCGGCCGGCACCAGCACCGGCCCACCGGGCGCGGCCAGCTGCACGTGCCGCGCGTGCCCGGGCAGCGGGACCTCACGGACGGCCGTCCCGTCGCGGTCGGTGAGCACCAGCCGGTCGGGATCGCGGACGGCGACGGCGAGCAGCCCGGTGACCGGGTCGAAGACCATGCCCTCGGCGGCGGGGTCCAGCGGGACGACCGTCCCGGCCGGGTCGACGGTGAGCGCGGGGGAGTCGGCGGGTTCGGCCGCCTCCAGCGGCGACGGCGCGGCCGCCGGACCGGACGACGAGCAACCGGCCAGCGCCAGGGTCAGGGGCAGCAGGCCGGCGGCGAACCGAGCACCGGGCATGCCGCGATGATCGGCCACGACAGGTCTTCGTGGGCGACCCGCTGTCCGGATGCGTTCGCGGGGATGTCCCGCTCGCAGGAGCCTGACCTGCGTGGACGTCGAGCGGCGCCACGATCGTCTCCGTGCTCACGGGGGCGTCGTCGACGACCCGTACGCGCCTGGCACGACGGCTGCGTCACCGATACAACCGTTATCCCCAACAACGCGCCCGATCCTCCTAGAGGAGAGCACGACCAGCAGCGACGACAGCGGTGTCCCGACCGGCGTCAGCTCCGCCGGCTGACGGCAGGACACCGCCACACGGGACGACGCGTCGACCGGGCGGGGGGCGCTGCGGCTCGCGGGTGGCCGAGCGCCGCAGAGCTCGGCAGACCTCGGCAGCGGGGGAGTGGACGCTCCGACCCTCAGGCGGAACAGTGGCCCGCCGGCGCCCTGAGCGCAGGGTGCCGGCCGCCCGTCAGCGGGAGTAGTACTCCACGACCAGCTGCTCCTCGCACACCACCGGCACCTCGTCGCGCCGCGGCCGGCGGGCCACCACGCAGCGCAGCTGGGCCAGGGAGACCTCCAGGTAGGCCGGCGCCGTGGCGTGCGCGCCGGAGGCGGCCACCTGGAACGGGGCCTTGGCCCTGCTGCGCTCGGCGATCTCCACCACGTCGTAGGGCTGCACCTGGTAGCTGGGCCGGTCGACCCGCTTGCCGTTCACCGTCACGTGCTGGTGGCTGACGGTCTGCCGGGCCTGGTAGATGGTCCGGGCGAACCCGGCGCGCAGCACCGTGGCGTCCAACCGCGACTCCAGCTGGTGGGTGATCAGCTCCTCGCCGGTCTTGCCGCCACTGCGCCGGGCCCGGTCGAACGCCGAGCGCAGCTGCGTCTCGCTGATGTCGTACTGCGCGCGCAGCCGCTGCTTCTCCAGCAGCCGGGTCTTGTAGTCGCTGGTGTTCTTGCGCTTGCGCCCGTGCTCACCGGGCGGGTACGGGCGCCGTTCGAAGTAGCGGACGTCCTTGGGGGTGAGCGGGATGCCCAGCGCGCGACTGCGCCGGACCTTGGGGCGGGAGTTGTTCACACGAGCCTCCGAGTTCGGTTAGGCTCACCTTACCCCGATGACGCGACGTCCCGAACCCGGAGTGCTGCATGACACGAACGCCCCGCCCCGCCGCCGAGGCCCTGCGGCCCACGGTCGCCGAGCGCGCCCGCACCGTCGCCGCGCGCCCCGCCGCGGCGGTCTGCGCCGCCGGCATCGACGGCAGCCGGGTGCTCGGCCACGCCACGACAGCGGACGGTCAGGTCCTGCTCGTGGTGCCCACCGACGGGGAGGTGTGCACCGCCGTGGCGCACAGCGCCGACGGTGACCTCGCCGCGCTGCTGCTGGTCACCGACCACGCGCCGGTGCCGCTCCGCGACCCGGTGCGGGCGCAGGTCTGGCTCTCCGGCTGGCTCACGCCGGTGCCCGAACCCAACGCGCGGGCAGCGGCGGTGGCCTTCGCCGAGGTCGCCCCGGTGGGTGCACTGCTGGACGTCGGCCGGGGGGCGACCCTGCTGTCGCTCGACCTGGCCGAGGTGGTGCTGGGGGAGTGCGGCACGGTCACCGAGGTGCAGCCGGAGGAGTACCTCGCCGCCGCACCGGACCCGCTGGTCGGGCTGGAAGCCGCCGCGCTGCAGCACCTGGACGTCGCCCACCCGGAGGAGCTGGCCCTGCTGCGGACCTGCGTGCCCCGCAGCGGAGCGGCGGACGACGTCGTGCGCCCACTGGGGCTGGACCGGTACGGCTTCCGGCTGCGCATCGAGCAGCGCCGCGGGCATTCCGACGTCCGGGTGCCGTTCGCCGAGCCGGTCAGCGACCCCGACCAGTTGGGCGCCGCGGTGCATGGGCTGATGTGCGCCGCGAGACGCGCCTGCCCAGGGCGCTGACCACGCGGTCAGTGCCCCGGGCAGGTGGGCCAGAGGGGAGGGTGGTCAGCGCACCGAGCGCCGGCCACCGCTGACGCCCTCGGCGACGCCGATGAGCAGCACCGCGGCGACGATCGCCACGATCGCGCCCAGGACGTTCAGCTCGAAGTAGTCCCCGGTGCCGAGGAACTTGGCGACGAAACCGCCGATCAGCGAGCCGACGACGCCCAGCACGAGCGTCATGACGATGCTGAGGTTCTGCCTACCGGGCTTGATGAGGCGCGCGAGCGCGCCGACGATCAGCCCGAACACGAGGAAACCGATGATGCCCATGGGACGACGGTTCCCTCAAGATCAACCGGCCAAACGCGACGCGCGACACGACGGGGTCAGTCGGCCAGCTCGGTGAGCAGCCCGGCCAGCCGGGTGCGCCGGGGCCGGACGTCCACCTCCCGCACCGCCCGGGCCAGCGCCGCGCCGCTGGCGTGCACGATCGACAGGTGCCGCTGCGCGCGGGTCAGCGCGGTGTAGACCAGCGGCCGGGACAGCATCCCGCCCGCCTCCGGGGGCAGCACGACCACCACGCCAGGCCACTCCGAGCCCTGCGCGCGGTGCACCGTGATCGCCCAACCGTGCCGCAGGTCCGACAACGCGGAGCCGGTCACCGTGACCGGCCCGGAGCTGAAGTCGATGTTCAGCGAGCCCTCGCCGGTGCCGGTGACCACGCCGACCTCGCCGTTGGCGAAGCCGATCGGCTCGATGTCCAGGTGGTTGGCGGTGGCCACCACCCGGTCACCGACGTCGAAGCCGAACACCGTGCCGGTGCCCGGGTTCAGCTTCTCCTTGAGCGCCTTGTTCAGCTCGATGGTGCCGGCCGGCCCGCGGTGCACCGGCGTCACCACCTGCACGGTGGCCGGGTCGATGCCCAGCGCCCGCGGGATCGAGTCGGTCACCAGCTGGACCACCCGCTTCGCCGCCTCCGCGCTGCCGGTGGCCGGCACGATGACCACCTCCCGGTCGGGGGACTCGACCTGCACCAGCTCCCCGCCCCGGACGCCGGTGGCCAGCCGGGCGATCGCGCCACCGGCGGCCTGCCGGTGCAGCGTGGTCAGCTCGGTGACCGGCACGGCCCCGGAGTCGATCAGGTCGCCGAGCACGTGCCCCGGGCCGATGGAGGGCAGCTGCGCCGGGTCGCCGACCAGCAGCAGGTGCGTGCCGTCCTTGCACGCCTCCAGCAGCGCGGCGGTCAGCTCGACGTCGAGCATCGAGGCCTCGTCGACCACGACGACGTCGGCGTCCAGCGGCCACTCCTCGTTGCGGGAGAACCCGCCGGTGGTGCCCTGCGCGCCGAGCAGCCGGTGCACCGTCACCGCGGGGTGGTCGGTGAGCTCCTCGAGCCGCTTCGCCGCCCGGCCGGTGGGCGCGGCCAGCGCCACCTCGGTGCCCTTGGCGTGCAGCAGCTGGACCAGCGAGGCGACGGTGCGGCTCTTCCCGGTGCCCGGCCCGCCGGTGAGCAGCGAGACCCCGGCGCCCAGCACCCCGGCGACGGCGGCCTGCTGGGCCGGGTCCAGGCCCTTGGCGACCGACCGCACCGAGGCCGGGTCGGCGATCCGCCCGCTGGTGGCCACCAACCGGTGCACGTTCTCCGCGACGGCCTCCTCGGCCATCCCGTACCGGGCCAGCGACAGCGTGCGCAGCGCCGGGTCAGGCTCCGGGAGCTCGGCGTCGGGGTCGTCCTCGTCGGGCTCGACGAACGGCGGCTCGTGGTCCAGCACGTCACCGCCCTCGACGGCGGCCACGATCGCCGCCGCCGGGTCGGCGATGCCCTCTGCGCGCAGCGCCGCCACCACCAGGTCCACCGGCAGCACGGTGTGCCCGTCCCGGGTGGCCGTGCGCAGGGTCAGCCCGACGACGGCCCGGCCCCGGCGGGTGTCCTGCCGGTCGGCGCCGGGGAGCACGTTGACCGCCAGCCGGTCGGCGTCGGCCAGCGTCACCCCGGTCAGCCCCAGCAGCGCCCACGGGTCGTCGCGCAGCCGGCGGGCGGCGTCCGGGCCGAGCGCGTCGGCCGAGTTGGCGGCCAGCCGGGCGTTCAGCCCCGCGGCCACCAGCAGCTCGACGACGTCGTAGGTCGGCTGCGCGGCCAGGAAGGAGCTGAACAACCGCTCGGCGCGCTGCCGGCCCACCCGTGGCAGCTTCTGCAGCCGGTCGGCGGAGACGTCGTCGGGGGTGGTGATCCCGGCGGCGGGCAGGTCGGCCGCCGTCCGCTTGCCGAGCCCCGGCCAGAGACCGGCGGTGCAGAAGGCGGCAAAGACGAGGTCGGGGGTGGGGCTGGTCACTGGCGTGCTCACGGTCACTGCTCCGGACGGCGTTCGGGATAGGAGGAGGGCGGGGAGGAGACGTCGTCCAGGGCGGTGACGATCGCCGGTGGCAGCCGCACGCCGTCGGCGTCCAGCGCGGCCTGCAGCTGCTGGGCGGTGCGGGCACCGACGATCGGCGCGACGACGCCGGGGCGGGCGTGCAGCCAGGCCAGCGCCACCCCCAGCGGCGTCGTCCCCAGGCCGTCGGCGGCGGTGATCACGGCCTCCACCACCCGGTCGGCGGTGGCCGAGCGCAGCTGGTCGATGAACCCCTGCCACTGTGGCGAGGCGCCCCGGGAGTCGGCGGGGGTGCTGTGCCGGTACTTGCCGGTGAGCAGGCCGCGGCCGAGCGGCGACCACGGCAGCAGCCCCAGGCCCAGGGCCTCGGCGGCCGGCACCACCTCCCGCTCGACGCCCCGCTGCAGCAGCGAGTACTCGACCTGGGTGCTGACGATCGGGGTGCGGCCAGGCCAGGCCCGCTGCCAGGTGGCGGCGTGGGCGGTCTGCCAGCCGGAGAAGTTGCTGATCCCCACGTACCGGGCGCGACCGGAGCTCACGGCCTGGTCGCAGGCGGCCAGCGTCTCCTCCAGCGGGGTGGCGTCGTCCCAGGCGTGCAGCTGCCACAGGTCCACGTGGTCCAGCCCGAGCCGCTCCAGCGAGGCGTCCAGCGCGGCCAGCAGGTGGCCCCGGGAGGCGCCGCGGCCCATCGGTCCCGGTGCCGTCCGGCCGACCGCCTTGGTGGCGACCAGCACGTGGTCGCGGGGGACGACGTCGGCCAGCAGCCGCCCGAGGGTCCGCTCGCTCTCCCCGTCGGCGTAGACGTCCGCGGTGTCCACCAGCGTGCCGCCGGCGTCGACGAAGGCGGTGAGCTGCAGAGCGGCCTCGTCCTCGTCGGTGTCCCGGCCCCAGGTCATGGTGCCCAGGCCGAGCCGCGAGACGACCAGGCCGCTGCGCCCGAGCGCCCGCTGTTCCACGACTGCCCAACCTACCGTCGCACCGATCGTGACCACGGCAACGCAGGGTGCTCCCGGGCGTCGCCGGGCCGCGCCCAGGTCGCAGCTCTAGGGTGCCTGCCGTGCAGCCGACCCCCTCGTGCCCCGATTCCCCGCCGACGATGCGGCCGGTGGCCTGACCGTGGGGTGGTTCGAAGCCGTCGTCCTCGGCCTGGTCCAGGGCCTCACCGAGTTCCTGCCGATCTCCTCCAGCGCCCACCTGCGGATCGTCGGGTCGGCCTTCGGCTGGGAGGACCCGGGCGCGGCGTTCACCGCGATCACCCAGATCGGCACCGAGTGCGCCGTCCTCCTCTACTACCGCAAGAAGATCGGCCGGATCATCGGCACCTGGCTGCGGGCGCTGCGGGACCCGGCGCTGCGCAGCGACCCGGACGCCCGGATGGGCTGGCTGATCATCATCGGCAGCGTCCCGATCGTCGTCCTCGGGCTGCTGTTCCAGGACCAGATCGAGTCGACCTTCCGCGACCTGCGGATCATCGCCATCGCGCTGGTGGTGTTCTCCCTCGTCCTGTTCTGGGCCGACCGGGTCGGTGGCACCCGCCGCGAGCTGCCGGACCTGACGGTCAAGCACGGCCTGGTGTTCGGCCTCGCGCAGGCGATGGCGCTGATCCCCGGCGTCTCCCGGTCCGGCGGCACGATCACCGCCGGCCGGTTCCTCGGCTACTCGCGGTCGGCCGCCGCCGACTACTCCTTCCTGCTCGCCATCCCCGCGGTGCTCGGGTCCGGCTTCTTCCAGACCTACGAGTCGCTGGACGGCGGGGTGGAGTGGGGACCGACGATCCTGGCCACCGTCATCGCCTTCGCCGTCGGCCTGGTGGTCATCTCCTGGCTGCTGCGCTACCTCACCCGGGGCAGCTTCACGCCGTTCGTCGTCTACCGGGTGGTGCTCGGCCTGGCGCTGCTCGCACTGGTCGGGGCCGGCGTGCTCGACCCCACCTGATCAGCGGCCGCATACGCTCGCCCGCGTGACCACCGTCATCCTGCTCAGGCACGGCCGGACGACGGCCAACACCGCCGGCGTGCTCGCCGGCTGGACCCCAGGGGTCCAGCTGGACGACGCCGGGCAGGCGCAGGTGCAGGCGGTGGCCCAGCGGCTGGCCGGCGTGCCGCTGGCCGCCGTGGTCAGCAGCCCGCTGGAGCGCTGCCAGCAGACCGCCGGCGCCGTGGTCGCCGACCGCGACCTGGAGCTGCAGACCGACGACCGGCTCGGCGAGGCGAGGTACGGCGACTGGACCGGCCGGCCGATCAAGGAGCTGGCCAAGGAGCCGCTGTGGAAGGTCGTGCAGCAGCACCCCTCCGCGGCGGTCTTCCCCGGACCCGAGGGGGAGGGGCTGGCGCAGACCCAGGCCCGCGCGGTCGCCGCCGTCCGGCAGTGGAACGCGCAGCTGGGCCCGGACGCCGTCTGGCTGGCCTGCAGCCACGGTGACGTGATCAAGGCCGTGCTCGCCGACGCCTTCGGGATGCACCTGGACTCCTTCCAGCGGATCGTCGTCGACCCGGCGTCGATCTCGGTCGTCAGCTACACCGACACCCGGCCGTTCGTGGTCCGGGTGAACGACACCGGCGGGGACGTCGCCGCGCTCATCCCGCCGAAGAAGAAGCGCGGACGCCGCAAACCGACCTCCGACGCCGTCGTCGGCGGCGGCGCGGGCACCGGCGCCGCGTAACCTGATCTCGTGCCACGTCAGGTCTTCCTCTTCGACCGTCCCAGCCGCTTCGTCGCCGGCACGGTGGGCCAGCCCGGCGACCGCACCTTCTACCTGCAGGCCTCCGACGAGGCCGGCCGCACGATCAGCGTGGCGCTGGAGAAGTCCCAGGTGCAGGTGCTCGCCGACCGGATGAGCGAGCTGCTCGACGAGGTCGCCAACCGCGCCTCCGTCGTCGTCCCGCCCGAGACCGACGTCGACGACCTCGAGCCGCTGACCGCGCCGGTCGACGAGGAGTTCCGGGTCGCCGCGATGGGCCTGGCCTGGGACGGCGAGGCCGACGCCGTCGTCGTCGAGGCCGTCGCCGCCGGTGAGGAGCCCATCGAGGAGGACGCGATCCTCTCCGACAGCGACGAGGGCCCGGATGCGCTGCGGGTGACCATCACCCCCGTCGCGGCCCGGGCGTTCGTGGCCCGCGCCCGCCGGGTGATCGCCGCCGGCCGGCCCGCCTGCCCGCTGTGCTCCATGCCGCTCGACCCTGCCGGTCACGTCTGCCCGCGGCAGAACGGCTACCGCCGCTGAGCCGGCGGGGCAGACCATGAGCGCCTCCGAGCCCGGACCGCAGCCCGACGACGAACTCCTCGACGACGACCTGTACGAGGACGACGACGTCCGCGAGCTGGACGTGACCGCCCTCGACCACGGTGACCGTCGTGCCCCGGCGGGCCGGGCGGAGATCGACACGCTGCTGCGCGAGGGCGAGCTGGACATGGAGGGCCGGCTGCTCGACGCCAGCAACGTGACGCTGGTCGGCGCCATCCGCACCGAGACGCTGGCCGCGACCTGCGTCTACAAGCCGGTGGCGGGGGAGCGGCCGCTGTGGGACTTCCCCGACGGCACGCTGGCCGGCCGGGAGATCAGCGCCCACCTGGTGTCGGAGGCGACCGGCTGGGCGGTCGTGCCGCCGACGGTGCTCCGCGATGGGCCGTTCGGGCGCGGCATGGTGCAGCTGTGGATGGACGCCGACCCGGACGTGGACCTGGCCGAGTTCGTCCGCCGCGACGACCCGGGGCTGCGCCAGATGGCCGTGTTCGACGCGGTGGTCAACAACGCCGACCGCAAGGGCGGCCACATCATCCCGATGACCGACGGCCACGTGTACGGCGTCGACCACGGGATCTGCTTCTCCGTCGACCCGAAGCTGCGCACCCTGCTGTGGCGCTGGGCGGGCCGCCCGCTGCTGCTGGAGCACCTGGCCGTGCTCGAGCGGCTGGCCGAGGACCTGCGGGGCGAGCTGGGGGAGCAGCTGCACGAGCACCTCACCCGCCGGGAGGTGCGGCGCACCCAGCAGCGCGTCGCCGACCTGCTGCGCACCCAGCTGCACCCGCAGCCCAGCGGCGACTGGCCCGCGCTGCCCTGGCCGCCCTTCTGAGGCGGTTGCCCCGGGATCAGGCCGGCTGATCATCCGTGCTCCTGGCTCACGGTGTGCCGCGAGCCAGGAGCACGCGCGGTGAGCCAGGACGGCGGTTCGGCGCACACGTGGCGGGCTGCCCCGAGCACAGGGGTGCGATGCGGAACCGGGCGTTGCTGGCGGCCGACGTCTGCTGACAGGGTGGCGCCGTGACGCACCGCAGCCGGCTGGCCATCCTGCTGCTCGACCTGCCCCCGGAGCACCATGACGCCGGCCGCGGGTTCTGGTCCGCAGCCACCGGTCACCCCGTGGCGGCCGACGCCTCGGACGAGGACTGGAGCTCGCTGGGCACCTTCGCCGACGGGTTCCACCTGGAGGTGCAGCGCACCGGTGCCGGCACCCCACCGCGGTGGCACGTCGACATCGAGACCGACGACGTCGAGGCGGAGGTGGCCCGGTTGGAGGGGCTGGGCGCGCGCCGGCTGGCCGACATGGGCCGGTTCTGGCAGATGACCGACCCGGCCGGGCTGGTGTTCTGCGTCGTCGGCGTGCAGACCGGCGACGAGTTCGACCGCCACGCCACCACGTGGCCCTGACGGCCCTCCTGCAGGGGCCCGCGCCGAGCCTGCGAGGCGTGGGGGGGCAGGAGGGTCCTTCGTCAGTCGGTGCCGGACTCCATGGCGGCCCGGTCGAGCAGCTCGTCGTGGGCGGAGATGCCACCGCGGGAGGCGATCGCCTCGGCGCCGCCCTCCTGGGTGGCGTCGATGAGCCCGGTGGACGCGGCCTGCGCCGCGCCGATCGACGTCGGCGTGGAGCCGCCGACCATGCCCATCCGGGCGTACTGCTCCAGCTTGGCGCGGGAGTCGGCGATGTCCAGGTTGCGCATGGTCAGCTGGCCGATCCGGTCCAGCGGCCCGAAGGCGGAGTCCAGGGTCC
This sequence comes from Modestobacter altitudinis, assembly GCF_005930475.1. Classification (GTDB taxonomy): domain Bacteria; phylum Actinomycetota; class Actinomycetes; order Mycobacteriales; family Geodermatophilaceae; genus Modestobacter; species Modestobacter altitudinis. The sequence goes on from NZ_SJEW01000011.1 coordinate 24,359, forward strand.
GCTCCATCGACAGCTTGTCCGGGTGGTAGCTGAACGCCGGACCGCTGGTGTCCAGGACCGAGTAGTCCTCGCCGCGCCGCAGCCGCAGCGTCACCTCGCCGGTCACCGCCATGCCGACCCAGCGCTGCAGCGACTCGCGCAGCATCATCGCCTGCGGGTCCAGCCAGCGGCCCTCGTACATCAGCCGGCCCAGCCGCCGGCCCTCGGTGTGGTAGCTGGCCAGGGTGTCCTCGTTGTGGATGGCGTTGACCAGCCGCTCGTAGGCGGCGTGCAGCAGCGCCATGCCCGGTGCCTCGTAGATGCCGCGGCTCTTGGCCTCGATGATCCGGTTCTCGATCTGGTCGGACATGCCCAGCCCGTGCCGCCCGCCGATGGCGTTGGCCTCGAGCACCAGGTCGACGGCGGAGTCGAACTCCTTGCCGTTGAGGGTGACCGGCCGCCCGTACTCGAAGCCGACCGTGACGTCCTCGGCCAGGATCTCGACCTCGGGGTCCCAGAACCGGACGCCCATGATCGGCTGCACCATCTCCACGCTGGCGTCCAGGTGCTCCAGCGCCTTCGCCTCGTGCGTGGCACCCCAGATGTTGGCGTCGGTCGAGTACGCCTTCTCCGCGCTGTCCCGGTAGGGCAGGCCGTGGGCGACCAGCCACTGGGACATCTCGGTGCGGCCGCCCAGCTCGGTGACGAAGTCGGCGTCCAGCCACGGCTTGTAGATCCGCAGCGCCGGGTTGGCCAGCAGGCCGTAGCGGTAGAACCGCTCGATGTCGTTGCCCTTGTAGGTCGAGCCGTCGCCCCAGATCTGCACGCCGTCCTCGAGCATGGCGCGCACCAGCAGGGTGCCGGTGACCGCGCGGCCCAGCGGGGTGGTGTTGAAGTAGCTGCGACCGCCGGAGCGGATGTGGAACGCCCCGCAGGTCAGGGCGGCCAGCCCCTCCTCGACGAGGGCGGCCCGGCAGTCGACCAGCCGGGCGATCTCGGCCCCGTAGGCCGTGGCCCGGCCGGGCACCGAGTCGATGTCGGGCTCGTCGGCCTGGCCGATGTCGGCGGTGTAGGTGCAGGGCACCGCGCCGCGGTCGCGCATCCAGGCCACCGCCACCGAGGTGTCGAGACCACCGGAGAAGGCGATCCCGACGCGTTCGCCGACGGGCAGGGACGTGAGGACCTTGGACACGACAAGAAGTATGCATGACCCTGCATGACCATGCAAAGCCGGGGTCGGTCAGGCCAGGGAGACGGTGGCCAGCAACTCGGCCGCCCGGTCGGCGTCCCCGTCGACGGTCACGGTGGTCAGCGGGACGCGCCGCCAGGCGGCGAGCAGCAGGTCGCCCGCCGGCCCGGTGAGGGTGGCCACCGGCAGGTCGCCCGAGTCGGCGAAGAGACGGCGCTCGGCGTCGGCGTCGACGGCGTGGAAGACCAGCGGCTGGGCACCGGCCGGGGGGCCGTCGGGCAAGGTGCCCGGGACCATGACCTCCAGCCACTCGTCGAGCCCGTCCAGCCCGACGCCGGGAGTGATCGGCGTGACCTCCCCGAGCACCTGCTCGGCGTCGACCCGGTGCACCGTGGCCTCCTGGGCCTGCCGGCGCAGCACGAACGCGACGTCCTGCTGGGGTGCCCAGGTCCACACCGGGTCGCCGGGCGCCGCCCGGGTCAGCGCGTCCTCCAGCACGCGGGCCTGGTCGGCCAGGAACGCGGGCAGCTCGTCGTCGGCCGGTCGGACCGGCTCGGGGTACCGGGCGGGGGAGGTGGCCCGGGTGCGGACCAGCCAGCCCCAGAAGTGCTGCACCTGGGCCAGGTGCCAGACCAGGTCGGCGAGGTCCCAGTCCGGGCAGCCCGGGACGCGGGCCCGCCAGCCGTGCCGGGTGTGCGCGGCGGTGGCCGCCACGGCGAACCGGGCGTTCTCCTCGCGCAGGACCTGCAGGTGCTCCTCGGGTGCCACGGGCGTCCTCCCCCTCGACCGGCCGGTCGCTCGGGCAGGACGCTAGGGGAGGGGTACGACGGGATCGGGTGCCCGTGCCGGCCGTCGGCGTCCGGAACTAGGCTCCTGACGTGCTCTCCTGGCCTGCCCCGCTGCTCCCGACCCTGCCGGGTGCCGGCCCTGCCCTCCGGTTGTTCGACACCTCGCGCGGTGAGGTGGTCGAGACCACCCCCGGCCGCACGGCCCGGATGTACGTCTGCGGCATCACGCCCTACGACGCCACCCACCTCGGCCACGCCGCCACCTACCTGGCCTTCGACCTGGTCAACCGGGTGTGGCGGGACGCCCGGCACGCCGTGCACTACGTGCAGAACGTCACCGACGTCGACGACCCGCTCTTCGAGCGTGCCGACCGCGACGGCGAGGACTGGATCGTGCTCGGCATGCGCGAGACGGCGCTGTTCCGGGAGGACATGACCGCGCTGCGGGTGCTCCCGCCGGAGGACTACGTCGGCGCGGTCGAGGCGATCCCGCGGATCGTCGCGCACGTCGAGGCGCTCTGGGACGCGGGCCTCGCCTACTCCCTCGACGACGGCACCGGCGACGTCTACCACGACGTCTCGCAGGCACCCGGGTTCGGCACCGAGTCCGGCTACGACGAGGCGACGATGCTGCGGCTGTCCGCCGAGCGGGGCGGCGACCCCGACCGGCCGGGCAAGCGCAACCGGCTCGACCCGCTGCTGTGGCGCGGTGCCCGGGAGGGCGAGCCGAACTGGCCCGGCCCGCGCGGGGTCGCCGGCCGGCCGGGCTGGCACGTCGAGTGCGCCTCCATCGCGCTGGACACGATCGGGACCGGCTTCGACGTCCAGGGTGGGGGCAGCGACCTGGTCTTCCCGCACCACGAGTACTCCGCCGTCCACGCGGAGGCGCTGACCGCCACCAAGCCCTTCGCCCAGGCCTACGTGCACGCCGCGATGATCGGGCTGGACGGGGAGAAGATGAGCAAGAGCCGGGGCAACCTGGTCTTCGTCTCCCGGCTGCGCGGTGAGGGCGTCGACCCGATGGCCATCCGGCTGGCGCTGCTGTCCGGGCACTACCGCACCGACCGGGCCTGGACGCCGGACCTGCTCGAGGCGGCGCTGCAGCGGCTGGACACCTGGCGCCGCGCGGTGTCCCTGCCCCTCGGCGCCCCCGCCGGCCCGGTGCTGGCCGCGGTGCGCGAACGGCTGGCCGACGACCTGGACACCCCGGGCGCGATCGCCGCCGTCGACGCCTGGGCGGCCGCCAGCCTGGCCGAGGCGCGGTCGGGCAGCGGGGTACCCGTGGCCCAGGCGACCGACGACTGGGACGAGCAGTCCCCGGCGGTGGTCCGCGACCTCGTGGACGCGTTGCTCGGCATCGCGCTGGCGCCGTGACCGAGGGAGGGCCCGCGTTCCGGCTGGCCGACCGCGCGGCCAGGGAGCGCGCGGAGGAGCAGCTCGCCCGGGCCGCCACCCGCTCGGCGCAGACCCGGGGCCGGGCACGGCCGGAGCCGGAGGACGAGCTGCGGACGGCGTTCGAACGGGACCGCGACCGGATCCTGCACGCCAAGGCCTTCCGCCGGCTCAAGCACAAGACCCAGGTCTTCCTGCACCCCGACGGCGACCACTTCGTCACCCGGCTCACCCACACCCTGCAGGTCACCCAGGTGGCCCGGTCGCTGGCCACCGCGCTGTCGCTGAACGAGACGCTGGCCGAGGCGATCGCGCTGGCCCACGACGTCGGCCACTCGCCGTTCGGTCACATCGGCGAGGAGGCGCTGGACCCCTACGTCGCCGGCGGCTGGCACCACGCCGCCCAGGGCGTGCGGATCGTCGAGGTGCTGGAGGACCTCAACCTCACCTGGGAGGTCCGCGACGGGGTGCGGGCGCACAGCTGGAAGATCGCCCCGCCGCCGTCCACCCGGGAGGGTGAGTGCGTGCGCTACGCCGACCGGATCGGCTACCTCTCCCACGACGCGCTCGACGCGGTGCGGGCCGGGGTGCTGCGGGTCGGTGACCTGCCCACCCGCACGCGCACGGTCTTCGGGGAGCCGGGCAGCGCGATGGTCGGGTCGATGATCGACGCGGTCGTCGAGGGCAGCCTGTCCGCGGCCAACAGCACCGGCGCCGTCGTCATGGCCCCGGACGCGCTGGAGGCGATGGCCGAGCTGCGCGCGTTCATGTTCGCCCGGGTCTACGGGTCCGAGACCGCCGCCGGGCAGAAGAACGTGGCGATCGACGTCATCCGCAAGCTGGTCGACCACCACCTCGCGCACCCCGAGCTGATCCCGGCCAGCTACCGGGACACCGAGGCCGACGCGGTCACCCAGGTCGTCGACTACGTGACCGGGATGACCGACCGGTTCGCGCTGGCCACCCACGACCGGTTGTTCGACGACACGGCGTCCCTGCGGATGCGCCCGCTGCTCACTTCGCGACGCTGACGCGCCGCACCGCGGCCAGGTGCCGAACCCGGCCGCGGGGAGCCGCTGCGTCGTCCCTGCGCGGGAGCCTCCGGCCCCCACTCGGGACGACAGAGCGCCGTCGAGGTGGGCGGTCCGGAGATCCGTCAGTTCGGAGAGCTGCCCCTGCGGCGGAGGTACCTCTCGAACTCCTTGGCGATCTGGTCGCCGTTGGCCTGGGACAGGTCGCTCTGGGTGGCCCGCTCCTCCAGGGAGCGCACGTACTCGACGACCTCGTCGTCCTCCCCGGCCATCTCGTCGACGGTCTTGACCCAGTCGTCGGCCTGCTGCGGGAGCGTGCCCAGCGGCACGGCCACCTCCAGCACCTCCTCGACCCGGGTCAGCAGCGCCACGGTCGCCCGCGGGGACGGCGGCTGCGAGACGTAGTGCGGCACGGCGGCCCAGAAGCTCACCGCGGGCAGGCCGGCCTGCACGCAGGCGTCGGCGAAGACGCCGAGGATGCCGGTCGGCCCCTCGTAGCGCGAGGTCTCGACGCCCCACTGGGCCGCGGACTCGTCGTCGTAGGCCGACCCGCTCACCGGGGTGGGCCGGGTGTGCGGCGTGTCGGCCAGCAGCGCGCCGAGGGCGACGACGGTGGTGACGCCGAGGTCCTGGCACAGGTCGATGAGCTCGTCGCAGAAGCTGCGCCAGCGCATGTTCGGCTCGATGCCGCGGATCAGGACGACGTGCCGGTCGCTGCCCGGCGGCTTGGTCACCGAGATCCGGGTGGTCGGCCACTCGAGGCGGCGGGCGACACCGTCGACCAGCGACACGGTGGGCCGGTTGACCTGGAAGTCGTAGTAGTCCTCGGGGTCCAGCGCGGCGAGCAGGTCGGCGTCCCAGATGAGCTCCAGGTGCTCCACCGCGCCGGTGGCGGCGTCCCCGGCGTCGTTCCACCCCTCGAATGCGACCACGACCACCGGGCCGTCCAGCTCGGGCAGGTCGTCTGCGACGGACTTGGGATCGATCACCCTGCGAGCCTACGTCGATCTGGCCGACCGGCCGCTGTGCTGCGCCGGGGAGAGCGCGCTGCGGCCGGTTGTGTTGGGCCGGTGGACGGGAAGTGGGACGATGGGAGCGCTGTTCGAGGACGACGAGGCGCCGAGGCCCGTCGGAGTTGCCAGGGCCCTGGCGCCGGACGCCTCCGTGACCGTGCCTCACCGACGCCCGAGGACCGCCCCGTGCCCGAGTTCTCCCCGCCCGTCCCCGCCGAGCTCCGACCGGACGCCACCGCAGCGCTCACCGCGCAGCTGGCCCAGCGCATCATGGTGCTCGACGGGGCGATGGGCACGGCGATCCAGCGCGACCGGCCGGACGAGGCGGGCTACCGGGGGAAGCGCTTCGCGGACTGGCCCATCGACGTCCAGGGCAACAACGACCTGCTGAGCATCACCGCTCCGGAGATCATCAGCGGCATCCATCGGCAGTACCTCGAGGCCGGTGCCGACCTGATCGAGACCAACACCTTCAACGCCACGAGCATCTCGCTGGGCGACTACGGGATGTCCGACCTGGCCTACGAGCTGAACCTCACCTCGGCCCGACTGGCCCGCGCCGCCTGCGACGAGATGACCGCGCGCACGCCGGACCGGCCCCGCTACGTCGTCGGCGCGATCGGCCCGACCAGCCGGACGGCGTCGATCTCCCCGGACGTGAACGACCCCGGCGCCCGCAACGTCAGCTACGACGAGCTGGTCGAGGCCTACCTGGAGCAGGCCGGCGGGCTGGTCGACGGCGGCTCCGACGTGCTGCTCGTCGAGACGATCTTCGACACCCTCAACGCCAAGGCGGCCGTCTTCGCGCTGGAGACGCTGTTCGAGCAGCGCGGCCGCCGCTGGCCGGTGATGATCTCCGGGACCATCACCGACGCCTCCGGCCGCACGCTGTCCGGCCAGGTCACCGAGGCGTTCTGGTACTCGGTGCGGCACGTCCAGCCGCTGCTGGTGGGGCTGAACTGCGCGCTGGGGGCCAAGGAGATGCGGCCCTACATCGCCGAGGTCGCCCGGGTCGCCGACACGTTCGTGTCCTGCTACCCGAACGCCGGGCTGCCCAACGCCTTCGGCGAGTACGACGAGGCGCCGGAGGAGACCGCGGCGATCCTCGAGGAGTTCGCCACCGCAGGTTTCGTCAACCTGGTCGGTGGCTGCTGCGGCACCACCCCGGAGCACATCGCCGCCATCGCCCGGGCGGTGCAGGACAAGGCACCCCGCACTCCGGTCGAGGTCGGGCGGGCACTGCGGCTGTCCGGGCTGGAGCCGGTCACCATCGATGAGGACTCGCTGTTCGTCAACGTCGGTGAGCGCACCAACATCACCGGCTCGGCCCGCTTCCGGAACCTGATCAAGGCCGGCGACTACCCGGCTGCGCTGGCGGTCGCCCGCCAGCAGGTCGAGGCCGGCGCGCAGGTCATCGACATCAACATGGACGAGGGGATGATCGACGGCGTCGAGGCGATGGACCGCTTCACCAAGCTGATCGCCTCCGAGCCGGACATCTCCCGGGTGCCGGCGATGATCGACTCCTCGAAGTTCGACGTCATCGAGGCCGGCCTGAAGAACGTCCAGGGTAAGGCGATCGTCAACTCCATCTCGATGAAGAACGGCGAGGAGGAGTTCGTCCGCGAGGCCCGGCTGTGCCGCAAGTACGGCGCCGCGGTCGTCGTGATGGCCTTCGACGAGGACGGCCAGGCCGACACCCTCCAGCGGCGGCAGCAGATCTGCCGCCGGGCCTACGACATCCTGACCACGGACGTCGGCTTCCCGGCCGAGGACATCATCTTCGACCCGAACGTCTTCGCCGTGGCCACCGGCATCGAGGAGCACGCCGACTACGGGCTGGCCTTCATCGAGGCGACCCGGTGGATCAAGCAGAACCTGCCCGGCGCGCTGGTCTCCGGCGGCATCTCGAACGTGTCGTTCTCCTTCCGCGGCAACAACAAGGTCCGCGAGGCGATCCACGCCGTCTTCCTGTACCACGCGATCCGCGCCGGCCTGGACATGGCGATCGTCAACGCCGGCGCGCTCGAGGTCTACGACGAGGTGCCCGAGCTGCTGCGGGAGCGGATCGAGGACGTCGTCCTCAACCGCCGCCCGGACTCGACCGAGCGGCTGCTGGAGATCGCCGGGGACTTCGCCGGCGACGGGTCGGTGCAGGAGGTCGCCACCGAGGAGTGGCGGTCGCTGCCGGTGGCGGAGCGGATCACCCACGCGCTGGTCAAGGGCATCGACGCGCACGTCACCGAGGACACCGAGGAGCTGCGCCAGCAGATCAGCGCCCGCGGCGGCCGGCCGATCGAGGTGATCGAGGGCCCGCTGATGGACGGGATGAACGTCGTCGGCGACCTGTTCGGCGCCGGGAAGATGTTCCTGCCCCAGGTGGTCAAGTCCGCCCGGGTGATGAAGAAGGCCGTCGCCCACCTGATCCCCTACATCGAGGCGGAGAAGCAGCCCGGCGACGCCGAGCGCAGCAACGGCAAGGTCGTCATGGCCACCGTCAAGGGCGACGTCCACGACATCGGCAAGAACATCGTCGGCGTCGTCCTGCAGTGCAACAACTACGACGTCGTCGACCTGGGCGTGATGGTGCCCGCGCAGAAGATCCTGGACGCCGCCAAGGCCGAGGGCGCCGACGTCATCGGGCTCTCCGGGCTGATCACGCCGTCGCTGGACGAGATGGTCAACCTCGCCGCGGAGATGGAGCGGCAGGGCTTCGACGTCCCGTTGCTGATCGGCGGGGCCACCACCTCGAGGGCGCACACCGCGGTGAAGGTGGCGCACAAGTACCACGGCCCGGTGATCTGGGTGAAGGACGCCTCGCGGTCGGTGCCGGTCGTCGCCTCGCTGCTGTCGGACGAGCAGCGCCCCCGGCTGCTCGCCGAGACCGAGGCCGACTACGCCGCGCTGCGCGAGCGGCACGCCGCCCGCTCCGACACCCGCACGCTGCTGCCGCTGGCCACCGCCCGCGCCCAGGCCCCGGCGATCGACTGGGCCGACTACTCCCCGCCGCGGCCGCGGATGCTGCTCCAGCAGGCCCACGACGTGTGCAGCGGGCCGGACTGCGACCACCTGCACGGCACGGCGACCCAGTTCGTCCGGACGTTCACCGACTACCCGCTGGACGAGCTGCGCGGGTACATCGACTGGCAGCCCTTCTTCCACGCCTGGGAGATGCGGGGCCGGTTCCCCGACATCCTGCACAACCCGGCCAGCGGCGAGGCCGCCCGCCGGCTGTACGAGGACGCGCAGGCGATGCTCGACCAGCTGATCGAGGAGAGGTGGCTGCGCGCCAGCGGCGTGTTCGGGCTCTTCCCGGCCAACCAGGTGGACGGCGAGGACATCGAGGTCTACGCCGACGACTCGCGCACAGCTGTGCGCGCCACCCTGCACCAGCTGCGCCAGCAGACCGAGGGCCGCGACGGCTCGGCCCGCATGTCGCTGGCCGACTTCGTGGCGCCGAGGACCACCGGGCTGCGGGACCACGTCGGGGCGTTCGCGGTCACCGCCGGACTCGGCTCGGCGGAGAAGGTGGCCCGGTTCAAGGCCGACCACGACGACTACAACGCGATCCTGCTGGAGTCGCTGGCCGACCGGCTCGCCGAGGCCTTCGCCGAGCGGCTGCACGAGCGGGTCCGCAAGGAGTTCTGGGCCTACGCCCCCGACGAGCACCTCGACGCCGACGGGCTGCTCGCCGAGTCCTACACCGGGATCCGCCCCGCGCCCGGCTACCCGGCGTGCCCGGAGCACACCGAGAAGCAGACGATCTGGGAGCTGCTCGACGTCGAGGCCGCGACCGGCATCCAGCTGACCGAGAGCATGGCGATGTGGCCCGGCGCCTCGGTGAGCGGGCTGTACTTCTCCCACCCGCGGTCGCGGTACTTCGTGCTCGGCCGGCTCGGCCGGGACCAGGTCGAGGACTACGCCCGCCGCAAGGGCTGGACCGTCGACGAGGCCGAGAAGTGGCTCTCCCCGAACCTGGGCTACCGGACCGAGGACGAGTGAAACACCCCGCTTCCCCTCACCCTTCGCAGGCTCAGGGTGAGCCTCTGAACCGGGGCTTACAGCCACTGGAGGCTGTGCTGTTCGACATGGACGGCACGCTGGTGGAGACCGAGGAGCTGTGGGGCGAGGCGTTGTCCGAACTCGCCGGGCAGTTGGGCGGGGAGCTGTCCGACGGCGCCCGGGGGCGCACGGTCGGCACCTCCATGCCGGTGGCCATGGGGATCCTGTACGCCGACCTGGGCACCACCCGCACCGAGCAGCAGCACGCCGAGGACGCCCGGTGGGTGGAGGACCGGACCGCGGCCCTGATGAGCAGCCGCGGCGTCCCCTGGCGTCCCGGCGCCCGGGAGCTGCTGACCGCCGTCCGGGACGCCGGTGTGGCGACGGCCTTGGTGACGACGACGGCGCGCCGGATCGCGAGCATCGTGCTGGACCGGTTCACCGCCGAGCTCGGTCACCCGCCGTTCGACGTCACCGTCTGCGGCGACGAGGTGCCGGCCCGCAAGCCCGACCCCGCGCCCTACCGGCAGGCGATGGCCGCCCTGGGGGTCGACCCCGGGTCGAGCCTCGTGGTCGAGGACTCGGCGGTCGGGGTGACCGCCGGCCTGGCCGCGGGTGCGGTCGTGCTGGGCGTGCCCTCGTTACAGTCACTGGATCCGCGGCCCGGTCTGGTGTTGCGGGGGACCCTCGTCGGCCTCACCGTCGGCGACCTTGAGGAGCTGCTGGGCGCCGGCGAGCCGCTCGAACTGCCTGCCTGAGCCCGCCCGCCCGAGAGACCCGGCGCGCCGCTGAGCCGGGTCAGGCGGGGGTGACCGGGAGGGTCGTGCGCCAGCCGGCGGCCGCGGCTGCGTCGGCCGGGAAGGGCGGCGGGGTCCCGCCGAACGCGGGGCAGAGCGCCTGGTGGTCGCACCAGCTGCACAGCCGGGTCTTGTTCGCCCGGAAGTCGCCGGTGGCCACGGCCCGCTCGATCGCCGCCCAGATCGCCTGCAGGGTCCGCTCGAAGCGCAGCAGCTCGGCCTCGTCGGGGGAGTAGGTGAGCGCGTCGCCGTCCTTGAGGTAGAGCAGCTTCAGCTGCGCGGCGACCACCCCGCGGGTGCGCCACAGCACCAGTGCGTAGAACTTCATCTGGAACAGCGCCTTGGCCTCGAACGCCTCCCGCGGCACCGCACCGGTCTTGTAGTCCACGACCCGCAGGGCACCGGTGGGGGCGACGTCGAGCCGGTCGACGAAGCCGCGGAGCAGCAGCCCGTCGGGCAACGTGACCTCGACCAGCTCCTCCCGGCCGTCCGGCTGGATGCGGGTCGGGTCCTCCAACCGGAAGTAGGTCTCCACCAGCTGCCCGGCCGAGGCGAGCCACGCCTCCAGGCCCCCGTCGCCCGCGGGCCCGGCCGGCTCAGCGCCCTCAGCGCCCTCTGCCCCTTCGGTGACCTCGAAGAGCTCGGCGATGCCCGGCTCGGCGCGCAGCTCCGCCCAGGCCGGCGCGACCAGGGTCTGGGCCGCCTCGACGGTGCGCTCGGCCGGCGGGAGGTCGTAGAGCTTCTCCAGCACGGCGTGCACCAGCGTGCCCCGCACCGCGGCCCGCGACTTCTTCTCCGGCAGCCGGTCGATGGTGCGGAAGCGGTACAGCAGCGGGCAGGTCTTGAAGTCGGCGGCCCGGGAGGGGGAGAGGGACGGGCGGCGAGGGGCCGTGTCGGCCGCCGTCGCCCGCTCCGCAGCGGTGTCCACGGTCTGCTCGGTCTCCAGCGTCACCGTCATGGACCCGAGGCTAGGTGGACCCTCCGACATTCCCGCGTGTGCGCGCCGGGAGCGCCGCTGATCGCCGTCCGTACCCTCCTCTCACGTGGACGTACAGCAGCAGCACCCGGCCGACGAGACCCCGACCCCGGGCGAGGTGCTCGCCGAGGTGCCGCTGGAGCCGGTCGTGGTCGCCGGGGAGCCCGCGCCGACCGAGGCTCCCGAGCCGGTCGAGGGGGCCTTCCGGGTGGGTGACCGGGTGCAGCTGACCGACCCCAAGGGCCGGCACCACACCGTCGTGCTGACCCCGGGCAAGGAGTTCCACACCCACCGCGGCGCGATCAGCCACGACGAGCTGATCGGTGCGCCCGAGGGGTCGGTCGTCCACTCGACCGCGAACACCGGGTACCTGGCGCTGCGCCCGCTGCTGGCCGACTTCGTGCTGTCCATGCCCCGCGGGGCGCAGGTCATCTACCCCAAGGACGCCGCGCAGATCGTCGGGTTCGGCGACATCGGCCCCGGCATGCGGGTGCTCGAGGCCGGCGCCGGGTCCGGTGCGCTGAGCTGCTCGCTGCTGCGCGCCGTCGGGGAGCACGGCACGCTGACCAGCTACGAGCGGCGGGAGGACTTCGCCGACGTCGCGCGAGGCAACGTCGGGGCGTTCTTCGGCGAGGTGCCGGCCAACTGGTCGCTGCGGCTGGGCGACCTCGACCAGCACCCGGCCGCCGAGGTGGTGGACCGCGTCGTCCTGGACATGCTCGAGCCCTGGGCGGTGCTGCCCACCGTCGCCGCCGCGCTGCGGCCCGGCGGCGTCCTCGTCGGGTACGTGGCCACGACGACGCAGCTGTCGGCCTACGTGGAGGGGCTGCGGGCGCAGGGCGTGTGGACCGAGCCGTACGCCTGGGAGACGCTGCTGCGCCCCTGGCACGCCGAGGGCCTCGCCGTCCGGCCCGAGCACCGGATGGTCGCCCACACCGCCTTCCTCGTCACCGCCCGGCGGCTCGCCGAGGGGGCCGTCGCGCCGATGCGGCAGCGCCGCAAGAAGCTGGTCTGACCGCACTGTCGTTTGCTGTCCGATGTCGGGGGGATGACGTCGAGGACCATCGGACGCGGGCGTCGCGCAGGGTGCGGCGACGTCGGGGCTCGCGTGTATAGATTGGCTCCCTGGCCCCCGATGGTGTGCGGAGGTGCGCGATGACCGTGGGTCCCGACGAGTTCCGAGCGCGACGTGAGCGTGACGTCGCCTCGCTGATCAGCCAGATCTCCTACCTCGAGGAGGAGATCGGGCTGCTGCGACGCAAGGTGTCCGACAGCCCGCGCCAGGTGCGCGCGCTGGAGGAGCGGCTGGCCGAGGCAGAGGGCCGCGCGGCCTTCCTGTCCGAGCGCAACGACAAGCTGGCCGGCACGTTGCGCGAGGCGCGCGAGCAGCTGGTCACGCTCAAGGAGGAGGTCGAGCGGCTCGGCCAGCCGCCCTCCGGTTACGGCATCTTCCTGGAGCGGTTCGAGGACGGCACCGTCGACGTGTTCACCGGCGGCCGCAAGCTGCGGGTGTCGGTGTCCCCGACGATCGAGGTCGAGGAGCTCCTGCACGGCCAGGAGGTCATGCTCAACGAGGCGATGAACGTGGTGGCCGCGCGCGGCTTCGAGCGGGCCGGCGACGTGGTCATGCTCAAGGAGCTGCTCGAGCCGGTGCCGGGCATCCCACGCCGGGCGCTGGTCATCGGGCACACCGACGAGGAGCGGGTGGTCTGGCTCGCCGACTCCCTGGAGGGCCAGCCGCTGCGCAGCGGTGACTCGCTGCTGCTGGAGACCCGGTCGGGCTACGTGTACGAGCGAATCCCCAAGAGCGAGGTCGAGGAGCTCATCCTCGAAGAGGTCCCCGACATCGACTACACCGACATCGGTGGCCTGTCCCGGCAGATCGAGCAGATCCGCGACGCGGTCGAGCTGCCGTTCCTGCACGCCGACCTGTTCCACGAGTACGAGCTGCGGCCGCCGAAGGGCATCCTGCTCTACGGGCCGCCCGGGTGCGGCAAGACGCTGATCGCCAAGGCGGTGGCCAACTCGCTGGCCAAGAAGGTCGCCGAGATGAACGGCGACAACGACACGAGCCAGGGGAAGTCCTTCTTCCTCAACATCAAGGGCCCCGAGCTGCTCAACAAGTACGTCGGGGAGACCGAGCGGCACATCCGCCTGGTGTTCCAGCGGGCCCGGGAGAAGGCCAGCGAGGGCACGCCGGTCATCGTCTTCTTCGACGAGATGGACTCCATCTTCCGGACCCGCGGGTCCGGGGTGTCCTCCGACGTGGAGAGCACGATCGTCCCGCAGCTGCTCAGCGAGATCGACGGCGTCGAGGGGCTGGAGAACGTCATCGTCATCGGCGCCTCCAACCGCGAGGACATGATCGACCCGGCCATCCTGCGGCCCGGCCGGCTGGACGTGAAGATCAAGATCGAGCGGCCCGACGCCGAGGCTGCCCGGGACATCTTCAGCAAGTACCTGACGACGACGCTGCCGATCCACACCGACGACCTGGCCGAGCACGGCGGCAGCCGTGAGGCGACGATCGCCGGGATGATCCAGAGCACCGTCGAGCGGATGTACACCGAGACCGAGGAGAACCGCTTCCTGGAGGTCACCTACGCCAACGGTGACAAGGAGGTCCTGTACTTCAAGGACTTCAACTCCGGCGCGATGCTGCAGAACATCGTCGACCGGGCCAAGAAGATGGCGATCAAGGACCGGCTGGAGACCGGCGTCGGGGGCCTTCGGGTCGGGCACCTGATGGCCGCGTGCGTGGACGAGTTCAAGGAGAACGAGGACCTGCCCAACACGACCAACCCCGACGACTGGGCGCGGATCTCGGGCAAGAAGGGCGAGCGGATCGTCTACATCCGCACGCTCATCAGCGGCAAGGGCCCGGAGAGCGGCCGGGCGATCGACACCGCCACCAACACCGGCCAGTACCTGTAACCCGCGGCACCTGGACCGGCCCTCGTCGCACCTCGCGGCGGGGGCCGGTCCGCGTTGGTCCGCCGGTCACCGGCCCGTTCCCCGCGCCGCCTAACCTGGCCCCATGAGCGTGCGACGGGTGATGGGCACCGAACTCGAGTACGGGATCTCCGTGCCGGGGCAGCCGGGTGCGAACCCGACGACGCTGTCCAGCCAGGTGGTGAACGCCTGGGCCGTGGCCGAGGCGCCGACGCCCCGGCGGCCGCGGTGGGACTTCGAGGAGGAGTCGCCGCTGCGCGACGCCCGCGGGTTCGACCTGTCGCCGGCGAGCGCGCTGGACCACAACGACCTGGATGACGACGCCGGGATGGCCAACGTCATCCTGACCAACGGCGCCCGGCTCTACGTCGACCACGCGCACCCGGAGTACTCGACGCCGGAGGTGACCAACCCGCGCGACGTGGTCCTCTGGGACAAGGCGGGGGAGAAGATCATGGCCGAGGCGGCCCGCCGCGCGGCCCGGGTCCCCGGCACCCAGCCCATCCAGCTGTACAAGAACAACACCGACGGCAAGGGCGCCTCGTACGGCTCGCACGAGAACTACCTGATGGACCGCCGGACGCCGTTCATCGACATCATCCGCGGCCTCATCCCGTTCTTCGTGACCCGCCAGGTGTTCGCCGGCGCCGGCCGGGTGGGCATCGGCACCGAGGGGCGCACCCAGGGGTTCCAGCTCTCCCAGCGGGCCGACTTCTTCGAGGTCGAGGTCGGGCTGGAGACGACCCTCAAGCGACCGATCATCAACACCCGGGACGAGCCGCACGCCGACGCCGACAAGTACCGCCGGCTGCACGTGATCATCGGGGACGCCAACCTCGCCGAGCTGTCCACGTACCTCAAGGTCGGGACGGCGTCGCTGGTCCTGGCGATGATCGAGGCCAAGGCGCTCACGCGGGACCTCACGATCGAGGACCCGGTGGACGCGCTGCGGGCGATCAGCCACGACCCCTCGCTGACCCACCGGGTGCGGCTGCGCGACGGGCGGCGGCTGACCGCCATCGAGGTGCAGCAGGAGTACCTGGGCATGGCCCAGCGGTTCGTCGCGGCCACCGGCGCCGACGACGAGCAGACCGCGGACGTGCTGCGGCGGTGGGCCGAGGTGCTCGAGGACCTCAGCGTCGACCCGATGCGGCTGGCCGACCGGTTGGACTGGCCGGCCAAGCTGCGGCTGCTGGAGGGCTACCGGCAGCGCGACGGCCTGCAGTGGGGGGACGCCCGGCTCAAGCTCGTCGACCTGCAGTACTCCGACGTGCGGCCGGACAAGGGGCTGTACCACCGGCTGGTCGCCCGCGGCTCGATGCAGCGGCTGCTCACCGACGAGGAGGTCACCCGCGCGATGACCCACCCGCCGACCGACACCCGGGCCTTCTTCCGCGGCGAGTGCCTGCGGCGCTACCCCGCCCAGGTCGCGGCGGCCTCTTGGGACTCGGTCGTCTTCGACGTCGGCCGGGAGAACCTGGTGCGCATCCCGACCATGGAGCCGCTGCGCGGGACCCGCGAGCACGTGGGTGCGCTGTTCGACTCGACGTCGTCGGCGGTGGAGCTCGTGGACACGATCACCGGGGGCTGAGCCCGCACCCGAGGGGGAACGTCGCCCGGACCGCCCACCGGTCGCCGGGTGCGTCCCGCGCGAGCAGGACGACCTCGGTCGCGCGGCCGCTGACCGGCAGCTCGGCCAGGACCTCGCGTTCGGCCGCCTCGAGCAGCGGCCGGGAGTGCCGGTGGCCGACCGTCAGGTGCGGGACCGCGTCGGGGAACCGCCCCTCGAACGGCGGGTGCTGCGGGAAGGCGGCGTGCAGCCGGCCGGTGAGCTCGCGGAAGGGCTGGGGGTCCTCGGGGGCGAGCCACAAGACGTCGTCGCCGAACCAGGCGGTCCGCCGGAACTCGGGGTCGAAGGCGGGCACGCTGGCGACGGCTGCGCCGATCGCGGCAAGAGTCGACTCGTCCAGCGCGGACGGCGGGGCGAAGGGGAAGAGCACGGTCACGTGGGCCGGGGCTCCCTGCGAGGCGTTCTCGTCCAGCAGCTGCCGCTGCCGGCCGATGACCGGCTCCGCCTCGGGGACGAGGACGACCAGCCCGGAGAGCGCGGAGTCCTCGGCCACCGGGTGACCGTAGGCGGCGCGGGCCGACGCGGCCGACGGCTTTTCCCCTCCACGGCGCGACGACGGCGAACTGTCACACCACGCGGGTAGCTTCAGCTCCAGTACCGACCCAGCACCGAGCTCAGGAGGACGAGATGGCCACCAGGGACACCGGCGGGCAGCAGCGGGCCACGCGGTCGCGCGAGGAGACCGAGGAGGTCGAGGCGTCGGTCGACACCGACGTCTCCGAGCGCACCAAGGAGGTCACCGAGGACGTCGACTCCCTCCTGGACGAGATCGACGGGGTGCTGGAGGAGAACGCGGAGGAGTTCGTGCGCTCCTACGTTCAGAAGGGCGGTCAGTGATCGTCTCGGCACGCTGAGTCACTGACGTGAAGACGTGTCCGGCCTGCGGCGAAGACAAGCCAGCGAATGCGTTCGGGCGTAATCGGACGCAGCCGGACGGGCTCTCCTTCTACTGCTTGCCGTGTAATCGCCGGCGCAACGGTGAGTGGTACCGGCGATCGCGAGCAGCGCAAGGGCTGGAGGTGCGAGACCTCTCCTGGGTTCCGGATGGTTTCCGCTGGTGTCCGAGCTGCCGGCAAGCGGTGTCCCACGAGAACTACTCGCGGAACTCGGGGCAGTCATCGGGGTTCGGGAGCACGTGTCTCGCCTGCAAGCGCCGCTCCCAGAACGAGACCTACTGGCGGCGCAGGTACGGGATGAGCAGGTCTCAGGTCGACCAGTTGCGGCGCGCTCAGTCAGATCGCTGTGCCATCTGTGGCGATCAAAGCCCTGAACACCTGGATCATGACCATGGGTCGGGCAAGATCCGGTCCTTGCTCTGCCAGCGATGCAACTTCGGGCTCGGGCTGTACCGGGATGACCCGGAACTCCTTCGGGCGGCCGCCGACTACGTCGAGGAGCACCGTGACGAGCAGCGACTGGAGCGTCCGCGGCCGCTGGCGCAGCGTCGGCAGCAGGTCAGCGGCCGAGTCGGCTCCCCGCCGGTAGGGTCACGACGACGTCCGCCGGGCACTCGACGGACGGATCTGTGCAGTCGAGGCCGCGCACTGCCGGCGGCGAGAGAGGTGGATGGGTGAGCGACACGTCAGCTGCCCGGAGCGGGTTCACCCCCGCCTATCTGGACCGGGTGGGCTCTTCGTTCACCGACTTCCTGGGCACTGCCGCCCCCGACCTGCTGCCCGGCCGACGCACCCTGCCGGCGGTGTCGGTCGCAGAGCTCGCCCCGCACGGCACCACGATCGTCTCGGTCACCTTCGACGGCGGCGTCCTGATGGGCGGCGACCGGCGGGCGACCATGGGCAACCTCATCTCCAGCCGTGACATCGAGAAGGTCTACGCCGCGGACTCCTGGTCGGTCATCGGCATCGCCGGCGCCGCGGGCATCGCGATCGAGATGGTCCGGCTGTACCAGGTCGAGCTCGAGCACTACGAGAAGATCGAGGGGATGACGATGTCCCTCGACGGCAAGGCCAACCGCCTCGCCGGCATGATCCGCGGCAACCTCGGCGCGGCGATGCAGGGCCTGGCCGTCGTCCCGCTCTTCGCCGGGTACGACCTCGACGCCGCCGAGGGTGCGAGCCCCGGCCGGATCTTCAGCTACGACGTCACCGGCGGGAACTACGAGGAGCGCGGCTACGCCTCGGTCGGCTCCGGCTCGCTGTTCGCCAAGAACTCGCTGAAGAAGACGTGGCGCTCGGGCCTGTCCGCCGACGCCGCCACCCGCGCTCTCGTCGAGGCCCTCTATGACGCCGCCGACGACGACTCCGCCACCGGTGGTCCTGATCCCGTCCGGCGGCTCTACCCGATCGTGTACCGGGTCGACGCCGAGGGCGCGGTCCGACTGACCGACGACGAGGTCGCCGCCGTCGCCGAGGCGATCGTCGCCGACCGGGCCGCCGCCGAGCGGGAGGGCTGAGCCATGACCATGCCGTACTACGCCTCCGCCGAACAGGTCATGCGGGACCGCTCGGAGTACGCCCGCAAGGGCATCTCCCGCGGTCGCAGCGTCGCCGTGCTCACCTACGCCGACGGCGTCCTGTTCATCGCCGAGAACCCCAGCTCCACCCTGCACAAGGTCAGCGAGCTCTACGACCGGATCGGCTTCGCCGCCGTCGGCCGGTACTCGGAGTTCGAGAGCCTGCGGGTCGCCGGCATCCGGCTGGCCGACGTCCGCGGCTACTCCTACAACCGCCGTGACGTCACCGGCCGGGTCATCGCCAACGCCTACGCGCAGACCCTCGGTGAGGTCTTCACCCAGCAGATGAAGCCCTTCGAGGTGGAACTGTGCGTCGCCGAGGTCGGCGACACCCCGGAGTCCGACCAGCTCTACCGGCTGACCTTCGACGGGTCGATCGTCGACGAACCCGACTTCGTCGTCATGGGCGGTCAGGCCGACGCGGTCACCGCGAACCTGCGGCAGCACTTCACCCACGGTCTCGGCCTCGCCGAGGCGCTGCGGGTGGGCGTGCAGGCGCTGTCCGCGGTCAGCCCGGCGACGGCGGCCAACGGGGGAGGGCACGAGCAGCTCCCCGCCGAGCAGATCGAGGTCGCCGTCCTGGACCGGCGCCGTCCCAAGCGGGCCTTCCGCCGGGTCGTGGGCGCCGCGCTGGCCGCACTGCTCGCCGACCAGCCGGCCCCCGAGGAGGCAGCGCCGGCCGAGGTGGCCACCGGCCATGCGCCCAGCGCTCCGGCACCGGGCACCCCGCCGGGCCTGGGTGACCCGGCGGCGGTCGACACCGCCGGAGGTGCCGAGCAGGCGTCCGTCCAGCCGGGCACCCAGGACGGCGTCGGCGGCGGCACCGACGGCGACAGCACGACCCGAGACCAGTGAGCGGCGCGGCGCGCTCGGGACACGAGCCGAGCGCGCCGCGGACGCCTAGGCTGAGCGGGGTGGAACGACGGATCTTCGGCATCGAGACCGAGTACGGCGTCACGTGCACCTTCAAGGGGCAGCGACGCCTCTCACCTGATGAGGTGGCGCGCTACCTGTTCCGCCGCGTCGTCTCCTGGGGACGCAGCTCCAACGTGTTCCTGCGGAACGGCTCCCGGCTGTACCTCGACGTGGGCAGCCACCCCGAGTACGCCACCGCCGAGTGCGACGACGTCACCGAGCTCGTCGTCCACGACAAGGCGGGGGAGCGGATCCTCGAGGGCCTGATGATCGATGCCGAGCAGCGCCTGAACGAAGAGGGCGTCACCGGCGACATCTACCTGTTCAAGAACAACACCGACTCGGCCGGCAACAGCTACGGCTGCCACGAGAACTACCTCGTCGGCCGGCACGGCGAGTTCAGCCGGCTGGCCGACGTGCTGATCCCGTTCCTGGTGAGCCGGCAGATGGTCGTCGGCGCGGGCAAGGTCCTGCAGACCCCCCGCGGTGCCGTCTACTGCGTCAGCCAGCGCGCCGAGCACATCTGGGAGGGCGTCTCCAGCGCCACCACCCGCTCCCGGCCGATCATCAACACCCGCGACGAGCCGCACGCCGACGCCGAGCGCTACCGGCGGCTGCACGTGATCGTCGGCGACTCCAACATGAGCGAGACGACGACGCTGCTCAAGGTCACCATCACCGACCTGGTGCTGCGGATGATCGAGCAGGGCGTCGTGCTGCGGGACATGACGCTGGAGAACCCGATCCGGGCGATCCGCGAGATCAGCCACGACATGACCGGGCGGCGCAAGGTGCGGCTGGCCAACGGCCGGGAGATGTCCGCGCTGGAGATCCAGCAGGAGTACCACGACCGGGCCGCCGAGTTCGTCGAGCGCGAGGGCTACGGGCCGGTGCACCGGCAGATGCTCGAGCTGTGGGGGCGCACCCTCAAGGCCATCGACGGCGGCGACCTGAGCCTGATCGACCGCGAGATCGACTGGGCCATCAAGTACCAGCTCATCGAGCGGTACCGGGGCAAGCGGGACCTCCCGCTGTCCAGCCCGCGGGTGGCCCAGATGGACCTCGCCTACCACGACATCCGCCGCGGTCGGGGGCTCTACTACCTGCTGGAGAACGCCGGGCAGGTCGACCGGGTGACCCACGACCCGGCGATCTTCGAGGCCAAGAACGTGCCGCCACAGACCACCCGGGCCAAGCTGCGCGGCGAGTTCATCCGCCGGGCGCAGGAGAAGCGGCGCGACTTCACCGTCGACTGGGTGCACCTCAAGCTCAACGACCAGGCCCAGCGGACCGTCCTCTGCAAGGACCCGTTCAAGGCCGTCGACGAGCGGGTGGAGAAGCTGATCGCGTCGATGTAGGCGCCGCTGCGCGGTGGGAGCCGCGCGGAACTCCTGCCGTCCGGCCCAGGCCGCCGGCGGCTGTGCCTCCAGCAGGTCCGGAACGGCAGGTGGGCACCTCCGGCCTGCGCTGAGCGGGGCAGCGGGCCCCCGGACCGGTACCCGGTCAGCCGCTTCGCCGCGGGGGCGGTACGTGCGGCCGACGTTCCCCGGATCGACCTGAGCCACGCAGCTCGAACGGCTGACCGACGCCCTGGTCGCGTCGGTGGACGAGGCGCGCTGGTGGCCGCCAGATGCCGGCCGGCGTCGCCCTCGGTTGTCCGCCGTTATCCCCAACTGGCGGCTCATGAACGGCTCACCCGCACCGACCGCGCCGGTGGACAAGGGCGCCCTGCATGCAACCGGTCCTCCAGGCGGCCGGAGACATGGCGGGTCGCCACGCACGTCCGTGCGCAGCGAATGGGATGACGCTTGGCGTGGGGCAGGAGGCCCGAACCGGGGGAGCGGTGCCAGGGAGAGGGGCCCAACCGGTCGCCGACCCAGCCCGGGGCGAGGGAGTGGTGCCGCCGGGGTGGCCGCCCGACCCAGGGCGCGCCGACCAACTGCAGGACCCGGCGGGTGCCGCCAGGGCAGATCCATGGCCGGCGACGGGGAGGGCTCGGTGTCGGATCGCCGTGCTGGTCGGCTTCGCCTCGGGGAGCGGACCCACGACCAAGGGGCACCCGAAGATCTCACACCTACCGTTATCCCCAACTGTCGCGACGCTCCGTCGGCGCGCGGACAGACCCCGACGACGGCGGATGACACCGTTCCGACATCGCCCGCCATCTGCGCCCTTCCGGGACATACAACCGTTATGCCCAACAGAGCGCGTCGCCCTTCCGACAGGAAGAGCTCAGCAGTGACAGCGACGGCCCCGACGGACGGCTGACGTCGGGGTGCCGGCCACTTGAAGCTGTTCCCTGACGGGCGCGGACTCGCAGCTGGAGGGACAGGTGCGAGCCCGGGCGGACACCGGGGTGGGAGGTCCGCAGGTCAGGCCGACAGTGGACCGAACAGGGTCAGCTGAGCCGCGTACCGGCCGGCAGCCGCTGCGGCCAGGAAGTAGGCACGGTCCTCGTCGAGCCCACGGCCCATCGTCGACAGCGGGACGCCGACGTCCCGCAGCGCCGTCTCCAGCCCGTCGCTGTCGACCCACTCGATCGGGTTGCGCTGCGGCTGGCCCGCCAGGTCCTCCTCGACCTGGCTGCCCAGCTCCGAGCCCAGCCCGCGGGGGGCCACCAGGTACACCCCGCCGAGCGCCACCCGCCCGAACGCGGTCAGCGAGTGGTGGGACACCCCGCGGTGCCGGGGCCGCGGGTCGGCCTCGGAGATCCGCAGCGCCCCCACGGTCTGCCCGCCCAGCACGTGCACCGCGTTGCAGGCCTCACCGGCGGCCACCCCGGAGAAGCCCCACGGCGTCCCGGTGCCGAGGTTGCCCGGGCCCTGGGTGACGATCGTGACGTCGGCGTGCAGCACGTGCCGGGCGGCCAGCAGCCCGGTGTGCACGGTGACCGCCTCCAGGTCCCCGCCGAACGCCTGGCCGACGGTCACCACCCCGGCCAGCGAGTCGGCCAGCGAGTCCAGGGTGCGGGAGAACGCCGCCGGCAGCGCCCCGCCGTCGGTCATCACGTAGGCGACCCGCAGCGCCGGGTCGGTGGCCTGCACCCCGGCGAGGACCGCGGGCAGCGCCGAGTGCAGGTCCGCCACGACCACCGGCATGCCGCCCAGGTCCTCGGCCTCGGCGATCAGCTGGTGGTGCTCGGTGTCCTGCTCGTCCACGCCCTGCACGGTCACCTGCAGCGGCGTGTACCGGCCCTTCACCAGGTGTCCGGGGCCGGTCGGGTCGGCCGGCAGCCGGTCGGGGACGGCGACGACCAGCGCGTAGCCGCCGGTGCCCAGCCGCTGCGCCCACGCGGTGGTGTTGAGCAGCACGTCGTCCCCGACCCGGGGGGAGCCGACGACCGAGGGGTGGGCCAGCGCCCGGAGCGTCCCGTCGCCGTCCACCTCGACGGTCATCTCCTGGGCGTCCCGCCAGGACCGGCCGAGCTCGGTGACCCGGCCGCGGCGCCAGCGGATCCGGCTGCCGGGCACGGGGGAGGAGTCGCTGGTCACCGGGGCAGGTTAGTCAGCCGATCGCCGGGGAGGCCGGAGGGCCAGGGCACTAGCCTGTGCGCGTGGCAGCCAAGCGGGCAGAACGACTGGTCAACCTGGTCATCGCCCTGCTCGGCACCCGGCAGTACGTGTCGGCGGCGAAGATCCGCGACACGGTCCCCGGCTACGAGCCCGACGACGGCACGGAGCGGGCCGACGAGGCGTTCAAGCGCATGTTCGAGCGGGACAAGGCCGAGCTGCGTGAGATCGGCGTCCCGCTGGAGACCGGCCGCACCAGCGTCTTCGACACCGAGGACGGCTACCGCATCGCCCGCGCCGACTACGAGCTGCCCGAGATCACCCTCACCGGCGAGGAGGCCGCGGCGGTCGGCCTGGCGCTGCGGCTGTGGCAGTCCGCGCAGCTCGCCGGCGCCGCGCAGAGCGCGCTGGTGAAGCTGCGGGCCGCCGGCATCGAGGTCGACCAGACCCGCGGCATCCAGATCCAGCCCCGCCTGGACGCCGGCGAACCTGCCTTCGAGCCCTGCTACGCCGCGGCCCGGGACCGCCGCGAGCTCACCTTCGACTACCGTCGTCCGGACGCCGACCGGGCCAGCCGGCGCCGAGTCCAGCCCTGGGGCGTGGTCGCCTGGCACGGCCGCTGGTACCTGGTCGGGCACGACCTCGACCGGCAGGCGCCGCGGGTGTTCCGGCTGTCCCGGGTCACCGGGACACCGCGGCCCAGCGGACCGGAGGGCGCCTTCGAACCCCCGGCCGACCTGGACCTGGCCTCGGTCGTCGCCCGGCAAGAGGCCCGCGAGGAGCACCTGGTCATCGTCCGCGCCCGCCCCGGCACCGCCATCGGCCTGCGCCGGCACGCCGAACCACTCGGTCCCGCCGACGACGGTGACGACCGGCTGCAGCTGCGCACCACCGAGCCGTGGGCGCTGGCCGACGAGCTCGCCTCCTACGGCCCCGACGTGCTGGTCGAGGCACCGCAGCGGATGCGCCAGGCCGTCGTCGACCGGCTGACCCGGCTCGCCGCGATGGAGGAGCGCGCGCCGGGCGATCGGGGAAGAGGAGACCGAGCATGACGACGCCGAGCACCGCGGAGCGGATGATCCGGCTGCTGGCCCTGGTGCCCTACCTGCAGGCCCGCCCGGACGGCGTCCGGCTGGCCGACGCGGCCGCCGACTTCGGCGTCCCCGAGGCCCAGCTGCGCCGCGACCTGGACCTGCTGTGGGTGTGCGGGCTGCCCGGGCACGGCCCCGGCGACCTGATCGACCTGGCCTTCGAGGGCGACCGGGTGCGGGTCACCTTCACCGCCGGCATGGTGCGGCCGCTGCGGCTGAGCACCGACGAGGCGGTGGCGCTGATCGTCGCGCTGCGCACCCTGCTGGAGCTGCCCGGGCTGGCCGAGGGGGAGGCGGTCAGCCGCGCCCTGGCCAAGGTGTCGGCCGCGGCCGGGCACCCCGCCGAGGTCGCCGCGCCGGTCGTGGTCAGCGTCGACGCCCGCGAGCAGTCGCTGTCCGTCGTCCGCGCCGGCCTGGAGCGTCAGCGCGCCCTGCACCTGCACTACTACGTGCCCAGCCGGGACGAGCGCACCGAGCGCACCGTCGACCCGATGCGGCTGCTGCTGGTCGACGGGCACTGGTACCTGGAGGCGTGGTGCCGCAACGTCGAGGGCACCCGGCTGTTCCGGCTGGACCGGATCGACGACGTCACGGTGCTCGACGAGCCGGCCGCCCCGCCCCCGGAGGCGCACGAGCGCGACCTGGACGGCGGTCTCTACCAGCCGCCCGCGGAGGCGCCCCTGGTGCGGCTGCGGCTGGCCCGCACCGCCCGCTGGGTCGCCGACTACTACCCGGTGGAGGAGCAGGGCGAGGTCGGTGACCCGCCCGGCGGCCTGGCCGTCGCGGTCCGCACGTCGGACCTCGCCTGGGCCCGCCGGCTGGTCGCCTCCCTCGGCGGTGCGGCGACGGTGGACGAGCCCGCCGAGCTGGCCGCCCAGGTGGCGGGGGAGGCGCGGGCCGCGCTGGCCCGTTACGCGGACTGACGGTCAGCGCAGTGCGGCCGCGGCGGGCGCACAGCTCCGGCGGCTAGGGTCCTCGCTGTGCTGCTGATCGTGTGGATCGTCGTCGCCGTGCTCGCGCTGGGCGTGCTCGGCGCCCTCGCCTACAGCCTGCTGGGTGCGGCCGGGCGGCTCGGCCGTGAGCTGCGCGGCCTCACCGACGACGTGCAGCCGCTGCTCGTCGAGGCCCAGGCGGCCGCGGCGAGGGCCGCCGCCCAGCGAGCGGAGGGCCGGTCGGCGACCGCCGACTGAAACGCCCAGCTCCGGGGCGTCCACCGCCCGTGCACGGCCTGATCACAGCACCGCTGCGGCGTAGAGTCGGCGGCACGCCCACGTCTCGGAGGACCCCATGAACCTCGGCCCCGCGGAGATCGGCCTGATCATCCTGGCCATCCTGCTGCTGTTCGGCTACAAGAAGCTGCCGGACGCCTCGCGGTCGCTCGGTCGATCGCTGCGGATCTTCAAGGGCGAGATGAAGGGCATGAAGGACGACGACGTCCGCGCCAAGGACCACGCCCGCACCACGCCGGTCACCGGCACGGTCGTCACCCCGAGCCCTGACCCGACCGTCGCACCGTCCGCGGTGGACTACGAGGCCGAGGCCCGCGCCATGGAGATCCGGGCCGCCGAGGCCCGGGCGCGCGCCGAGCAGGCCCGCGCGTCGTCGGCCGTGACCGACACCTCG
The DNA here is from genome assembly GCF_005930475.1 of Modestobacter altitudinis. Classification (GTDB taxonomy): domain Bacteria; phylum Actinomycetota; class Actinomycetes; order Mycobacteriales; family Geodermatophilaceae; genus Modestobacter; species Modestobacter altitudinis. The sequence goes on from NZ_SJEW01000011.1 coordinate 49,719, forward strand.
CACTGACCCGTCTGCCGAGCGCCCGCCCGTGACCATGGCCTCGCGTCCGCGGGACCGCCGGCCGAGGCGTCCCGAGCGGGACGATGCGGCGACGATGACCCTGGTCGGTCACCTGCGCGAGCTGCGCAACCGGGTGGGCATCGCGCTGCTGTTCGTGCTGGTCGGCACCGCGGTCGCCTTCTGGTGGTACGAGCACGGGCTGGGCGACTTCATCCGGGCGCCGTACTGCGACCTGCCCGACGACCTGCGTTACAACGAGGCCGACGGCACCTGCGGGCTGCTGGTCACCGACGTGTTCGGCGGTGCGCTGATCCGGCTGAAGATCGCCTTCATCGCCGGTGTCGTGCTCTCCGCCCCGTTCTGGCTGTACCAGCTGTGGGCGTTCATCACCCCCGGGCTCAAGCGCTCCGAGAAGCGCTACGGCCTCTCCTTCGTCGCCGTCTCCTCGCTGCTGTTCGCCCTCGGCGCCGCCCTGGCCTACCTCTCGCTGTCCGCGGGCCTGCGGCTGCTGCTGGGCCTGGCCGGCGACGGCGTGGTGGTGGCACTGACCGCGCAGGACTACATCGGTTTCGTCATCTCGCTGCTGCTGGCCTTCGGGGTCAGCTTCGAGCTGCCGCTGATCGCGGTCGTGCTGAACCTGGTGGGGGTGCTCAGCTACGCGGTGCTGTCCAAGGCCCGGCGCTGGATCTACTTCCTCACCATCGTCTTCGCCGCCTTCATCACCCCCACTCAGGACCCGTTCACCATGCTGCTGATGGCCGGGCCGATGTGCGTGCTGTTCGAGCTCGCCATCCAGGTCGCCCGGGTCGTGGACAAGCGGCGGGCCAAGCGGGAGGCGGCGCTGGGGCTGCAGGGCCTGGACGACGACGAGGCCTCACCCCTGGATGCTGCCCCCAGCCCGCTGGACACCCGGCCGAGCGCGCTGGACGAGCCGGCGCAGACCCAGCGCTGAGCGGCGTCCCGTGCCCCAGCCGGAGGTCGCCGTCCTGGTCAACGCCCAGGCCGGCCGGGGCCGCGGCGCCCGCGCCACCGCCGCGGTCGTCGCGGCGCTGACCGCCGCCGGGGTGCGCCCCCGGCTGCTGACCGGCACCGACCGGGACGACGCGGAACGGCAGGCCGCCGCCGCCGTGGCCGACGGCGTTCCCGCGGTGGCGGCCCTCGGTGGGGACGGCGCCGCGCACGCCGCGCTGCAGGCCGTCGCGGGCACCGGGACGCCGCTGGGCCTGCTCCCGGCCGGCAGCGGCAACGACCTGGCGCTGGCCCTCGGGGTGCCCGCCGACCCGGCAGCGGCGGCCCGCGCCCTGGCCGAGGACCTGCACAGCGGTGCCGTGCGGCGGGTGGACGCCGCGCGCACCGGCGACCGCTGGTGGGCCACCGTGCTGTGCTGCGGCTTCGACTCCGCCGTCACCGACCGGGCCGACCGGCTGCGCTGGCCGCGCGGTCCCCGCCGCTACGACGTCGCCATCCTGGCCGAGCTGGCGCGGCTGCGGCCACGGGAGGTGGAGCTCACCGTCGACGGCGTCGGGCGCCCGTGGGAGGTGACGCTGGTGGCCGTCGGCAACACCCCCTGGTACGGCGGTGGGTTGAAGATCGCCCCCGGCGCCGACCCGGGCGACGGCCTGCTCGAGGTCGTCGTCGTCGGCCCGGTGAGCCGGCGGGAGCTGGTGCGCACCCGGCCGCGGCTGGCCGCCGGCACCCACGTCGACCACCCCGCGGTGACGGTGCTGCGAGGCCGGGAGGTGGTCCTGCACGGTGCCGGGCTGACCACGTACGCCGACGGGGAGCCGGTGTCCCCGCTGCCCGCGGTGTCGGTCTGCGTGCCCGGCGCCCTGACCGTCGTCGGGACCGACCGCCGCTGAGGGCCATGTTGGCCAACATGGCCCTCCCGGGCGCTCTGGACGGCGTCCGAGCCGGACCGCCGGAGCGCGCATACGGTGGGGGCATGTCCAGCCCGGCTGAGCGGTACGCGGCTGCCCGCCGGCGTACCGCACACCCCACCCTCTCGGACTTCACCGCCGAGCTCGGCTTCTCCCTCGACCCGTTCCAGGTCGAGGCGTGCGAGGCCCTCGAGCAGGGGTCCGGGGTCCTGGTCTGCGCCCCGACCGGCGCGGGCAAGACCGTGGTCGGTGAGTTCGCCGTGCACAAGGCCCTGCAGGAGGGGCGCAAGGCGTTCTACACGACACCGATCAAGGCGCTGTCCAACCAGAAGTACAGCGACCTCTGCGACCGCTACGGCACCGCCCAGGTCGGCCTGCTCACCGGGGACAACGCGATCAACGGCGACGCGCCGGTGGTGGTGATGACCACCGAGGTGCTGCGCAACATGCTCTACGCCGACGCCCCGGCGCTGACCGACCTCGGCTACGTCGTCATGGACGAGGTGCACTACCTGGCCGACCGGTTCCGCGGTGCGGTGTGGGAGGAGGTGATCATCCACCTCCCGCAGCACGTCCGGCTGGTGTCGCTGTCGGCCACGGTCAGCAACGCCGAGGAGTTCGCCGACTGGCTGGTCACCGTCCGCGGTGACACGAAGGTCGTGGTCAGCGAGGTCCGGCCGATCCCGCTGTGGCAGCACATGCTGGTGGGAGGGAGGGTGTTCGACCTGTTCGCGCTGCGCCCCGCCGCGCACGCGGGGGAGTGGGACCCGACCCCGCGCGGGCTGTCCACCCGTGAGCGTGGCCGAGCGGTGGTCGACCCCGAGCTCGTCCGCTACGTGCACGAGCAGGAACGGCGACACGACTCCTGGCACGGCGGCGGGGGCGCCGGCATCCGCGGGGGTGGCAACCGGCCCCGGTACCGGCCGCCGTCCCGGCCCGAGGTCATCGAACGGCTGGACCGGGCCGGGCTGCTGCCGGCGATCACCTTCGTGTTCAGCCGCAACGGCTGCGACACCGCCGTCCACCAGTGCCTGGCCTCGGGGATGCGGCTCACCGACGAGGTCGAGCGGTCGGCGATCGCCGAGGTGATCGACCGGCGCACCGGGTCGCTGCCGGAGGAGGACCTGCACGTCCTGGGCTTCTGGGAGTGGCGGGAGGGGCTGCTCGCCGGCTTCGCCGCGCACCACGCCGGTCTCGTCCCGGCGTTCAAGGAGACGGTCGAGGAGTGCTTCGTCCGCGGCCTGGTCAAGGCGGTGTTCGCCACCGAGACCCTGGCGCTGGGCATCAACATGCCCGCCCGCACCGTCGTCCTGGAGCGGCTGGTCAAGTGGAACGGCGAGGCGCACGCCGACGTGACGCCGGGGGAGTACACCCAGCTCACCGGGCGGGCCGGGCGCCGCGGCATCGACATCGAGGGGCACGCGGTCGTCGTCTGGGGGCCGGGGGTCGACCCGGCCGTCGTCGCCGGGCTCGCCAGCACCCGGACCTACCCGCTGCGGTCGTCGTTCCGGCCCAGCTACAACATGGCGGTCAACCTGGTCGGCGCGTTCGGCCGGGACCGCGCCCGGGAACTGCTGGCCTTCTCCTTCGCGCAGTTCCAGGCCGACCGGTCGGTCGTCGGGCTGGCCCGGTCCGCGGCCCGGCACGAGGAGGACGCCGCCCGGCTGGCGAAGGAGATGAACGACGGGCTGAGCGCCGCGGTCCTCGACGTCGCCGGCTACGCCCGGTTGCGGATGGAGATCTCCGAGCGGGAGAAGGAGCTGTCCCGGGACTCCCAGGCGCGGCGCCGGGCCGACGCCGCGGAGTCGCTGGGGGCGCTGCGGGCCGGTGACGTCATCCGGGTGCCCAGCGGCCGGCGGCAGGGGCTGGCCGTCGTCCTGGACCCGGGGGTCACCGAGATCACCGAGCCCCGGCCGCTGGTGCTCACCGAGGACAAGTGGGCGGGCCGGCTCGCCTCGGTGGACTTCCCCTCCCCGGTGACCGCGCTGGCCCGGGTGCGGGTGCCGAAGAACTTCAACCACCGCAGCCCGCACGCCCGGCGGGACCTCGCCGCGACGCTGCGCACCGCCCGGGTGGAGAACGACCTCGGGGCGCGGCGCACCAAGGGTCGCTCGGCGGCCGCCGACGACCCGGTGCTCGCCGACCTCCGGCACGCGCTGCGCGCCCACCCGGTGCACGCGCTGGGCGACCGGGAGGAGCGGGTGCGCGCGGCCGACCGGTGGCTGCGCGAGGTGCGCGACGCCGAACGGCTGCAGCGGCAGATGGCCGACCGCACCGGGTCGCTGACCCGCCAGTTCGACCGCACCTGCGACGTCCTGCAGGAGCTGGGCTACCTGGTGCCGGCCGCGGTGCTGCCCGTCGAGGTCCCCGAGGACGGCGTGCCGCCGGAGGAGTCGCCGGTGGTCACCGACGCCGGCCGCCGGCTGAGCCGGATCTGGTCGGAGACCGACCTGCTCACCGCCGAGTGCGCCCGGGCCGGCGTCTTCCGCGGGCTGAACGCCGCGGAGCTGGCCGGCTGCGTCTCGGCGCTGGTCTTCGAGGCCCGCCGGGAGGGACCGGCGACGCCGTCCGTCCCGGCCGGCAAGGTCGCCGCTGCCCTCGCCGAGATGCGCCGGGTGCAGCTCCGGCTGGCCGACGTGGAGCGGGAGCACGAGGTGCCGGTGACCCGGGAGCTCGACCTGGGCTTCGTCTGGGCGGCCTACCGGTGGGCCGACGGGCAGACCCTGGACCGGGTGCTGGCCGGTGCGGAGCAGGCGGGCACCGAGCTGTCCGGCGGGGACTTCGTGCGCTGGGCGCGGCAGCTGATCGACCTGCTCGACCAGCTGGCCAAGGTCGCCGACGAACCGTTGGCCGGCACCGCCCGGGCCGCGGTGGGCCGGGTGCGCCGCGGCGTGGTGGCGGTGGCGGTCAGCGGCTGACCGCCCAGGGGCCGGCCGTGGCGCCCCCGGTCGCACGGGGACCATGGGACACAATCGCCGGACCCGTGCCCGGGGAACCGGCACCGCACCGAGGAGCGATGATGAGCCAGCCGCCGCAGGGCGAGGACCCACAGCAGGACGGCCGGGCCCAGCCCGGCTGGGGGCCGCCGTCCGGGCAGTACGGCGGCGGGTACGGCCAGCAGGGCGGGCAGGGGCAGCCGGGTGGCCACGGCGGCCAGTACGGGCAGCCCGGTCAGGGCGGCTGGGGGCCGCCGAGCCAGTACGGCGCGCCCGGGCAGTACGGCGCCCCGGCCGGCTACGGCCAGCCCGGCCAGTACGGCAGCCCGCACGGCCAGCCCTACGGACCCCCGGCGCAGTACGGGCAGCCCGGCCAGTACGGCGCCCCGCCCGGCTGGGGGCAGCCCTACGGCCAGTACGGCGGCTGGGAGCAGCCGCCACCACCGGCTCGTCGCGGACGTCGGTTCGGCCTGCTCTTCGGGCTGCTGGTCCTCGCCCTGCTCATCGGGCTGGCCTTCACCCTGCCGGCGCGGCTGGCCGGCACCCGGCTGGACCCCGAGGCGGTGCAGCGGGACGTCGCCGCGCAGTACGAGCAGCGCGAGGGCGTGGCCCTGGAGCTGTCCTGCGACCAGACGATGACCGTCGAGGACGGCCGGACCTACGAGTGCGACGGGACGACCGCCGACGGCGACCCGGTCACCATCACCCTCACCCTCAGCGGCACCGACGGGGACTACACCTGGTCCGACAGCTGACCCCGGTCAGCGGTCGGACCAGCCCAGCGCCGCGCCCAGCCGGCGCACCGAGGACTCCAGCCCGTGCGCCTGGGCCAGCGCGTCGAGGGCGTCCGGGTCGGCCGGGCGGCGTGGCAGGGCGCCGTCCACCGGCGGCAGGTCGATGGTGGTGACCACGGCGACGACCTCCGGGGCGGCGTCCAGGTAGGCGTCGGCCGCGTGCAGCTTCTTCAGCAGCGCCGCGGTCAGCGGCGGCTTCGGGACGACGGTGCGGGCGACCGCGTCCCGGATGCCGGCCAGCGAGCCGAACTCGTTGATCAACGTGGCCGCGGTCTTCTCCCCGACGCCGGTCACCCCGGGCAGCCCGTCGCTGGGGTCACCGCGCAGCACCGCGAAGTCGGCGTAGGCGCGGCCGGGGATGCCGTACCTGGCGGCCACCGCGGCCTCGTCGACGAACTCCAGGTCGTTGATGCCCCGGTTGGTGTACAGCACCCGGACGCCGCGGTCGTCGTCGACCAGCTGGAACAGGTCCCGGTCACCGGTGACGACGTCGACCGGCCCGCGGGCCCGGGTGGCGAGCGTGCCGATCACGTCGTCGGCCTCGTACCCCGGCGCCCCCACCCGGGTCAGGCCGGCGGCGGCCAGCACCTCGACCAGCACCGGCACCTGCGGGCCGAGCTCGTCGGGGACCTCCTCGCCGCCGGCCTCGGCGACCCGGTGGGCCTTGTAGCTGGGCAGCGCGGCCACCCGGAAGGCCGGCCGCCAGTCGTCGTCCCAGCAGGCGACGAGCCGGTCGGGGGAGTGGGCCACGACCAGCCGCGAGGTCATGTCCAGGAAGCCGCGGACGGCGTTGACAGGCCGGCCGTCGGGGCTGGTGACGCTGGTGGGCACGCCGAAGAAGGCACGGAAGTACAGGCTCGCGGCGTCCAGCAGCATGGTCGTCACGGCCAGACCGTAACGGGCCGGCATCGACGCAGCGGAGCCCTCCGCGCCGCTGGATAGTCTGCGCGGGTGGCCGCCGCTCCTGCTCCCTCCCCGCTGGTGTCCGTCGACCGGGTGCATGCCGCGCGTGCGGTCGCCGACGAGCTCGGCGTCGACGTCGTGGTCGTCACCCCCGGGTCGGACCTGCGTTACCTCTGCGGGTACGCCGCGCACGCCATGGAGCGGCTGACCGCCCTGGCCGTGCCGCGCCGCGGTGAGCCGCTGCTGGTGGTGCCCCGCCTGGAGGCGCCGATGGTGGAGGCCTCCCCGGCCGGAGCGCTCGGGCTGGAGCTGCTGGCCTGGGACGAGACCGACGACCCGTTCGCCCTGCTGGCCTCGGCGCTGCGGGCCCGGCTGGGCAGCGCGCCGGCCCGGGTGGCGGTCGGCAACCGGACCTGGGCCGAGCACGCGCTGGGCATCCAGCGGGCGCTGCCGGGCTCGGTGCTGGAGCTGGCCGCGCCGGTGGTCGATCGGCTGCGGATGGTCAAGACGCCGAACGAGGTCGAGGAGCTCGCCCGCGCCGCCGCGGCGATCGACCGGGTGCACGCCCGGATGGGGGAGTGGCTGCGGGTCGGGCGCACCGAGGCCGAGGTCGGGGCCGACATCGCGGCCGCCATCCTCGCCGAGGGGCACGTGGCGGTGGACTTCACGATCGTCGGCTCGGGTCCCAACGGCGCCAGCCCGCACCACGAGCTCTCCGACCGGGTGATCCAGGCCGGGGACATGGTGGTCGTCGACATCGGTGGGGAGACCGCCACCGGCTACCGGTCGGACTGCACCCGCACCTACATCGTCGGGGGCGTGGCCGCCCGGGGCCTGCTCCAGTGGTACGGGGTGCTGCAGCAGGCGCAGGCCGCGGCCACGGCGGCGGTGCGCCCCGGGGTCACCTGCGCGCAGGTCGACGCGGCGGCCCGGCAGGTGATCACCGACGCCGGGTGGGGTGGGCAGTTCATCCACCGGACCGGGCACGGCATCGGCCTGGACACCCACGAGGCGCCCTACGTCGTCGAGGGCAACGACCTGCCGCTCGAGCCGGGGATGGCCTTCTCGGTCGAACCCGGCATCTACCTGGCGGGCCGCTACGGCGCCCGCATCGAGGACATCGTGGTCTGCACCGACGACGGCGTCCGGACTCTGAACAGGGGCACCCGTGAGCTCGTCGAACTCCCCGGCTGACCCGGCGGCCGGCGGCGCGACCCCGCCGGCGGCCGACGTCGACCGCGCCCTGCTCAGCGCCCTGGCCCGGGACGGCCGGGCGAGCTTCACCGACCTGGCCGAGCGCGTGGGCCTGTCGGTCTCCGCGGTGCACCAGCGGGTGCGCCGGCTGGAGCAGCGCGGCCTGATCACCGGGTACGCGGCGCAACTGGACGCCAAGGCCCTGGGGCTGCCGCTGACCGCCTTCGTGTCGATCACCCCGATCGACGTGGCACAGCCCGACGACGCACCGGCCCGGCTGGCGCGGCTGCCGGCGATCGAGGCCTGCCACTCCGTCGCCGGCATGGAGAGCTACATCCTCAAGGTCCGCGTCGCCTCACCGGACGCGCTCGAGGCGCTGCTGCAGGAGATCCGGGCCGTCGCCAACGTCACCACCCGGACCACCGTCGTCCTCTCCACCTTCTACGAGGACCGCCCACCGGTCTGAGCCGCGCACGCGTGGCTGGACACGACGTCGAACATGTGTTCGGATCGGGTCATGCGATGGGACGCGCAACGGCTCGACTTCGCCGAGCCCGAGACGCTGCCCGGCCTGCCCACCGTCCGGGGGCTGCTGCGCAGCGTCGAGGTGCCGGAGTTCCCGGGCCTGACGTTCCACGAGGTGCGGGCCAAGAGCGCGCTCAACGCCGTGCCGAAGGGCTCGGCCATGCCGTTCGGCCACACGATCAACACCTTCCGGGGTTGCTCCCATGCGTGTGTCTACTGCTACGCCCGCAGCACGCACGAGTGGCTGGAGCTGGACAGCGGGCAGGACTTCGACCAGCAGATCGTGGTCAAGACCAACGTGGTCGAGGTGCTGCGCCGGGAGCTGGCCCGGCCGAGCTGGAACCGCGAGCACGTCGCCCTCGGCACGAACACCGATCCCTACCAGCGGGCCGAGGGCCGGTACCGGCTGATGCCCGGGGTCATCGACGCGCTGGCCCGGTCCGGCACGCCGTTCTCGATCCTCACCAAGGGCACGCTGGCCCGCCGGGACCTGCCGCTGCTGGCCGCCGCGTCCCGCGACGTCCCGATCGGCATGGGCGTCTCGATGGCCATCTGGGACGACGACCTGCACGCCGCCCTCGAGCCCGGCGCGCCCACCCCGCGGGCCCGGCTGGACCTGGTCCGGGCGATCACCGACGCCGGGCTGCCGTGCGGGGTCTTCCTCGCCCCGGTGCTCCCGGGGCTGACCGACGGCAGGCACCACCTGGCGGCCGCGATCGGGGCGATCGCCGAGGCGGGCGCGACCGGGGTCACCGTGCTCCCGCTGCACCTGCGGCCCGGCGCCCGTGAGTGGTTCACCAGCTGGCTGGCCCGCGAGCACCCCGCTCTGGTCAGCCGCTACCAGCAGCTCTACGGCCGCGGCGCCTACGTCCCCGCCGAGTACCGCAGCTGGCTCGCCGGCCGGGTCGCGCCGCTGCTGGCCGAGCACGGGCTCGACCGGCACAGCGGCGGCACCGCCCGCGGGCTGAGCGGCTCCACCGGCGCCTCGGCCGGCTCCACCGGCGCCTCGGCCGGCTCGGACAGCGGGTTGCCCGGCGACGAGTCCGCCGGCTTCCCGGCGGGCAGCCTGCCGGTGCGGCTGCCCGGCCCGGTCGCCCCCGAGCCGGAGCAGGCGGAGCAGCTGTTCCTCTGCTGACCGACGGGCGTCAGCCGCCGCCGGCCAACCGGGCGGCCCGGCTGACGCTGCGCTTGGCGCGGACCGCGCCGCGGGGTGCCACGGGTGACGTCCCGGCGGCCAGGGCCAGTCGCCGGTAGGAGTCGTAGGACAGCGTCAGGTAGACCGTCGCCAGCTCCTCGACCGCCTCGCGCCGGCTGGGCGGCGCGGTGGCCCGCATCGCGGTGGCGGTCCGGACGGCGTGCTTGGCGAAGGTGACCTGCAGCGCCTGGGTGGACAGCTGCCCGCCGACGTGCGAGTTGACCCCCGGGCCGCGGCGCAACGCAGGCAGCACCCACGGGCTGGCCGCCAGGCTGGGGAACCGGTTGCGCGTCTCCTCCCAGGCGTGCCAGGCGGTCAGGGCTCCCGGCACCGACCACTCGCCGTCGTCGGTGGAGACCAGCAACCGCCGCGTGGTCGCGTGCACCTGGTCGCGGCGGAGCCCCCGGAACTGCCCGACGGTCCCCGGCCAGCCCAGCGCGAGGGCGCACCAGGCCACCGTGCGCAGGTGCTCGGGGGCGTCGCTGCGGACCCGGGTCAGCTCCCGCAGGTCGAGGGTGAGCGGGTCGGGCTCCGGGGTCCGCGGCTGGGCGATCTGGATCCCGCCGTAGCGCGCCACCTTGGTGTACAGCGCGACGGTGGCCGGCTTCCACTCCCGTGCCGCGGCCACCGGGTCGAGCCCGGTCTCGGCCAGGGCGTCGGGCCCCAGGTCCTGCTCGAGGGCGGCCTCGACCAGCCGGCGCCACTGCGCCTCGTACCTGCGGGGCGGGGTGATCCGCGCCCAGGCGCGTGCGGCCGGCGGAGCGGGCATGTCCGGCAGCGCACGCTGCCAGCCACTGGTCATGACCCCAGTCTAAAGCCGTTATCCCCAACATTCCCAAAGAATACTGAAGTGGCCGGGAAAGACCGCGGCACCCTCCGGGCGCCGAGGCAACGACACCAGAGGTCCTCTCCCTACATCGGCAGTCGAACCCGTGACCATGACCGCCACCGGGCCTCAGCGGTACACGTGCGGGAAGCGCGGGTACTCGGCGACCTGCGCGGGCTCATGGCCGAGCAGGAGGACGGCCTGCCGGTCCGCAGCCAGCCGGCGCAGCATGTGCGCGGACACCCGCGCGGCCGCCGGGTCCATGTGCCCGTCCCAGTTGTCCAGGTCGTAGCTGGCGGCCACGTGCACCGCGTCGCCGGACAGGATCACGGTCCCGGTCTCGGGCAGGGTGAGCACCACCGACTGGTGGCCGGGCACGTGCCCGGGTGTGGGCAGCACCTCCACGCCGGGCAACACCTCCGCCCGGCCGTCCACCAGCTCGTAGTGCAGCTCGGGCAGGTTCCAGTACTGGTTGGGAAAGGACGGGTGCCCGTCGGCGAACTCGTACTGCTCGCGCTGGACGACGATCGTGGCGCCGGGGAAGAGGAAGTTGTTGCCGGCGTGGTCGAAGTGCAGGTGCGTGTTGATGACGACGTTGACGTCGGCGGGGGTGAGACCGGCCTCGGCGAGCCGGCTGACCAGGTCGTCGGCGGGCTCCATGGCCGGGGTGATGATTTCTGCGGCCGGTGACCCGCCGAAGGTGAGGCCCGGGTTGCCGATGTGGTCCCGGCTCATCCCGGTGTCGACCAGGACCCTCCGGCCGTCGTCGAGGGTCACCAGGTAGCCGGAGACCGGCACCGGGGTCATCTCGGCGTCGTCGTGGCCCGGGGTCAGCACGGCGCCGGCGCAGATGCAGTCGCCCAGCGGGAGGATGGTCATCTCCACGTGGCCCCTCCTCTCGTGGGTCGCCGTCCGGTCGGGTCTGGGAGACCGTAGGGCCTCGGCGTCGCGCCCGCCCGGCGCGACGGGACGACCTGCCGCCGGAGGACCTCATCGACACCGTCCAGGGCCTGCGCGCCCACCTGCGCAGCACCCGTCCCAGCCTCGGCGGCTGGGCGAACCTCCGGGAGCCCCGGACCGCCCACGCGATGGCCGCCGCGGGGCTGGACTGGGTGTGCATCGACCAGCAGCACGGCTGGAACGCCGGGCACGACTGCACCGACCTCGTCGCCGCTGTGCGCGCCGCCGGGGCGCACGCCCTGGTCCGGGTCGCCTGGAACCGGCCCGAGGAGATCGGCCGGGTGCTCGACGCCGGCGCCGAGGGGGTGATCGTCCCGATGGTCGAGTCGGCGGAGGAGGCGCGGGCCGCGGTCGCCGCGGTGCGCTACGCGCCGGAGGGGCGCCGCAGCTGGGGCGCGGCCCGGACCCCGTACACGTCGGTGCCCGCCGACGCCGCCGCCGCCAACGCCTCGACCGCGTGCCTGGTGATGGTGGAGTCCCCGGCTGCGGTGGACCGCGTCCCGGAGATCGCCGCCGTGCCGGGCCTGGACGGGGTCTTCCTCGGCCCCTTCGACCTGTCCCTCGCCCTGGGCCTGCCGCTCCCGCAGCTGCTGGCCGACCGGAGCGACGGTTCGGCCCTGCTCCGCGTCGTCGCGGCGTGCGCGGAGAACGGCATCGTGGCCGCCGCCTACGGCGGCACCCCCGCCCGCGCCCAGCTGCTCGGTGAGCACGGGTTCACCGTGCTGGCCGTCGGTGCCGACGACGCGGTCTTCGCCGACGCCAGCGCTGACCTGGTGGCGCAGGCCCGGGCGATGGGCTGACGGCGGCGGCGCCGGTCGGCGGGGTTGGTTAGGGTCCCGGCATGTACACCGCACGCTGGGGCGACGTCGCCCGCCGGGACCTGTTCGGGCCGCACCCTGACCCGCGGGACCGGCCCTACCACGGTGTCATCCGGCTGGCGCTGATCATCTTCCGGCTGTTCCGCTTCCGGTTCGACGTGCGCGGCCAGGAGCACGTGCCGGCCACCGGCGGCGCGATCATCTGCAGCAACCACGTCAGCTTCTTCGACTTCACCTACCTCGGGCTGGCGGCGCTGCCCCAGCACCGGATGGTGCGGTTCATGGCCAAGGCCTCGGTGTTCTCCAACCGGTTCTCCGGCCCCTTCATGCGGGCCATGCACCACATCCCGGTCGACCGGACGGCCGGCGCCGCCGCCTTCGACTCCGCGGTCCGGGCGCTGAAGGACGGGCAGGTCGTCGGCGTCTTCCCGGAGGCGACGATCAGCACCTCGTTCACCGTCAAGGACCTCAAGGCCGGCGCGGCCCGGATGGCCGTCCAGGCCGGGGTGCCGATCCTCCCGGCCGCGGTGTGGGGCGGGCACCGGATCGCCACCAAGGCCCACGACGTCGTCCTGCGCCGCGATGTCGCGGTGACCGTGCTCATCGGTGAGCCGATCGTCCCCGAGCCGGGGGAGAAGGCGCAGGCCCTGCTCCGCCGCACCCGGGTGGCGATGGAGGCGTTGCTGGACGAGGCGCAGCGCAGCTACCCCGACCAGCCGGCCGGCGACGACGACCGCTGGTGGCTGCCGGCGCACCTGGGCGGCACCGCGCCGACCCCGGAGGTGGCCGCCGCGCGGGACAACGCCTACGCCGCCGGGCACAAGATGACCAGCACCCGCACACCGCCGCTGGTGCAGCTCAGGAAACTGCTCGCCCGCCGCCGCTGAGGCCGGCCGCGGTCCGCGGGCCGACCAGCTGCCGTTCGTAGCTGCGGTGCCACCAGGCGCCGGTGGCCCGGCGCTCGGCCCGGGTGGTGAACCGGTAGCGGTAGAGCAGCACCCGGACGGCGGCCGGGCGGGCGGACCCGAACGGCGCCGACCGGAGCAACCCCAGCGTGGCCCGGTCGGCGTCCAGCAGCTTGTCCAGGAACGTCGTCAGCCACGACCGGCCGTAGGCCGGGGAGAGCGCGACGAACCACATCAGCCAGTCCAGCCGCAGGTGGTAGGGCGCCCACTGCGGTGGGCGCCGGCGGACGTCGCCGGGCTTCCCGCGGAACTCGTACTCGCGCCAGACCGTGTCCGGGCCGGGGCGCGGGTCGTCGGTGGCCTCCACCACCAGCTCACGCCGCACCCGGGTCACCGAGCCGAAGGCGCCGTAGCTGTTGACCAGCCGCAGCGGGTCGAAGCTGGTGTTCATCCGCTGGTCGGGGGACAGCAGGTTGCGCACCGGCCCGACGCTCAGCACCGCCACCACCAACGCCAGGACGACGACGGTGCCGGTGAACCAGGTGGGTGAGGACAGCTCGTCCGGCCGGTCGACGGGCAGGACGGCGGCCAGCCAGCGCCCGTCGAGCACCGACAGGCCGAGCACCAGGGTCAGCGCGTTCAGCCAGGCGAAGTTGCCGCTGATCAGCAGGTAGCCCTGGGTGACCACCATGACGGCCGCGGCGACCCCGGCGGCCGGCTGGGGCAGCAGCAGGCCGAAGACGACGACCAGCTGGGTGACGTGGTTGGCCAGCGTCTCCACCTTGTGCAGCCGCGGGCTGAGCCGGTGGAACCACCAGCTCAGCGGGTTGGGCATCGGCTGGGTCTCGTGGTGGTAGGCCAGGCAGGTCAGGTCCCGCCAGCACCGGTCGCCGCGCAGCTTGATCAGCCCGGCACCGAACTCGAGCCGGAACAGCAGCCAGCGCAGCGCCCACATGCCCAGCGTCGGCGGGGCGACGTGCGCCGGACCGAGGAAGACGGTGAGGAACCCGGCCTCCAGCAGCAGCGTCTCCCAGCCGAAGCCGTACCAGATCTGCCCGACGTTGACGATCGACAGGTACAGCGCCCAGAGCACCAGCCAGAGGACCATCCAGCCGGCGACCGGCAGCCGGTCGGCCAGGCCGGCGAGCGCGGCGGCGGACAGCACTGCCCCGACCCAGCAGCAGCCGGTGAAGAACCGGTCCGACCAGTGCAGGTGGAACAGGCTGGGTGCCTTCCGCCACGGCACGTGCTGGACGTAGCGGGGCACCGGGGTGAGCCCGGAGGTGCCGATCAGCGCCCGGCCCTGACGCAGCGCGGCGACGAAGGCGAGCAGGTACACCAGGGCGATGCCGCGGGTGAACAGCCAGCGGCCCAGCCAGGCGCCGGGGTCGGCGAACCAGTCCACGCGGCTGCCCTCCTGTGCTCAGTCCGGGGCGTCGAGCCGGAACGCCTCCAGCTCGCGGCCGTACCACCGGGTGGTGCGGCCCAGCGGTTGCATGCCCAGGCGGCGGCAGACCGCCAGCGAGGGCTCGTTCCCGGGCTGGACCACGGCGAAGACCTCCAGCAGCCCGTCCTCGAAGGCCTGGTCGACCACGGCGCGGGCCGCCTCGGTGGCGTAGCCGCGGCCCCAGCTGTCCGGGTGCAGGTGCCAGCCGACCTCGACCTCCCCGACACCGTTCGGCAGCGGCTTGAGCAGCACCGTGCCGGCCGGCGGGCCACCGGCCAGCGGATCGATCGCCCAGCAGCCGTGGGCGGCGTCGAGCTCGTGCACCAGCCGCCAGCGCTCGACCAGCTCCACCGGGAGCACCGTCGGCGGGCCGCCCAGCCAGCGGGTCACCTCGTCCCGGCCGTAGATGTCGGCCAGCCGGGCGAGGTCGGCGTCCTCCGCCGTCCACGCGCGCAGCCGCAGCCGGCCCGTGCGGAGCAGTTCCACCCCGGGGGAGCTACCGCCGTCCGCCGTCCCGGAAACCCGGCTCGTGAACGTCCTGGCTCACCGCACGTGCTCCTGGCTCACTCCGTGCGGTGAGCCAGGAGCAACGATGATCAGGCCGGCTGATCCCGGGCCGTCAGCCCACCGGCTCCAGGACGCCCACGCGCTGGGCGGCCCACCATGCGCGGCCCTCGGCGGGCAGCGTGTGGATCGGGTCGTAGTAGGCGTAGCGGCGGTCCAGCGCGGCCTCGTCCGTGCGCTCGATGCCGGTGCGGTAGTTCTTCGTCCAGTAGCTGATGCCGCGCTCGCGGTCGTACTCGGCGACCTGGTGCACCCAGCGCTTGCCGACGTAGGGCACGTCGCAGACGATCCGTGGTGTCGCGAAGCCGGGCAGGTAGCCCATGATGTCGTGCTGCAGCGTCTGCGCGGTGGCCAGCGGGACCCGCCAGTGCTCGGCGCTGGGGATCATGTCGCACATGTAGAAGTAGTAGGGCGTGATCGAGGCGCCGTCGAGGAGCGCGAAGCACAGGTCCAGCAGCTGGCCGGCGGTGGCGTTGACCCCCTCGAGCAGCACCCCCTGGTTGCGCACGTCGCGCACCCCGGCGGCCAGCAAGGTCTGCACCGCCTCGGCCACCAGCGGGGTCACCGACTGGGCGGCGTTGACGTGGGTGTGCACGGCCAGGGAGACCCCGCGCGCGCGGGCGGTCGCCGCCAGTCGGCCCATCCCCTCGACGACCTCCGGCTGCAGCCAGTGCTGCGGCAGCCCCATCAGCGCCTTGGACGCCAGCCGGATGTCGCGGACCGACTCGATCTCCAGCAGCCCGGCGACGAAGGCCTCCAGGTTCTTGAACGGCAGGTTGGCCACGTCCCCGCCGGAGACGACGACGTCCCGGACGCCGGGGGTCTCCCGCAGGTACTGCAGCATCGCGCCCTGCCGGTCGACCGGCTTCAGCGCGAACTTCAGCTTCGGGACGGCGGGGGTCGAGTTGCCCACCAGGTCCATCCGGGTGCAGTGACCGCAGTACTGCGGGCAGGTGGACAGCAGCTCGGCGAGCACCTTGGTCGGGTAGCGGTGGGTCAGCCCCTCGACCGCCCACATCTCGTGCTCGTGCAGTGAGTCGCGGGCGGCGTAGGGGTGGCTGCCGGCGTCGCCGGGGAGCCGGTCAGAGGCGACCGGGAGCATGTACCGGCGCACCGGGTCCGCCAGCATCGCCGCGGTCGTCGGCACCGCCGCCGGCACCATGGTGTTGAGCATCTGCGGAGGCAGCAGCAGCGACATCGTCGCCCGCCCGGCCTGGTCGGCCTCGACGTCGGCGTAGAAGGACTCGTCGAGCAGGTCGCCGTAGACCCCGCGCAGCTGCCGCACGTTCTTCACGCAGTGCGACCGCTGCCACTGGGCGCTGCGCCAGTCCTCGTCGGTCACCGCGGCGAAGCCCGGCAGCCGACGCCAGTCGGGCTCGACGAGCTCGCGCGCGGTGTACTCGTAGGGCTGCTCCAGCACGAGGGTCCTCCCGGACGTCGGTGACTCGGCGACTGTACGGGAGGATGTCACGTTGACAGCTCCATCGACGATAGGTTCTCCTGCGTCGGGCCCGGATCGACGGAAGGAGAGCATCGGTGCTCAGCACGCTGCAGCGCAGTCTCGGGGTGCACCGGGTGCTCGAGCCGGTGGGGGTGCTGCCCCAGGCGGCCCGGCGACTCGACCCGGACCCGCAGCTGGGCCCGGACGAGGTCCGGATCGCCGTCCGCCGGCTCAACCTCGACGCCGCCTCCTACCGGCAGCTGTCGGAGGAGCACGCCGGGAACGGCGCGGCGGTGCGGGCCGCGGTGCTCGGCATCGTGGAGAGCCGCGGCAAGATGCACAACCCGGTCACCGGCTCCGGCGGCATGCTGATCGGCGTCGTCGACGAGGTCGGCCCGGACTCGCCGCTGGGGCTCGAGCCCGGTCAGCGGGTGGCCAGCCTGGTCTCGCTCACGCTGACCCCGCTGCAGATCACCGACGGCCTCGCCGGCTGGGACGGCCGCAGCGAACAGGTGCCGGCCACCGGCACCGCCGTGCTGTTCGCCCGGTCGATCGCGGCGGTGCTCCCCGACGACCTCCCGGAGGAGGTCGCGCTGGCGGTGCTCGACGTCTGCGGCGCCCCCGCGGCCACCGAGCGCGTGGTGCACCGCTCGGGGCACCGGCCCTCGGTCGCCGTCCTGGGGGCCGCCGGCAAGTCCGGCTGCCTGAGCCTCGCCGCCGCCCGCGACGCCCGCGCCGGGCGGCTGACCGGGGTGGTCCGCGACGACCGGGAGGCCGACGCGCTGCGCTCCGCCGGGCTGGCCGACGTCGTGGTGGTCGCCGATGCCACCGACCCGCTGGCGGTGGCCGAGGCGATCGGGGCGCCGGTCGACGTCACGGTGGTCTGCGTCGACGTCCCCGGCGCGGAGCACGGGGCGGTCCTCGCGACGGCCGACGGCGGCACCGTGGTCTTCTTCTCCATGGCCACGTCGTTCTCGGCGGCGGCGCTCGGTGCGGAGGGGATGGCGGCGGACGTGACGATGCTGATGGGCAACGGCTACACGCCGGGGCACGCGGCCCTGGCGCTCGGGCTCTACCGTTCCAGTCCAGGCGTGCGGTCACTCATCGACCCACGCGTGCGTCATTCGTTCCCTGATGACCCCCGGGTGCGCGCGTGACCTCCCTGCTGGTCCGGGACGTGACGGTCGGGGACCGGCCCGGGCAGGCAGTGCACGTCGTCGACCGGCGGATCGCCTGGCTCGGCGCGGCCGCCGACGCGCCGTCGGCCACGCGCACCGTGGAGGGCGGGGGTGCACTGCTGACGCCGGCGTTCGTGGACGCCCACGTGCACGCCACCGCCACCGGGCTGTCGCTGACCGGGCTGGCCCTGCACGGCGCGGACAGCCTCCGCGCCGCCGTCACCCGGGTCGCCGAGCACGCCACCGCCGCGCCGACCGGCACGGTGCTGGGCACCGGCTGGGACGAGACGGCCTGGCCCGAGGGCCGCGGGCTCACCCGGCACGACCTGGACACCGTGGTGGGGGCGCGACCGGCCTACCTGGCCCGGGTCGACGTGCACTCCGCGACGGTCTCGACCGCCCTGCTGGACCGGGTCCCGGGCATCACCGACCTGCCCGGCTACAGCCCCGACGGCCGGCTGCGGCTGGACGCCCACCACGCCGTCCGGAAGGCCGCCTACGGCTCGGTGCCGGCCGACCAGCGCCGGGCCGCGCAGCGCGCCACCCTGGACGCAGCGGCATCCCTGGGCATCGGCAGCGTGCACGAGATGGCCGGCCCGGAGGTGTCCAGCGCCGAGGACCTCACCGGGCTGCTCCAGCTGGCGGCCGAGCGCCCGGGGCCGCGGGTGGTCGGCTACTGGGGCGAGCTGTCCGAGCGCGGCGGGCTGGACGTCGTCCGCGAGCTGCGGCTGGCCGGCGCCGGCGGTGACCTGTTCTGCGACGGCGCCTTCGGCTCGCACACCGCCGCGCTGTCCACTCCCTACACCGACCGCCCGGACACCGCCGGCAACCTGCGCTTCGACACCGCCGTGCTGGTCGAGCACCTGCGGGCCTGCACCCGGGCCCAGCTGCAGGCCGGGTTCCACGTCATCGGGGACGCCGCGGTCGACCAGGTGCTCGGCGCGGTCGGCACGGTCGTGGAGGAGCTGGGCCGGGACGCCGTCCGGGCCTGCCGGCACCGGCTCGAGCACGTGGAGATGGTCAGCGACGAGGCCATCGACCAGCTGCGCCGCTGGGGGATGGTGGCCAGCGTCCAACCCGCCTTCGACGCGGCCTGGGGCGGTGCGACCGGCATGTACGCCGAGCGGCTGGGTGCCGACCGGGCCGCCGGCTGCAACCCGCTGGCCGACCTCGTGGACGCCGGGGTCGCGGTGGCCTTGGGCAGCGACGCCCCGGTCACCCCGCTGGACCCTTGGGGCGGGGTGCACGCCGCGGTCGACCACACCACGCCGGGCTCGGGCCTGCGCCCCTTCGACGCCTTCGACGCCGCCACCCACGGCGGCTGGGTCGCCGCCCGCGCCGAACACCCGGACGGTCCGCTGGCGGTGAGCGCCCCGGCCGACCTCGCCCTGTGGGAGACCACCGGCACGCTCTCCGCCGTCCTCGCCGGCCGGCAGCGCCCCACCTGCCGCCAGCTCATCGTCGCCGGCACCCCGATCGGAGACCCCCGATGACCCACCCTCGCGCTTTCGCGCGACCAAGTACGCGCGGTTTCGCGCGCGAAAGTACGCCCGGTTCGGCGCGCGAGAGTACGCGCGGTTTCGCGCGCGAAAGCGCACAGGGGGGACGACGGTGACCGTGCTGGAGCTGGACGGTGAGCTGGTGCGCCGGGCGCGGGAGCTGGCCGAGCGGGCGGCGGCGCCGGTGGTCGACCTGGCCCGGACCCACACCACCGTCTCGGTCGAACGCGCAGTGCTGCGGCTGGCCGGGCTGACCGGCACCGACCCGGTGCTCGGGGACGGCGAGGTGCCCTGGGTGAACCGGGTCGTCGACGCGGTGCGGGACCAGGTGGGCCTCGAGCACGGTGTCGCGCTGCCGGTGTGGCACGCCCTGGGCGGCGGCGGCAGCCTGCAGGAGCTGGCCGAGCAGGTGGGCGCGGGCACCGCCCGGTTCAGCATCCCGGCCGACCCGGAGCCCGCCCGCGCGGCCGCCCGCGCCGCCGTCGCGACCGGGATCGCCCGGATCGACGCCAACCGCGCCCGCCGGGACGAGCTGGTCGCGCTGCACGGCGACCCGCCCCGCCGTCCGTGGATCTACCTGATCGTGGCCACCGGCGACATCTACGAGGACATCCCGCAGGCCCAGGCCGCCGCCCGGGCCGGCGCGGACGTCATCGCCGTCATCCGGTCCACCGGGCAGTCGCTGCTGGACTACGTGCCCGAGGGGGCGACCCGCACCGGGTACGCCGGCACCTACGCCACCGGGGAGAACTTCCGGCTGATGCGGGCCGCGCTGGACGACGTCGGTGCCGAGCTGGGCCGCTACGTCCGGCTCACCAACTACGCGTCCGGGCTGTGCATGCCGGAGATCGCCGTCCTGGCCGGGCTGGAGCGGCTGGACATGATGCTCAACGACGCGATGTACGGGATCCTCTTCCGCGACATCAACCCGCGGCGCACCTTCGTCGACCAGCGGTTCAGCCGGATGGTGCACGCCCGCGCCGGGATCATCATCAACACCGGCGAGGACAACTACCTCACCACCGCCGACGCCGTCGACGAGGCGCACACCGTCACCGTCAGCCAGCTGCTCAACGAGACCCTCGCCCACGAGGCCGGGCTCGAGGACTGGCAGCTGGGCCTGGGCCACGCCTTCGAGATCAACCCCGCCGTGCCCGAGTCGTTCCGGCTGGAGCTGGCGCACGCGCTGCTGGCCCGCGGCCTGTTCCCCGACGCACCGCTGAAGTGGATGCCGCCGACCAAGCACATGACCGGCGACGTCTTCGGCGGCTACCTGCTCGACGGGTTCTTCAACCTGGCCGGGGCGCTCACCGGGCAGGGCATCCTGCTGGTCGGGATGATGACCGAGGCCGTCGTCACCCCGTGGCTGTCCGACCGGGACCTGGCGCTGCGCAACGTCCGGTACGTGCTGGAGGCCGCGGGAAACCTGCACGAGGACTTCGCTCCGCCCCGGGGCGGGTTCATCGACCGCCGCGCGCACACCGTGCTCACCGAGGCCGTACAGCTGCTGGAACGGATCGCCGACCACCCGCAGGGGCTGATCCAGGCCATCGCCGACGGCACCTTCGGCATCACCAAGCGGTCCCCGGACGGCGGCAAGGGCCTGGACGGCGTCGCCCGGCTCGCGGCGGACGCCTACAACCCGGCGATGGAGCTGATGGAACGTGTCGATGCCTGAGAAGGGCCATGTTGGCCAACATGGCCCTGGGAACGTCGTGCGGCCCTACGGGGACACCACCGGCGACGGGATGGTGCAGACCTCCTTCACGCTGCCCGTGCCGCCGGGGCCGCGGGCCGAGGGCGCGGCGCTGCAGCTCGCCCACAAGATGGGCATCGAGCCGGCGATGGTGGTGCACAGCCACGGCATCGGCGAGGGGTTCACCTTCTTCGTCGTCTACGGCAGCGTGAAGCACCTGGTCGACCTGGATGCGGTGCACGTCGAGGTGCGCGCCTACCCGCTGCTCTCACCCGGGGAGGTCAACGCCGCCATCAAGACCCGGATGCGGCGGAGCCTGGTCGTCCTGGGGGCCTGCATCGGCACGGACGCGCACACGGTCGGCATCGACGCGATCCTCAACCTCAAGGGCTTCGCGGGGGAGAAGGGCCTGGAGTACTACCGGGAGATGCAGGTGGCCAACCTCGGCGCCCAGGTGAGCGTGCCGGAGCTGGTGCACGCCGCCCGGGCGCGGCGGGCCGACGCCGTGCTGGTCTCCCAGGTGGTGACCCAGAAGGACGCCCACCTGCGCAACACCCGCGAGCTGGCCGGTGCGTTCCGGGAGGCGATGGGGGAGGCGCGCCCGCTGCTGGTGGTCGGTGGTCCCCGCTTCGACCCCGCGATGGCCGCCGAGCTCGGCGTCGACAAGGTCTTCGGCCGGGGGACGACGCCCGGCGAGGTCGCCAGCTACCTGGTGCACGCCCTGGTCCCCGAGGAGGAACCGCTGTGACCGACCCCCGGGTGGGACTCACCGTCACCCATCGCCGTTACGTCCCGTACGCCCATGGCCACTACGGCGGCGACCTGGTCGACGGCGCCTACACGCTGGGGGTGTTCGGCGACGTGGCCACCGAGCTGGCCATCCGGGCCGACGGTGACGAGGGGCTGCTCGCCGGCTACTCCGCGGTGTCCTTCCTGGCCCCCGTTCAGGCCGGAGACGTGCTGGAGGCCTGCTGCGAGGTGGTCCGCGTCGGCCGCCGCAGCCGGGAGCTGCGCTGCTGGGCCGACGTGGTCGCCCGCGCCGACCCGGCCCGCGGCGCGTCGGCGGCCCGGGTGCTGGACCCGCCGCTGCGGGTGGTGGAGGCGACCGCGACCCTCGTCGTCCCGGCGTCCTCCGACGGGACCGGCTGACGGACGTCGCGGTGCGGGGCCCTCGATGTCGGTGCTGTGGCTGTATCACGAACGGGTAACGGACCGCACCGTTGGTCACGACCCGCCCCGGGGTGCTCCGGCGCACGGTCCGGGCTGCCGATGCTGACCTCGTTCCACACCCCGGGAGATCGGAGTGTGCTCCTCCTCGGCCCGAGTCGAGGTGGAGCACCGGACCCGAGGGCGCTCGTCCTGGCTCCCGTCGTCCGCCGTGTGCGGGGCCCCGCGTCACCAGACAACGGTGCAGTGGCCGCAGCCAGCGGCCGGTGCACCGGCCCGAAGGCGCGGGGCACCCCGCACGGAGGACGACGGCCCGCCCCCGGTGGAGTCGCGTCCACCCGCCACGCACGGGGTGGGATGCTGGAGCCGGCCGCGGCGGTGCGCCCGGCCTCGGGTCCCGTGCTCGCGGGGCCCTCGACGTCCCCGGGTGCTGCCCCGGGTCAGGCGAGAGGTGGGGCGTGCCGACAGTGGTGGCGACCGGCACGGCGAACCCGGACACCGGCACGGTGCGGCCGGTGGACGACGCCCCCGTCCGGCGCTGGCCCTGGCGCACGGCGCTCGCCGCCCTCGGCGGCCTGGCGCTCGTGCTGTCCTTCCCCGGCCACGACCTGACCTGGCTGGCCGTACTGGGCCCGGCAGCCCTGGCGCTGGCCGTCCGCGGCCAGCGGGCCCGCAGCGGGCTGTGGCTGGGCCTGGTGCTCGGCCTGGTGTTCATGGTCCCGCTGCTGTCCTGGACCGGCATCTACGTCGGCCCGCTGCCCTGGCTGGCCCTGGCGGTGACGGAGGCGCTGTACTTCGCGCTGCTCGGCGCCGCCGCGGCGGTGACCTCGCGCCTGCCGGGCTGGCCGGTCTGGGCCGCGGCGCTGTGGGTCGCCGACGAGGCACTGCGCGGCCGGTGGCCGCTGGGCGGGTTCCCGTGGGGCCGGCTCGGCTTCAGCCAGGTCGACGGACCGTTCACCGCGCTCGCCGCCTACGGCGGGGTGCCGCTGGTCAGCTTCGCGGTGGCGCTGACCGGCACGCTGCTGGCCGCCGCCGCCCTCGCCCTGGCCCGCGGGCGGACGCGGCGCCGGGTCGCGGTGCTGGCGCTGGTCGGCGCCGTGGCCGTGCCCGTCGCCGGCGTGCTGGCCGGGCTCCCGCTGGCCGGGGCGTCGCTGACCGAGGGTGGCCCGACCCGCACCGTGGCCGTCATCCAGGGCAACGTCCCCCGCGCCGGGCTGGACTTCAACGCCCAGCGCCGGGCGGTGCTGGACAACCACGCGAACCAGACCCGGCAGCTCGCCGCGGCCGTCGCCCGCGGGGAGCAGCCCCAGCCGGACCTGGTCGTCTGGCCGGAGAACAGCTCCGACATCGACCCGTACCGCAACGCCGACGCCGCCGAGGCCATCACCCGCGCCGCCCAGGCGATCGGCGCGCCGATCCTCGTCGGCGCGGTGGTCGAGGGCCCCGGCCGGTTCGTCTCCAACACCGGCATCGTCTGGGACCCGGTCACCGGCCCCGGCGACACCTACGTCAAGCAGCACCCGGTGCCGCTGGCCGAGTACGTGCCCGCCCGGTCGTTCTTCCGCCTGTTCAGCTCCGACGTCGACCGCGTCCACGACTTCGCCCACGGCACCGAGGTCGGCAACCTCGACGTCGGGGGAGCGGCGGTCGGCGATGTCATCTGCTTCGAGGTCGCCTACGACGGGCTGGTGTCCGACGTGGTCGACGGCGGCGCCGGGATGATCGTCGTGCAGACCAACAACGCCACGTTCGGGTTCACCGACGAGAGCGCTCAACAGCTGGCGATGAGCCGGCTGCGGGCCGTCGAGTTCGGCCGCACGGTGGTGGTCGCGGCGACCAGCGGGATCAGCGCGGTCGTCGCCCCGGACGGCTCGGTGGTCCGCCGCTCGCAGCTGTTCACCCCGGACACGTTCGTCGAGGAGATCGCCCAGCGGGACTCCCGAACCGTCGCCGAGCGGCTGGACGCCGGCCCGGAGTGGGCGCTCACCGCCCTGGGGGTGGGTGCCGTGCTCGCCGCCGTCGTCCCCGCGCTGGCCCGCCGGCGGCCAGCTCGCCGGGCCGTCCGGTGACGGCGCCGTCCGCGCTGGGCCCGGTCCTGGTGGTCGTCCCGACCTACGACGAGATCGGCAACCTGGGCGCCGTCCTCGACAGGCTGCACGCCGCCGTCCCCACCGCGCACGCCCTGGTGGTCGACGACGCCTCCCCGGACGGCACCGGCGAGCTCGCCGACGCGCGGGCGGCGGCCGACGAGCGGGTGCACGTGCTGCACCGCGCCGCCAAGGCCGGCCTCGGCCCCGCCTACGTGGCCGGCTTCCGCTGGGCCGCCGAGCGCGGGTACGCCGTCGTGGTGGAGATGGACGCCGACGGCTCCCACCCGCCGGAGCGGCTGCCCGCCCTGCTCGCCGCCCTCGAGGACGCCGACCTGGTGCTCGGCTCGCGCTACGTGCCCGGCGGCTCGGTGGTGGACTGGCCGCCGCACCGGCTGGCGCTGTCCCGGGCCGGGAACCTCTACACCCGGTGGGCACTGCGCCTCCCGCTCGCCGACGCCACCGGCGGTTTCCGGGCCGCGCGGATGGAGCTGGTGTCCCGGCTGCCCTTCGACGAGGTGGCCAGCCAGGGCTACTGCTTCCAGGTGGACTGGGCCTGGCGGGCGGTCCGGTCGGGGGCCCGGGTGGTCGAGGTGCCGATCGCCTTCAGCGAACGCACCGTGGGCCGGAGCAAGATGAGCAGCTCGATCGTTACAGAAGCACTGGCACGGGTGACCTGGTGGGGAGTCCTGGACCGGTTGGCCGATCGGCTGCCGGGCCGGGTGACCCGTCCCGTGCCGGGACGTGCCCGAGGTGGGCGGCGGACGCAGGTGCTCCGGTAGGGAGCACCTCCCGCCCTCCGGGCAGAGGAGGAGCGCACATGGCCACCGCCTACACGGCGCCGCGCACACCGGCAGGCAGGACGTCCTCGCGGCTGCGGACGGCGATCGGGCTGGGAGCACTGGCCGAGGTCGTCGTCTACGTGCTGGTCGCGTCCTGGATCGGCATCGGCTGGACGATCCTGGCGACGCTGGCCACCAGCGCCCTCGGCTGGGCGTTGCTGGCCCGGCAGGGCACCAAGGCGCTCGGAGAGCTGCGCCAGCGCGCCGCCGAGCACCGCGCCCCTGGCAGGGCGCTCGGTGACGCCGGCCTGATCGCCCTCGGCGGGCTGCTGATGGTGCTGCCGGGCTTCATCGGCGACCTGCTCGGGCTGTTGTGCCTGCTGCCTGTCACCCGGGCGCTGCCGCGGATGCTCATCGCCCGCAGCGTGGCCAGCCGGCTCCCCGACGCGATGCGCGGGCCGGTGCGGGTGCGGTCGGTGCGCACCGAGCCGGTGACCGGTCCTGCGGAGCCCTACCGGGCCGGTCCGGCCACCCGGGTGATCGAGGGTGAGGTCGTGCCCGACGAGCGCCCCTGAGGCGGACGCACGAGAGCCCCGGTGGACCTCGTCCACCGGGGCTCTCGTGTGTGGTGCTGGAGCTGTGTCAGCTGGCGCGGGTCCGCCGGCCGCGGAGCACCTCGAGGCGCTCGGCGAGGACCTCCTCGAGGTCGTCCACCGAGCGGCGCTCCAGGAGCATGTCCCAGTGCGTGCGCGGCGGCTTCACCTTCTTGGGAGCGGGCTCGGCACCGCCGACGAGCTTGGCGGGCGACCCGTCGTACTTGCACTCCCACGTGTCGGGGAGTTCTGCGTCATCGGCGAAGGGCACCGTGACGAGGTGGCCCTGGGGGCACCGGTACTCGGCGTACTGCCGCTCGATGGGCGCGGTGTTGCGCTCGGTCTCATAGCTCACGCTGCCCAGTCGGCTTCCGCGTAGCGAACGCTCGCCCATGGCACACCGTCCTCTCGTGCTGATGTCGGTCAGTTCTGGACTGCCCGGGCTGCCGCATGCTCACGCATCCGGTGCGGGGTGTCGCAGGGGTCAACGACAGATGAAGGAATTGGATTCCTCGCCGTCAGCGGTCGATCATCCCACATGGTGAGAGATCGGGCCTCCCGCACCCCCATCGGGGTGAGGTGGACGGCGCCAGCGCCCCCTGGCCGGGTCAGCGCAGGGCGAGCTGCCCGGGGCCGGTGGGGGTCGGCTCCAGCAGCCCACGGACGTAGTGCCGGCGGCAGAGCACCTGGTAGCGGACGTCGTCCCCGTCGCCGGCACCCGCGGTGACCTCGGTCGAGGGGACGGGCGCCGGGGCGGTGTCGGCCACCACCACCGTGGCGCCCTCCCGCACCATCCCGCCGCCCACGACCCGGGCGTTGAGCAGCCCGGGGAGGCCGCACCAGCACAGCACCTGGACCTGCACCCGCTGCACGTCGTCGGCGAGCTCGAACAGCCGCTGGGTGCCGGTGAACAGCCGGGCCCGGAAATCGGTGGTCAGCCCGAAGGCGTAGACGTCCACGTGCGACTCGTCGACGAGCTCGGCCAGCTGCTCGACCTGCTCCCCGGTGAGGAACTGCGCCTCGTCGACGATCAGGTAGTCGACCCGGTGCCCGCCGGCCCAGCGGGCGCGGACCAGCAGCCGGACGTCGGTGCCCGGGTCCAGCTCGACGGCCTCGCGCCGCAGCCCGACCCGGGAGCTGATCTGCGGCGTCCCGGAGCGGTCGCCCTGGGTCAGCAGCAGCCCGTGCCGGCCCTGCCGGCTCTGGCTGTGGTCGACCTGCAGCGCCAGCGTCGACTTCCCGCAGTCCATCGGGCCGTGGAAGAAGACCAGGTGCGCCGGCGCCGGGTGCCGGCGGCGGTCACCGGAGGCGGGGACGGCGTCGGGCAGCAGGGGAGTGGGGGTCACAGGCGCTCCGGGGGTGTGTTGCCGGCCGCCACGATCGCCCGGCGGAGGTCCAGCTTCGCCAGCAGGACGCCGCCGACGACGAAGAAGACGACCAGGCTGACGATCGCGTACCGGTAGGAGTCGGTGAACTGGTAGGTGAGGGCGAACAGGAAGGTGCCCAGCCAGCTCGTCCCGCGGTCGGAGATCGTGTAGAAGCCGAAGTACTCCGCCTCCTTGCCCGGCGGGATGAGCTGGCTGAACAGCGAGCGGGACAGCGCCTGCGTCCCGCCCAGCACGAACCCGATGACGACGGCCAGCAGGTAGAACTGGGTGGCCTCACCCGCGGTCAGGAAGCAGGCGGCCACCAGGACACCGACCCAGACCACCAGCGAGCCCAGGACGGTGCGCACCGCGCCGACGGACTCGGCGATCCGGCCCATCCCGCGCGCACCGACGAAGGCGACCACCTGCACCAGCAGGATCGCCGACACCAGGGTGGTCTGGGACAGGTCCAGCTCCTCGGAGCCGAACTGCGCCGACACCGTGATGACCGTCTGCACCCCGTCGTTGAACAACAAGTAGGCGCCCAGGAACCACAGGGTCAGCGGGTAGCGCCGCATGTCCCGCAACGTGCTCCGCAGCTGCCCGACGCTGGCCCGCAGGGCCACCGACGTGCTCGGCACCGCCGCGCCGTCGACCGGGCGCCGGTTGCGCAGCAGCGCGATGCTGACCACGGCGAACCCGGCCCACCACACGCCCGCCGAGGACAGGCAGATCCGCACCGCCTCGGACTCGGTCACCTCGAGCGACTCGTACTGGGTGTACAGCGCCAGGTTGGCCGCCAGCAGCAGCGCACCCCCCAGGTAGCCCAGCGCCCAGCCCCGGCTGGAGACGGCGTCCCGCTCGTCGGGCCCGGCGAGGTGGGGCAGCCAGGAGTAGTAGACGACGGTCGCCGCGCCGAAGGCGATGTTGGCGACGATGAACAGCGCCGACCCCAGCAGGTACCCGTCGCCGGCGACGAAGAACAGCGCCATGGTGGCCAGCGACCCGGCCAGGGTGGCGGCGGCCAGCAGCTGCCGCTTGCGCCCGGAGCGGTCGGCGACGGCCCCGGTCAGGGGCAGGACGGCGACCTGCAGCACCACCGACAGCGACACCACGTACCCGAACAGGCTGCCCGGGGGGATGCTGATGCCCAGCGGGTGGATCCGGCCGTCGGCGTCGGCGGCCGCCTCGGCGACCGAGGTCAGGTAGGGCGCCAGGAAGACGCTGATGACGGTCGTGTTGAACGCCGACATGGCCCAGTCGTAGGAGTACCAACCGAACCGTTCGCGGCGCAGCGCCGGGTCGACAGGGGCAGCGGGCCGGTCGGCCTTCGAGGTCGCGCTCACCGGCGCAGGGTGCCAGCCGGCGGGGGACGGTGCCAGCATCCGGCGGTCACGGGATGTCGTCCGGCACCACGCCGCCGGGGAAGGCGGCGACCGCCGTCGTCGGCCGGGTGTCGTCGGCGAAGCCGATCCGGTCGGTCGGCTCACCGGCGCGCAGCGGCGCCAGCCCCCGGGTCACGGCCGCGTCGATCCGCACCCGGGCCCGGTTGGCGTCACCGATCCGCCCGGGCCGCAGGTCGTCGAAGTGCACCGGCGGGCCGATGTGCACCCGCAGCGCGGGCTGCCGCCACAGCGCCGACAGCAGGGTGCGGACCTTGCCCCAGTCGGTGCGGTACTGCAGCACCTCGTGCGCGCCCCACTGGCTGACCGGGATCACCGGGACGCCGGCGGCCAGCGACATCCGGGCCAGGCCGGTGCGGCCGCGCTCGGGCCAGCCGTCCGGCGTCAGCCCGATCCGGCCCTCCGGGTAGGTCACGACGTGCCCGCCGGCGCCCAGCGCGACCTCGGTCACCCGCAGCGCCTGCGGAGCGAGGTGGGTGCCACGCTCGACCCGGATCCCGCCGGACCGCTCGAGCAGCGGGCCGATCACCGGTGCCGCCAGCAGGCCGCTCTTGACCAGGAAGCGGGGCCGGACGCCGGCCCGGTGCAGCGCGACGCCGATGACGAAGGTGTCGAAGTCGCCGATGTGGTTGACCGCGAGCAAGAGCGGCCCCTCGCGCCACTCCGCCGGGATGCCGCCGGTGACGTGCAGGCGGCCGAACAGACCGGGGACCCAGCCGAACCAGGTGAGCACCAACCGCCAGAACCACCAGTGCGGCGCGGCGGCGATCGCCAGCTCCCGACCGAACCAGGCCGGGTCCTCGGGCTGCACCAGGTGCTGCAGGTCGGCCGGCAGCGGCGGCGGGGTGGGCCGCCAGTCCCGCAGCCGGCTCACGCGCCGGTCCACTGGCCGCGGGCGACCAGCAGGTCCCGGAGCATCGCGGGGCGGTCGGTCATCACACCGTCGACGCCCAGGTCGAGCATCTCGGTGGCCTCCGCCCCACTGTCGACGGTCCAGACGTGGACCTGCAGGCTGCGCGCGTGCGCCGCGGCGATGAACCGTTCGTCGACCAGCGGACGGCCACCCAGCTGCAGCGGGACCTGCGCGCAGCCGGCCTGGATCCGCACCAGCCCGGCGGCCCGCGGTGAGTACGAGGACAGCCGCAGCGCGGCCACCCCGCGCGGGCCCAGCGAGGTGCACACCTCGGGGCCGAACAGCCGCCGGGCGGCGGCCACCCGGGCATCGGAGAAGGAGGCCAGGCAGACCCGGTGCTCGGCCTTGAGCCGGCGGATCGTGCGGACCAGCGGGGCGAGCACACCGGCGGCCTTGATGTCGAGGTTGAACCGGACGTCGGGCCAGGCGCCGAGCAGGTCCTCCAACCGCAGGATGGGCTCCCGCCCGCCGATGAGCGCGGTCCGCACCGTGGCCCAGGGGAGGGCGTCCACCCGTCCGGTCCCGTCGGTGATCCGGTCCAGCGTCGGATCGTGGAAGACGACGAGCTGCCCGTCGGAGGTCACCCGGACGTCGGTCTCCAGGTAGCGGTACCCGAGGGCCACGCACGCCTCGAAGGCCGGCAGGGTGTTCTCCAGGTGCTCGATCGCCCCACCGCGGTGCGCCATCGCCACCGGGGTCGGCCCGTCGAGGAACGCATAACGCGAGCCGGCCACGCCCCCACGCTAGTGCGGAGGTCGGACGGCGTGTCGAGGGGTCATGGACGTCGGCACGGGCGTGTCCGCCCAGACCTGTCAGGGGTGACGTCTACCGTCGCTGCCGTGGCAGTGGAGCAGAAGGCCGAGGTCGAGCGGCGCGTCCGGCCGACCCCCCGGACCCGGCGTGCGCAGGTCGAGGAACGGCGCTGTGGTTGGTGCCGCAGCGTCCTCCCGACGCAGGAGTCGGTCGGGCGGCCGCGGTTGTACTGCGGGCAGGCGTGCCGGCAGCGGGCCTACGAGCAGCGGGCGGCGACGGCCAAGGCCGGGCTGTCCGCCGACGTCGTCCTGGTCACCCGGGCCGAGCTCGACGGGCTGCAGGATCGGCTGTACCAGCTGCGGTGCGCCATCGAGGACGTGCAGACCCTGCTGACCGAGAAACCGACCAAGGCGGAGCTGGAACGCTCGCTGGCCGACCTGGTGCGCTCGACCGGCCGGCTGGACCGGCTGTGGCTCAACGGCAAGCAGGCCAGCTGACCCGACGGCCTACGTCACTGTGACGCAAGTCACCGTGTCAGGTTTCGGGTCGGTGTGCTCAGCCGCCGTTGTCGCGGTCGGAGTTCTCGTTGCGGTCGGAGTTGCTGGTCGAGTCCACCTCGTTGCTGTCGTTCTTGGGCAGGTTGCCCTGGGAGACGCCGCCCGGGTCGGAGCCCGAGGTGTTCTCGGCGGTGTCCTTCGGGGTCCCGGTGTTGGCCTCGGGTGCAGCCTGACACCCCACCAAGGCCCCACCGGAGACGAGCGCGAGCGCCGTCAGCAACCCCGCCATGGAGCGTCGGATGTTCATGCCTCGACCCTAAGGACGGTTCGCCGCCGCCGCCCGTCGGAACGGACTCAATGCACCCCATTCCGTCAGCGTGACGTTTTAGGGTCGGTTCAGCTGCACCAGGCGGATCGGCGGCCGAGGCGCGACGAGGCCTTGCGGGCGCACCGAGGTCTGACTGGCAGGGCCGGCGGGCACGGGACGACTGTGGGGGAGCCGGCACCCATGCACGGACCGGCGGATCGTCGGACCCGACCGGTAGGTCTTGCCCAGTGACCGAGGACTACCGACGCCCGCGACCCATCCTGCACACATGCGATGGAAGCAACCTTGCTCAGTGTGAATGCGCTGCAGCACGTCGCAGGGAGAACGCCCGCGCGCGTCGAGCCGCGAAGACGGCTGCCAACACGAAAGCCCGCGAACAACGCCAGGGGGAGCGTTGGGCCACCGAGCCCATCCCGCAGCCACGCAAAGTGATCATGATCCCCCTGCAGCACACATGTGACGGAAACCTGCCCCCGAAGCAGTGCGAGTGCTACAGGACGTGGATGCGTGAATACCAACGACGGAGGCGGGCCGGCGTCGATCGACCGGTGGACGTCAATCGTCGGCACAACCTCTGGCGGCTCTACCGGATCACACCCGAAGAGGTCGAAGCTCTGCGCGCAGCCCAAGGTGGTCGGTGTGCCATCTGTCAGCGTCACGAGGACGAGGTGGTCCACAACTCTGGGGGGCGCCCGCGACTCGACGGCACACCTGCCGCCAAGAGCGGTCTCGTCGTTGACCATTGCCACCGGCGTGGCAGTGTCCGCGCGCTGCTGTGCTCACCGTGCAACCAAGGACTCGGACACTTCGACGAAGATCCAGCGCGTCTCAGAGCAGCAGCTGACTGGCTGGATGGCCTGTAGTCCTCGTTGTCCGATAATCGACATTATGTCAAGTAGAGGACGAGCGGGCCGCTTCCCCGATCCGGTCGACCACCATGAGGAAGGCGTCGTACTGCCGCGTCTCCTTCTGCCGGGCGCGCGGGTCGTCGTCGAGCAGGAGCTCGATCTCTGCCAGTCGGAGCGCTCGGAGGAACGCGCTGCCAGGCATCAGCCGGAACTTCACGTGAGCTGAGCCGTCGGGCCGCCGTCTGACGTCCATGGCCCGCAGCTCCGCAGCAAGATCGTCCAGTTCCTCACCGAAAACGAGTGCTTCTCCCATGCCAGCACGCTAGGAGTTGACACCGACAGTTCCGGGCGTCAGTCGTCGTCGCGGACCAGGCAGAACGGGTGGCCGGCCGGGTCGATGAGCACCCGGACGTTCTCCTGCGGCTGCGCGTCGGCCACCGTCGCGCCCAGGGTCACCGCGTCGTCGACCGCTGCGTCCAGGTCGCCCACCTGGAAGTCGAAGTGCATCATCGGCCGCTGCTCCCCCTCGACCGGCGGCCACACCGGCGGCCGGTAGTCGGTCGCCTGCTGGAACACACGTAGATCGACCCCTCGGGGGCCATGAGGATCGTCGTCCCCGGTTCCTCGTGGCCGACGGGCCAGTCCAGCAGTGCCGCGTAGAACCGGGCCAGGGCACCGGGGTCCGGCGCCTCGATCGCCGTCCCCCACCACATGCCCGTCATCCGTGACCGCATGGCCGGCAGCCTCGTGCACCGCTCCGGTCCTGTCCACGTCACCCGGCGGTCGAGCCCCGGGCATCCTGGTCAGACCTGGTCCGGGTGCGGCACCGCGCGGAGGTCGAGTTCGTCGATCCCGGAGAAGTCATCGGGGTTGCAGGTGTACAGCGGTACTCCCTCGGCGATCGCGGCGGCTGCGATCAACGCGTCGTAGGCGCGCGCTGCCGGCTTCCGCCCGGCCGAGCGCAGCGACGCAGCCACGCGCCCGAAGGCCCGCGCAGCACCCGCATCGAAGGCGAGGGGTTCGAAGTCGGCCTCGGCCTGCTGGAGGTGGGCCTGCCGGGCGGCCCGATCTCTCGCCGTGCGGGCCACGTGCGGACCCACCGAGAGCTCGGCCAGTGTCACCGCACTGATCACCGCCTCGTCCGGCAGGACAGCCGGGTCCGGCAGTCGACCGAGGAGGATGACCGTCGAGGTGTCGAGCATCCCGCGACCGTCTGCGGCGCTCACAGGTCGGCGTCCAGCAGGGCGTCCAGGTCGCGGCGGAGCGCCGCGGGATCCAGCTCGGGCAGGTGACGACGTCGCGCCACCAGGTCCGCGGACGACGGAGCCCGCCGGGCGCGCGGACGCAGCTCGGCGACTTCGGCACCGTCCCGGGTGACGATGACGGCGACCCCGCGGGCGACGCGGTCGAGCACCTCTCCCCCGTGGTTGCGCAACTCGCGGACCGACACCGATTCCATGGCGGGATTGTATCACCGGTGATACATGAGGGGGCCGGGTCGACGTGGATGAGTTCGTCCTGCTCGGACGGTCTGAGCTGGTACCCCGATGAAGCGGAGACCTTCGTGCCCAGCAGCGTCCTGCCCATGCTCGTCAGCCGCGACCTCCCCCGGTTGGCCACCTTCTACCGGGACCTGTTCGGTGCCGTGGAGACCGAGCGCGTCCCGGCCGAGGAGCCGACCTTCTACCTCGGCCTGCGGATCGGGGACTCCGACCTCGGCCTGGTCTCCGACGCCGACGCGCCCGAGGGTCCGCAGCGGATGCTGCTGAGCATCGCCGTCCCCGACGTCGACGCTCTCCTCCCCCGGGTGTCCGAGCTCGGCGGGCGGGTCGAGGGGCCGCCGAACGACATGCCGTGGGGCCAGCGGGTGGCGCACGTCCAGGACCCCGACGGCAACGCCGTCAACCTCACCCAGCAGCTCTGACCCGCCACCCCGGGGGGGCGGCGGGTCAGCCTGCAGATCGGTCAGGCGATCTCGGCCCGCCGGATGCGCAGCCAGCCCAGCACCATCGGCAGCGCCAGCCACAGCGCG
The DNA here is from genome assembly GCF_005930475.1 of Modestobacter altitudinis. Taxonomy (GTDB): domain Bacteria; phylum Actinomycetota; class Actinomycetes; order Mycobacteriales; family Geodermatophilaceae; genus Modestobacter; species Modestobacter altitudinis. The sequence goes on from NZ_SJEW01000011.1 coordinate 83,247, forward strand.
ACCGACGTCGCCACCTGCAGCCAGCCCTGACCGTCCAGGTCGCCCTCGTACATCGGCATGGTCGTCGTCGACAGGTCCAGCCAGTCGCGCACCCAGTCCAGCGCCGACACGGTGTTGACCAGGATGGTGAAGGCGGTCGGCAGCACGAAGTACAGGACGATGGCCAGCGGGGAGCTGAGCAGCAGCATGCCGAAGGCCACCCCGGCCAGCACCGAGATCAGCTGGACCAGCAGCACCTGGGCGGCCTGGGCGGCGGACAGCCCCCAGTCCATGGCGCTGTCGGTGAACACCGGGGTGAGCACGGTGGCCAGCGCGGAGGCCGCTGCCGCCGCGAGCACGCCACCGACCGCCAGGAGCGCCGCCGCCATCACCTTGGCGGTCAGCACCCGTGACCGGCGGGGCACCAGCGCGAACGTGGTCATCGCCGTCCGTTGCGACCACTCGCTGGTCACCAGCAGGATGCCGAGGACCGGGAGCAGGATGCCGACCGGGAGCTGGGTGAAGGCGAAGTAGTCCGCGAAGGTCTTCGGGGCGTCCTCGACGAACAGCTCGAGGGCGACGACGCCCAGCGCCGCCAGCCCGATGACGATCAGCAGCCAGCGTCCGGCGCGGGTGTCGTAGGACTTGCGCAGCTCCACCCGGGTCAGCTGGAGCAGCGACGGCGGGCTGATCGCCGGCGTGCGGACGGCGGGGGCCTCCGGTGCGGTCGTGGTGGTCATGCCGCCACCTCCTGCACCTGCTGCGAGCCGTCGGCGTGGGTCAGGGACCGGAAGAGCTCCTCGAGTCCCTCTCCCCCGGCCGGGCGCAGCTCGGTGAGCACCGCGCCCGCCGCCGCCACCGCCTGGCCGACCGCGAGCGGGTCGGCGTCGGCGACGAGACCGTCGCCCTCCCCGGGGGCCACGGCGATCCCCGCCGTGCGCAACGCCCGTTCCAGCACGACCCGGTCCGGGCCGCGGACCACGGTCCCCCGGCCGCCGAGCAGCTCCTGCTTGCTGCCCTGGGCCACGATCCGGCCGCCGGCGATCACCACCAGCTGGTCGGCCACCGCCTCGACCTCCCGGAGCAGGTGGGAGGAGAGCAGCACCGTGCCGCCGCGGTCGGCGAACCCCCGCAGCAGCCCACGCATCCAGAAGATGCCGTCGGGGTCCAGGCCGTTGGCCGGTTCGTCGAGCACCAGCACCTGTGGGTCCCCGAGCAGCGCCGCGGCGAGCCCGAGCCGCTGCTTCATCCCCAGCGAGTAGTTGCCGACCCGCTTGCCCGCTGGCTTGCCGGCCAGCCCGACCCGGCCGAGGACCTCGTCGACCCGCTCCTGGTCGACGCCGAGCACCAGCGCGGCGAGGGTGAGCACCTCGCGGCCGGTGCGCCCGGCGTGCTGGGCGCCGGCGTCGAGCAGGACGCCGACCTGACGGCCGGCGTTGGGCAGGTCCCGGTAGGCCCGGCCGCCGATGGTCGCGGTGCCGCTGGTCGGTGTCGCCAGCCCGACCAGGGCCCGCAGCGTCGTGGACTTCCCGGCGCCGTTGGGGCCCAGGAAGCCGGTCACCGTGCCGGGCGTGCAGCTGAAGGAGACGTCGGAGACGGCGAGCTGCGCGCCGTACCGCTTGGTCAGGGAGTCGATCGTGATCATGGGACGACCATGGCCCGGCCGGCCGGTCGCCCGCATCGGCCGGGAGTCGGCACCTCACCCGGCGCAGGCCGACCCCTGGACGGCCGGAAGTCGGTGCCCGGACGGGTGGACGTAGACCTCGGTCGGTTCCGCTGGACCACGCGCGTCCGTAGCCTCCGGGGATGACCCTGACCGGCGGAGCGCCGTCCGAGGCCGACCGCCGCGTGGAGCACCCCTCGCTGGTCCCCGCCCACCTGCTGGCCGACCCGGACGCCGCTCCCGAGCGCGAGCCGGACGGCGTCGGCAGCACCGGCGGCCGACGGCGGGTGCAGCGCTCGGTCCGCGACTGGGTCGTGGACGTGAGCTGCTTCCTGCTCGCCCTGGCCGGCGGCGCGGTGTTCGTGGGCGCGGCGCTGTCGGAGTCACCTCCCCCGCCGGACGCGCTGGTGCTCGCCGACGTGCTCGCCGGCAGCACGGCCTGCCTGCTGCTGTGGGGGCGGCGGCGCTGGCCGGTGCAGATCGCCGTGCTGCTGGCGCTCGTCGGCTGCTTCTCGGACATGGCGAGCGTCGCCGTCCTGATCGCGCTGTTCACCGTCGCGGTGCACCGGCGGCTGCCCACCGTGCTGGTGCTGTCCGCGCTCAACCTCGCCGCGTTCTTCGTCTACACCGCCGTCCGGCCCACCGACGACGTCCCCTATCCGATCATCGTGGGGTTCGGTGTCGTGATGACGGCGGCGGTCGTGGCCTGGGGCATGTTCGTGCGCGCCCGCCGCCAACTGGTGCTCTCGTTGCGCGAGCGGGCGTTGCGGGCCGAGCGCGAGCAGCACCTGCGGGTCGCGCAGGCACGCGACCTGGAGCGCACCCGGATCGCCCGGGAGATGCACGACGTGCTGGCGCACCGGCTGTCGCTGCTGAGCATGCACGCCGGCGCGCTGGAGTTCCGGCCCGATGCCCCGCCGGCGGAGATCGCCCAGGCGGCCGGCGTCGTCCGGGCCAGCGCGCGGCAGGCGCTGGAGGACCTGCGGGAGGTGATCGGTGTGCTCCGGGAGGCCAACGGCGACCCGGCGACCCGGCCGCAGCCGACCCTCGGGGACCTGCCCGCCCTCGTCGAGGAGTGCCGCCGGGCGGGTGTCCGGGTGCGCGCGGACTACCGGGTGCCGGAGCTGGGGTCGGCTCCGCCGGCGACCGGCCGCAACGCCTACCGGGTCGTGCAGGAGGGGCTCACCAACGTCCGCAAGCACGCGCCGGGCACGGTCGCCGCCGTCCTGGTCGAGGGTGGCCCGGGCCGGGGGCTGACCGTCGAGGTCCGCAACCCCCCACCGGCGGGTGCCGAGCACACCGTGCCGCTGCCCAGCGGGGGCACCGGGCTGGTCGGGCTGCTGGAGCGGGTCAGCCTGGGCGGGGGCCACCTGGAGCACGGCTGGACGACGGACGGCGACTTCCGGCTGCGGGCGACGTTCCCCTGGCCGGCCGACTGGGCCGCCCGGTGAGGGAGCCGGTGCGGGTGCTCGTCGTCGACGACGACCCGCTGGTGCGCGCCGCGCTGGCGATGGTGCTGGGCGGGGCGGAGGACCTGGAGCTGGTCGGTCAGGCCACCGACGGCGACGAGGTGCCTACAGCGGTCGAGCGCTGCTCCCCCGACGTCGTCCTGATGGACATCCGGATGCCACGCACCGACGGGCTCACTGCGACCGAGGAGCTGCTGGCCGGGCCCGGTGCGCCGGAGGTGATCGTGCTGACCACCTTCGACGCCGACGAGCAGGTGCTGCGGGCGCTGCGCGCCGGGGCGAGCGGCTTCCTGGTCAAGGACACCCCGCCGGCCGCGATCGTGGAGGCGGTGCGCCGGGTGGCCGCCGGTGAGCCGATGCTCTCCCCCACCGTCACCCGCCAGCTGATCGCGCACGTCGCAGCGGTCCAACCGGCATCCCCCGGCGACGCCCGTGCCCGCGGCGCGCGCGCCCGACTCGATCAGCTCAGCGAACGGGAACGGGACGTCGCCCTGGCCATCGGCCGGGGGCTGTCCAACGCGCAGATCGGCGCGGAGCTCTACCTGAGCGTGGCGACGGTGAAGGCGCACGTGTCCCGGCTGCTGGTGAAGCTGGACCTCGCCAACCGGGTGCAGATCGCCCTGCTGACCCACGACGCCGACCTGGTCTAGTCGGGGGGCCATGTTGGCCAACATGGCCCTCGTCCGTCAGCGGCCCCTTGCCAGCCACCGGTGCAGCCGGCGGGTCACCCAGGGCAGCAGCAGGTAGGTCATGATCGGGGTCAGGGCCAGCGTGGTGACCGCCACCCGCAGCACGACGGGGACGCCGACGAGCAGCCGGCCGAGCGTCACGGTGGCCAGCAGGTTCAACGGGAAGAAGACCAGCCAGATGGTGACCGCCTGCTTCCACCGGCATGGTCGGGCCGGCACGGATCCAGGCGGTCATCTCCACCGTGTGAGCCGGGTCGGCCCGCCGGGTGAACGAGACGGTCACCGGCAGCTCCGGGGTCTCCGGAGCGGTCGGCACCGAGGTGGTGCTCTCCATGACCCCCAGCATCGCCGTCGCGCGTGACGAACACGTGACGGGCTCCCCTGCGCGCCGCACCGGCCGGGCACAGGTCCGGTCGCGATGATCGGGGGGTGGAGGCCCTCGACCGGTTCTGGACCCGGGTCAGCGCCTCCTCTCCCCCACTGCCCGGCTGGCTGCTGGCCCTCAGCGCGGCGCTCGCCGCCGTCCTGGTGCTCTCCCCGGCGCTGTGGGGACGCTCCCGGCACGCGGTGACCATCGCCCACGAGGGTGCGCACGGGCTGGCCGCGCTGGTCACCGGGCGTCGGCTGTCCGGCATCCGGCTGCACTCGGACACCTCCGGGCTGACCGTCTCGGCCGGCCGGCCGGCCGGGCCCGGCATGGTGCTCACCGCCGCGGCGGGCTACACCGGGCCGGGGCTGTTCGGCCTGGGCGCGGCCGCCCTGCTGGCCGCCGGGTACGCGGTCGGGCTGCTGTGGGCGCTGCTGGCCCTGCTTGCGCTGCTGCTGGTGCAGATCCGCAACTGGTACGGCCTGTGGTCGGTCCTGGTCACCGGCGCCCTGGTGTTCGTCGCCACCTGGTGGCTGCCGGCGGACGGCCAGGCGGCGTTCGCCCACCTGGTCACCTGGTTCCTGCTGCTGGCCGCCCCCAAGACCGTGGTCGAGCTGCAGACCAAACGCCGGCGGGGCGCCGGGCGGGACTCCGACGCCGACCAGCTGGCCCGGCTCACCCGGCTCCCCGGGCTGCTCTGGGTCGGGTTCTTCCTGCTGGTCGACGTCGGCGCCCTCGTCCTCGGCACCTGGTGGCTGCTCCCCTGACCACCTGATGGCCCCCTCGCAGGGGCCCGAGCCGAGCTCGCGAGGCCCGGGGGGCGAGGGGGTCCTTCGTCAGTCGCTGGTCGGGCGGTTGCGGCGGCGGGGGGCTGCGTGCGGCGGCTGGTGCACCGGCTGGACGTCCGGCGCCGGGGGGATCTTCCGCTCCTGCGGCTCCGAGGTCACGGTGAACGTCTCGCCGTGGTGGGCGATCTCGATCGGCTCGTCGCCGTAGACCAGCCGGTACGTCGCCTGCTCCGGGGTCACCGACACGGCCAGGCAGCGGCCCTGGAACACCACCCGGAACGCCAGCCGGGAGATCCGCGGCGGCAGCCGGGGCGCGAACGTGAGCTTCCCGTCGTGGTCACGCATCCCGCCGAACCCGGCGACCGCCACCATCCAGCCGCCGGCCAGGGAGGCGATGTGCAGCCCGTGCCCGCTGTTGCCGTGCAGGTTCTGCAGGTCGGTCAGCGCCGCCTCGCCCCAGTAGTCGTGGGCCAGCTGCAGGTGCCCGGTCTCCGCCGCCATCACCGCCTGCTGCGCGGCCGACAGCGAGGAGTCGCGCACGGTGCGGGCCTCGTAGTAGGCGAAGTCGGCGATCTTCTGCTCGAGCGTGAACGCGTCCCCGCGCAGGTGCAGCGCCATCACCAGGTCGGCCTGCTTGACCACCTGCTTGCGGTAGATGTCGAAGTAGGGGAAGTGCAGCAGCAGCGGGTACTGGTCCGGCGTCGTCCCCTCGAAGTCCCACTCCTCGTGGTGGGTGAACCCCTCCGACTGCTCGTGCACGCCCAGGCTCTTGTTGAAGGGGATGCACATCTCCTCGGCCGCGCGCCTCCAGTGCGCGACCTCGTCGGCGGAGACCATCAGCCGGGCCGCCGTCTGCGGCTGCCGGTCGACGGCCGCCGCCGCCTCGCGCAGGTTCCGCTGGGCCATCAGGTTCGTGTAGACGTTGTTGTCGACGACCGCGGTGTACTCGTCCGGCCCGGTCACCCCGTCGATCCTGAACCCCCGGTCGTCGTCGAAGTGGCCGAGGGACGCCCACAGCCGGGCAGTCTCCACCAGCAGCTCGGTGCCGTAGTCGCGGTCGAACTCCTCGTCCAGGGTCGCCCACCAGTACCGGGCCACCGCGTCGGCGATGTCGGCGTTGATGTGGAAGGCCGCCGTCCCGGCCGGCCAGTACCCCGACGTCTCCTCGCCGCGGATCGTCCGCCACGGGAAGGCGGCGCCGTCCTGACCGAGCTCGCGGGCCCGGTCCCGGGCCAGCTCCAGCGTCGAGTGCCGCCACAGCAGCGCGTCCCGGGCGGCGCCGGGCACCGTGTAGGTGAGCACCGGCAGGACGTAGGTCTCGGTGTCCCAGAACGTGTGCCCGTCGTAGCCGTCGCCGGTGAGCCCCTTGGCGGGGATCGGCTGGCGCTCGGCGCGCAGCCCGGCCTGCAGGACGTGGAACATGCCGACCCGGACCGCCTGCTGCAGTTCCTCGTCGCCCTCGATCTCGACGTCGGCCTCGTCCCAGTGCCGGTCCAGCAGCTCCCGCTGCTCGCGCACCAGCCGGTCCCACCCGGCGAGCTTGGCGGTGGCCAGTGCCCCCTCGACCTGGTCCCGGACGGCGGCCGCGGACCGTCGGCTGGACCAGCCGTAGGCCAGGTACTTGACCAGCCGCAGCTTGGACCCGGCCGGCAGCCGGGCGGCGAGGGTGTAGCGGGCGAGGTCCGCGGAGACCTCGAGGTCCTCGGTGGCCTGGTCGGGGACGTCGACCTCGTGGTCCATCCCGGCAGCCATCCGCAGCCGGCTGCGCCTGGTCTGGTGCACCAGGACGGCGTGCCGGCCCCGGCCGACGTGCAGCTCGGACTGCAGGGGGCGGTCCATCGCCGAGCCCGCCCGGGGGTCGTCGGTCTGCGCGGTGTTGACCGACTCGTTGGCCAGCAGGTCCGACTGGAGGGCGATGTAGAGGTCGCCCTCCTCGTCGGTGCACTCCACCTGGTACTCGATCGCCGCGATGGAGCGCCGGGTCAGCGAGACCAGCCGGGTGCTGGTGACCCTGACCTGCCGGCCGCTGGGCGAGCGCCACTCGGTCGTCCGGCGGAGCACGCCGTCGCGGAGGTCCAGCGAGCGGCGGTGCTTGACGATGTTGCCGTACTGCAGGTCCAGCGGCGTGTCCCCGACGAGCAGCCGGATGATCTTGCCGTCGGTCACGTTGACCACCGTCTGGCCCTGTTCCGGGAAGCCGTACCCGGCCTCCGCGTAGGGCAGCGGCCGCTCCTCGAAGAAGCCGTTCAGGTACGTTCCCGGGACGACGACCGGCTCACCCTCGTCCAGGGTGCCGCGCATGCCGATGTGCCCGTTGGCCAGTGCGAAGACCGACTCGTGGGTGCCCAGCGACGCCAGGTCGACGCCGACCTCGGTCAGCGACCACGGCTTGACCAGGAAGTGTGCGCGCCCTTCCGTCACAGCAGCTCGTCCAGGTCCTGCACGACGACGTCCGCGCCACGCTCGCGCAACCCGTCGGCCTGACCCACCCGGTCCACCCCGACGACGAAGCCGAACTCCCCCGCCCGACCCGCGGCCACGCCGGAGAGCGCGTCCTCGAACACGACCGCCTCCGCCGGCAGCACCCCCAGGGCGCGGGCGCCGGCGAGGAAGCTGTCCGGAGCCGGCTTGCCGCGCAGTCCGTCGCGCTTGGCGACCACCCCGTCCACCCGGGTGTCGATCAGGTCGGCGAACCCACCAGCCGCCACGACCTGCTCGCCGTTGGCCGAGGCGGTGACGACGGCGGTGGCGAGGCCTGCGTCCTTGACCGCCCGCAGGTAGCGCATCGACCCCTCGTAGACCTGCACACCGTGCTCGTCGAGCTCGCGCAGCAGCAGCTCGTTCTTCCGAGTCGCCACACCGCGGACCGTCGCCGCGTCGGCCGGGTCGCCGTCGGTGCCCTCGGGCAGCGTGATCCCACGGCTGGCCAGGAAGTCGCGGACGCCGTCCTCCCGGGGCTTGCCGTCGACGTGGGTGTTGTAGTCGGCCTGGCTGAACTCGGCCGCCGCCGGGTCACGACCCCGCAGGAACTCGTCGAAGGTGCGCTTCCAGGCGGCCTGGTGCACCTTCGCGGTCTGGGTGAGGACGCCGTCGAGGTCGAACAGGCACGCACGGATGGATTCGGGGAGTCCCAGCACGTGCGACACGCTACGACGATTGCCTGACGCAGTCCTGTCGAGACCTTCACCGAGCCGGCGGCCCAGGGGTGGACGTCAGCGCTGCGCCCGAAGGGCGTTGAGTGTGCTCGTCGTGGGGTTCATCGGGCATCGGGGACGACGCGCATCATTTAGAAGCTTAGTTGGGGATAACGGTTGTAGATGGGAAGTCTCGTCTCCACCTCCATCGGCAGTCCGGCAAGGTGGCGGAACGGCGGCCCAGCTGGCCGGGCAGGCGACTCGACCCCTGAGCTGCCCCCTCTGCGCCCCCCGCGACCGCGAGCGGCCCACGCCGGGCGAGGTCGCGGGCCGGCGGCCCTGTCGGTCGTCGTCACTGCTCGCCCGGAGGGCGCTCCCCCGGGTGTTGCTGGGCGTGTGCGAGCCGGGGACGACGGGTGGTTGGGTGGGTCGAGTTGTTGGGGATAACGGTCGTAGGTGGAACACGGAGCACCGTCGGCTGTCCGGCGTCCGGCAGCTCCCGCTCCCGGCGCGGGCTCCACCGCTGCGAGGGGCTTCGCCCTCCGGGCACCACTTCCCTCCCTCGTCGGTGCCGCCCGGGCGCGCACTCCGCTCCCCCGCTCGTGCACCACCTCCCTCACCTCCACGTCGCCGGCACGGTCGAGTCGTGGTCCCGCGGCCCGTCGTCGTCTCGCGGCCCGTCGTCGTCTCGCGGCCCGTCGTCGTCTCGCGGCCCGTCGTCGTCTCGCGCCCCTTCGTCGTCTCGGGGCCGGACACCGCCGCGTCGGGAGGGGACTCCCCCGGCGGCGTCCGGGTGGTCGCAGGACCCGGGGGCGGCGGGTCGGCAAGGCGACGCGGTTGTTGGGGATAACGGAAGCTGAACGTGCACAGACACGGCGAAGCCGGGTCGGCGGAGGCCGATCGGCCGGCGTGCCACCGAACTGCCTAGGGTCGGTACCGGCTGCGGCACCGCCGCTCTCCCGGTCCCCGCCGGGAGTCCACGACCCGAGGAGCACCGGCATGGCCGACCGCCCCGCCCCGCCCGACCCCTACGACTT
>NZ_SJEW01000120.1 GCF_005930475.1 Modestobacter altitudinis
GGCTCGTGCCGGGCGCTGCTGCCCGGGTGGGGGCGGTCACCGGCTGACGGCCATCAGCGCGGCGGCGTCCCGGTCGAGCAGCTCGGCGGCGAGCTGTCGGCCGAGGGACTCGGCCTCGGTGGCCGGTCCGGAGATCGAGTCGCGGACGGAGTCGCTGCCGTCGATCGCGGTGACCGAGGCGCGCAGCCAGAGCTCGGCGGAGCCGTCCTCGGCCTCGGTGAGCTCGGCGTGGGCGGCGACCGGTGCGCTGCAGCCGGCCTCGAGCGCGGCCAGCACGGCCCGCTCGGCGGCCACGCAGGCCCGGGCGGCGGGGTCGTCGAGCGCGGCGAGCAGCTCCCGGACCCGGGTGTCGTCGCTGCGGCACTCCACGGCCAGGGCGCCCTGCGCCGGGGCGGGCAGGACCTGGATCGGGTCCAGCGTCTCGGTGACCGCCGACAACCGGCCGATCCGGGCGAGGCCCGCGCGGGCGAGGACGACGGCGTCCACCTCGCCGGAGGCGACCTTGCCCATCCGGGTGTCGACGTTGCCGCGGATCGGCACGATCTCCAGACCCAGCCCGAGCGCGCGCAGCTGGGCCGTCCGCCGCGGCGCCCCGGTGCCGATCCGGGCACCCGGGGGCAGCTCACCGAGGGTGAGCCCGTCGCGGGCGACGAGCACGTCGCGCGGGTCCTCCCGGGCCGGCACGGCGGCGACGGTGAGCCCGGGGGTGGGCGCGGTCGGCAGGTCCTTGAAGCTGTGCACGGCCAGGTCCACGGTGCCGGCGTGCAGCGCGTCGCGCAGGGCGCTGACGAAGACGCCGGTGCCGCCGAGCTGGGCGATCGCCTCGGTCGACCGGTCGCCGTAGGTGCTCACGTGCACCAGCTCGACCGGCAGGCCGCTGGAGCTGCTCAGCGCGTCGGCCACCAGCTGGGACTGGGTCAGCGCGAGCCGGCTGGCCCGGGTGCCGAGCCGCAGGGTGGTGGTCTGCACGCCGGTCACTCCGGAGCCCCCTCGACCGAGAGGACGTCGAGGGCGGACAGCGTCGTGCCGGCCGGCAGCTGGGGGTCGACCGACACCGCACGGGACAGGTCGGCGGTGTCCGCGTCCAGCCCGAGGCCGAACAGCGCCCGCAGCGCGTCGGCGTAGTCGGTGCCGTTCGGGGCGCTGGCCAGCTCCTTCACCCGCACGGTCGGCTCGTGCAGCAGCTTGTCCACGACCCGGCGGACGGTGCGGGCGATCTCGCTGCGCGCCTTGGCGTCCAGGTCGGGCAGCCGGGTGGACAGCCGCAGCAGCTCCGCGTCGACCACCCCGGCTGCCTGGCTGCGCAGCGCGGAGACGGTCGGCGCCACCGCGGCGGCCTGCCGCTCGGCGCGCAGCAGGGAGGTCTCCAGCTCGACCAGGGCGTGCGCGGCGGCGATGTCGTCGGTGGCGACCGAACCGGCCACCGGCCGGCCGGGGTGCGCGGCCCGCTCGCCCTGCAGCATCGCCAGGTCGACCACGTGCACGCCGGGCAGCCCGGCGACGGCGGTGTCCACGTCGCGGGGCAGCGCCAGGTCGACGATCACCAGCGGGCGCCCGCCGCGGCCGGCGAGCGCGGTGGAGACCACGTCAGTGCCGATGACCGTGCCGGTCGCGCCGGTGCAGGTGACCAGGACGTCGGCGGCGGTGAGCTCCTCGGCCAGCTGCTCGAGGTCGGCCTGGCGGCCGCCGACGGACTCCGCCAGCCGTGCCGCGCTGGCCGGCGTCCGGCTGCTGATGGTGACCGCGGCGCCCCGGCGGGCCAGCGTGGTGGCCGCCAGCGCGCCCATCGACCCGGCGCCGACCACCAGGACCGGCCGTCCGGCCAGCTCACCGATGGAGTCGGTGACCCGGTCCAGGGCGACGGAGACCAGCGAGGCACCGGCCTTGTCGATGCCGGTCTCGGCGTGCACCCGCTTGCCCACGCGCAGCGCGCGCTGGGCGATCGGGTGCAGCTCGCGCCCGATCGTGCCCTCCTCCTGGGCCAGCGCGTACGCCGCCCGGAGCTGACCGAGGACCTGGGTCTCACCGACGACCATGGAGTCCAGGCCGGCGGCGACGGTGCACAGGTGCGCGATCGCCTGGTCCTCGTAGTGCACCGTCACGTACGGGGAGAGCTCCTCCACCGTCGCGCCGGCGTGCCGGGCGAGGACGCGGCTGACGTCGGTGATCCCGCCGTGGAACCGGTCGACCTCGGCGAAGACCTCGATCCGGTTGCAGGTGGCGAGGACGAGGGCCTCGGTGACGTGCTCGGCGTCGACCAGCTCGTGCAGCGTCTTGACGGTGTCGTCACCACTCATGGCCACCTGCTCGAGCAGGGACACCGGCGCGGTCTGGTGGCTGATGCCGAGGGCGAGCAGGCTCATCGGACCGACTCCTGGGGGTCGGCGCGCAGCGCGGCGACCACGGGTGCCGAGCCGTCGCGCTGCTGGTCGAGGAAGGCCAGCACCTGCAGCTCCACGGAGAGGTCGACCTTCCGGACGTCGACGCCCGCGGGGACCGTCAACGCCACCGGCGCGAAGTTCAAGATGCTCCTCACCCCGGCCGCGACGAGCCGGTCACAGACCGTCTGCGCCACCTCGGCCGGTGTCGTGATGACCCCGATGGTCGCCCCGGTCCGGGCGACGACGGCCTCGAGCTCCTCGGCCGGGTGGACCGGGAGCCCCCCGACCTCGGTGCCGACCGTCCGCGGGTCGCTGTCCAGCAGCCCGACGAACTGGAAGCCTCGGCTGGCGAACCCGGCGTAGTCGGCCAGCGCGGAGCCCAGCCGGCCGATGCCGACCAGCACGCACGGACGCGACCGCTCCCCGCCGAGCACCTCGGTGAGCCGCTCCCGCAGGCCGGCCACGGAGTACCCGACGCCACGGACGCCGCACGGGCCCAGGTAGGAGAGGTCCTTGCGCAGCCCGGCCGGGTTCACCCCGGCGGCGGAGGCCAGCTCCCCGGAGGAGACGGAGCTGCGACCGCCGTCGGCGAGACCGGCCAGCACCCGCAGGTACACGGCCAGACGAGCGACGGTGGCCTCCGGGACGATCCGGGGCCGAGACTCCGACACGGGCAGACTCCACAGCGATCCGATCGTGACCGGTGGGGACCCGGGGACGATCGGGGGACTTCGGACTGAGATGCTCAGCCAGCGGGCGCGAGGGCGTCCGACGTCTGCCACGGTAACCGCTTGTGAACGCCTGAACAAAGTCGCGCAAAGCGTCTGCGCAGGTCGTGGGGCCCCGCTGTGTCCAGGACCACGCCCCGGACCACCCGTCCGGGGCGCCGACGAGTCAGCCGAGGCCGAGGTCCCGGCGCAGCCGGACGACGTCGACGGTGAAGCAGCTGTGCTCCCGGCCGTCGAGCAGCACCACCGGCACCAGGTCGCCGTACTCGGCCCGCAGCTCCGGGTCGGCGTCGACGTCGACGAGCTCGACGGGCAGGCCGGCCTCCTCACCGGCGATCCTGGTCAGCGTCTCCGCGGCGACCACGCAGAGGTGGCAGCCCTCGCGGGTCAGCAGCTGCACCCGCTCAGCCATCGTCGTCCTCCGCCGCCGCGGCGGTCGCCGCGGCCCGCTCCAGGCCCAGCTCCCGCAGCCGCGCCCGGCTGACCTTGCCGGCCAGCGAGTGCGGCAGCTCGGCGACGAAGTGCACGCCCACCGGCACCTTGAAGCGGGCCAGCGAGCGGGCCGCGTGCTCGCGCAGCTGCTGCTCGGTGACGCCGCCCTCCGGGGTGCGGACGACGACGGCGTGCACCGCCTCCCCGGTGCGCGGGTCGGGCACGCCGATCACCGCGCTCTCGGCCACGTCCGGGTGCTCGTCGAGCACGCGCTCGACCTCGCCGGGGTAGACGTTGAAGCCGCTGACCAGCACCAGGTCGCGGCGCCGGTCGACGAGCCGGAGGTCGCCGTCGGCGTCGCGGTAGGCGATGTCGCCGGTGGGCAGCCAGCCGTGGGCGTCCGGGCCGTCGGCACCGTCGGGCCAGAACCCGCTGAACAGGTTGGGCCCGCGGGCGCAGATCTCGCCGGCCTCGTCGTGCTCGGCGTCGTCGTCGGCGAACGGGTCGCCGAAGACGTCGGCACGCACCACGCTGCCCGGGTCCGGGCCGGCCGTCGGGCCGCCGGCGGTGTCGCGCAGGGCGAGCTCCACCCCGGGCAGCGGGCCGCCGATGCACTCGGGTTTGGCCCGGCCGGTGGCCAGCGTGCTGGTGAGCACCGGCCCGGCCTCGGTGAGGCCGTAGCCCTCCCAGACGGTGACCGCGGCCCGGGTGCGCATCGCCTCGAACAGCGCGCCGGGCATGGGTGCGGCGCCGCAGCTGGCGGTCCGCACCGCGGCGAACCCGCGGCGCAGGACGGCGTCGCTGCCGGTCGCGTCGGCCACGGCGAGCCAGGCGGCGTACATCGGCGGGGCCCCGGGGACGGCGGTGACCTCCTCCTCGGCCATCAGCCGGAGCGTGGCGGCCGGGTCGAACTCCTCGACCAGCACGGCGCAGGCGGCGGTCTCGGCGACCAGGCCCCAGCCGGCGTTGAAGCCGTAGACGTGGAAGAGCGGGAGGACCAGCAGCACCCGGTCGCCGGTGCGCACCGGCGCCGGGTCCAGGCCCAGCAGCTGCTGCTGGTTGGCCAGCAGCGCGGCGTGGGTGAGCATCGCGCCGCGCGGGCGCCCGGTGGTGCCGCTGGTGTAGGCCAGCAGGGCCAGCGCGGCCGGGTCCTCGGGGTCGGCGGGGGCCGGGTCGTCCGAGGCGGGCGGCCCGACGCTGACCGGCACGCCGGCCAACTCCGCCCGCGCGGCGTCGACGACGAGCAGCCGGGCACCGGAGTCGCCGAGCAGGTACTCGGTCTCCGGGTCGGTGAAGGCCGTGTTGACCGGCACCACCACCAGCCCGGCCCGCAGGGCGCCCATCACCGCGACCACCCAGTCGACGCCGTTGCGGAGCTGGACCGCGACCCGGTCGCCGGGGCGCAGCTGCCGGGCGAGGTAGCCGGCCGCGGCACGGTCGACCCGCGCGTCGAGCTCCGCCCAGCTCAGCCGCACGTCACCGGCGACCAGGGCCGGCGCGGCCCCGGCGGCGGCAGCCGCCCTGCGCACCAGCGCGGAGAAGGACCGGACCTCGCCGGGCCGCGCCGCGGCCACGTCGGCAGCCGGCACCTCGTCGACCGGCACGACAGACCTCCGCAGGATCGGGGGCGACCGGCCAGGGGCGGGGTCGCGTGGACGCAGGGCCACGATGTTGTCACCATGGGGCGCGGGCCGCAGCGTTCCCGCGCGTGCTCGGGCCGGACGAGGGCCCGAGGCACCGGTCAGCTGGGGGCCGTGAGGAGGTCCGCGACCGGCATGACCCGCGCCCGGCCCACCACGGCAGCCGCCCTGCCCGCCGCACCCGGCGCCGCCGCCGACCCCGCACCGATGCCCGCTGACCAGCGCGCCGTCTGGGAGCTCGTCCGCCGGGCCCAGGAGGGCGACGCCGAGGGCTTCGGGGAGCTCTACGACCGCTACGTCGACGTCGTCTTCCGCTACCTGGTCCACAAGGTCGGCGACCGGGCGACGGCCGAGGACTTCACCAGCGAGACGTTCGTCCGCGCGTTGCGCCGGATCGACTCGCTCACCTTCCAGGGCCGCGACGTGGGTGCCTGGCTGGTCACCATCGCCCGCAACATCGTGCTGGACCACGTGAAGAGCAGCCGCTCCCGGCTGGAGGTGCCGACCGCCGACATGCGGGACGCCGACCGGGCCACCGCCGGACCGGAGGAGACGGTGCTGCAGCGGCTGGCCGACGCCGAGTTGATGACCGGGGTCGCGCAGTTGTCCGACGAGCAGCGCGAGTGCCTGGTGCTGCGTTTCGTGCAGGGCCTGTCGGTGGCCGAGACGGCGGCCGCGATGGGCAAGAAGGACGGCGCCGTGAAGGCGCTGCAGCACCGGGCGGTGCGCCGGCTGGCCACGCTGTTGCCCGAGGGGCTGCGGTGACCGGGGTGGCGATCCCCGTGCCGACCACCGGCCGGCACCCCGTAACGGCCGGTGGCGCCGGGTCGTTGACCGGTCAGGGGTGCCCGGTCCGGCGGCACCCGGCGCGACAGGGACGAGGGGGGACACCGTGACGGGGCACGGCGACGGTGCGACGGGCGCCCCCCGCCGTGGCGTCCGCTCGCCCCGCTCGGAGGAGGCGCTGGTCGAGCGGTTGCAGGCACTGTCGGCCGCGCACGCCGCGACCCCGGACGAGGAGTTCCGCGCGGCCACCCGGGCCCGGCTGGTCGCGATGGCCGCCGTCCGCACTCCCGCAGCGGCGGGCGCCACCCGTCGTCCTCCGGCGCGGGGGAGGACGCTGCGCCGGCTGCTGGCCGGCTCGGCCGACGCGCCGGCACCCCGCTGGCGGACCCGGGTGACGGCCGGACTGACCGGCGCCGCGCTCACCCTCGCCACGCTCGGCGGGCTGCTCGCCCTCGCCCAGGGCGCCCGCCCGGGCGACCTGCTGTACGACCTGAAGCGTGGCAGCGAGCAGACCCAGCTCGCACTGGCCGGCAACGACCGTGGCCTCACCCTCCTCGGTCTCGCCACCACCCGGCTCGACGAGCTCGGCCAGCTGGTCGGGGTGCAGCCGCACGCGGCGCCCGCTGCCGGCACCGCTCCCAGCGGTGGCGGGATGCTGGCCGCGGGTCCCGACGTCCGCCTGGTCGTGGACACCCTGCAGACGATGGACGCGCAGACCGCTGAGGGCACGGCGGCGCTGACCGCCGCCGCCCTCGCGCGCTCGGACACCGGCGCCCTCACGGTGCTCACCGGCTGGGCCGACGAGCAGCAGGCCGGCATCGACCGGCTGTCCCGGGCCGTGCCCACCGGGGCCGAGGGCGCCCTGGCCGCCTCCCGCGACCTGGCCGCCCGGGTCGCGGTGCGCGGCGGTGGCCTCGGGCGGGCGCTGGACTGCCCCGGTGGCCCGTCGACCGCGGGCACCGACGAGCTCGGCCCCCGACCCGCGCCCTGTCCCGC
>NZ_SJEW01000121.1 GCF_005930475.1 Modestobacter altitudinis
CCTTGGCGGCGGCGGCGGCCTTGGCGGCGGCGGCCTGCTCGGCGGCCTCCGCGTCCGCGGCAGCCTTCGCCTCGGCAGCGGCCTGGGCCTCGGCGGCGGCCTTCGCCTCGGCGGCGGCCTGGGCCTCGGCAGCGGCCTTCGCCTCCGCGGCGGCCTTGGCCTCGATCGCGGCCTGGTCGGCGGCGGCCTGGGACTGCGCGGCAGCGCTCTGCTGCGCCTCCCGCTCGCTGCGGCTGGCGGCCAGCTCACCCAGGCGCTCGCTGACGTCCTCGGTGGTCACCGAGGTGCCGGCGGCGGAGTCCTGCGAGCTCTCCTGCAGCTGGGCGGCCACGCTGATCGGCTGGTCGGCGGCGGCCACGGCCTCGGCATCGGGCTGCCCGGCGGCGAAGACGTTGACCATGACACCGCCGGCGACGGCGACCGCGAGGAGGAACGCGGGGCGGCGCAGACCGGCGGGAGGCCGGCGGCGGCCCGCGCCGGAGGAGGTGGACAGCTCCCCGGTGACCGGCTGGTCGACGCCCTCGGCGCCGACCTCGGTGAGCACCTCGGTGGGGAGCGACTGCTGGACAGATGTGTGCGCGGTGGAGCGACGGGACATGAAGAGGGGGACTCCGGTGGTCTTCCGTGGCCGCCTACCGAGTTAGCTGACGGGTTCGGGCGGGAAGAAGCCCTACCCGACCCGGGCAGGTGCCCAGGTCAGGATTCACCCCAGTGCTGCGGTGGGTCCCCGGCTCGCTGCGATGAGCGACTCGGCGGCATCCGGCTCGGGCTCCCCGGGTGGGGACCTGACGTCCGACCGGACTCAGCCAACGTAGATGCCGTTACCCGGTCGTGACAATGCTCGGGGCGAGATTTCGTCGTGATCTGACACGCCTTGCCTTTTCTCCTGAGGTGTGGGAGCACTCCTGGGACTGGTGTGACAGGTGGTGCCCGACTCCGGTCAGGGCAACCGCCACACCGTCGTCCGCCGGACCGGCCCACCGTCGGCGTCGACGACGTCGTACGCGGCCTGCTCGACCAGCCCCTCCCTGGGCACGTAGGCCCGCCCCGGGTCACCGAGGAACACCCTCGCCCCGCCCAGCCAGGCAGCACCCAGGAACGGCAGCACCCGGGCGGTCATCTCGCGGTCGTAGCAGACGTCGCCGGCCAGCACGACGTCGACGTCGGGGAGGTCGTCGGCCAGCACGTCCCCGACCACCTCGATGCCCGACACCCCGTTGAGCTCGGCGTTCAGCGCGACAGCGGTGTGGGAGTACGGGTCCACGTCACTGGCCAGCACCCCGCGGGCCCCGGCCAGCAGCGCCGCGACGGCGACCAGCCCGCTGCCGGCCCCCAGGTCGAGCACCCGTCGGCCGGCGACGGTCTCCGGGTGGTCGAGGACGTAGCGGGCCAGCGCCTGGCCGCCGGGCCAGGCCGCGGCCCAGAACGGCGGGTCCTGACCGGCTCCGCCGCCCTCGGTCTCCATCGCCTCCCACAGCCCGACGACGTCGTCGGCGACGTGCAGCTGCAGCTCGGGGACGAGGGTCGGCCGGGCGAGCCGGGTGTGCGCCCTCAGGAACGCGGGGGAGACCGGCCGGAGCTCCGGCACCTCAGCCCTTGCGGTCGCTGCGGACCACGGTGACCGGGCAGGGGGCGTGGTGGGTGACCTGGTCGCTGACCGAGCCGAGCAGCAGGCCGGCGAAACCGCCCCGGCCGCGAGCGCCGACGACCAGCACGTCGGCGCCGGCCGCTGCCTCGATCAGCGCCCGCACCGGCTGGGCGTGCACCACGTGGCAGCTGGCCCGGGCGGCCCGCTCGGCGCCGAGCACGGCGGCGACGTCGGACTCCAGGTCGGCCAGCACGGCCTTCTCGTAGTCGGTGATCGGCGGCACGTACCCCGGCTCCCAGGTCGGCGGCTGCGGGGCGGTGGCGATCCGCCAGGCCCGCACGACGTGCAGCGGCCAGTGCGCGCGCTCGGCCAGCGCGGCAGCCCACTCCAGGGCCTCCTGCGCGCAGCCGGAGCCGTCGTGCCCGACGACCACCCCGCCCTCGACCTCCGCACGCGTGGAGATGTCCGCGTCCTCGACCGGCTCGACCGCTGCCTCGTCGAGCTCAGCGGCGACCACCGTGTCCCGGGGCTGCTCCGTCATCGCCGTCCTCCTGCCTCCGCCGCGCTCGCGCGCGGCCCGTGTGCGGGCCGGGGGACCCGGTCCGGCCACAGCCTCCCCTACTGCCCGGAGGAACGGCCGGGCGCGTCGCCGCGTTCCGCGCGCCCGGGGCGCGCAGGCCGCCGCCCGGGTCAGTCCCGCACGACGTGGACCGCGGCCTCCTCGGCCGAGGCACCGGCGCCGTCGATGCCCTCGTCCTCGGCGTACAGCTCGTCGTCGGTGTCGGAGAGCCCGCCGCCCCCGGAGTCCGACAGCCGCCCGGCGCGCTCGTCGCCGACCTCGTCGTCCAGCAGCTCGCCGTCGGTGTCGGAGGCGTCGCCGAGCCCGTCGCCGTCGGCGGCGGCGCCGTCGGGCAGCTCGCGGGCGAGCCGCCCGTCCAGGCCCTCCCCCGCCTCCTCCTCGCGGTCGGTGGTGCCCCAGTCGTTCGACACCCAGGGCCGGTCGGCGGGCGAGTACCCGGCCGTGTCGTCGTCCACGTCGCCGGAGAAGGTGTCCGACACCGTCTCGAGGGTCTGGGGGTCGGTGCCGTCGTGTCCGCTGCGCACGGGGTGCTCCTCGTCGTCCTCTGCTCGGAGGGCGAGTCTCCCCCGCCGTCCCGACCGCCGACCAGGGGTCTCGGATCGCGCACCGGGCCGCTCTGCTCTTGACTGATCATGAGCCGGCAGGCGCCGGCAGCAGCAGAACGAGCGATCGAGAGGAACGGCTGACATGGAGCACTTCACCATCGCCACCGTCGCCGAGACCAGCGCCGACTTCCGTCGGGTGCTCTGGACCGGTGAGCACACCCAGCTGGTGATCATGACGATCCCGGTGGACGGCGAGATCGGCGAGGAGGTGCACGACGTCGACCAGATCCTGACCTTCGTCAGCGGCACCGGGAAGGCCAAGGTCGGCGGTCAGGAGAAGAACGTCGCGCAGGGTGACCTGGTCGTCGTCCCGGCGGGCAAGAAGCACAACTTCCTCAACACCGGCGTGAACCCGCTGGTGCTCTACACCGTCTACGGCCCGCCGGAGCACGCCGACAAGGCGGTGCACACGACCAAGGAGGAGGCCGACGCGCTCGAGGAGGCCGGCAAGGACGAGCCGCCGACCGACTGACGCGGACCGGTCGTCGGGCAGGGTGTCCCCGTGACCACCCAGCCCGGCATCTTCGCCCTCGGCACCCCTGAGCACTGCTACCTCGAGCTCGACCTGGAGCCCGGCTGCACCGCGGAGGAACTGGTCCGCGGGGTGGCCGGGCTCACCGGTCCGCTGTCCTCCACCGGCGGGGTCAACCTCGTGGTCGGGTTCCGGCCCGAGCTGTGGGCCTCGGTGGCCCCGGCGGACGCGCCGGCCGACGCGGCCGGCTGGACCGAGGACATCGTCGGCGCCGGCCGCTACCGGATGCCGGCCACCCAGCACGACGCCTGGGTGTGGGTCGCCGGTGGGGACCGGACGGCGGTGTTCGACAACGCCCGCGCGGTGCTCGCCGCGCTGAGGGACGTGGCGACGGTGGGCCGCGAGGTGACCGGCTGGCTGTACCGGCACGACCGCGACCTCACCGGGTTCATCGACGGCACCGAGAACCCCTCGCTGCTCACCGCGGCCGAGGTGGCCTCGGTCCCCGCCGGCGAGCCCGGCGCCGGGGCGAGCGTCGTCCTGTTCCAGGTGTGGCGGCACGACAGCGCGACCTGGGAGTCGCTGGGGATGGTCGGCCAGGAGATGAACATGGGCCGCACCAAGCCCGACAGCATCGAGCTGCCCGAGGACGTGATGCTGCCCAGCGCGCACGTCGCGCGCACCACGGTCGAGCGGGACGGCGAGGAGCAGCAGATCTTCCGGCGCAACGTCGCCTACGGCGGGGTGACCGACCACGGGACGGCGTTCGTCGGCTTCGCCCGCGACCAGTGGCGGCTGACCGAGATGCTCCGCCGGATGGCCGGCGCGACCGACGGCATCCGCGACGGGCTGACCAGCTACCTCACCCCGTTGACCGGGGCGTACTACACCTGCCCGTCGATCGACGCGCTGGCCCGGTTCGCCCCGCCCGAGGAGGACTGAGCCGTGGACCCGGCAGAGCCGGCACCGTCCGGGACCGCGCCGGGAGGACCCGCGCCCTCGGAGCCCGAGGGCGGTGACCCGGTGTGCTGGGTCGACCAGGTCTGCCCTGCCTGCGGGCGGCTGACCGACCGGACGCCGGCCGGGCGGTGCGCCACCTGCGGCGAGGTCTGGGACACGGCCTGACGCATGTGCGACAGCACCCTCGCGGGTAGGGGTGCAGCAGCCAACCACCTCTCGAGGAGCCCTCATGGCGAACCCCACCGTCGCAGCCCAGCTCGTGCAGATGCTCCGGGACGCCGGCGTCCAGCGGATCTACGGCGTGGTGGGCGACAGCCTCAACCCCGTCGTGGACGCCGTCCGGCACACCGACGGCATCGAGTGGGTGCACGTCAGCAACGAGGAGGGCGGCGCGTTCGCCGCGGCCGCGGAGGCGCAGGTGACCGGTCGGCTGGCGGTCTGCGCCGGGTCGTGCGGGCCGGGCAACACGCACCTGGTCCAGGGGCTGTACGACGCGCACCGCAGCGGCGCGCCGGTGCTGGCCATCGCCTCGCAGATCCAGTCGCAGGAGGTCGGGATGGCCTTCTTCCAGGAGACCCACCCCGAGCGCACCTTCCAGGACTGCTCGTACTGGTGCGAGGTGGTCACCCCGAAGCAGATGCCGCACACCCTGCGGGTCGCTGTCCAGACCGCGGTCGGCAAGCGCGGTGTCTCGGTCGTCGTGCTGCCCGGTGACCTGGCCGCGGAGGAGTCCGGCGGGCCGACCGTGCCCAGCGCGATGGTCTCCGCGCCCTCGCCGGTGCGCCCGGCGCCCGAGCAGGTGCAGGCGCTGGCCGACGCGATCAACGCCGCGCGCACGGTGACGCTGTTCTGCGGCGCGGGCTGCGCCGGCGCGCACGACGAGGTGATGGAGCTGGCCGGGACGGTGCTCTCCCCGGTCGGCCACGCGCTCGGCGGCAAGGAGGTCATCCAGTACGACAACCCCTACGACGTCGGGATGAACGGGCTGCTCGGCTACGGCGCCGCGCACAAGGCCACCCACGAGGCCGACCTGCTGGTCCTGCTGGGCACCGACTTCCCCTACGTCAACTTCCTGCCCCAGCAGCGCACCGCGCAGGTCGACGCGGACGCCTCGCACCTGGGCCGCCGCAGCCCGCTGGAGGTCGCCGTGCACGGCGACGTCGGCGAGACGATCCGGGCGCTGCTGCCGCTGCTGGAGCGCAAGACCGACCGCACCTTCCTGGACTCGATGCTGCGCGACCACGCGCACGCGCTGGAGAAGGTCGTCGACGCCTACACCCGCCGGGTGGAGAAGATGCGGCCGATCCACCCCGAGTACGTCGCGGCACAACTCGACGAGCTCGCCGCCGACGACGCGGTGTTCACCGTGGACACCGGGATGTGCAACGTCTGGGCGGCGCGCTACCTGACCCCCAACGGCCGCCGACGGGTGATCGGCTCGTTCCGGCACGGCTCGATGGCCAACGCGCTGCCGCACGCGGTGGGCGCGCAGTTCGCCGACCGCGGCCGCCAGGTCGTCTCGATGAGCGGTGACGGCGGGCTGGCGATGCTGCTCGGTGAGCTGATCACCGTCCGGCTGCACCGGCTGCCGGTGAAGATCGTGCTGTTCAACAACGCGTCGCTCGGGATGGTCAAGCTGGAGATGATGGTCGACGGCATCCCGGACTTCGAGACCGACCACGAGCCCACGGACTTCGCGGCCATCGCCGCCGGCGTGGGGATCCCGTCGATGCGGGTCGAGGACCCGGCCGACGTCCGGTCGACGCTGGAGACGGGGCTCGCCCGGCCGGGGCCGGTGCTGATGGAGTTCGTGACCGACGCCAACGCGCTGTCCATCCCGCCGGCGATCACCGGGGAGCAGATCCGCGGGTTCGCGACCACGGCGACGAAGATGGTGCTCGGTGGCGGGGTCGGGAAGATGATCGACCTGGCCCGCGCCAACCTGCGGAACGTGCCCCGGCCCTAGCCGCGGGCGCTGCTCAGGCCGCGACGCTCCGACGCCACTGGCTGCCGTACCAGCCGGTCAGCAGGTCGCTGCGGACCTGCGCCGGGAGCGCACCCCAGCGCAGCAGCGCGGCGCGGGCCGGCATCGCGCTGGCCGCGGCCAGCTGACCGAGCTCGCGGACCCGTTCGGGCCGGGGGCCGGTGTGGCTGCGGTCGTGCAGCCCGGCGGTCAGGTGGGTGTCGTAGGCGGCGAGGATGTCGGCCTGGTGGGCGGCGTCGAACCACTGGGGGCTCCGCGGTGAGCTGGCACCGAGGTGATGACGGATCACGACCCGCTCATCGGCAGGTCTCCGGCGCCCCGTGACCCCTCTCTCCCCGACGGCCTCGATCAGAGCCCGCCGGCCACCCGGAGCACCGCGCCGGTGCAGTACGCGGCCTCCGGGCCGAGCAGCCAGGCGATCGCCGGGGCGATCTCGTCCGGTTCCCCGGGCCGGCCCATCGGCACCCGGGTGGTGGCCCGCTCCAGCCGCCCGGCGTCGCCGGCGCCGGCGTGGATGCCGGTGCGCACCAGGCCGGGGGCGACAGCGTTGACCCGGACGCCGTCGTCGGCCAGCTCCTTGGCCAGCCCGACGACGAGCGCGTCGACGCCGGCCTTCGCCGCCGCGTAGTGCACGTACTCGTGCGGGGAGCCCAGGGTGGCCGCGCTGGAGGAGAC
>NZ_SJEW01000122.1 GCF_005930475.1 Modestobacter altitudinis
CGCCCGCCCCGGTCGCCCCCTCCACCAGGTCGATCGCGCCGTCGTCGTCCTGCACGTCGTCGCTGTCGTTCTGCGCGTGCACGTGCCCGGACACCGTCTGCCGGACCACCCCGGGCAGCTCCTCGCGCACCGCCTCGGCAGCGACCGGCTCGTGGACCAGGAAGACGTCGACCGGCTCGGGTCCCGCGGCGGTGTCGCCGTCGGCCGGTGCGGACGACGTCGCCGTCCCGTCGGCCGCCGTCTCCGCGCCGCCGACCGCGGCGGCGACCGCGTCGGCCTCCAGCGGGTCGGTCACCGAGGTGTCGTCGGCGCCGTAGGCCCCGGGTGCGCCGTACACCCGGGGGTCGCTGAGCCCGGCGATCCGCAGACCGTAGGCCTGCACCACCCCGGCGGTCACCGCGTACCCGTCGTCCGTGGCGGTCTTGGTGCCCAGCACCGTGACGCCGGGGACGGTCGCCATGATGTCCACGGTCGCCGGGGAGTCGTGGTTGCCGGCGATCCACAGCATCGGGGTGGTCGCGGTGACCGCCCGGATGCCGTCCAGGTAGGCCGGGGTGAGCTCCTCGCGGGTGCCGAACTCGCTCTCGTCACCGGCGTTGAGGACCAGGTCGACGCCGTAGTTGGTGGCGTACTGCCCGACCAGCGGGTAGTTCGCGGCCAGGTGCATGTCGGAGACGACCATGATCTGCAGCGCGGTCTCCGGCGTCTGGTCGTCCTCGATCTGGGCCTGCAGCGCGGCCTGGATGCCGACCACCGAGCCCAGCACGTCCAGCGCCTTGGACTGCTGCGAGTAGTACTGGGACAGCTGGTCGGGGAACAGCTGCGCGGCGGCGAGGGTGCCGGTGAGCCGGGAGTCGCGCACCCAGCCCGGGTTGTAGGTCAGCACGCCGTAGCCGGCGACGGCGAGGGTGACGAGCACCGCCGCGCCGGCCCCCAGCGCCCGGCGGCGGAGTTCGTGCGGCTGCCGTGGCCGGCCGCGCAGGTAGCGGACGGACATGCCCAGCGCCGCGGCCACCGCCAGCCCGATCGCCAGCCCGAGCAGCAGCTCGCCGACCAGCCAGACCGCGATCCGGGGCAGCTGCGCGGTGAAGTCGGCCTGCAGCCGCTGCACGAAGCCGGGCAGGTCACCGCCGGCCAGCCGGGTGAGCTCCAGGACGTCGACGTCCTCCGGGCTGACGTGCACGCCGAACGGCACCCCGCTGACCTGCGGGAACTCCCAGCTGCCGAGGGTGGTGTCGGCGGAGAGCCCGGGCCGGGTGAACAGCGAGCCCTGCACCTCGAAGGGCACGCCCTGCACGGTCGCGTGGTACGGGAACGCCTGGAGCAGCGCGGCCGCGCAGAGCAGCGGCAGGGCGAGGCGGAACAGCCAGCGCAGCGCGACCTGCAGCACCCGGCCCAGCACGGTGCCGGCGTGGCGGGCCGCCCGGCGGGCGCGGTCGGCGCGGGTCAGCGGGAAGGGCAGCGCCAGCTGCTCGGCGTCGTCCGGGGTGCGTGACATCGCCGCACATGATCCCAGCCACCGCCCGGCGACGACGTGTGGACAACTCCCAGCCCGCTCGTAACCGCAGCTACACGTCTCGGAATCAGAGCCCTCGCACGCTGTGCACGGACGCATCCCCGACCAGCCCAGGAGCCCGCTCATGACGCAGAGCGAGACGGTCACCCCCGACCCGCCCGTCGAGACCCGGGGGCCCGACGTCACCGCGGCCACCCGGGAGACGCTGGAGGACTACACCCTCCGGTTCGCCCCCCGGCACTACCGGTCCTGGACGCCGGCTGTGGTGGGCATCTCGGCCCTCGGTGGGATCGCCTACCTCGCCGACTTCGCGATCGGGGCGAACATCGGCATCTCCTACGGCACCACGAACGCGCTGTGGGGCATCGCCGTCTTCGCCGTCGTCATCATTGCGACCGGGTTCCCGCTCGCGTACTACGCGGCCCGGTACAACCTCGACCTCGACCTGATCACCCGGGGCAGCGGGTTCGGCTACTACGGCTCGGTCCTCACCAACGTCATCTTCGCGACGTTCACCTTCATCTTCTTCGCCCTCGAGGGCTCGATCATGGCCCAGGGCCTGGAGCTCGGGCTGGGCATCCCGCTGTGGGTCGGCTACGCGCTCTCCACGTTGATCATCTTCCCGCTGGTCGTCTACGGGATGAAGGTGCTCACCAAGCTCCAGCTCTGGACGACGCCGCTGTGGCTGGTCCTGATGGTGCTGCCCTTCGCCTACCTGGTGATCAGCCACCCGGAGTCGGTCGGCGAGTTCTTCGCCTACCGCGGGGAGGACGACCAGTCGGCGGACGTCGGCTCGGTCCTGCTGGCCGCCGGGGTCTGCCTCTCGCTGATCGCGCAGATCGCCGAGCAGATCGACTACCTGCGGTTCATGCCGCCGCGCACGCCGGAGAACGCCCGGAAGTGGTGGACCTGGGTGGTGCTGGCCGGGCCGGGCTGGGTGCTCTTCGGCGCGGTCAAGCAGGTCATCGGGCTGTTCCTGGCGGTGTACCTCATCGCCAACGTCGCCGACGGCGCAGCGACCGCCAACCAGCCGGTGCACCAGTTCCTGGAGATCTACGCCGACGTCCTGCCGCACTGGCTGGCGCTGACCCTGGCCGTCGTCCTCGTGGTCATCAGCCAGGTGAAGATCAACGTCACCAACGCCTACTCCGGCTCGCTGGCCTGGACCAACTCCTTCACCCGGGTCACCCGGCACTACCCGGGCCGGCTGGTGTTCCTCGGCGTCAACCTGGCGATCGCGCTGGTGCTGATGGAGGCGAACATGTTCGACTTCCTCAACACGATCCTGGGCTTCTACGCCAACTGCGGCATCGCCTGGGTGGTCGTCGTGGCCAGCGACATCGCGATCAACAAGTACCTGCTGGGGATCTCGCCCAAGGAGCCCGAGTTCCGCCGCGGGATGCTGTACGCGGTGAACCCGGTCGGCTTCGGCTCGATGCTCGTCGCGGCCGGCGTCTCGATCCTGGTGTTCTTCGGCGGCCTCGGCGACGGCCTCAAGCCCTACTCACCGCTGGTCGCCATCGTGCTGGCGCTGGTGCTGCCGCCGGTGCTGGCGCTGGCCACGAGGGGGCGCTGGTACCTGCGCCGGCCCGACGACGGCATCGGCCTGCCCATGTACGACGAGCACGGCAACCCCTCGGGCGAGGAGCTCACCTGCCACGTCTGCGGGCAGGACTACGAGCGGCCGGACATGGTCGCCTGCGCGGCCCACGGCGCGTACATCTGCTCGCTGGACCTGTCGACGGACAAGACCGGCGAGCACGTGCTGCCCGCGCACAGCTGACCCGGACACCGCCGCGTCGTGGCGGAGGGGGTGGTGCTCCGGCGATGACCCGGAGCACCATCCTCGGCGGGACCTCGCCCGAGCCGGAGAGGAGCGGCCGCCATGGCGGTGTACGTCTACCGCTGCGCCGAGCACGGCGTGCTCGACGTGGTCGCGCCGATCGGCACCGCACCGGCCACGGCGTCCTGCCCGCACTGCGCCGGCCCCGCGACCCGGGTGTTCACCGCCCCGCGGTTGTCGCTCGGGTCGGCCCCGGCCCGCGCGCTGCTGGACCGCACCGAGCGCAGCGCGGACTCCCCCGACGTCGTCGCCCGGCCGCCCTCGCCGGGCCGCGCGCCGGCCGCGCCGCGCAACCCCGCGCTCGCGCGACTCCCCCGCCCCTGACCCGGAGGCCGCCATGCCCGAGCTCGTCTTTCCGCTCGACTCCAGCAAGCGGTTCACCGAGCAGGAGCTCATCGGGCACAACCGCTGGCACCCGGACATCCCGCCGGCGGTGACGGTCCGGCCGGGCGACGTGTTCCGGGTGCACTGCCGGGAGTGGTTCGACGGGGCCATCCACAACGACGACTCCGCCGACGACATCCGGAACGCGCCGCTGTCGACGGTGCACGTGCTCAGCGGGCCGATCGCCGTCGAGGGCGCCGAGCCCGGTGACCTGCTGCTGGTCGACATCGTCGACGTCGGGCCGATCCCGCAGGAGGACTCCGGGCCGCTGGCCGGCCAGGGCTGGGGCTACACCGGCATCTTCCCGAAGCAGAACGGCGGCGGCTTCCTCACCGACCAGTTCCCCGACGCCTACAAGGCGATCTGGGACTTCCGCGGTCAGACGGCGACGTCGCGGCACGTGCCCGGGGTCTCCTACACCGGGATCATCCACCCCGGGCTGATGGGCACGGCGCCCTCGGCGGACCTGCTCGCGACGTGGAACCGGCGCGAGGGGGCGCTGATCGCCACCGACCCTGACCGGGTGCCGCCGCTGGCGCTGCCGCCGCTGCCACAGGACGCCGTCCTCGGCTCGCTGTCCGGCGCGGACCACGACCGGGTGGCGGCCGAGGCGGCCCGGACCGCGCCGCCCCGGGAGAACGGCGGCAACCAGGACATCAAGAACTTCAGCCGCGGGACCCGCGTCTTCTACCCGGTGTTCGTGCCCGGGGCGAACCTGTCCATGGGCGACCTGCACTTCTCTCAGGGCGACGGCGAGATCACCTTCTGCGGCGCCATCGAGATGGGCGGGTTCCTCGACCTGCACGTCGACCTGATCAAGGGCGGGATGGAGACCTACGGGATCGCGGAGAACGCCGTCTTCATGCCCGGGAACGTCGAGCCGCGGTACGAGCGGTGGCTGGCGTTCTCCGGCACGTCGGTGACGCTGGACGGCGAGCAGCGGTACCTGGACTCCGACCTGTCCTACCAGCGGGCCTGCCTGCACGCGATCGACTACCTCGCGAAGTTCGGCTGGAGCCGGGAGCAGGCGTACCTGCTGCTCGGGTCGGCGCCGATCGAGGGGCGGCTGTCCGGGGTGGTCGACATCCCCAACTCGTGCGCCACGGTGTACCTCCCCACCGGCATCTTCGACATCGACATCACCCCGTCCGCAGCCGGTCCGGCGCGCATCGACCCGGGCCAGGGGGCGCCGCACTCCTCGTTCTGACCGGCGGCCCCGCACGTCCCCGGACGATGTCGTCCGGAGACGTGCGGGGTTTCCGTGCCCGGCGTGGGACCCTGGTGGGGACCGACGTGACGCGCTCGCGGACTCGTCGCCGACGAACGGGACACCCTTTGGCACTGATCACCTGCCCCACCTGCAGCAGCGAGGACATCGACGGCACCCCGCAGCCGGACAGCCGGCTGCTGATCCACTGCAACGCCTGCGGCCACGAGTGGCTGCGCGGCGAGGCCCGGCGCGACCCGGCCCGGCCCGCGGTGCAGACCGCGGAGTCCCTGCAGGCGTCCTTCCCGAGCGCCGCCGACGTCCGCCCGGACGTGCGCGAGCGGGTCATGCTGCTGACCTCGGAGTTCCTGATGGAGCGCCCGGAGCCCGACCCGGCGGTCGAGGCGTACCGGGCGCGGTACGCCGAGCTGTTCACGCGGGACGGCCTGCGCACCGCCACCCCGGACCAGCTGCTGTACTTCGCCAACTCCACCACCGTCGCCGACCCCGGCAACATGTCCGGCTTCAACCGGGCGTGGAAGACCGCCGGCCCGGACCGGGCGGCCGGGATGGTGCGGGACACAATCGAGTACCTGCTGTTCGGCCCGGAGAGCCTGCGGCTCGAGGACCGGATGACCCACCTGGTCGACGGCAGCAAGAAGGGGCTGGGCTTCCCCTCGTTCAAGGAGTCGCTGCTCACCAAGGTGCTGTGCGTGGTCGAGCCGGAGCGCTTCCTGCCGGTGGTCAAGTACACCGCGGCGGCGGCGGGCAAGAAGGAACTGGCGAAGGTCGTCTTCGAGCTCGACCTGCCGCCGGTGGAGAAGAGCGCGTGGACCATCGGTCGGCTCGCGGTGTGGAGCAACGACCTGCTCCGCTCGCTGGTCGGCAACGACGTCCCGGACCTGCAGCAGGCGGCGCGCTTCCTGCAGTGGGCCAAGGGGCAGCCGGTCCTCTCCCGCTCCTGACGCCGGGCGCGGCGCCGGTCACCGGACGGTGACGGCGCCGCTCCCGTTCGGGACCAACTCGACCCAGGTGCTGCCCGGCGCGAGCCGCACCGGGTTGCCGTCGGGACCGAGCAGCACCAGCCGGTCGGCCACGCCGTTCTTGACCCAGGTGACCGGCATCGTCGTCCCGCCGGTGGCGACCAGCGCCTCGCCCCGGCCCTCCAGCACCGTCTCCGGCACCGGGTTGCCGGCCGGGTCGCGGCCGTCGGTGGTCACGACGTCGACCCGGAGGACGACGACGTTCGTGGCGCGCATCGGGGTGCCGTCGGCCTCGACCGCCGGGGTGCCGTTCTCGTCGCGGACCCACCTCCCGTCGGGTGCGCTCCAGGTCCAGTTCGGGTGGCTGGACGGGGACAGCGTGAGCGCCAGGGCGGCCGCGGATGTGCCGGCGGTCACCGGGGTGGCCTCGCCGGCCGTGGCGGCCGTCTCGAACTGCGGGGCCGGCGCGGCCAGGTGCTGCGGGTCGGCCTGGGACACGAGGGCGGCCGGGTCGGCGTAGACGTTGTGCGGCGCGGAGCGGCTGTCGATCCGGTAGAAGCCGGAGTCGCCGTTGTCGAAGCTGAGCACCTGCAGGCCGGCGTCGGCGACGGCGCCGACGTAGGCCGCCTGCCCGCCGGAGAAGCCGAACAGGCCGTGCAGCGGGGCGGCGATCGCCGGGTCCATCGGCCGGACCGAGCGGACCGGCCCGACCTCGGGCGGCAGGACCGAGTGGTAGACCGCGACGTAGCGGGTGATGCCGCCCTCGACGACCTCCTCCCAGACCATGTCGGCGGCGTTGAGCCCGGTCTGCGGGCGCGCGTCGAGCGAGTTCTCGATCTTCACCGCCAGCGCCGGGCGGGCCGGGACGACGCCGCTCTCCACCCCGGTCAGCGGCCAGAGGACCGGTG
>NZ_SJEW01000123.1 GCF_005930475.1 Modestobacter altitudinis
GCCCCGCACCGCCCGCGCCAACGCCTGCGCCGCGTCCCGCGCTCCCCGCCGCGCGACCACCCGCCGCGCCTTGTCCCGCACCTGCCCCGGCGTGCTCACCGTCCCACCCGCGGCGCGGGCGGCCACCCAGCCCAGCACCTCCGCCTCCACCTCGGCCCGCAACCGGTCATCGGCGATGTCGGCGACCAGGTCCAGCATCGGCCAGACGTGCCCCACGTGCAGGCCCCCGGACTCCAACCCGGCCAGCACCCCCGGCAGCCGGGACACCAAACGCAACGACCGCTCCAGCAGGGCCTGCGCCGACTGCCGGCCCACCGCCAGCGCCACCTGCAACTCCGAAGCCGCCCACTCACTCACCGGCCGCAGCACCTCCGGCCGCGCCGCCCACCGCTGGGAGCTCATCGCCCCCGGCTCGCCCTGCGCCCGGTCCACCGACGCCGGCCGCGACGCCGCGAACTCGACCACCGCCCGAGCCCGCACCGCGGTCCACCGGGCGATCTCCCGGTCCGCGGCCTGCACCACCCCCAACGGCCCCGCCGACAGACCCACCGCCGGGGCGACCACCGGCCACTCCGCCGAGCGCTCCTCCTCGTCGGCCCGCGCACGCGCAGGACCACTGCGCTGCTGCGTCGCCACCGGGCTCGTCACGCGTTCGATCATACGTTCGAACGACTCGACGCACAACCGGGAATCCACAGGTCAGGCGGTCGGGAACCGCGCTCGGGGAGGACACGTCACCGGGGGCGAGATCCTGACGAATCGCGCTCGAGTCCACCTCCCGAGTGTCAGCAGCTGCTGCCAAGGTGGGCGCGTGGAGGAGCTCTCGTTGCTGCGGATGGCCGCCCAGCGGCTGGTCGGGCCCCGGGCCCCGAGCCCGGCCGAGGCGGTCCGGTGGCTGACCGCCGTCCAGGCGCAGGACCTGCCCGGCGCGCTCACGTCGGTCGCCCTGCGCACCGACGGCGGCACGCGGGCCGCCGTCACCGCGGCGCTGGACGGCGGCGAGGTCGTCCGCTCCTGGCCGATGCGCGGCACGCTGCACCTCACCGCTGCCGAGGACCTCCCCTGGATGCTCGCGCTGCTGGGCCCCAAGGTGCTGGCCGGGGCGGCCGGCCGGCGGGCCACCGTGGGGCTGGGCGACGACGACGTCGCCCGGGCCCGGGAGGTGGCGCTGGCCTCGCTCACCGGAGGTCGCCGGCTGGGTCGCGCCGACCTGGTCGCCGCGCTCGCGGCCGGCGGGGTGCCCACAGAGGGGCAGCGCGGCTACCACTTGCTGTGGTGGCTCGCCCAGTCCGGGCTGACCTGCCTGGGCCCGACGGTGGACGGCGACCAGCAGTTCGTCCTGCTCGACGAGTGGGTGCCGGCGCCGCGGCGGCTGGAGCGCGACGAGGCGCTGGGCGAGCTGGCGCTGCGGTTCTTCGCCTCGCACGGGCCGGCCACGGTCAAGGACCTGGTCCGCTGGGCAGGCGTGCTGGTGCGCGACGTCAAGGCCGGGCTGGCCGTCGCCGCGCCGCGGCTCGAGCGGCTGGAGGTCGACGGCACCGAGCACTGGATGGACCCGGCCACCCCCGACCGGCTGGCCGCCGCCCGCAGCGAGGCGGAGGACGTGCTGCTGCTGCCCGGCTTCGACGAGCTGGTGCTCGGCTACGCCGACCGCAGCTGCACGGTGCCGGCCGCGTTCGCCGAGCGGATCGTGCCCGGCAACAACGGCATGTTCCGGGCCACCGCGGTGTCCGCGGGCACCGCGGTCGGCGTCTGGCGCACCGGCCGCGGCAGGACCCGGCCGATCGAGCTGGAGCCCTTCACCGAGCTGTCCGCCGACGTGCGCAGCCGGATCGAGGAGCGCTACGCCGCGCTGCCCTGAGGTTGCCCCGGGCAACGCCGGGGAACCGGTCCTCCCATGGAGTACACCCGTCTGGGCAGCACTGGTCTTCACGTCTCCCGCATCTGCCTGGGGATGATGAGCTTCGGCGACCCCGACCGCGGCGGTCACCCGTGGAGCCTCCCGGAGGAGGCCAGCCGCGCGGTGATCGAGAAGGCGCTGGCGGCCGGGATCACCTTCTTCGACACCGCGAACGTCTACTCGGCCGGCTCCAGCGAGGAGATCACCGGCCGCGCGCTGAAGGACTTCGCCGACCGCGAGGACGTCGTCCTGGCCACCAAGGTGCACGGTCGGATGCGGCCGGGCCCCAACGGCGCCGGACTGTCCCGCAAGGCCGTCCTGGCCGAGCTCGAGGCCAGCCTGCGACGGCTGGGCACCGACTACGTCGACCTGTACCAGGTCCACCGCTGGGACCCGCACACACCGATCGAGGAGACCCTGGAGGCGCTGGACTCCGCCGTCCGGTCGGGCAAGGTCCGCTACCTGGGCGCCTCGAGCATGTGGGCGTGGCAGTTCAGCAAGGCGCTGCACCGGGCCGGCGAGCACGGCTGGCACCGGTTCGTCTCCATGCAGGACCACTACAACCTGCTCAACCGCGAGGAGGAGCGGGAGATGCTGCCGCTCTGCGCCGACGAGGGCATCGGCGTCATCCCGTGGAGCCCGCTGGCCCGCGGCCGGCTGACCCGCGACTGGGACGCGAGCACCACCCGCTCGGAGACCGACGAGTTCGGCAGCAAGCTGTACAACGACGCCGACCAGGTGATCGTCGAGCGGGTGGCCGAGGTCGCGGAGGCGCGCGGGGTGCCGCGCGCGCAGGTGGCGCTGGCCTGGCTGCTGAGCAAGCCGGTGGTCACCGCGCCGATCGTCGGGGTCACCAAGGACCGGCACCTGGACGACGCCGTGGCCGCGGTCGACCTCGAGCTGACACCTGCGGAGATCGCCCGGCTGGAGGAGCCCTACACGCCGCACGCGGTGGTCGGCTTCTCCTGAGCGGAAACGGCGGGTGACCCATCTCGCCCGTCGGCAGTGATCTCCGTCGACGACGCGCTCCCCGGCGGGAGGAGACGATGAGGGCCGTGTCCGGCCTCCTCTCCCCGTTGCGCCGGGTGGCGCCGCACGTCCTCGGCCCGCGGATGCCGGCACCCGCCTCGCTGTGGGCAGCGCACGGCCGCCGGGCGCTGTCCGCCGCGTTCTGCGTCGCCGTCCCGCTCGCCGTGTTCGTGCTGCTGGACCGGCCGGACGTCGGCGCGGCCGCGGCGCTGGGCGGCTTCACCGCGGTCTACGGCCACGCCCTCCCCTACCGCCGGCGGGCCGCCGTCTCCGCCGGCGTGGGCGTCGCACTGGCGGTGGCGGTCGGCCTCGGCGGTCTGGCCGGGCCGCACCCGTTCCTGCTCGCCGTCATGCTCGGGGTGCTCGGGGCAGCCGCCACGGCGGCGACGGCGATCTGGCAGATCGGCCCACCCGGACCGCTGATGGCCGTGCTGGTCGGCGGCAGCGCCAGCGCCCTGGGCGCCGCACCGGGTGAGGTCGGTCAGCACGTGGCGGCCACCGCGGGGACCGCGGCGCTCTCCTGGCTGGTGGTGCTGGTGGCCTGGTGCTGGGACCCGGCCGGACCCGAGCGCCGCGCCGTCGCCGCGGCGGACCAGGCCGTGTCCGGGGCCGAGGACGGCCGTCTGCCGGGAGGGCGTCCGGACGCGGCCGCCCGGGCGGTGCGCACCGCGCACGTCGCCGTGGCCGGGGGCAGCCGGCGGCGCCCGTCGCTGCGGCCCCGGCTGGAGGAGCTGGACACCCGGTTCCTGCGGGCGCTGCCCGCCACCGACCCCACCGCCCGGACCGGTCCCCGCGCGACGGCCGCACCGGCCCGACGGCACACCCCGCTCTGGGTGCCCACCGCCTCGCGCATCGGCGTGGGCGCCTGGGCGGCCGGGACGCTCGCCGCCGCGCTCGGCCTGCACAGCCCGTACTGGGCCTCGACCGCCGCCGTCGCGGTGCTGCTGGGCACCGACGCCCGGCACAGCCGGGCCCGCGCCCTGCACCGGGTGACCGGCACGCTGCTGGGGACGGGGATCACGGCGCTGCTGTTCGCACTCGACCTGCCGGTCGCGGTGACCGTCGCGCTGATCGCGGTCATGCTGGTCGGCGTCGAGCTGCTGGTGGTCAGCCAGTACGTGCTGGCCGTCGCGCTGATCACGCCGGTCTCCCTGTCGCTGGTGCACCTCGGCGCCGACAGCCCGCCCGGCGCGGACCTGATCACCATCCGGCTGGGCGAGACGGTCGTCGGCATCGCGGTCGGGCTGGCCGCCGGCCTGCTGCTCTTCCCCCGCCCGGGCAGCCGGCGGCTGCCGGCCGCGGTCGGGGCCACCGTCGAGCGGGCGCTGGCGGCGGCCGCGGCGCCGCCAGGCGGCCCGGCGGACGCGGCGCTGCGCGACGCCCTGGTCGCCCAGCACGAGGTGGCGACGGCGGCCCGCGCCGAGCTGTTCGCCGCGCCGGGTGCCGACCGGGAGCTGCACCGCTCGCGGCAGGTGGCCGACCTCGGCTGGGCGCTGCTGGGCGCCCGCGCCCGCGGCGGGGACGCGCTCGCCGCGTGGGCGGGTGCCCGGATCACCGCCGACCTCGGGCCGCGCTGAGCTCAGCCGGGCAGCCCGACCAGCCGGGCGGAAAGCTCCCACAGCTCGCGGGCCCGGACGGCGTCCCGGGCCGAGGGCAGGGTCAGGGTGGGCGACCGGTGAGCGTGCAGCCGCCCGTTGCGCCAGCCGTCCGGGGCCGTCGCCAGCCAGACCAGCGTGTCCGCGCCCTGCGCGGGCGTGCGCAGCGCCGCCACCAGCGGGCTCCGGAACGCCAGCCCGGTGACGCCGCCGGCGGCGCGGCCGAAACCGGTGGCCACCGCGCCGGGGTCGAAGCAGGTCGCGGTCACCTCCGGCGCCCACCGCCGGGCCAGCTCGGCGGTGAACAGCACGGTGCACCACTTGGCCCGGGCGTAGGCGCGCAGCGCGACGTAGGGCCCGCGGGCCTGCACCGCCCCCGCCAGCCGACCGCGGCGCACCCCGCCGACCCAGTGCACGAACGACGCCGTGGTCACCACCCGGCCGCGGGCGGCCCGCAGCAGCTCCTCGAGCAGCCGGGTGAGCAGGTAGGGCGCCAGGTGGTCGACCTGGAAGGTCTGCTCGTGCCCGTCGACGGTCAGCGCGCGCCGGGCGAACGACGCCCCGGCGTTGTCGGCCAGCACGTCGATCCGCGGGAACCGGTCCCGCAGCTGCGCGGCCAGCCGACGGACGTCGTCCAGCCGGGCGAGGTCCACCGTCAGCGCGACGGCGCCGGGCAGCTCGCCGGCGACGGCGGCGGTCTTCTCCGCGGAGCGGCCGACGACGACCACCTGCG
This sequence comes from Modestobacter altitudinis, assembly GCF_005930475.1. Taxonomy (GTDB): domain Bacteria; phylum Actinomycetota; class Actinomycetes; order Mycobacteriales; family Geodermatophilaceae; genus Modestobacter; species Modestobacter altitudinis. The sequence goes on from NZ_SJEW01000123.1 coordinate 5,258, forward strand.
CCCCTCCGCGGTGCAGCCGCCGGGCCGCCGCGGCACCGATGCCGTCGCTGGCACCGGTGACGACGACGACCGGCGCGCTGCCCGGCGTCAGCTGGTCGGCTCGACGAGGACGATCGGGATCTTCCGAGCGGTCTTCTGCTGGTAGTCGGCGTAGTCGCGGTAGGCGGCGACGGCGCGCTCCCACCACTGGTCGTACTCGTCCCCCTCGATCTCGCGCGCCACCCCGTCGCGGACCCGCTCGCCGTCCTGCACGGTGACCTGGTCGGGGTGGGCCTTGAGGTTGAAGTACCACGTCGGGTGCTTCGGGGCGCCGCCCTGCGAGGCGACCATCGCGTAGACGCCGTCGTGCTCGACCCGCATCAGCGGGTTCTTGCGGACCTTGCCGCTCTTCGCGCCGCGGGTCGTGAAGACGACGACGGGCTCGGTCCGGCCGGGCAGCGTGTTGCCCTCCCGCCCTCCGGTGCGCTCGTACACCTCCACCTGGTCGCGGACCCACTTCTCCGGACTGGGCTCGTACTCACCTTCCAGGGGCATGCGCTGACCCTAGGTCCGGACCCGCCGGACCGCCGTCCGGGTGCGCAGCCGCGCGCGGACCGGCAGAGTGCTCCGAGCGGTCGGGCAGAGGTCCCGGCGCGGAGGGGAGCGATGACCGAGAGCCCGCGCGTGGTCGTGCGTGGCGAGGCCGTCGCCGAGGTGCTCCCCGACGCCGCCGACCTCGTGGTCACCATCGAGGTCCGCGACCGGCGCCGGGACCGGGCGCTGGCCGCGCTGGCCGCACGCCAGCAGGAGCTGACCGCCCTGCTGGAGGGCCACCGGGACGGGCTGGGCAGCGTCGCCACCGACGCGGTCTCGGTGTTCCCCGAGGCTGCCGACGGCACCCGCGGCGGCGGCTCGGTCGCCACCGTGACCACCCGGGTGCAGGTCGGCGACGTCGCCGCCGCGGGCCGGCTGGCCGTCGCGGTCGCCGGGCTCGCGGACACCTCGCTGCACGGACCGCACTGGCGGGTCACCCGCACCCACCCCGTGCACGACCAGGTGCGCGCCGCCGCTGTCGCCGACGCGCTGGCGCGGGCACGCGGCCACGCCGCCGCGCTCGGCGGCCGGCTGACCGGGCTGGTCGAGGTCCGCGACACCGGCACCGGCGGTGTCGGCGGCCGAGTCGCGAGGGCCTCCTCCGCGGTGGCCGCACCGGCGCTGGAGCTGCAGCCGGGCCCCGCCGAGGTGCACGGCTCGGTCGAGATGACCTTCACCATGTCCCCACCCGACCAGGAGGTCTACGCAGGATGAGGTTCCGGGAGAGCGGCCGGCTGGACACCTCCGGCGTGCAGGAC
>NZ_SJEW01000124.1 GCF_005930475.1 Modestobacter altitudinis
GAGCCTGGACAGCGACGGCCTACCAGCGTCGGCGACGGTATCGTCGCCAGCCGTGACTACAGGCAGCCCTGACCTCGTCGTCGTCGGCTCGGGCTTCTTCGGCCTCACGGTCGCCGAACGCGCCGCCACCCAGCTGGACAAGCGGGTGCTGGTCATCGACCGCCGCGACCACATCGGCGGCAACGCCTACTCCGAGCCGGAACCCGAGACGGGCATCGAGATCCACCGCTACGGTGCGCACCTCTTCCACACGTCGAACAAGCGTGTCTGGGAGTACGTGAACCAGTTCACCGAGTTCACGAAGTACCAGCACCGGGTCTTCAGCATCTACGACGGCCAGACCTACTCCCTGCCGATCAACCTCAGCACGATCTGCCAGTACTTCGGCAGGAGCTTCAGCCCCGCGGAGGCCCGCGCCCTGGTCGCCGAGCAGGCCGGTGAGATCGACACCGGGTCGGCCGCCAACCTCGAGGAGAAGGCGATCTCGCTGATCGGTCGCCCGCTGTACGAGGCGTTCATCCGCGCGTACACGAAGAAGCAGTGGCAGACCGACCCCACCGAGCTCCCCGCCGAGGTCATCGCCCGGCTGCCGGTGCGGTACACGTTCGACAACCGCTACTTCAACGACGACTACGAGGGCCTGCCCGTCGACGGGTACACCGCCTGGCTGACCAAGATGGCCGACCACCCGAACATCGAGGTGCGGCTGTCCACGGACTTCTTCGACGTCCGCGACGAGCTGCCCACCGACGTCCCGACCGTCTTCACCGGACCGATCGACAAGTACTTCGACTACCAGGCCGGCGAGCTGGGCTGGCGGACCCTGGACTTCGAGCAGGAGGTCCTGCCGATCGGTGACTTCCAGGGCACCTCGGTGATGAACTACGCCGACGAGGACGTCCCCTACACCCGGATCCACGAGTTCCGGCACTTCCACCCGGAGCGTGCCTACCCGACCGACAAGACCGTCGTGGTGCGCGAGTACTCGCGCTTCGCCGAGTCCGGCGACGAGCCGTACTACCCGATCAACACCCCGGAGGACCGGGCCAGGCTCGAGACCTACCGCGAGCTGGCCACGAAGGAGGCCGCCGAGAAGCGGGTCCTCTTCGGTGGCCGGCTCGGCACCTACAAGTACCTGGACATGCACATGGCGATCGGGTCGGCACTGAGCATGTTCGACAACCGCATCCGCCCCTTCTTCGACTCCGGCGCGTCGCTCGACGGCCGCCTGGGCGACTGACCGGAGGACTGATCCGACCATGACGAGCACTTCGGTCAACCCCGACCTGGTCGCCGACCTGGCACCCGAGGACCTCGTCCCCGGCAAGGCCGTCACGCTGCTGCAGCGGGTGCTCATGCCCCGCCCGGCCGACCCCCGCAAGGTCCGCACCCTCTACGTCGACGAGGAACGCTCCGAGCGCGTCCGGGTGCGGTCCCGCTCGACCGGCGAGCTGAGCGCCGGCGACGAGGTGTCCTTCGCGACCTACTTCAACGCCTTCCCGGCGGCCTACTGGCGGCGCTGGACCTCACTGCCCTCGGTGACCCTGCGGCTGAGCCTGACCGGGGCCTGCCGCATCGACGTCTACCGCAGCAAGGCCAACGGCGACGTCATCCACGCGGCCGGGGCGACCGTCACCGGCACCGAGCGCACCGTGGAGCTCGAGCTGGACCTGGCCCCGTTCATCGACGGCGGCTGGTACTGGTTCGACCTCACCGCCGACGACGACATCGTCATCGAGGAGGCCGGCTGGTACGCCGACCGGGAGCCGCTGCGGGCCGGCCGGCTGGCCGTGGGCATCTGCACCTACAACCGGCCGGTCGACTGCCTCGCCGCGGTGGCGACGATCGCCGAGGACCCGATCGTGATGGGCGAGTTGACCGCCGTCGTCGTGGCCGACCAGGGCAACCGCAAGATCCGCGACGACGCCCGCTACGCCGAGCTCGCCGGGACCCTGGGCGAGAAGTTCCGGCTGGTCGAGCAGGGCAACATGGGCGGCAGCGGCGGTTTCGCCCGGGCCATGCACGAGTCGCTGGAGAACACCGACGCCACCCACGTCCTCTTCCTCGACGACGACGTCCAGCTCGAGGCGGACAGCCTGCACCGGGCGCTGGCGCTCAGCCGCTTCACCGACGCCCCGATGCTGGTGGGCGGCCAGATGCTGGCGATGCAGGACCGGTCGGTGCTGCACACCATGGGCGAGGTCGTGGACCGGTACTCGTTCCTGTACCGCCCGGCCGCTCACGCCGTCATGCAGCACGACTTCGCCGAGGAGTCCCTGCGCGAGACCCCCGACCTGCACCGCCGGGTCGACGTCGACTACAACGCCTGGTGGATGTGCCTGATCCCGCGGGAGGTGGCCGAGCAGGTGGGTCTGCCCCTGCCGTTGTTCATCAAGTGGGACGACGGCGAGTACGGCCTGCGGGCCGGCGCGGCCGGGTACCGCACGGTGACCTTGCCGGGAGCGGCGATCTGGCACCTGGCCTGGACCGACAAGGACGACGTCACCGACTGGCAGGCGTACTTCTTCGCCCGCAACCGTCTCATCGTCGCCGCCCTGCACAGCCCGCACAAGCGCGGCGGAGGCATCGTGCGGAGTTCTCTCAAGGCCGACCTGAAGCACCTGTTCCGCCTGGAGTACGCGGCCGTGGCGCTGCACGTGCGAGCCTACGAGGACTTCCTCGCCGGCCCCTCGGCCGTGTTCCCCGCGCTGAAGGAGGCGCTGCCGAGCGTCCGCGCCGAGCAGGCCTCCTACGTCGACGGCCGGGTCATCACCCAGCGGTCCGACATCCCGGAGCCGGAGATGAGCGCGGTCGTCACCGAGGGCATGGCCACGCCGCCGGTGGGCAGGAAGTCGATCGCGATCGCCGCCCTCCGGGCGATCCGGAACAACCTGCGGCCCGGGGTCGAGGAGCGGCCCCGGCCGCAACTGGAGATCCCCTCGCAGGACGCGCAGTGGTTCGTCCTGTCCCGGCTGGACAGCGCCACCGTGGGCACCGCCGACGGCCGTGGCGTCACGTTGCGCCGCCGCAACCCGGCGGTCTTCTGGCAGCTGGCCAAGAAGTCCGTCCGGCTGAACGTGGAGATCGCCCGACGCTTCCCCCAGGCCACCGATGACTACCGGGGGGCCTACGGCGAGCTCACCTCTGCGGAGAACTGGGAGAAGGCCTTCACGCAGTGACCCGCGGGGCCGTCAGGGGCGGGTGAACCGCTCCTGACGGCCCTGGCGGACCAGTCCCAACCAGGTCCGCAGCCCGCGCACGTCGCGGCGGCCGAGGAAGAACCAGGTGAAGCGGACGAGCTCGAGCGGGAACAGCCAGCGCATGCCCGGCTGGCTCATCAGGTAGCCGCGGTTGCGGTAGGTGTAGAACCGCTTCGCCTCGTCCGGCGGGTACTGCGCGGACAGCCGGCCGCCGGCGATCGGCAGGAACTCCTGGGTCCCCTCGGGGTGCACGTACGCCGCCTGCAGGCAGGTGCCGAACGGCAGGCCGGAGCGCACCAGCCGCCGGTGCACCTCGGTCTCGTCCCCGCGCAGGAACAGCCGGTAGTCCGGCACCCCGACCACGTCGAGCGCGTCGGCCCGGAACAGCGCGCCGTTGAACAGCGACGCGTAGCCGGGGAGGAAGTCCACGTCGGCGAACTCCAGGAGCGAGCGCCGCCACCGCAGCCCACGCCGCAGCGGGAACGCCAGCAGCGCGGGGTCGGCCTTGTCCACCACCGCCGGGCTCACCTCGGCCAGGTCGCGGTCCCGGGCGCAGGCGAGCAGGGTGGCGAGCACGTCGTCTGCAGCAGGCCGGCCGTCGTCGTCGGCGCACCACACCCAGTCCGCGCCCATGCTCAGCGCGGTCAGCATGCCGAGGGCGAATCCGCCGGCCCCGCCGAGGTTCCGCTCCGACGGCAGGTAGGTCACCGGGAGTCCTGAGGCGGCGACCACGTCGGCGGTCCCGGTGTCCGGGCCGTTGTCGACGACCAGCACGTGGTCGACGGTCCGGGTCTGTGCGGCCAACGCGGCCAGGCTCTCGGTGAGCAGCTCGGGGCGGGCGCGGGTCACCACGACCGCCACCACCCGCTGCCCGTCCGGGCCGGCCGGGCGACCGGCCGTCGGACCGGTCACGACCGGCCCGAGGGGAGCGGGGCCGGCCACGGGGCGGCGGGCACGGTCACCGGCGGGTCGTTGGGGAACGGGTCGTGACCCTTGTAGGAGGTGAGCACCTCGCGGAGCTCACCGGTCTGCTTGACCCGGCCGTGCTCCATCCAGATCGCCGAGGTGCACAGCTGCTTGAGGAACTCGTCGGAGTGCGAGGCGAACACCAGCAGCCCGGCCCGCTGCACCAGTTCGGAGAGCCGGTCCCGTGCCTTGTCCAGGAAGGCGGCGTCGACCGCCCCGATCCCCTCGTCGAAGAGCAGGATCTCCGGGTCGATGCTGGTGACCACGCCCAGGGCCAGGCGCACCCGCATGCCGGTGGAGTAGGTCCGCAGCGGCATGGCCAGGAAGTCGCCGAGCTCGGTGAAGTCCGCGATCTCCTCGACCCGGGCCTCCATCTGCTTGCGGTTCATGCCCAGGAAGAGCCCGCGGATCATGATGTTCTCGTAGCCGGAGATCTCCGGGTCCATGCCGACCCCGAGGTCGAAGACCGGCGCCACCCGGCCCTCGATGACCGCCGTCCCGCGGGTGGGCTCGTAGATGCCCGACAGCAGCCGCAGCAGCGTCGACTTGCCCGCGCCGTTGTGCCCGACCAGGGCGACCCGGTCGCCCTCCTCGATGCGGATGTCGATGTCGCGCAGCGCCTCGATGACGGGCACCTTGCGCTCGTCGGAGGCGATGTTGCCGCCGACCATGCCCAGCACGGCCTTCTTCAGCGACCGCGTCTTGGCGTCGAAGATGGGGAAGTCCACGCTGGCGTGGTTGGTCTCGATGCGGACCACGGGTGCAGCCTCTCTCTCGCCGTCAGACCCAGTAGGAGACGCGCGACCGGTAGCGGCGCAGCGCCCACAGGGTGACGACCCAGCCGACGACGGTGATGGCGAGCACGATGACCCAGCTGTGCCAGACCAGCGACTCGCCGAGCATGGGCCGGCGGATGATCTCGATGAAGTGCAGGAACGGGTTGACCTCGGCGATCCGGGCCCGCTCTGCGGTGGTCGGGTTGGGGCTGTTGAGCAGGTCGTCGTAGATCCACACGACCGGGGTGAGGAAGAAGGTCAGCTGGACCAGGCTGCCGATGATCGGGTTGAGGTCGCGGAAGCGGGCGCTGGCCATCCCGAACAGCAGCGCCACCCAGGCCCCGTTGAGCGCCAGCAGGGCGAAGGCGGGGAAGGCCATCAGGCTCGACCAGTGCAGCGCCCGCGGGAAGACCATGAGCATCACCGCGTAGACGATCAGGTTGTGGGCGAACAGCAGCGTCTGCCGCCACACCAGCCGGTAGACGTGCACCGAGATGGGCGCCGGCAGGTGCTTGATCAGCCCCTCGTTGGCGATGAAGACGTCGGCGCCCTCGAGGATGCAGCCGGAGATGAACGCCCAGACGATGAACCCGACGAGGATGTAGGGCAGCTGCTTCTCCAGCGGGTTGCCGAACAGCCCCGCGTAGAGCACGCCGAGCGCGACCGCGGTGACGGCCATGCTGATGGTGATCCAGATCGGCCCGAGCACCGACCGCCGGTAGCGCTGGCGGATGTCCTGCCAGCCCAGGTGTCCCCACAGCTCCCGCTGCCGCCACCCTCCGACGAGGTCGGCGCGGGCGGCAGCCCATGCACCGCCGGACACATTGGTGACAGCCACGTCCGCGAAGGCTACCGCCGACGTCGTCCGGGGGCGCAGCGCCCTGGATCCTGCGGGGCGGGTGCGACCAGCGTGGCCAGGCTGGCGGCAGTGCCTCGGTGACGGGCGGGCGACTCCCCGCCCGCAGCTAGTCTCGCCGCATGCCCACGCCCCACCCCGCCCCCCCCGGGACGGGT
>NZ_SJEW01000125.1 GCF_005930475.1 Modestobacter altitudinis
ACCTCCCCCCCGGCCGCGACTGCCCGGCCGACCCCGCTGACCGCCCGGTTCCGCGGGGACCTCACGACCGAGCAGTGGTGGTGGTCCCCCGAGCTGTTCGACCTGCACGGCATCCCGAGCAGCTCGGTCCAGCCCACGGTGGGGTTGCTGCTGGCCCACGTCCACGGTGACGACCGGCCGGCCCTGCAGGACGCGCTGCGCGAGGCCGCGACCACCGCCGCCTCCTTCACCCGCGAGTACCGGGTGCTGCGGACCGACGGCCGGCCGCTGACCGCACTGCTGGTGTGCGAGCCGGAGACCGATGCGGCCGGCGCGGTCACCGCCCTGACCGGGCTGGTGGTGGACGTGACGGCGGGGCGGGCTCCCGCGCCCGCCGCCGAGCAGCTGCGGCACCTGGAGACCGAGGTGGAGCAGCTGCGCAGCGCGATGGCGAGCCGGGCGGCCATCGAGCAGGCCAAGGGGATCCTCATGCTGCTCATGTCCTGCGGGGACCAGGTGGCGTTCGACCTGCTGGCGCACATCTCCAGCCACACCCACCGCAAGGTCCGCGACGTGGCGGTCTCGATCATCGAGTCGGCGAGCGGACGCACCCCGCTGCCCGACGACGTCCGCGAGATCCTGCACGACGCCTGCCCGCCGGGCCGCGCCGCCGTCTGACCGTCGCCCCGACCCGCGCCGCACCCGCCCGTTCCCTCCGGGCACCGATCGGAGAGGATGCCCGGAACGGTCCAGGACCGACGTGGGTCCGGGACGAGGGAGGGGGGCCGCCGCGTGTTCTACCTGTTTGCGCGGTTCGTGCTGCGTCCGCTGGTGTGGGTGGTCTTCCGGCCGGCGGTCACCGGCCGGGAGAACGTGCCGCTCACCGGGCCGGTGATCCTGGCCAGCAACCACCTCTCCTTCATCGACAGCATCGCCATCCCGCTGATGGCGCCGCGCAAGGTCGCCTACCTGGCCAAGGCCGAGTACTTCCGCGGCTCCGGGTTCAGCGGCTGGGTCTCCCGCACCCTGTTCACCGCGCTCGGCGCGCTGCCGGTGGAGCGGGAGGCCTCGCGGGCGGCGCAGGCGGCGCTGGACACCGCGATGGGCGTGCTGGAGGCCGGTGGCGCGTTCGGCATCTACCCCGAGGGCACCCGCTCCCGCGACGGCCGGCTCGCCCGCGGCAAGACCGGTGTCGCCTGGCTCGCGCTCAACGCCGACTGCCCGGTCGTCCCGGTGGCCGTCCGCGGCACCGACAGGATCCAGCCGATCGGGGCGCGCTGGCCGCGACCGCACCGGGTGTACGTCACGTTCGGCGAGCCGCTGACCTTCCCGGAGCACCGCGGCCAGGCCGGCAAGGGCCGGGCGCGCCGCGAGGTCACCGACCAGGTGATGGAGGCGATCGCCGCGCTGTCCGGTCAGGAGAAGGCCGGCTGGGGCCTGCCGACCGCCGCGGCGTGAGCGGAGGCCGGGACGGCTGGTCGCGGAGCGACCGCATGGGCGGGGCACTACTCGTCGCGGGCACGACGTCGGACGCCGGCAAGTCGGTGGTCACCGCCGGCATCTGCCGCTGGCTGGCCCGCCAGGGCGTGCGGGTGGCGCCGTTCAAGGCGCAGAACATGAGCAACAACTCAGGTGTCACCGCGGACGGCGCGGAGATCGGCCGGGCGCAGGCGATGCAGGCCGCGGCGGCCCGGGTCGAGCCCGAGGCGGCGATGAACCCGGTGCTGCTCAAGCCGGGCGGGGAGGACGCCAGCCAGGTCGTCGTCCTCGGCAAGCCGGTGGCCGACGTCACGGCGCTGTCCTACCGGCCGATGAAGGCAGCCCTGCTGGAGCAGGCGCTGGCCTGCCTGGCCGACCTGCGCTCACGCTTCGACGTCGTGGTCTGCGAGGGAGCCGGCTCGCCCACCGAGATCAACCTGCGCGCCGATGACATCGCCAACATGGGGCTGGCCACCGCCGCGGGGCTCCCGGTCGTCGTGGTGGGCGACATCGACCGCGGCGGGGTCTTCGCCGCGCTGTACGGCACCGTCGCGCTGATGCCGCCGGCCGACCAGCGGCTGGTCGCCGGGTTCCTGGTCAACAAGTTCCGCGGCGACGTCCGGCTGCTCACCCCGGGCCTGGACTCCCTCGCCGCGCTGACCGGCCGGCCGACGCTCGGCGTGCTCCCCTGGCAGCGCGGCCTGCACCTGGACGTCGAGGACTCCCTCGGCGTCGACGCGCCCCGCGGCCCGGCGCTGCCGCCGCACGGCGAGGACGTGCTGCGGGTGTCGGTGGCCCGGCTGCCCCGGCTGTCCAACTTCACCGACCTCGACGCGCTCGCCGCCGAACCCGGCGTGCTGCTGCGCTACGCCGAGCGGCCCGAGGAACTCGCCGACGCCGACCTGGTGGTGCTGCCCGGCACCCGGTCGACCGTCGCCGACCTGCAGTGGCTGCGCTCCACCGGGCTGGCCGACGCGGTCCGCCGCCGGGCCGCCGAGGGCCGACCGGTGCTCGGCATCTGCGGCGGCCACCAGATGCTGGCGCGCACCATCAGCGACGACGTCGAGTCCCGGGCCGGCGTCGTCCCCGGGCTCGGGCTGCTCCCGGCCGACGTCCGGTTCGGCGCGGAGAAGGTGCTGGCCCGGCCGACCGGCACCGCGCTCGGGCACACCGTGCGCGGCTACGAGATCCACCACGGCGTGGTCACCGTCGACGACTCCGCCGAGCCCTTCCTGGACGGCGCCCGGGTCGGCTCGGTCTTCGGCACCACGTGGCACGGCGCGCTGGAGGACGACGGGTTCCGGCGCGCCTTCCTCACCGAGGTGGCGCGGGTCACCGGGCGGCGCTTCGTGGTGGCACCGGACACCGACTTCGCCGCTGTCCGGGAGGCCCGGCTGGACGCCCTCGGCGACCTGGTCGCCGAGCACGCGGACACCGACGCGCTCTGGCGGCTGATCGAGACCGGCCCGCCCGCCGGCCTGCCGGTGCTGCCGGCGGGGCCCGCCGCCCGCTGACCCGTTCAGGCGCGCACCCCGCCGTCCTCGCGGGCGGTGAGGGTCATCGTCTGGTCGACGTCGAGGAGGCCGGACAGCCCGAGCCTGGTTGCGCGCACCCGGATCCGGAGCCGCCGGCAGGGCGACACCTCGGGGATCTCCTCCTGGGGACCCCCGCTGGTCCGCCCAACCCAGGGCGGCGGCCCGGCCGTGGGGCGGGCCCGCGCTCACCCCGCCTGGAGCAGGATGCGGACGTCGTCCGGCCAGGGGGTCGGGCGGCCGTCGGCGGTGGCCACGTACGTGCTGCGGACCGTGCAGCAGGGTCGGTCGCCCACCCGCACGGTGAAGACCAGGGTGAGGCTGGTGCGGCCCAGCGCCGCCGGCTCGACGTCGACCGCCACCGTGTCGCCGTACCGGGCGGAGGAGACCCAGTCCAGCGAGCTGGCCTTGACGAAGTACTCCACCCCGCGCTCGACCAGCGCCTGCCACGGCAGCCCGCGCGCCGCCCACCAGGCGTTCACCGCCTCGTCGGCCCAGACCAGGTAGTGCGCGTTGAAGACCACGCCCTGCTGGTCGCACTCGACGAACCGGACCGGAGCACTCCACACCTCGGGCACGGGACGCAGGCTACGGACGGCGGCAACCGACGGCGGCTACCGTCGACCCGTGCAGCCCGCCCTGGAGACCCAGCCCACCGACGCGGAGGTCCTGGCCGGCTACCGCGCACCCTCGCAGCTCGTCCGCGACAAGGTCATCGACCGGGTCGACGAGCACTGCCGGGCGTTCATCGCCCTCTCCCCCTTCGCCACGCTGGCCACCGCCGACGCCGAGGGCTTCCCCGAGATCTCCCCGCGCGGCGGCGACCCGGGCTTCGTGCACGTCCTCGACGAGCACCGGCTCGCGCTGCCGGACCGGCAGGGCAACAACCGGGTCGACAGCCTGCGGAACCTCACCGTCAACCCGCAGGCTGCGCTGCTGTTCTTCGTGCCCGGCGCGGAGGAGACGCTCAAGGTCTTCGGGACGACGTCGATCGTCGCGGCCGACGCCCTGGGCATCGACCTGGTCGAGTTCGGCCGGGCACCCCGGTCGGTGGTCGTGCTGAGCGTCCAGCGGGCCTACTTCCACTGCGGCAAGGCCGTGATGCGCTCGGGGCTGTGGGACCCGGCGCGGCAGGTCGACCGGTCGACGATGACGCCGTTCGGCCAGGTGCTCCGGGACCACTGCCAGCTCGAGACGCCGCTGCCCGACGACGCCACGATCCGCGCGGACCTGGCGCTCGAGCTGTAAGAATCGTGGGTCCTCCGGCCCCGCTGCAGGGACCCGCGCTGAGCGTGCGAAGCGTGGGGGGCAGCGGGGTCCTTTCGCTAGCGTGCCGGCATGGCCTACCTCTTCCAGGTGACGATCGACTCCACCGCGCCGCACCCGCTCGCCGACTGGTGGGCCGACGCGCTGGGCTGGCAGCGCGAGCCGACCGACGAGGCGTTCATCCGCCGGATGGTCGACGAGGGGCAGGCGGCCGAGGCCGACACGATGCTGCACGACGGCCGGCTGGTCTGGGTGGTGGGCGCCGCGATCCGGCACCCCACCGACGCCGCTCCCCGGGTGCTCTTCCAGCGGGTGCCCGAGCCCAAGACGGTCAAGAACCGGGTGCACCTCGACGTCCGGGTCGGCCCGGAGAACGTGGACGGCGAGGTGGCCCGGCTGACCGCGCGCGGCGCGGCCGTGCTGCACCACGGCCAGCAGGGCCCCTTCCGCTGGGTCACGATCGCCGACCCGGAGGGCAACGAGCTCTGCCTCACCTGAGGCCCCCTGCAGGGTCCCGCCGCGAGCGTGCGAGCGGTGGGGGGCAGGGGGTGTCTCAGCAGCCGAGGTCCAGTTCCCGCTCGACCTCGCGCTCGGCCTTGCGCTCGGCGACCGCGCGCTGGGCGAGCAGCCGTCGGCGCGCGTTGCGTGGCCGGCGACCGGATCGGTACCGGGCGTCCTCGACCAGCTGGAACGCAGCCAGCGCACTCGCTCGCACGGCGGTGGGGAGTGGGACCTCGACCGGGTGGACCGGCTCGGCTGTGGTCATCTGGCTGCTCTTTCCCCCGTGGTGGCCGTTGTTCGCCCACCAGTGCATGGATGGCCCGCCGGCTCGCATCCCAACCGCGATGTGACCCGTCAGTCCTGTTCCGCGCACGGACCATCACACGCGGGTGGTCCCGCAGCGCAGCGCCGCGCGGAGGCGCGCCGGCCCGGCGGCGTGTCGCCGGTTGCCACGCCGCAGCGGCCATCCCCTACGGTCCGGTGGATGGCGAGCAGTGCGTGGCGCAGGGTCCTGGGTCGGCTGGTGGACGTCGCCGTCCGGCAGGGCAGCGCGGAGCTGTCCCGGCGCGCCCGCCGCGACCGCTCCCCGACGGCGCCGCGCCCGTCGGCACCACCCCGCTCCGCCCCGTCCCGGTC
>NZ_SJEW01000126.1 GCF_005930475.1 Modestobacter altitudinis
GCTGGTGGCGGACGTACCGGCGGGAGCGGTCGGCAGCGCGACCTGGGAGATGCGGGCGAGGTCGACGTCGACGCCGCCGATGACGGCCTGGGACTCCGCCGTGCTGTCGCTGCTGATCTTGACCGCGGTCACCACACCGGTCTTGGTGGCGCCGTCGGAGTCGGTGTAGGAGACGGTCTGGCCGACCAGCGCACCGGCGCTCAGCGACTTCTGCAGGGTCAGCGACTGGCTGTTCTGCTTCGCGATGGCGTCCAGGCTCTGCACCTGGGCGAGGGTCGCGGTCTGCGCCATCAGCTCGCTGCTGCTGGCCGGGTCGCTGGGGTCCTGGTACTTCAGCTGGGCGACGAGCAGCTTCAGGAACGTCTCGGAGTCGAACCCGTTGGCGCCGCTCACCTGGGTGGTGGCGGTGTTGGTCGCCACCTGCCCGGCGCCGCTGACTGGGGCGGTCATCTGGTGGTCTCCCTCACGCGAGGACGTCCACGCCGGACGACGTGGACAGGTCGGAGGTGCGGGCAGCGCTGCCCGTACCGGGGTGGTCACCGGTCAGCGCCCAGCTGCGCGGCCCGGCGGCGGGCTGACCGGGCCGGCCCTGCCCCTGCTGGGAGTCGGCCAGCTGCTGCTGTGCCGCCCGGGCCCACGGGCTGCTGTCCCCGCCGGAATCGGCGCCGACCTCGAGCCGGTTGAGCGAGAGGCCCGCGCCCTCGAGGTCGCGGCGCAGGTCGGGCAGTGCGTCGGCCAGGGCGTGCCGGCCGAGCTCGTGCGCGCCGTGCAGGGTCAGGTCCAGCGTCCCGTTGGTGACGGTGGCTCGGATGGTCACCGGGCCGAGGTCGTCGGGGGTGATGACCAGGGTCATGGTCTGGCTGCCGTCGGGGGCGTGGGTCAGGACGGCGAGCTGACGCCCCAGCTGGGCGGCGACCGGCGGCTCGTCGCCCGGCACCGTGGCCGTCGGGACGGCGGTCACCGGTGCGGCGGGTGCGGCCGGCGCTGCGACGGTCCCGGTGAACACCGGGTCGACGACGGGAGCGGTGGCGGCGGCGGTCGGGGAGGACCCCGTCCCCTGGCCGCCGGTGCCCCCGTCGGACGTCGCCGCGCCGCCGTCAGAGGTGGTGCCCGTGGTGCCGCCGAGCAGCGCGCCAGGGGCCGGGGTGGCCGTGTCGGCAGCGACGGCCGGGGTGGGCGCGGGAACGGCCCCGGTCGCCGTCGCGCTCGCGGTCGCAGCCGGCGCAGCCGGCGCAGCGGCGACCACGACGGAGAACGGGGTGACGGTGGGCTCCGCCGACGGTGCCGGGGGAGGGCTCGTCACGGCAACGGCCGCGGGGAGCGGAGGAGGCAGGGGGGTGGACGCCGGAGCCACCGCTGCAGCGGGCGTGGCCGGGCCGCTGGCCGGCTGCACGGTCTCCGGAGCTGGAGCGGCCGGGATGGTCCCGGCGCCGGGCGCCGTCGCCGGAGCCGCCGCGACCGGCGCGGCGGTGGGCGGGGTCGCGGTCGCAGCCGGAGCCGCGACGGGGGCGGTGGCCGACTCCGCGGCGGGGGTGCCGGACGGGACGACGGAGACCGGCTGCGCGACGCTGAGCAGCGCCCACAGGCCCGGCTCCACCGGCGCCGCGGGGCTCGGGACGGCGTCCAGGTCTGCGGCGGGCTCGTCGTCGGCGGTCGCGCGGGCAGCGTCCCGGTCGGGGGTGCCGCTGCCGGTGAGGGCGTCGTCCAGGGCGCTGGCGAAGGCCGGCGAGGACTCGGCGGTGCCGGCGGGAGCCGCGCCGGTGTTCCCGGTGGCCGGCATCGCCGGTGCCGCGGCCAGGAGACTGGGAGCTGTCATCGGTAGGCCTCCGCGGCGCTGGTCACCTTCTGGACGTAGGACTGGGTCTCGCCGTAGGGCGGGATGCCCCCGTAGCGCCGCACCGTGCCGGGGCCGGCGTTGTAGGCGGCCAGGGCGAGCTCGGTGGAGCCGAACTGCTCGGTCAGCTGGCTCAGGTAGCGGGCCGCGCCGTCGATCGAGGAGGCGGCGTCGCCCGTGTCGACGCCGAGGCCGGCGGCGGTGGCCGGCATGAACTGCATGAGCCCCCGCGCCCCGGCGGGCGAGACGGCGGCGCCGTTGAAGCCCGACTCCGTCTTCGCCATGCCCGCGAGCAGGGCCGGGTCGACGCCGTACCGGCTGCCGGCCTGGGTGAAGAGGTCGGCGTACGGGACACCGGCGAGGCCGCCGGCGCTGCCGGTCGTCGCGCTGCTCGGGGAGCTGGTGGCGTCCGGCAGCACGCGGCGGATGACGGTGGGGTTGCCCACGTCCTGGACCTGGACCACCTCGCCCTCCTGCGGCGCGGCGATCATCTGCCCGTTGCCGACGTAGATGCCGACGTGGTCGATGCCGGGGCGGGACGGCGAGTAGTCGTAGAACACCAGGTCGCCGGGCTGGGCCTCGGCGAGCGAGGCGACCGCGCGGCCGGAGGTGGCCTGCTGCGAGGAGGTGCGGGGGAGGTCGACGCCGAGGTCGGAGTAGACCTGCTGCACCAGCCCCGAGCAGTCGAAGCCGGTGCTCGCGTCGGTGCCGCCCCATGCGTAGGGGACGCCGAGGTACTTCGACGCCGCCTGGACCACGGCCGATCCGCTGTCGCTGCCGGCGGCGGCGCTCGTCGTCGACGAGGAGGACACCGCGGCGGTGCCGGTCAACCCGGCGGAGGCGGCGGCGGTCGACCAGGCGGAGCTCGCCGTCGTCGTCGGGGCGGTGAGGAACCGGGTCTGGATCTCGCTGATCCGGCTCTGCACGGCGCTCAGTCCGTCCATGTCGCCTCCTCCTCTCGCCGTCGGTCGGTGCTGTGTCGTCGGGTGACCAGGTCGTCGACCACCCGGGCCTCGGCCACGTCGGCCGCTGCCTGCAGTGCGGCCACGTGCCGCTCGCGCAGCCGCTCCAGCCCCTTGGTGCGCTGAGCGGCCTCGGTCCACCGCACGCGGACCAGTTCGGCCTGCTCGGCCTGGGCCACGGCGAGTGCCCGTGCAGCTGACACATCGGCAGCCGCGGTGGTCGATGCGACCATCGCCGCGATGAACGCCCGGCCGTCGAGCCCGCCGGGCGCGGTCCGGGTGGACAGCGCCTGCGCCTGCTGCTCGGCCCGGTCGGCGGCCTCGGTGGCCTCTCGGGCGGCCGCGGCCGCGGCCAGCCCGGCGGCGCGCTCCTCGGTGCGGCGCAGCCGGAGGACCGGTTCGAGGCGGAAGGGTGCCTGCTTCACGCGGCCGTGATGATCGCGTGCAGCCGGGCCCAGGCCTCGGGCAGCGGCGTCGAGTCGGCGGTGGACTGCCGCAGGAAGGCGTCGATGTCGGGCACCAGCCGGCGGGCGCGGTCGACGAGCGGGTCGGTGCCGGTCTGGTACGCGCCGATCTCGATCAGCTCCCGGACGTCGCGGAGGGCGCCGAGCATCCGCCGGAGCTCCCGGGCGTCGGTCATCTGCGCGCCGGGCACGACCGCCGTCGCCACCCGGGAGATCGACTCCAGGACGTCGATCGCCGGGAAGTGGCCGGTGGTCGCCAGCTTGCGGGTCAGCACGACGTGCCCGTCGAGGATGGAGCGGGCGGTGTCGGCGATCGGCTCGTTGTGGTCGTCGCCGTCGACCAGCACGGTGTAGAGCCCGGTGATCGACCCGGCCGTGCTCGTGCCGGCCTTCTCCAGCAGCTTGGGCAGCATCGCGAAGACGCTCGGCGGGTAGCCCCGGGTGGCCGGGGGCTCGCCGGCGGAGAGCCCCACCTCGCGCTGGGCCATCGCCGTGCGGGTGATCGAGTCCATCATCAGCAGCACGTCGCGACCCTGGTCGCGGAACGCCTCGGCGATCCGGGTGGCCACGAACGCGGCCTTGAGCCGCACCAGCGGCGGCTCGTCGGAGGTGGCGACGACGACGACGGACTGCGCCAGCCCCTCGGGGCCGAGGTCCTCCTCGATGAACTCGCGGACCTCGCGGCCACGCTCGCCGATCAGCCCGATGACCCGGATGTCGGCGTCGGTGCCGCGGGTGATCTGGGACAGCAGGGTGGACTTGCCGACGCCGGAGCCGGCGAAGATGCCCAGCCGCTGACCGCGTCCGACCGGCACCAGGGTGTCCAGCGCGCGCACCCCGGTGGCCAGCGGGCGGCTGACCCGGGCCCGGGTCAGCGCGTTGGGCGTCTCGCTGGTCAGGTCGACGTAGGAGACCAGGCTGCCCAGCGGCGGCCCGCCGTCCAGCGGCCGGCCGAGCCCGTCGAGCACCCGGCCGAGGAGGGCCTCGCCGACGGGCACCTGGAGCGGGCGGCCGGTGGGCCGGACGGGGGTGCCCGACCGGATGCCGGAGAGGTCGCCCAGCGGCATGCAGGTGAGCCGGTCCCGGTGCACCGCGACCACCTCGGCGAGCAGCGGCCGCTCCCCGGGGGAGACCTCGACCAGGTCGCCGACGGCGGCGGTGACGCCCTCCACGCTGAGGGTCAGGCCCATCGCACCGGTGACGATGCCGGTCAGCTGCGGGCGGGCCGCGGACCGGGCGCGAGAGAGGACCCCCTCGCCCCCCACCGCTCGCCAGCTCGCGGCGGGCCCCTGCGAGGGGGCCGGGGCCGGTATCGAGGTCACGAGCGCAGCACCTCCAGCACCCGTTCCAGGGCGCTGGTCAGCTGGGCGTCCACCCGGATGCTGCCGGCCTCGGCCAGCGCACCGGCGCGCTCGACGGACTCGTCGGCGACCACGGTGACCGAGGCCGGCAACGGGGCGAGCGCCGCGGCGGGCACCTCGGCGAGGTCGTCGGGGTGCAGCCGGACGACGACCGGCACGTCGGTCGGGCAGAGGGTCAGCGCCCGGCGGAGGGCGTCGAGCCCGTTGGCCTCGGCCATGGCGACCTCCCGGCCGAGGAGGTCGCCCACGAGCAGCACGACCGCGTCCAGGACGCTGTCCCGCAGGTCGTCGACGACCGGTGCCGCGGTGGCGTCCAGGCGCTCGACCGCCGCGCCCATCGCAGCCGTCGCGGAGGCCAGCCGGCGCTCCCAGCGGGCCTGCACGTCGGCGAGACGCTGTTCGGCGGCGCGTTCGGCGGCGGCGACGACCTGCTCGGCTGCGACCAGGCCCTCGGCGTGGCCGGCGGCCCAGCCCTCGCGCCGGGCCTCCTCGCGGAGCCGCTCCAGCTGCCCGGCGTAGACGTCGCCCAGCCGCACGCCGGTCGGGCCGGCGGCGTCCCCGCGGGTGGTCCCCACGTCCAGCACGACACCGTCGGCGGCGGGGCGCCGACCGGGCGGCACCGGAGCGGCGACCGGGGCCCGCGGGGCAGGGGCGGGCGGCGGGAC
>NZ_SJEW01000127.1 GCF_005930475.1 Modestobacter altitudinis
GTCCCGGCGGGCACGCGCGTGCTGGCCGCTCGGACGTCCTCCACCCGGTCGGCGTAGTCGATGACGGCACGCGCCACCAGGTCGCTCAGGACCCCCCGGCTGAGCGGCTCGCCGCTGTCGAGGCCGAGGACGATGCACCCCTGAAGACGCGTGGCCCCGCCGCGCGGACGGACGAACCGCCACGTGCCCGCGGTGTCCGGGTAGAGACCGAGCAGCTGCAGGTTGGACAACTGGTCGTCGAGGAGGTCGTCACAGCGCTCCTCCGCCCCCGCGATGGGCGTCCCGGTCGCGTGCGCGAGGAGCACGGGGTGGCGGGCGCACTCCACGTCACCGTGGACGATGCGCAGCCTCAACGGGGGCACCCGGGAAGCCGCCGTGCCGAGGAACGGCGCGAGGGCGTCGAGACCGGCGTCGAGGGCACCTCGACGGTCCCAGACCGGCGTCGGGACGACCGGACCACCGCGGCTGCCTCCCGTACCGGCCAAACGCTGCCCGGCTTCGCCGGCACTCACCCACTCCGGGGCGGGGCCGTCGCCGCCTGCGGAGGCGCCGCGCGCGGTGGACGTGAGCAGCCTCGTCGATCCCCGTTCGAGGAGGTCGACGATCGCCTGCAGCGTCCGGGCGTCCTTGACCAGGTCGCCGTGCGCCACCCCCGGCGCGTAGTAGGTCGTGGCACGGGCGAGCTCTCCGCAACGCCGGGCGACGGTCCCGTCGCCGAAGTCGCCCATCCCGATCTCGAAGCCGGCCGTCCCGGTCGGACGGATGGCCACCGGTGTGCTGACGCCGTCCCCGAGGACGAGGTGGACGCCCGCGCCCTCGTCGGTCCGCAGGCGACCGTGGAGCGTCCTCGCCGCGTCGAGGACCGCAGCCACCGCCGCGGGATCGCGTCCGGGCCAGCGAAGCGGGTCGTACAGCCACTCCACGGCACCACCGCCGGGCTCGCCGACCAGCCCTGGACGAGGGAGGAGCTGGAGCAGCCCTGGGAACGTCCAGACCGTGTCCAGCCAGTCGTCGAGGGAACCCCGCAGGTCGACGCGCGAGAGTCCGGCGAGCACCGGATGGCGCCCGATCAGGGCCAGCGGGGTGGCGAGCGACCCCTGGTTGGGGGTGCCGGCGAGCACCACCCGACCGCCGCGCTCCTCCAGCCGGACGGCGAGCGAGGACCCGTGGCCGTCCGTGCCCGCCGCCTCCTCGGTCAGCGCGTACCGGGCGACGAGTCCGCCCATGGAATGCGCCACCACGTGGACGGGGACGCCCGCCAGCTCCTCGTCAGCGAGCAGGCGTTCGAGCAGTGTCCGCAGTCGGGCCGCCGCGTGCGCCACGTCGTCCCGCCAGTCGTAGGGGAAGGCCACCACCTCGAACTGGCGGGACAGGCGCTCCAGGGTCGCCCGGTAGCCCACGCACAGGACGCCTCCGGGCTGGGCAGTGTCGGCGGCGTCGGCAGGGGGGAGCCGCAGCCGCCCGAACCCGCCCTGCGCCAGACGCCAGGGGCTCAACCAGACGTGCTCACCGCCGATCGTGAGCTCGCTGCCCATGATGCCGGGGAGGAAGACGACCACCGGAGCCGGCGCCGCGGACGACCGGCCCGTGAGGTAGCCCCACGCCGTGGCCCCGGCTGCCTTCACGAGCGCTTGCACCCCGGGTCGGGCGCCGGCCGGGGCCACGCAGGTCAGGTCCAGCGCCTTGCCGAGGCTCCACTCGGGGCCGACTGCCTCGAGCGATCGGACGTCCTCGGGGGCGAACTGGCGGGCGCGGTGAGTGGACGGGAGCGGTTCGGCCTCCTCCCCCAGCCATGCTCGGAGGACGGGTGCCACGAGGTCCGAGCCCAGGTAGCTGTCGTGCCGGATGCCGTCGTGCTCGTCGAAGACCACCATGTCCTGGAGGCCCGCCCCGGGCTCCCGCCCCAGGGAGAGGGCGCTCAACGAAGGCACGACGACGTCGTTGGGCAGGCCGCCGAAGACGAGGTCCACCCCGGCGTCCTTGACGGCGTGCCAGATGCCGGAACCGGCGGCCGGCTCGTAGTCGGCGGCGAGCGCGCGGTAGTGGACGCCGCTGCGTCTGCGGGGCTCGTACGCGAGGTTCTCGCCGAGCCAGCTGCGGCTTCCTGCGTCCGCAGGTCTCATGCAGGTGATCCCGTCGAGACCGCCCAGGAACCCCGTCGCGACCTGGCGCGCGACGGTCAGGGCACCCTCCAGCGCCGTGGTCACCGGGTTGTCGGGGATCGGGGAGGCCAGGGTGAGCAGGCGGTCGACGAAACCGCCGAGGTGCTCGGGATCAGCCACCGGCGTTCCCCGGTGCGGCGTCGCGAGGAAGGTCAGGGAGCGGAAGTCGACGTGGGGTCCGCACTCGCCGACGAGGTCGGGGCGCTCGACGAGGAGCCGGGCGACGAGTCCCCCGCGCGAGTGGGCCAGCACGTCGACCTGGACCCGTTCGCCGACCCCACGGAGCCACCTGGCCAGCTCCCGTGCGTTCTCCAGCGGGTCGGTGGCCAGGGTGGGGTGGTCGAAGGCGATCACCTGGCGCCCGTACTCCCGGTACAGGTGCTCGACCAGGTCGACGGGCATGTCCCCGAACCCGCTGGCGGAGTGCGACAGCGCGTTGGGACCGTGGACGAGCAGGAGGACGCGGCCGCCGCGCAGTTCTCCGGCGCCGGCGGGCTGCTCCCCGGCGCTTCTGTACTGCTCGGGCGTGAAGAACCGGACCCGGTGCGGGCGGTGGCGGGCCTCCCAGGAGCCGACGAGGCGGTCGCTGACCGCACCGAGGACCGGGTCCACCAGGGCGAAGACCACCTTCTGCAGCAGCCACCGACCGGCTGTCCCGAGCACGCCCCGCTCACCTCCGGGGCCCGGGGACACCGGGATCGTGAACACAGTGCGATCGCGCCCGGCCCGGGTCCGGTCGGGCAGCACGGCCCGCAGGCCCTCGCCGTGGCGCACGAGCAGCAGCTCAGCGTGGCCGTCGCCCTCGAACGGCGTCTCGACCACGGCGGTGCCGCTGCGTCCCAGGACGCGGCCGTCGGCCTCCGACCGCGCCGGGGCGACCCCGAAGGACGACACGATGCCTGACGGCCGCAGGCCGGCCACCTCGTAGGCTTCCCGCCGGAGGACCGGCGGGACGTCGGCGCCGCTGCGCGGGGACGTGCCTTCGACGCCCTCCGTGCGGATCACCGGTTGCCACTCGGCCATGACGCTCCCGACAGCCCTGCGCGACGTCGCGCGGTTGCCGCAGCCTGGCGGGCATCGCGTCACCGCGATGTCACCGCTGCGTCACCGCTGCGTCACCGCTGCGGAGCTCGTAGACGTATCGCGACGACGCGAGGAGCGTCTGTTACTGGTCAGCGGTTCCACGTCGTTAGGAATCCAGCCATGGACAGACTCGAGGCACGCATCCGTCTGGTCCTCGCCTGTGTCGCAGTCGCACTGCTGGTGGTGGGGTGCTCGTCCGGCCCCGGCTCCACTGCGGACTCCGAGGTGGAGCCGGCCCGGCCACAGGCCGACCCAGGAACATCCGGTCAGGCGGCCTCCTGGGTGGACGAGGCGTTCCTGCAGGAGATGTCGGGTGCACACACCCTGGGGGAGGCCGTCGAGATCCTCTACCGGCGGTGTGAGGATCCGTCCGTCCCCGACCGGGTGGAGTGCGAGGCCGCTGTCCAGGGGCGGTTGGAGGCCGCGCGGGTCACCCTGACCGACGTCGGTGCGCCCGGCTGTGCCGCCCGCTGGGAGGGCGGCGGGATGGTCCTCAGCGGCGCGGACTGCGTGGGCGCCTTCCACCTGGTGGACGCCACAGGCCGACCCCTCGATCCCGCCACCCTGCCGCCGGACGGCCGGCTGCCCCAGAGCGGCGGGATCGCCACCGGCGCGGTACCCCCGGCCCGGGAGTCGGCAGTCGACGAGACGTTCCTCCAGGAGGTCTCCGTCGCGCACAGCCTGGAGGAGGCCGCCGCGGTCCTCTACCAGCGGTGTGGTGACGATCCCTCCGTCCCCGACCGGGCCGAGTGTGAGGCCGCCGTGCAGGGGCGGCTGGAGGTCGCGGCGGTCACGCTGACCGACGTCGCCTCCCCCGGCTGCGCCGCCCGCTGGGAGGACGCCGGAGTCGTCCTCAGCGGCGCGGACTGTGTGGCCGCCTTCCACCTGGTCGACGCCAGAGGCCGGCCCCTCGACCCCGCCACCCTGCCGCCGGACGGCCGGCTGCCCCAGGGCAGCGGGATCGCGAGCGGCTCGGTACCCGCGCCCGGTGCATCAGGCACGGGTCCGGGCGGGGGCCCGGGCCCGGGCGGCACCACCCCGGGTGGAGGACCGCCGGCGCCCACGACGGTCTCGCCACCGCCCGGGGTAGACAACTTCTTCAATAGGTTCGAGGGTGAACACACCCTGGAGGACGCGATCGGGGTCCTCACCGACGTGTGCGAAAAGGAAGTCGCGGACGTCACGGAGAGGAAGACGTGCGTGGACAACGTCCCCACGTTCTTCAAGACGAGCCCGGTCGTCCTGACCGATTTGGCTGTCGCAGGCTGCACCGCGCAGTGGGTGAACCCCGCTGACGGCGAACCAGGCCACATCCTCTTGAGGGGCCAAGGCTGCGTGGAAGCCTTCCACCTGGTCAACGCCCAAGGCCAACCCCTCGACCCCGCCACAGTGGCGGCGGACGGCCGGCTGCCCAAGGGCGGCGGGATCGCCACGGGTGGGGGACCGCCGGCTCCCACGACGGTCTCACCACCACCCGGGGTGGACGACTTCTTCAACAGGTTCGAGGGCCTGGGGACCCTGGAGGACGCCATCGGGGCCCTCGTCACCGAATGCGAGACCAACGAGGACATCACGGACAAAGAGACGTGCCTGAAGAACATCCCCACGTTCTTCGAGACGAGCCCGGTCGTGCTGACCGACCTGGCTGTCGAAGGCTGCACCGCCCAGTGGGTGAACCCCGCTGACGGCGAACCAGGCCACATCCTCCTGAAGGGCGGGGGTTGCGTGGAGGCCTTCGGCTTGGTGGACGCCGACGGTGACCCCATCGAGAGCGGGGACCTCCTCCCGAACGGGGAGCTCCCCGAGGGAACGGGGATACCGCAAACAGCCGTGGAGACGGCGACGGAGACGGCGACAGCGACGGAGACGGCGACCGAGACGGCGACGGGGACGGCGACGGAGACGGAGACGGAGACGGAGACCCAGTCGACGCCATCGGAGACCAGCACCGCCCCGCCATCGGAAACCAGCACCGCCCCGCCGCCACCGCCGGAGACCAGCAC
>NZ_SJEW01000128.1 GCF_005930475.1 Modestobacter altitudinis
CCCGGGGCGCGGTGGCCCCCGCGGTCGCCCCGCTCGGCGTCGTGGTCGTGGTGTCGCTCATGCTGCGTCTCCTTCTCCGGCGGCGCCGTGCGCCGCGCCCTGCATCACGAGGTCGAGCACCCGGTGCTCGTCGAGCTCATCGGCCCCGGCGGCGGCCACGACCGCGCCGTCGGCCACCACCAGCACCCGGTCGGCCAGCCCCAGCACCTCGGGGATCTCACTGGAGACGACGACCACGGCCACGCCGCGGTCGGCCAGCGCCCGGATGAGCGCGTAGATCTCCGACCGGGCGCCCACGTCCACGCCGCGGGTCGGTTCGTCCAGCAGCAGGACCTTGCAGTCGCGCAGCAGCCAGCGCGCCAGCACGACCTTCTGCTGGTTGCCCCCCGACAGCGTCCGGACCTCGCGCTCCACGTCGACGGGACGCAGGTCCAGCGACTCGGCCTGGTCCCGGGCGGCCTGCTTCTCCGCACCGCCGGACAGGAACCCGCCACGGGCGAACCGGGTCAGGGTGGACAGCGTGATGTTGCGGTAGATCGGCTCGCCGAGCAGCAGCCCCTGGCTCTTGCGCTCCTCGGGGGCCAGCCCGACCCCGGCGGAGACCGCGGCGGCCACGTCGCCGGCCCGCAGCCGCCGGCCGGCCACCCGCACCGTGCCGCTGGTGGCCTTGCGGGCGCCGTAGACGGTCTCCAGGATCTCCGACCGCCCGGACCCGACGAGCCCTGCCAGGCCGAGGACCTCCCCGGGCCGGACGGTGAACGACACCCCGGCGAACTCGCCGGCCAGCGCCAGGTCGGCGACCTCGAGCAGCGGCTCCGCCTGCGGGTCGACCGTCGCGCCGCGGGGCGGGAAGACGTACTCGATCGTCCGGCCGGTCATCAGCGTGATGACCTCCCGGGTCGGGGTGTCGCGGACGGGCAGCCCGGTGGCCACCGTCCGGCCGTCCTTGAGCACGGTGATCCGGTCGCCGACCTGCCGGATCTCCTCCAGCCGGTGGGAGATGTAGACCACCGCGACGCCGCTCGCGGTGAGGTCGCGGATGACCTGGAAGAGGTGGTCGACCTCCTCGCTGTCGAGGACGGCGGACGGCTCGTCCATGACGATCAGCCGGGCGTCCTGGGACAGCGCGCGGGCCATGCTGACCATCTGCTGCGACGCCGCGGACAGCGAGCCGACCTCGGCGGTGGGCCGGATCTCGGGGTGGCCGAGCCGGGTCAGCAGCTCGGCGGCGGCCCGGTTCGCCTGTGCCGGCCGGGTGATGCCGAGCCGGGAGCGCTCCCGGCCGAGGAAGACGTTGTCCGCGACCGTGAGGCCGGAGACCAGGTCGAGCTCCTGGTAGATGGTGGCGATGCCCCGGCTCATCGCGGCCTGCGGGTCGCCGAGGGTGACCGGGACGCCGTCCCAGCGGATCTGACCCTCGTCGGGCTGGTGGGCACCGGCCAGCACCTTGATCAGCGTGGACTTGCCCGCCCCGTTCTGACCCAGCAGGCAGTGCACCTCACCGGCGCGCACCTCGAGGTCGACGCCGTCGAGCGCCCGGACGCCCGGGAACTGCTTGACGATGCCGTGCATCTCCAGCAACGGCGCGGACGACGCCGTCGGCGGGTGCGCCCCGTCGGGGGTGCCGAGCGTCATGCCACCAGCTCCAGACTTTTGCTCAACACTGAACACAAGTACGTTGAAGGCGGACACTATGGCCGCGGTCACACGCGGGTCAAGGAGCAGCGCCTGCGTTACCGAACCGCAACCCGGCGGGCTCAGGGCAGCAGGCGGCGCCGCCCCGCCCAGGAGTAGGCGGGGCGGGCGGGCCGAGGCGGTCAGCGCGCGGGGCGGGACACCACGGCTGCTGGTGCCGGCAACCGCGCGGCCGAGCTGATCGAGTCCTCGTCGAGGTACCCCTCGATCGCCATCAGCGCGGCGCCGAGCCGACCGGACATCTCCGGCGCCTCGCTCACCGAGATCTCCAGCTTCCGGGCGGCCAGCGGGAGCGAGCGGCCGTAGACCGCCTCGCGGATGCCGGCCAGCAGCGGAGCGCCGGCCTGGGCGACGCCACCGGTCATCACGATCCGGTGCGGGTTGAAGAAGTTGACCAGGCTGGCCAGCACGGTGCCGATCGTGCGGCCGGCGTCGCGGACCAGCTCCAGCGTGGGCCCGTCACCCTGGGCGGCGAGCTGGACGAGCTCCCGCGTCGACGTGACCGGCAGCCCGGCCGCGCGCGCGTCGCGGAGCAGGGCGCCGCCGCCGGCGATGGCCTCCAGGCAGTTCTCGTTGCCGCACCGGCAGACCACCGACCGCCCCGGCGGGAGCGGGACGGAGATGTGCCCGATGTCCCCGGCACTGCCCTGCGCGCCGCGGTAGACCTGGCCGTCGACGATGATCCCGCAGCCGATGCCGGTGCCGACCTTGATCACCAGCACGTCCTCGACCGACCCGGCGACGCCCATCTCGCCCAGCGCCATGACGTTGACGTCGTTGTCGGCGAAGACCGGGCAGTCGTACCGCGCGAACGCGCTGGGGATCGGGTGGTCGTGCCAGCCCGGCATGATCGGCGGGTGCACGGGCCGGCCGGTCGAGACCTCGACCGGGCCCGGCACGCCGACCCCGATGGCGCACACGTCGCCGGGGGTGAGCCCGGCCTCGGCCAGCACCAGCTGGGCCAGCCGGTCGACCTCGGCGAGCACCGGCCCGGGCCCCTCGGCGATGTCGATCGGGTGGCCCACGGTGGCGAGCACCTCTGCGGACAGGTCGGTGACCGCGACGTCGACGCTGGTGACCCCGAGGTCGACGGCGAGCACGCACCCGGCCCGGCTGTTGAACCGCAGCAGCGTGGGCGGCCGCCCGCCGGTGCTCCAGCCCCGCCCGCCCTCCTCCAGCAGGTTGGCCGCGATCAGCTGGTCGACCCGCGAGCTGACGGTGTTCCGCGAGGCGCCGGTGAGCGCGACCAGCTCCGCCCGGCTGCGCGCCCGGCCGGTGCGCACGTGGTGCAGCAGTGCGCTGGCGGACGCGGAGGGGTGGACCACGAGGCCATGGTGGCACGCGGAACGGTGACGGGGTGTCCACGCGGCGCTCCGCCGGGGAACGACCGGCGAGCACGCCGCGCGTTCCCCGGGGGGAAGAACTCCGGCCGTGGCAGTGCTTGCGCCTGTCGTGCACGCGGACCTGCGGAGGAACTGAGATGGGCTGGCTGCTCGATGCATCCGTGCACGTGCTGGGTGCCGACATCCTGTGGCGGGAGATCATCGGCAACGTGATCGGCCTGGCCAGCGCCGTGCTCGGGATGGGCCGGCGGACCGCCGCCTGGCCGGTCGGGATGGTCGCCAACGTGCTGCTGTTCACCGTCTTCCTGGGCGGGGTCTTCGCCACCCCGCAGGACACCGACCTGTACGGGCAGGCCGGCCGCCAGGTGCTGTTCTTCGCGGTGAGCGCCTACGGCTGGTGGCGCTGGCAGCAGAACCGGCGGACCGGCTCGGGCGCCGCGGCCGTCGTCCCCCGGTGGGCCACCGGCCGGGAGCGGCTGGGCCTGCTGCTGGCCGGGGCAGCCGGGCTGCTCGTCGCCTGGTGGGCGCTGACCCGGTTGGGCAGCTACGGGCCGCTGGCCGACGCGTGGATCTTCGTCGGCAGCGTGCTGGCGACCTACGGCATGGCCCGGGGGTACCTGGAGTTCTGGCTGGTCTGGGTCGCGGTCGACGCCGTGGGCGTGCCGCTGCTGCTGCGGGCCGGCTACTACCCCTCGGCGCTGCTCTACGTCGTCTACGGCGCCTTCTGCCTCTGGGGCTTCGTCACCTGGCTGCGGCTGCGCCGGTCGGCCGTGTCGGGGGTCGGCGACCCCGCCCTGGAGTCGATCGGCTGACCGGAACAGCCGGGGGTCCCCCGGTGCTGCCCCGGGGGACCATCCCGCGACCGACCGCCCTCGGAGGCCCCGCCGTGCCCAGCGCACCGCACCAGCCCGCGACCCCGCCGCCCTCCCCCGACGCCTCGGCGCTCGTCGTCGGCGCCAGCGGCATCACCGGGACCGCGCTCGTCGACCGGCTGACCGCCGGGGGCTGGGAGGTCTCCGGCCTGTCCCGCCGCCGCGTCCCCGGGTCGCCGGCCCGGCACGTCGCCGCGGACCTGCGCTCGGTGGCGTCGCTGGCCGACGCGCTGCGCGAGGTGCGCCCCACCCACGTCTTCTTCTGCGCGTGGTCGCGGCAGCAGACCGAGGCGGAGAACATCGTGGTGAACCGGGCGATGGTCGCCGACCTGCTGGCCGCCCTGGCGCCGGGCCGGAGCGTCCGGCACGTCGCGCTGGTCACCGGCCTCAAGCACTACCTCGGCCCCTTCGAGGCGTACGGGCAGGGCGACCTCCCGGACACCCCGTTCCTCGAGGACGCGCAGCGCCTGCCGGTGCCCAACTTCTACTACGACCAGGAGGACGCGCTGTGGTCGGCCGCCGCCGAGCAGGGCGCCACCTGGAGCGTGCACCGGTCGCACACGGTCATCGGCCATGCTGTCGGCAACGCGATGAACATGGGGCTGACGCTGGCCGTGCAGGCCGCGATCTGCCGGGCCACCGGTCGCCCGTTCGTCTTCCCCGGCTCGCGGACGCAGTGGGACGGCCTGGTGGACATGACCGACGCCGGGCTGCTCGCCGACCACATGGTCTGGGCCGCCACCAGCCCGGCCGCCGCCGACCAGGCGTTCAACGTGGTCAACGGCGACGTCTTCCGCTGGCGCCGGATGTGGCCGCGGCTCGCCGCCGCCCTCGAGGTGGAGCCCGAGGGCTTCTCCGACGCCCCGCGCCCGCTCGAGCAGCAGATGGCCGGCAGCGAGCCGGTGTGGGCCCGACTCGTCGCCGAGCACGGCCTGGTCGAGCCGGACCTGTCGCGGGTCGCCTCGTGGTGGCACACCGACTCCGACCTCGGCCGCGACATCGAGGTGCTGGCCGACATGTCCCGCAGCCGACTGGCCGGGTTCACCGGCTACGTGCGCACCGAGGACGCCTTCCTCCGGCTGTTCGACCGCTACCGGGCGGACCACGTCATCCCCGGCTGACCGGCCCCGGCGGGCGGCGGGCGGCGGGCGG
>NZ_SJEW01000129.1 GCF_005930475.1 Modestobacter altitudinis
CGCCGGGGCCGGTCAGCGCGCGGCGAGGACCTCGTCGAGGTGGGCCAGCGGGTCGGCCGGCTCGCCGGCGACCAGGTCGTCCAGCCAGACGCGGAACGCCGCGAGCGCCCGGGCGACCATCAACCGGGTCCGCCAGTCGGCCGGGGCGGACCCGGACCGGCGGCGGAGCAGCTCCTCGGTGAGCTGGCGTTCGCGGCCGGACAGGTGCAGGAAGGGGTTGGCCCGCACCGCGGAGGCGGCTGCGGCCACCTGGAAGAACACCGCCATCCGGGACCGGTCGGCGACCACGTACTCCCCCAGCTCACGCAGTGCCCGGCGCAGCGCCCGGCCGTCGTCGAGCTCGGCGGGCGCGGCCGCCAGCGCGGCGGTCAGCCGGGCGGCCATCTGCCGGGCCGGCTCGGCCAGCACGTCCTCCTTGGTCGGGAAGTACCGGAAGAAGGTGCGCGGGGCGATCTCCGCCGCGGCGCAGATGTCGGCCACGGTCACCGTGTCGTAGCCGCGGTCGGCGAACAGCTGCATCGCCACGTCGACCGTGGTGGCCCGGCTGTGCGCCCGCTTGCGCTCGCGGAGTCCCGCGGTGCCGGCCTCTGCCCGCTCGGTCACGGACGACCTCCTCAAGTGGTTGGCGTGAGCAACGACACAGCCGTGGAGCCCTGCGGATGGTCGCCCATCCGGTGGTGGTGTGCGACCGTACGACTCGTGGCAGTTTGTGCCACTTCAGTCGTCCGGCCCGTGCCCCGTCCGGGTCAGCCCCGAGTCTCCACGGGAGTCCGCATGTCCCAGACCACCCATCCCGCGGCGGGCTCCGCCACGCGTGCCGAGCCGGGTCCCGGCTGGGAGCCGCGGCAGGTCGCCGCAGTCGCGATCGTGGCCGTCTGCGGTGTCATCGTCGCGCTGACCCAGACCCTCCTGGTGCCCGTGCTCCCGGAGATCCAGCAGTCGCTGGGCAGCTCCACCAGCGGCACGCAGTGGCTGCTGACGGTGACCCTCCTGGTCGCCGCGGTCGCCGTGCCGGTCTTCGGCCGCCTCGGCGACCTGTACGGGAAGCGGTTGATGCTGCTGGTGGCTGCTGCTGCCCTCCTCGTCGGCTCGCTGATCTGCGCCTCCAGCGACTCGCTGGGCTGGCTGATCGTCGGCCGGGCCGTGTCCGGTGCCTCTGCGGCCGCGATCCCGTTGGGGATCAGCCTGATCGGATCCGTGCTGCCGGCCCAGCGGGCGGGCTCCGGCATCGCGCTGGTGAGCGCCACGCTCGGCATCGGCGGCGCCCTGGGGCTGCCGCTGGCCGCGCTGGTGGCCGAGCACGCCGACTACCACGCGCTGTTCTGGATCTGTGTCGCCGGCGGCGTCATCGCCCTCGTCGGCATCCGGCTCGCGGTCGTCGAGCCGCCGCGGGTGACCAGCGGTCGGCTCGACATCGGCGGCACCGTGCTGCTGGCTGCCGCTCTCGTCTCACTGCTGCTGCCGCTGGCCCAGGCCACGACGTGGGGCTGGGGGGACCCGAGGACCCTCGGCCTGCTCGCCGCGGCGGTCGTCCTGCTGGTCGTCTTCGTGCTGGTCGAGCGCCGGACGGCGTCGCCGCTGGTCGACTTGGTCAGCAACGCCCGCCCGGCGCTGCTGCTGACCAACATCGCGTCGATCTGCGTCGGCTTCGCCCTGTTCGCCAGCCTCATCGGCACCGCCGCCTACGTGCAGGCCCCGGCCGCCTCCGGCTACGGCTTCGGCTCCTCGGTGCTGGCCAGCGGGATGGCGATGGCCCCCAGCGGCATCGCCATGCTGCTGCTCTCGCCGGTCTCGGCGATGCTGTCCGAGCGCTTCGGCCCCAAGATCGCACTGGCCCTCGGCGCGACGGTCATCGCCCTCGGCTTCCTCTCCCGGATCGTGTTCACCGGCTCGTACCTGCAGATCGTCATCGGGACGACGATCGCCGGCGCCGGCACCGGGATCGCCTACGCCGCGATGCCTGGCCTGGTCCTGCGGGGCGCGCCGGCGTCGGAGCTCGCCGCGGCCAACGGCCTCAACGCGCTGGCCCGCAGCGTCGGCAGCTCGCTGGCCAGTGCGATCGGCGGCACCGTCCTGGCCGCGTCGACGATCACGCTGGGCGGCTACGCGCTGCCCTCGCTGACCGCCTACCGGGTCCTGTTCGCCGCCTGCGCCGGGGCGGCCGTGGTCGGTGCGCTGGTCGCGCTGGTCATCCCGACCGGGCGCACCGAGGAGCCGGCCGCCGGCTGACCGGGGCCGGCCGGGGCGTCGGCGGGCTCGAGCGGGCAGAGCCGGCCCAGCGAGGAGCGGGCCCACGCCCGCAGCTGGGGAGGCAGCGCCTCCAGGGCGCGGACGCGGTCGTCGAGGAGGCCCGGCGGGACCACCGGCCCTTCCCGCACGGGAGGTCCATCGAGGAGCACAGCGGTCACCCGACCCGGGATGGACGTGGGGTCACCGGGTCCTTGGTGACGGACCCCCGCCATACCCGGGCGCCACCGGACCATGCACCCGCCCGGGAGGGGACCAGCGTTCCCGGCACGGCGGGAACGCGTCGGGCCCGCCGGTCCGCGGAACGGCCGCCACCGCGGTACGCCGCCCGCCGCACCGGCCGGCGTCGTCGACGCGGTGCGCGACGGGACCTCACCGGTCCCGGGCTGAGCGGCGCGGGCCTCCGGCATTGCGCACCTCCCGTCGGGCTCCTAGCGTTGAGGTGCGGTCAGCAGCACCGCGCTCGCCCCGGACCCGGCGGCCTCGTCTGGGGGTGCGGTCATGAGCGAACAGCTCGGCCCGGGGACACCGGTCCCCGACCAGCTGGTGCTGGACGTGCGGATCGCCGACCGGGGGGACGGCTCGGTCCTCCTCACCGTCGCCGGCGAGGTCGACACGCTGAGCACCCCGGTCCTGCGCCGCGCGCTGGACACCGCCTGGGCGGGCCGTCCGGACCGCCTGCTGGTCGACCTCTCCGCCGTCACCTTCCTCAACGCCTCCGGGTTGCGCACGCTGCACCGCGCGGCGGCCCAGGCCGCCGCCTACCGGGCCTCGCTGCAGCTGTACGCCGCACCCGGTCTGGTGTCCCAGTCGCTGGACTGGGTGGGGCTGCCGCACTCGACGGCCGCGCGCGCCGACGCCACCTCCCGCCGGCGCGGCCCGGCGGGGCTGCACGCCGTGCCGGACATCGGCCCCGCGCCGCTGCCGGATGCCGGGGTGCGCCGGCGGGTGCCCGCGGGTGGGGACGCGACGCCGCCGTCCCTCGCGGACCCGGCCGGTGCCGCGCCCCGGCGGCTGGGTGGGCTGTTCGCCGGGGTGCCCGGGCCGGCGCAGGTCGCTGCCTCCTGGGACCGCCGGCTGCGCCGCGCCGCCGCTGCCCGGGAGGTCGTCGGTCAGGCGACCGGGATCCTGATGGAGCGGCACCTGATGACCGCCGAGGAGGCCCACCGGTGGCTGGACGCGGTCTCCCGGCTGCGCGAGGTCCCGGTGCCCGAGGTGGCGGAGAAGCTGGCCCGCACCGGCGAGTGGTGACCGCGCCCCGGCCGCCGCCGCCGGGGTGCCGCGCTTGACGACCGACCGGCTCGTGCGGTCGGGTCCCTGACATGACCACGGGACCTCTCGCCGGGCTGCGCGTCGTCGAACTGACCGGCCTGGGGCCTGCCCCGTTCGCCGCGATGCTGCTGGCCGACCTCGGCGCCGACGTGCTGCGCGTCGACCGTCCGGGCGCCCGCCCGTTCACCGGTTCGACCGAGCACGACCTGCTCTCCCGCGGCCGCCGGTCGGTGGCGGTCGACCTCAAGCACCCGGACGGCCCGGAGCTGGTCCGCCGGCTCGTCGACCGGGCGGACGTGCTGCTGGAGGGTTACCGCCCCGGGGTGACCGAGCGGCTGGGCATCGGACCGGAGGAGTGCCTGGCCCGCAACCCGCGGCTCGTCTACGGCCGGATGACCGGCTGGGGTCAGGAGGGCCCGCTGTCGGCGACGGCCGGGCACGACGTCGGCTACATCGCCGTCACCGGCGCGCTGCACGCCATCGGCCGGGCCGGCGGTCCGCCGCAGATCCCGCTCAACCTCGTCGGCGACTTCGGCGGCGGCGGGATGTACCTGGTGGTGGGCGTGCTCGCCGCGCTGCTCGAGGCCCGGGTCAGCGGCCGGGGCCAGGTGGTCGACGCGGCCATCGTCGACGGCACCGCCCACCTGGCCACGATGGTGGTCGGCATGCTCGGCGGCGGGCTGTGGCAGGACCACCGGGGCGTCAACCTGCTCGACTCCGGTGCCCCCTGGTACGACGTCCACGAGACCGCCGACGGCCGGTACCTCGCGGTGGGCGCCCTCGAGCCGCAGTTCTACGCGGAGCTGCTCGACCGGCTCGGGCTCACCGACGTCGCTCCCGACCGGGCCGGCGCGGACCCCGAGGTGTTGCGCGGGCTGCTCGGTGACGCGATCCGCCTGCGCACCCGGGACGAGTGGGTGGAGGTGTTCGAGGGCAGCGACGCCTGCGTCGCGCCGGTGCTGTCCTTCGCCGAGGCCCGCGAGCACCCGCACCTGGCCGCCCGGCAGACCTACGTCGAGCACCACGGCGTCGTCCAGCCGGCGCCGGCGCCGCGGTTCTCCCGGACGCCGGCCACGCTGGACCTCCCGCCCGCCCGCGCCGGTGCGCACACCCGGGCGGCCCTGGGCGACTGGGGCATCGAGGACGTCGACGGCCTGCTCGCCGCCGGGGCGGTGGTGGAGGACCCCGCTGGTCAGGGCTGAGCGGCGGGCGGGTCTGGTGGCTACCGTCGGCGGGGACGGCCGATGACGCCCCGACGCCGATGACGCTCCGACCCCCGATGACGCGCAGACCCCGATGACGCGCAGACCCCGATGACGCAGGGAC
>NZ_SJEW01000012.1 GCF_005930475.1 Modestobacter altitudinis
GGGGACTGGGGTGGGACGGTCACAGACAGAGAGGTCCTTCGCTGAGGGATCAGGCGGTGGGAGGTCGACGCGCGCGTACACGGACCTTCATGGATGTGGAACACCGCCGTCCAGCACATCATGCCCGATGAAGAGAGTGTGCTGGTTCCGACAGGATCGTAGGCACTTCTTGACCAGCGTGAAGGTACTGACGACTCACGATCGGGCGCTCCGCCTGTCGAACAGTGAACTGCTGTCATGTGCACAGGTGACGTCCGGTGGGGCGGCGCACCACTGCACGCCGACCCCGGCCCGTCGCGCACCCGCCGGGCGAGGCGGAGTCTGCTGCGGGTCGAGGCGCTAGCCTCTGTAGCGCCGGGAGGGCTCGCCTAGTGGCCGATGGCGGCGGTCTTGAAAACCGCTATGGGGTAATGCCCATCGTGGGTTCGAATCCCACGCCCTCCGCTCTGACCTGCGGTTTCCGTCTGTCTGGTCTGATGCAGGAGCCCCTGCGGGGGCTCAGCGCCCCCGTCGTGCCCGCTGCGTGCCCGTACGGTTTCGGGTCGTGCCCGCCGCAAGGCGGCCCAGCCCGGCGGCCACCTCGGCGTCTCGTCGCTCTGCAGCGTGCTGGTAGATCATGGCCGCGCGCGATGAGGAGTGGCCGGCGCGACGCATCACCTCGGCGAGCGTGGCTCCGCTCTGAGCGGCCAGCGTCAAGCCCGCATGGCGGAGATCGTGCAGGTGGGCTCCGGGCAGGTCGGCCCTCCGGCGGGCCGTGCCCCAGGCCGCGTGGACGTGGTGGGCGCGCAGAGTGGTGCCGTCCTGCCGAACGAACAGCCGGGCGCTCGGCAGCGCCGGACCGCGCAACCTCAGGTGTTAGTCCAGCGCCTCGTGCCCTGGGGAGGCAGGTGGACGGTCCGGTGACTCCCGACCTTCGGCGGTCCCTCCTCGGGGCCCGTGTCAGTCTCGACGCCCTGACGTCGCACGGTCACCGTGCCCGCGTCCAGGTCGACGTCCTGGATGCGTAGCGCGATGAGCTCCCCCAGGCGCAGGTGTCCCCAGAAGGCGAGCTCGACCAGGCCCCGGAGGTGAGCGGGCATCCTGGTGGCGAGTTGCTGGACCTGCTCGAGATCCAGTAGTGGCCGCTCGTCCGTCCGCGCTTGCCCGGCGCCCGTGATGCGACACGGATTGCGGGCCAGGGCGTCGTCGGCGACAGCGGTGGAGAGGATCGCCCGCAGCACCGCATAGGCCTGTCGGGTCGCGGTAGGGCCCGTGGCCGCGCTGATCTTGGCGTGCCAGCTCCGCACGGCGGCCGGGGTGATCCGATCGAGGGGCAGGCCGCCGAGGGTCGGCAACACCCAGCGGTCCAGGGAATGTCGGTACGTCTCGCGGGTTCGGACCGCCAGCGGGCGCCCGCGCACCGAGCGCTCCGCGAGCCACGCCTGGCTGTACTCCCGGAGTGTGACGCCGCTGCGGTGCGGGGCGAGCCAGACGCCGCGCCCCATGTCGACCTCGGTGGCAGCGAGAAACCTGGTGGCATCGGTCTTGGTCGCGTACGTCGTCGGCGCTGCGCGGTCGTTGCCGTCCGGGCCTGGATACCGCGCTTGCCAACGGCCAGACGGCAGCTTGCGGACTCGACCGAACCGTCTCCTGCCGGCTGCCACGGCTCCGGTCTCCTTCTCGATTGATGGCGGGGGTGCGATGGCACAACCCGGCCGCTGGGCCGGAGGAGGCCCCCTCCCAAGAACGACTTCTGCGTCGCTTGTGGGCCCGACGATGAGCCCTCGGCGGTGGCCGCACAACCATCGGCTCACGCCTCGTGGATGGTCCCGCAGGACCGATGTCAACGGTTGTTCATGGGTGGCGCCGTGGGTTCGACAGCACGGGCGTCGAGGTAGGCGTCGAGGTCGGTCTGCCAGAAGCGGAGCGAGCGGCCGGCGTAGGTGAACTTGACGCGCCGTTCGGCGACGAGGCGGTAGATGAGGCGGCGTCCGCAGCGGAGGTAGTCGGCAGCACTGTCGACGTCGTGGAGGCGGTCGCCGGCATTGGCCGACGGTCGGGGGCTGGTCGCGGTCATGCCGGCTCCTCTGTAGACGGTTGGCGCACCGGTGAACGAACGAGCTGTGACCCTCGGGTGCCACGACCAGCCACGGCCCGTACAGGCGTCGTTGGATGCAGTTCGGTGACACCTGGGGACGTGATGCGGCCCCGGGGCACCGCCGCGGTGGCGGGTGGGTTCACCGGCATGTCGAATGCTCGACGGTTGGCTCTCCAGCTGCCGATCAAAGGCCTCATGGTCGGGCAGGTGGGCGGCAAGAACCGTCTGCAACTGCGCGCGCACCTCGGGTGTGGGTGAGGCCTGTGGTCCGACCGGGTGGGGATGGTCGGCGTTGCCGGTGGCGGCGCGCCAGACGGCGAGCTGCCGGGCCAGGTCGGGGTCGGCTTGGCGTAGCTGGTCGGCCCAGGTGGTGTCGGGCAGGTGGTTGGCGTTGATGGTCGCGGCCAGGGCGTGGACGAGGTCGGCGCGTTGCTGGACGTACTCGGCCAGCTTCCCGCGGTCGGGCGCCGTCGGGTCAGGCTTGGAGATCGCCACATGGGTGTGCAAGTCCGGGTCGCCGTTGCGGGAGTCCCGATGCGTGAACGCCACCGCGAGTAGCCCGGTGACGTCGACCTGCCGCAGCCCACCGGCGCCCAGCCGGGTGTAGACGGCGGTGCGTTCCAGCCAGCCGATGGTGTCGGCCACCGCCGCGGCGTGCGCGGCCTCGACCTGCGCTGCGAGCTCGGGGGAGGCCAGCGCCCACAACGCCGAGACGCTTTTCACCGGGGAGAAGGTCAGGTCATAGCCGGCCACCGACAACCGCGGCCCGGTCGTGACGAACGGCTTCCCCAGCTGCACTGACCCCCGGCCGCCACCGGGCTGCCCGGCCACACCGGTGACGGTGGAGGCGCCTGGGTGATGGCCGTGTCCGAACAGGGCGAGCATCTGCGCCTCGGTGACTGGATCCCTCGCTCGCGGGCCGCCGTCCAACGAGGCAAGGCCGACGCCGAGCCACACGCCGGGGGACTCGCCGCGCTGTTCGTAGTAGGCACCCAGCAATCCCCGGCCGCGGGCGGTGACATCCCCGGCGGCCACCTGCCGGGTCAGATACGTGTAGCCCGACCCGGCCGACAGCTTGTGCAACGACATCACCGTCGTCCACCTCCTCGCCGCCTCGCGTGCCGCCGGTCGCCGGCCTGGGCGAACCCGCGGTGGCCGGGTTGGGTCCGGCGATGCGCCCAAGGTGGCCGAGGAACGTTCAAGGCGACGTCACCCCGCAGGTCAGCGGCCTGGAGCCCTGCTTGGGGCTCGGCTGCGCGCCGGGAACGGGGCGCCCGACGTCGCGAGACTCGAGCTGGGGGTGACGAAGCGGTGGCACCACGGACGAGCGCCCCCCCGCCGGCATGAGGGGCCCGCTCCCCGCCGCCCATGATCACCGCCGTGGGCGCCGCCGGAAGGGCGCTGCGCGTCCCTACGGGATGGGCCTACAGCGCCCTTCCCCCGCCACCCACGGCCGCGAGAGGGCAGCTACGGGAAGCCAGCCAGGATGTGGGAACGGTCCAAGAAGGTCAGCGCCAGGTCGGTCAACGTCGCCTTGACCGCGTTCTACAGCAAACCTCGGCGGGTGGCCGTGAGCAGCTGTGCCGCAGCTGGCGACGGAACCAAGCGCCCGCTGCGGGTCAGTGACCCACGGCTCAGCCCCGTGCTTTCTCGCTGTCCGGCGAGGCGTGACGCGCACCCGGTGACAGGGAAGAGTACGAGTCATGGCCGACCTGACCGCCCTGCACGAGGCCCTTTCCCGCGTTGTCCTCGTCGACCGGGACCTGGGCGACGCGTTGTGCGAGATCACCGAGATCGGCCGCCGGGCGATCCCAGGCTCAGAAAGTGCTTCAGTCACCCTCATCGGCGGCGGGAAGCCGCGCACCGCCGCGTTCCAGGGCCAGCTGGCGGTCGACGCCGAGGAACTGCAGTACGGGCTGGGCCATGGTCCGTGCCTGGACGCCGGCCGCGCCGGCCTGGTCTTCCTCGTCTCGGACATGGGGACCGAGCAGCGTTGGCCCGACTACGCCGCGCCGGTGGTCGAATGTGGTGTCCGGAGTTCCCTGACGGTCCCGCTCCCCTTCCTAGGAGCCACCATTGGGGCGCTGAACCACTACGCCACCCGGCCGGCCGCTTTTGACGAGGACGACGTGGCCCGCGGTGAGGAGATGGCTGGCTTCATCGCGGTCGCCGTGGCGAACGCTCAGCACAGCGCCCAGTCAGCCGAGGAGGCCGAGAACATGCGTCGCGCCATGGTGTCCCGGGCGATGATCGAGCAGGCCAAGGGCATCCTCATGGAACGGCACAAGATGACCGCCGATGCGGCCTTCACGGTGCTGTCGCACGCATCTCAGAACAACAACCTCAAGCTTCGTGAGGTGGCCGATCACCTGGTCACGACAGGGGAGGTTCTGGGCCCCGTGCAGGGCGGCGCATAGCACCCCCCCTATTCAAACGGTCCTGTTTCAGACCGGCAGTGGGAAGTTGGATCCGCCAGTGGCTGAGCGGTCCGTCGTGGAGGAACTTGCTGATGGCGAGGCGGCAGCCGAGTTGGCGCAGGCGCTTGGGGCGCTCGCTGCATCCGAGGCCCACGTCCAGGAACGAAGCGCCCCCTGCCAGCCAGGAAGGGCGCGCCCCGACCTGCCACGGGGGCGCAGGCCGCAACGCGATCAGGAGCGTGGCAGGTTCCATGGGCCGGTGGAAGGTGATGTCACCCGCCCGGTGACGCCCCCTTAGTCGCAGGTCGCGCCGGAGCGCACGGTTTACGCCGTAAGCTGCCGGCTCGTGCCCGGATGGCACCGAGGACTTGGCGGCCGCCCTGTCTCGGTTGGACCAGCTTGAGCGGGCCCTGTCCTTGAGTCGGCAGATCGGCATGGCTCTGGGCATCCTGATCGAGCGGCACAAGATCACCGAAGCAGAGGCATTCCGCTTGCTCGTCGCTGCGAGCCAACGCGAGAACGTCAAGCTCCGCCACGTGGCCGGGCGCCTGGTGCTGACGGGCTCCTTGGCCGACTAGCGCCGAGGCGGCCCCATCAGCCGGTGGTTGGACCGATGGAGCCTGACCCCGGCGACTCATGGTTCAGAACGCAGGGGCTGGCTAAGAGTGCGCTGTAGTAGCCGGGGCGGCTACCTGATGCACGACCGAGGCGAGCGCGACCTGCGCTCGCGCAGCCCCGCCACACCCTTCAGACGAGACTCGATCCCTGAGGTCACTGCATGAGCAAGAAGTCGCTCGCAGACGCCCATCGACGTGTCGGAGAGGCTGAGCGCGGTGTGGCCTGCCGTCTGCTCGACCACGCTGACAGGTTGCCCGACCCAGATGAGGTGCGTCGGAGAGCGCGAAGCCTGTCGGTCAACGCCCAGAAGCACCTCCGCGAGGCCGATCGCCTGGACTCAATCGCTGGCAGTTGACGCCCCCTGGGGGCGTGGGCGCCGGGACTTCCACCCGGCCGGCGGGAGTGGGGGCCCGCCTTAGCTCCCTCACGCGCATCGCTGGTGCTTCGGGTGGTGGTCGGGCACGCCGTCGATGAACGAAGCGCCGCATCCGGTCAACGCGC
The DNA here is from genome assembly GCF_005930475.1 of Modestobacter altitudinis. Classification (GTDB taxonomy): domain Bacteria; phylum Actinomycetota; class Actinomycetes; order Mycobacteriales; family Geodermatophilaceae; genus Modestobacter; species Modestobacter altitudinis. The sequence goes on from NZ_SJEW01000012.1 coordinate 5,614, forward strand.
GTGCTTGCCGGCGCCCTGACGCAGAGACCGCCCCAGCTGATGCGGACCTGGCGGCCGCCGGTGAGTGCTTCGTGCCTAGGGTGGGTCGTGGCCGGCTATCGACTACTCGACATCTCAGGTCGGCAACAGGAGGCGTCCTGGAGACGTACTTCGTCGAAGATGGCGAGGACAGTGATCTTTTAGCTCTTGCTCAAGGTCGTTCGACGGCGCTGTCCTTCACCGACTCGGCGGGAACGCCGGGGGACGAGTCAGCCTGGCGATTCTTCGTCTTCCAGCGCCGCGATGGCGATCGCTGGCAGAACCTCGCGTCCTGGCGGCCCCGGCCCTATGGGCAGTTGCGCCGGCGGCCCTAGCGGTACCGGCATCAGCCGGATCACTCGTCTCGGCCCACAGGGTGATCGGCCGGGAGTGCGTGCAGCTGGGAGTTAGTCTGGTGCCGTCGTGGTGGCTGATGTCGACGCGGCGTTGCTCCACCCGGCGTGCGGCCGGGCAAGGGTCACCGACCGGTCACCCGTTTCCATGGGACCCGGTTGGAGAGCACATGCCTGAGGGCGGCACCCAGAATGGGAGCGGGACGCCCGCAGCACTGCTGGGCGGTGGTCGCGGCTTCGCGGACGCGCAGGGCCGGTCGCGGGTCGAGAGCCTCGGTGAGCGACTACTGGGCTCCCTGCTGGACAGGGCCCACCTCATGCCGGCCCGGCTGGTGGGTCCGCTGCTGGCCCAGGAGATCGCCGCGGTCGGCGCCTCCGATGTCAGCATCTGGCTGCAGGACTACGACCAGCGGACCCTGCAGCCCCTGAGCGGGTCAGGCCTGGTGGGTGAGCCGTCGCCGATCGACGGGAGCTGGCCGGGTCGCGCCTTCACGCAGGACGCCCGGATCGAGCAGGAGCTGCCCGACGGGTCGGTACGACTGTTCATGCCGATGCTCGACGGCTCGGACCGGATCGGCGTGCTTGCGTTCACCCTGTCCGCGGTGGACGACAACGACCGGCGACTCGCCCAGCGTCTGGCCGGCCTGGCCGCGGACCTGATCGTCACCAAGTCCGACTACACCACCACCTTCGACCGGGTGCGCACCGCGGCCCCGATGAGCCTGTCGGCGCACCTGCAGTGGCAGACGTTGCCCCCGCTGGTGATGACCACCCCGGACGTCGCGCTCGCCGGGATCCTGGAGCCGGCCTACGACGTGGGTGGAGACAGCTTCGACTACGCACTGGACTCCCACGTGCTCCACCTGGCGGTCTTCGACGCCATGGGCCACGGGCTGGAGGCGGCCACGATGGCGACCATCGTGGTGGCCACCTACCGACACGGACGGCGGTCCAACGCGTCCCTACCGGACCTGTACGTCCACATGGATGATGTGCTCGCCGCGACATACCCCGGCCGTTTCGCCACCGCGCAGGTGGGCCGGCTGGACACCGAGACCGGCGTGCTCAGCTGGGTCAACGCCGGGCATCCCGCGGGCCTGTTGATCCACCCGTCCGGCGAGGTCACCGAACTCACCGGCCCGATCACCCGGCCAGTAGGTTTCGGCGGCGCCGCCCCGCTGGTGCAGACCGCGCAGCTGTCACCAGGGGACCGGGTGCTGTTCTTCACCGACGGCGTCGTGGAGGAGCGACTCGAGGACGGGCATCAGTTCGGCGAGGCACGCCTGCGTGAGCTCGTCGAGCAGACCAGCGTGGACCAGGTGAGCGTGGCCGAGACCGTACGACTGCTCTCCCACAGCCTGATGGACGCCCGAGGCGGCCGAACCAGCGATGACGCCTCGCTGTTGCTGGTGGAGTGGCGCGGCCCGCCGCGGGATGACGAGCTGGCCCGCGGCATCATCGGCGGACTACCCGCCGGAGACATCGGCAGCTAGGAAGCGGCTGACCTATGGCGTGGACGGTCCGGATCGCGGCCCGTTTTGTCCACCACGTCTCGGTGCAGTCCAAGCCACCATGTCGTGCGTGCGTGGGCGGCGCGCTCGACGGCGCGCAAGCGCGCTCCATCTACACGACGGGAGCGAGCAGACGACGGGTAGCTGACCCATGGGTCGGCGACGTTGGCGCTGTCGACCGGGGCCTCATGCCGTCCGGGCGCCGGCCCGGGTAGAGGAAGCAGTTGTCGGGTGGCTGGCCGGGTCGAACAGATGGCGGTCCAGTCGTAGGCGGGTCAGTGCCTGATCCATCGCGGGTGAGGCTCCCCGCAGGGTGATCCGCCGGCCGTTGCGGAGCAGTCGCCGGTAGGCGGTGCCGATGGCCTTGATGCCGGCGTGGTCGACGACGGCGAGTGCGGTGATGTCGGCTGTCCACCGGTCGCAGTCGCTGAGGAGCAGTGCCGAGATGGTGTCGTGCAGCAGGTGCGCGTTCCCCCCGTCCAGTCGGCCGGTGAGCTGGAGCCTGCCCAGGCGGTAATCGACTGCGACCATCAGAGACGGATCGTCCCCGTCGGGAGATTGTGGTCGTGATTTCACCCGAACAGGTCGTCGGGCCTCTGGTCGCGAAGGAATCCGACGACCGTGTGCGGGGGGGCCGGGCGTGGTGCGCTGGGGACGGGCAGGCGCCGGGGGGAGGAACAGGTGGCTCAGTCCGACCAGGGTGACCAGGCGCTGCACGCATCGGCTGCTGGCTGTGATCATCACATGGCTGCCGTGGTCTTCCGCCATGGTGGCTGCGGTGGCCAGCGCGCGAACGCCGCCCGCGTCGCAGTAGGTCACTTCTCCAGCGTCGATCAGCCAAGCCTGGTGGGACGTCTGGGTAAGGGCTGAGAGAGCCTTCAGTAAGTGCGGGGACTGCTCTCTGTCCAGTTCGCCGACTACGACAACCAGTCCCAGGGACGGGTCCACGAAGATCTCAAGGGTGGGCCCGACCTGGATCGGCGCTGAGGTCTGTGGTGCGACATCAATGGTCACAACGGCTTCCCCGCCGGCATCGGTGGACGGCGGGACAGCGAGCGTCCGAACATCCGAAGCCTGAAATTGGTGCATTCGGGCCGGATCTTCGACCGCTTGAAAGGTTACCGCGGGGGCGTGTGCTGTGCCACGCCACCGTGTCAGCGCTCCGGTGAGGCGAAGGCAACCTGGGCCCAGACATGCTTGCGGTCGCCGTCAACTTCCCACCCGTAGGCCGCGGACAGTCGTGCCACCAGATAGAGCCCCAGCCCGCCGTATGCGGGGTCCCGGCCGACGGCCAGTGCTGGTGGCTGGTCGGTCGCCGCGTCGCTGACGTCGAGCAGCCAGCCTGTGGGTGTGGTGCTGACGGCGACGTGAACCGGACTCTCGCCGTGGCGAAGGCCATTGGACACCAGCTCCTCGAACACCAGGAGCATGTTCTCGATGGCGTCTTCCTGCGCCCGTTCTGGTCGGCTGCCGTCGTGCAGCGCGGCGCTCAGACCCCGGCGCTGGGCTGTCACTTCCACCGGGTTCGACGGCTCCCACCGCCACACGTTCGATGTGTCCAGCTCGGGCGCGGGCCGGCGATGTTGCGACCACATCGACCCGCTCATCGGCCACGCTCCCCGTGCGCCGACGACGGTTCGGCACGTGGCTGCGTTCACGTGTTCGGGGTGGGTGGCTTTTCCTGCCCGATGAACCGGACGGACCCGCGCTGTTACAAGTCCGCCCACCACCGACGTCAGCCGCCCGCCGGCGACCTCAACCGGCCGCGCTACCAGTTGGCGCTTCGAGGGCACCGCATGGTCGGCGCCGGCTGAGCCAGTCGCCAACCCTGCCCCGCACCGGACGGTCCTCGACCGTTGACCAGATGGTCAGACGCGAACTGCCGCCGGCGGTCATTCTCGGCCGAGGAGCTGGCCGGTCTGGACCAGATGGTCGGCTACGTCCCGAAGCTCCACGTTGTTGCGCTGGGAGGCGTGGGTGAGCACGGTGAACGCCATGTCCGCGGTGACCTTGTGCCGCTCCATCAGGATCCCTTTGGCCTGCTCGATGGTCGACCGGGACTCCATGGCGCGGCGCATGTTCGCCGCGTCCTGGGCCGACTGGTGGCTGTGGCGGGCGTTGACGACAGCGACCGCGACGAAGTCGGCCAACTCCTCCCCGAGAGCCACGTCGTCCTCGTCGAAGGCGGCTGGCCGGGTGGCGTAGTGGTTGATCGCCCCGATGCTGGCGCCCTGGAAGGGGAGGGGGATCGACAGGCTGCTGTGCACTCCTCTGTCGACCGCCATGGCGGCGTAGTCGGACCACCGGGTTTCACTGCGCATGTCGGAGATGAGGAACACCAGGCGCGCACGGCCGGCATCCAGGCATGGGCCATGGCCCCGCTCGAACTGCAGCTCTTCGGAGTCTCTGGCCATCTGCCCGCGGTAGGCGGCGGTGTGGGGTTTCCCGCCGGAGATCAGCGTCACCGAGGCGGCTTCGGAGCGGGGATCGCCCGGCGGCCGAGCTCGGTGATCTCATCGAGGACATCAGCCAGGTCGCGGTCGACCAGGACGACGCGCGCGAGGGCTTCGTGCGCGGAGGTCATCGGACACGACCGACACCCTTCCCTTCCCATGGGTTCGTGTCGACCACGGGCGGGCGGTGGTGCCTGCAGGCGCCAGGCCCGACGGACGCGCCTTTCCCATCTGGGGAAGCACTGAGCGGCTGCGGCGGCGGGCCAGTCGACTGATAGGTCAAGAGGGGGTGCTCGCATTCATCAACGGCTCGGCGGACGTCGGAACGGCTCGGGGGTCCCCGCGTCGCTGCGGTCACCGGCAGCTGACTGTTGCGCCTTTGTCCCTGGGGGGCCTGTGCGGCCGCCGATCGAAAGGCTGGTGGCCTGGGCGGTGTGCGGCGTCACTGGCGCTGGCTGGTCACTGGGATCGCTGATGGTGCCACTTCGTCGCCGCTGGGCCTCGCCGGACTCCGGACCGAGCGCCGGTGTCCCTCACCTGCTTGCCATCGCCTTGTCGGTGGCTTCGCGGATGACGTCGTAGCAGTCGCAGGCGCTCGAGCGCAGGCGCTGGGGTTCGGTGATGGTGATGCTGCCGCGGGTGTAGGTGATGGCGCCGTCGTCGGCCAGGGCTTGGGCGACCTCGCCCACGGAGGTGCGGCGGACGGCGAGCATCTGGGCGAGGAACTGCTGGGTGAGGGGGAAATTAGTTGCGTCCATGCGGTCTGCGGTCATCAGCAGCCAGCGGGCGGCGCGCTGGCGCACGGTGTGCACCCGGTTGCAGGCGGCGTTGCGGGACACCATCGTGAACAGCGCCTGAGCCGAGCGGCGGAGCATCGCGGTCAGCGGCCCATCGACGTCGGTGATGGCCGCGCGGAAGTCCTCGACGCTCATGGTGAGTGCGGAGCCGGCCACCTGGACCTGGGATCGCTCGGTCGGGGTGTCCGTGCCGAGGAACACCGAGATTCCGACGATCCCCTCCCGCCCGATGGTGGCGGTCTCCACGACCTGGTCCCCGCCCAGGTCGGCGACGACGGACACCACACCGAGGAGGGGGAAGTAGACCGACTGGGCGGGCTGTCCCGCCTCGTGGAGGACGTCGCCGAGTTCGAGCGGCATCTGCGTCAGGTCGGGCAGGAGCGTGGTCAGGTCCTCGTCGGACAGACCGTCGAGGACGGCGTTGCGGCGGGCGGTGCTCAGAGCAGTTGCCACGGGTAGATCTCCGGTGTGTACCTGGTGCTGCGACCGTCGCGGCGAAGGGTAATTCCTCACCCGCGGTCAGGTGCTCGGGCGGAGACTTCCCGGTGAGGGGATGGCCTCACCTTCCTCCGCCGTGTCAAGCCGACGTGGGAGTCCGCCGGGACGACGCCCGTCGGCAGCCGGCGTGGGGAGCGAAGTTCCACCCTTCCCAATGTCAGGTACCGTGCACAACAAGGGAGGCCTCAGGGTCAGTCGGCGTGGAGTGCTTCCCTCTCCCTCCCTTCCCTGGGGCGGACCGCCAACGGCCAGAACCCTCAGGGGCAGGTCGGGTTGGAAGGGCCAGCGTCCGTGTCAGAACCCCGTGAAGGTCAGCGCCGCGAGGCGGCTCAGGCCGCATTGGACGAGCTCGCCTTGTTGATATTGGATGGGCAGTCCACCCAAACGGTGTTGCAGAAGGTCGTGGACCTGGTTGCGCGGGTGATGCCGGGAGTCTGGGACGTCTCGATGACGGTGGTGCGCAATGACCAGCCGACCACGGCGGCGTTCACAGGCCGGCGAGCGCAGGCGCTGGATGAGACGCAGCACCGGCAGGGGCGTGGCCCCTGCGTCGAGGCCGCGATCGGCGGACACGTCATCGAGATCAGCGATGGCCGGACCGAGACCCGGTGGCCGGACTACATGCCGGCTTTTCTGAACGCCGGTGCGCTCGGCTTGCTGGCAGTTCCGGTGCCGGCCGCGCAGCTGTCGGCCGGGCTCAACGTCTACGTCTCCGAGGTCGAGGCCTTCACCGAGGAGGACCGGCAGACGATCGCCCGGTTCGCCGACTTCGCCGCGGTCGCGCTCACCAACATCGACGCGCTTCAGGACGCCCGGGAACTGGCCGAGAACATGCGCAGCGCGATGGAGTTCCGGTCGGTCATCGAGCAGGCCAAGGGCATCCTGATCGAACGCCACAAACTCACCGCCGACCAGGCCTTCCGGTTGCTGGCCGAGGCTTCTCAGCGCGCCAACAGGAAGCTCCGCAACGTCGCTGAGGACTTGGTCCTCACCGGCGAACTCTGACGATCACGCCGATGACCACACCTAGGCCCGAGCCTGGGACCGCGTGCCGGACACGCCCCTGGGCCGGCTTGTGCATCCTCCACTGACAGCTGAAGGCACCACTGCGATGGGAAAGCCATGACCCAGTCCACCGATCGCCCCGATGACCTTCCCTACGACGTCCCAGGTGCTCCGCCACTGGATCTGTCCGCGGCGCTGGCCCAGATGTCGGGGCTGATGCTGTCCCGGGAGACCGTCGACACCGCCCTGGAGCTGGTCACCAGCCTGGCCGCCACCACCACCGCCGGCACCCTGGGCGCCGCGGTCACCGTGGTCGACGAACACGGCAGACGTTCCAGGGCCGCCTCCAACCAGGCGGTGGAGCAGGCCGACACGCTGCAGTACGAGCTCGACGAGGGGCCGTGCCTGACCGCCTGGGCGACCCGCGAGCTGGTGCGCATCGATGACACCACCACCGACGGCCGGTGGCCGCGCTGGAACACCGCCGTCCAGGCCTTGGGCGTGCGGTCGGTGCTCAGCGCGCCGCTGATCGTCGGCGGTGAGGCGATCGGGGCGATGAAGGTCTACTGCGAGCGTCCGATGAACTATGGGCCGCACGACGAGCACATCATGGGCCTGCTCGCCGAGCAGGCGGCCATCCTGCTGTCCAACACCCAGAGCTTGCAGGAGGCTCGGCGGCTGAGCCGGGAGCTGACCGGGGCACTGGCCAGCCGGGACACCATCGCCCACGCTGTGGGCGTGCTGCTGGGTCGCGGGGCGGCCAGCGCGCACGAGGCCTTCGCGACGCTGGCCGATGCGGCGCGGCAGACCAATCGGCCGGTCGAGGAGATCGCGCGGGCTCTGCTCACCACGGTCCTCGCGCGCTCGACCGACTCCCAGCCGCGCTGAGACGGGCCCGTGATGTCCACCGATGACCGGCATGTGTCCATGGAGGCCGCCCGAATCGGGTCGGGCCTGACCGTTCAGCAGCTGTGGCTGCGCTACGTGGCCCTCGGCGGGACCAGCGATGCCTTCGACATCGACGGCTACCTGCAGGGCCTCCTGCCCCTGGACACCTTCCAGCAGGACGTGCTGGCCCAAACCGTCAACGAAGCGCTCGAGGAGTTCTCCCGCTCCCTGCGGGTGCCGCTCTCGGCGCCGAGTGCGGACGGCGCGGTGGACAGCGCCCTGTACGCCGTCATCGACCGGCTGCTCGCCGTCAGGCCGAGCGCCACCCGGCTGAGCGCACCGGACGCGGAAGTGACACCGCCCCGGGGCGAGGACCAGCCACCCGCTTCGCCGCCGCGATCACCGCCGAAGGCCAGCTGAATCGACATTCACAACCCACGACCATCGCGGGCTCGCGGTGGCCACTGAGTGCGCCCGCGACCCCTGACCCTTGTTCGCGACATGAGCCGCCAGGACTCCTTGAGGAGGTCTGTGATGTCGCGCGAGGGAAGACGCGGCCGGACGTGTGCTCGGCAGCCGCACGTGGGGTGTGCACGGTTTGGGCCAACGCCTGCCGACAGGCCGCAGCACCACCCCGTCCCCCCGCGAGCGTGTCGAGGCCGCGGGGGCCTGAGACCGGTGCGATGGACGGGCCGAGAGCCTGCAGCCGCAGGGCGTCGGTCAGGCCGGCATCCAGCTGAAAACCGGTCGCCAGCCGGCATCGGCCTCGCCCTCCAGGCAGAAGGTCGGGCGCATGACCGGATCACTTCGGTGGTCGTGGGCCACCGACAGGTGACGGCCGACGACCTGAGCGTCTTCGTCACTGACCGCCTCGAACACCTCAAGGGTCGTCTGCTCGCGGCTCAACCGATAGCGAGGCACGGCAGGCAACTTACGGCGTAACCAGGTGGGCGCCTATGCCTCCCTCGATTACGGTCAGGGAACTCGAGCGGCTCAGCGACTCGCGGCGCGCCGATGGTTCACCTATGTCGCGCTGGCGCGCGAACAGCCTCGTCAGCGGGTCGGCGGCCGTCTCGCTGCCAGCCGTGTCTCACTTCTGAGGAAGTGAGACGGCCGAAGTGTCGGAGTCGTCGGTCAAGGGCGTCGCGACGGAGACGTAGCGGGACCTGGGGCGGGAAGCGGCTCGTGCGCTGGCCGGCGCGGGCGCGACGTCACGATCGCGGCCCGAATCCAGTGGCCCTTGGCTGCCGCGCGAGGCCTGATGATCCGCGCCGTGGGGACATCTCTTGGTCGGGGGCAGCGCCGAAGCCACGGGGTGTGGCGCTGTATCGCTTCCGCCGTGGCCTGAGCGGTGGGCGGCTGGCCGGGGAAGACCTCGGCCGCCGTCCACGGCTGTGTGTGGGCAACCATCCTCCGGAGCGGAGCTCGTGCAGCGCCGGCGTGTCTGGCTCGATCACGCGTGGAGCGCGCCGCCTGGCCGAAGGTCAGGCCCGCTCTGGTGTTCACCGACTGCGGTACCGGCGTCCGGTTGCCGTCTGTCGGATCGTGCACAGGGTTGCGGGCGGCGCGAAGCGTTGCCCGCCCATTTCGGTATCTGGATCGGCACGTCACAGCGGGTCGCCTTCGTTCGTGCCCGCTGCGTGCCCGTACAACGGGCACGCAGGGGGCAACGACGGTGACCCGCGGTCAGTCGTGGTCCCGCTTGACCTGCGGCCATATCGCCCCAGGCTGGTCAGGCTGCGTTGGGGATTGAACGTGAAAACCGCTATGGGGTCAAACCCATCGTGGGTTCGAATCCCACGCCCTCCGCTCCGACCAGTGGCTCGTGCGGGCCCGACGGGGCGCTGGGCCTCCTGTCGACGTGCCGTGACCCCGTCGCACCGGCCGAGGTGACCCTGGTCCTGACCCGAACCGTCCCGCGCCGGTGCCCGGCCTCCGGGTCGGGAGGAGGTCCTCGACACGCCGGCTGATGGGTCGACCGATGACTCCAGCCGGCCGTCGCAGTCGACCCTGTGTGCGCGACGCAGCAGGAATGGACCCTGACCGACCGGACGGAGCAGGCCAGGTCGTGGGTGACCGGCGGCACGAGGACGGCAGCCTGCCGGCCGCGAGGGGCGGGACCTGACATGGCGGTGATCGAGGACGTCCGGCCGCTGGGCGCCGAACTGGAGCGCTCGTACCAGGTGTACGTACGCGGCAGGCTGAAGTTCCGCGTCAGGCAGATCGTCTACGTGGCCTTCTCGCTGGACGAGAGCGTGATGGGCTTCGCGTTCCCCAAGGAGGAGCGGGAAGCGCTGGTCCGCAGCGAGCCGCACACGTTCCAACTGCCGGCGGCGTCGGACATGCGGTTCAACTGGGTCCACGCCGACCTCGCCGCGCTGGACCCGATCGAAGCCCGAGAGCTCGTCGTCGACGCGTGGCGCCTGGTCGTCCCGAAGAAGCTGTCGACCGCCTACGACCTCCTCCATCCCATGGACCCGGGCTGAAGCCCGGTCTCCGGACGATCGCGAGACCGCTCGGCGAGTCGCCAGCTTCTTCAACCCGCTGGTTGACCACAGCCTGGAGACAGAGCTAACCTCGTAGTCAACCGATGAGTTGAGGACGACCGGTGGACGCAGGTCGTCGTAGCTCCACCCGGTGTCCACGGCGCAGGCCGACCCGATCCGCGAAGGAACCTCAGATGACATCCGCTCCCAGCAGTCCAGCCCGGCGACACGCCGACGACGCGGCCCGGTTCACCGAGTTGGTCGAGTCCGCCTCGGCCGGCGACTGGTCCCGACCCAGTCCGGTCGCAGGGTGGACGGCGCTCGACGTCGTGGAGCACCTGGTCGAGTGGTCCCGCGGCTTCCTCGGGGGTGCCGGGATCCAGCTCCCGGCCCTGGACGTCGCGGCCGACCCGGTCGCCGCCTGGAAGCAGCACGTCGCCGACGTGCAGGCTGTCCTCGACGATCCCGCCGGTCGGGTGCTCAGCAACCCGCACACCGGCGACAAGCCGGTGGACGAGGCGATCGACCAGTTCTACACCGGCGACGTGTGGCTGCACTCCTGGGATCTCGCCGAGGCGCTCGGTCGAGAGCCCGACCTGGGGGAGGAGCGGTGCCGCGCCGCGCTGGCCGACATGGCGTCGATGGAGCAGCTCCTTCGCGACAGCGGGCAGTTCGGTCCCGCCGTGCCCGTCGACGACGACGCCTCCCCGCAGGACAGGCTCATGGCCTTCATCGGCCGCGACCCGGCCTGGCGACCCGGAGGCGGGTTGCCACGAGAGGCAGGGTGAGTCGGATCCTCCTCGGCTGCTGATCAGCGCAGCGCGTCACCGCTCAGGACCCCTGATGGGCGGGCTCGGCGAGCAGGTCGCGCACGGTCCGCGGCTCGCGGCCGAGCAGCTCGCCGAGCAGGGGGTCGACGCCGGCGAAGAACCCCTGGTCGGCCGCCTGGTACATGCCGAGGAGGAAGCGGGCGACGAACTCCGGCTGCCCGGCCGCGACCTGGGCGGCGACCCACTCGTCGTCGCCGACCACCACCCGCTCGACCGTCCGCCCGCTCAGCTCGGACGCGAGCGCTGCGACCTCCTCGAACGTCGGTGCCGCGCCGGCGGTGAGCGTGATCGGGCCGCCGTGGGCGCCGTTCGAGGCGAGGACGACGGCGGCGGCCTCGGCGACGTCCTCGCGCGCCGTCCACGACACGGGCCCGTCGGCCGGCACGGCGATGACCCCGGTCTCCCGCCACGGCCCCGTCAGCCAGCTGAGGCTGTGGGCGTAGAAGCCGTTGCGCAGCGAGGTCCACGGGACGCCGGACTCGGCGAGCAGCTGCTCGGTCGCGGCGTGGTCGCGCCCCGCGGGGAACGGCGTGCCGGGTGCCGCACCCTGGTGGCTGGTGTAGAGGATGCGCCCGACACCCGCGGCGACGGCGGCCTCGATCGCCGCCCGGTGCAAGGCCACCGCGTCTGCGGCCGGGTCGCTCGAGGAGACCAGCAGCAGCTGGTCGGCGTCGGCGAAGGCGCCGGGCAGCGAGGTCGGGTCGGCGTAGTCGCCGCGCCGGACCTCCACCCCGCGATCGGCGAACCGCTGGGCGCGGCCCAGGTCGCGCACGGCGACGGCGAGCTCGCTCGCGGGCAGGCGCTGCAGCAGGTGGTCGACGGTCGCGCCGTTCAGGGCGCCGGTCGCTCCGGTGATGACGATCATGGTCAGCTCGCTTCCGTATCGGTGGAAACACCTCAAGGCTAACCATGATAAACACAACGATAGCAACACTGCGTTATCGTTGGAACCATGGTCGATGCGCCCAGCCGCCGGAGCGACACGCGGTCCAAGATCGTCGACGTCGCGGCGCGGCTCCTCCAGGAGCACGGCCCGGCAGCGGTGACCACCCGCGGGGTCGCCGAGGCGGCCGGGGTGCAGGCGCCGGCGATCTACCGCATCTTCGGTGACAAGGACGGCTTGCTGGACGCCGTCGCCGAGCACGTGATGTCCACCCAGGTGTCCGGCAAGGCCGCGGTCGTGCAGGCAGCCTCGGCGGACGGCGTCGACCCGCTCGAGGACCTGCGCGCCGGCTGGGAGACGCAGATCGACTTCGGCGTCGCGAACCCTGGTCTGTTCCGGCTCCTCAGCGACCCCGACCGGGTGGTGAACTCGCCGGCGGCGCAGGCCGGACGGCAGGTGCTGGCGTCGCGGGTCCACCGGGTGGCCGAGACCGGGCGGCTCCGGGTCAGCGAGCGGCGGGCCGTCGACGTCATCCAGGCCGCCGGGATCGGCACCATCCTCACGCTGCTGGCGACTCCGGTGGAGCAGCGCGACCCGGGCCTCGCCGACGCCATGTACGAGGCCGTCCTCACCCAGGTCCTCACCGACGTGCCCCCACCGGCCGACGACGGGCCGATGGCCACCGCAGTCGCCTTCCGGGCGCTCGCGCCCCGGTTCGACGTGCTGAGCGACGGGGAGCAGCGACTCCTCGCCGAGTGGCTCGACCGCGTCGTCGAGGCCCCGCGCCCGACCGCCGGTGACCAGGGGCGGACGCCCTCGACGGCGTGAACCTCGTCTCGGGTGGACGAGGCGGCCCCGTCGGCCGTTGGTTGGACCGACGGAGCCTGGCCTGCACGATCTCCCGGGATCGACCGCGTGGCCTCCACCCAGTGTTCCCCTCGGAGCGGCGACCGGGCCACCCGGACGGCACCCGGGTCCTCACCCGTAAGGGTCCGGTGTGGAACGGTTGTGCCCCAGCATCTGCGGACGCCTGCCGATCCAGTGGGCATGCGGATCCCCCGGACCATGAGGGCACGAGACCCTCAGGCAGCAGCCAGGACGGCGGTCCTGGTGCTGCTCGTCTGCGCCGTCACGCTGATGGTCTTCTCGCTCTTCGGACCCAACGCCGTGTCGTCGATCGGGATCACGGCGTCCTGGATCAGCGCGGGCGTGCTGGTGGCCCTCGCCGTGGCCTTCCAGTTCACGCCGCCGGAGCGGATCGACAGCCGCGGCGGCTACGTGCTGATCGCGGTCATCGGCGTCACCCTCTGCTGCGGGATGAACTGGATCACCAGCGACCCCTCGGCCGGCGCCCAGGCGTTCCTCGCCTTCCCCGTGCTGTGGGCCGGGGTGCACCTGTGCCGGGGCGCCGTCGCCCTCGTCACCGTCCTGGCTATCGGGGGCGACGGGATCGTGCTGTTCCACCTCGAGCCGGTCGGCAACGCCGTCACCGACCTCAGCTTCTTCGGCGCCGTGCTCGCCGTCATGGCGTTCATGCTGGCCCGCGCGGGGGAGACCCAGGACCGGCTGGTCGCGAGGCTCGAGCAGCAGGCCAGCGTCGACTCGCTCACCGGGCTGGTGAACCGCCGGGTGCTCGACGAGGCGCTGTCCCTCGCGCTCAGCACCCGGCCGACCGGGCACGGGACCGCGCTGGTGATCGTCGACGTCGACTCGTTCAAGTCGATCAACGACCAGCACGGCCACCCGGTCGGGGACGACGCCCTGGCGCACATCGCCGGGGTGCTCCGCTCGGTGGTGCGCGCCGGCGACGGGGTGCTCAGCCGGATGGGCGGCGACGAGCTGGCCGTGCTGCTGCCCGACTGCCCCGCCGACGTCGCGGTCCGGCGGGCCACGGACGTGCTGGACGCCGTCCGGGCCAGCCCGCTGGTCCTCCCGGACGGCGAGCTGCTCGCGATCTCGGTCAGCCTCGGCGTCGCCCACGCCCCCTCGCACGCCCTCGCCCTGGAGGAGCTGTACGCGGCTGCCGACGCGGCGCTGTACGCAGCCAAGCGCGGGGGGCGCGGCCGGGTCGCGGTCGCCGGCGCCTAGCAGAGCCGGCGGAGCGTGGCGGCGAGCGACCGCGCGGTCAGCCGGCCGTCGGCCAGGCCCAGGGCGACGACGTCGTCGAACACCCGCTGCTCCGCCACGGCCGCCCGCACCGCGGCGTCCATGAGCACCGGCCACCGGCTCAGCTGCGACGCGGTGCCCGACGACCGCAGGTGTGCTCCCAGCCGCTGGTCCAGCGCCCGCTGCAGCACCTGCCCGGCCTGCGCGCCGGCCGCCGACGCCGCCCCGGCGAGCGCCCCGGACAGCACCGCGTAGAAGATCCCCTCACCGGTCAGCGGGTTGATCAGCGACTGTGCGTCCCCGGCCAGCAGCACCCGCCCGCCCGGCAGCCGGGGCCGGCCGGTCGACAGCGGCAGCCGGTGCGCCCGCAGCCCGGTCGGCTCGACCCCCGGCAGCATCCGGTGCAGCCCGGCGACGAGCTCCGCCCGGGTCACCCCACCGGAGACGAGCTCGCCGTACCCCACGTTGGCCCGCCCGTCGCCGAGCGGGAACGACCAGGCGTAGGCCGGCCAGCGCTGCTTCGTCGTCGTCACCACCTGGACGCCGTCCATCCCGGGCAGCACGGGCGCGTAGCCGCGGATCGCGACCGCCAGCCGGTCCGGCCGGTTCGGCGGCACGCCCAGCGCCCTGCGGACGACCGACTCCGCGCCGTCGGCGCCGACCAGCACCGGCGCCCGGAACCGGCCGTCGACCTCGACGTGCGTGGGGTGGACGGCGACCGACCGCACCGTGTGCCGCTGGAACCGGGCGCCGCCGGCCAGCACTTGCTCGAGCAGCCGCCCGTCCAGCACCGCCCGGGGGACGACGACCGACGGGCGCGCCGTCTCCCGCTCGACCGTCGTCCCGCGCGGGCCGCGCAGCCGGAGCCGGGGGACGGCGGGGAAGCCGTCGGTCAGCGCGGCGACGTCGATGCCGAGGACGGCCAGCACGTCCAGCGCCTCGGGGGCGATCCCGTCGCCGCAGACCTTGTCCCGCGGGAAGGCGGCGCGGTCGAGCACCAGCACGTCGGCGTCCGGGCGGGTCCGGCGGACGGCGGCGGCGCACGCGGCGCCGGCCGGTCCACCGCCGATGACGAGGACGTCCGCGTGCTCCATGCTCAGGCGGCCGGCGGGGTCCACTTGCGGGCCGGGTGCTCGTAGTCCTCGAGGAAGGCGAGCAGCTCGGCGGCGTCGTGCACCACGCCGAGTGCCTCGAGCCGGTGGGCGGCCAGGTAGCCGTCGTCGACCATGCGGCGCAGCTGGGTCAGCTGCGGCTGCCAGAACCCGTCGACGTCCAGGAACGCCGTCGGCTTGGCGTGCAGGCCGAGCATCCCCCAGGTCCAGGCCTCGAACAGCTCCTCGAGCGTGCCGGCGGCGCCGGGGAGCGCGACGAAGGCGTCGGCGAGCTCGGCCATCCGGGCCTTGCGCTCGTGCATCGTCTGCACGACCTCCATCCGGGGCACTCCCGGGTGCGCGAGCTCGTCGTCCACCAGGTGCTGCGGGATGACCCCGACCACCTCGCCGCCGGCGGCCAGCGCGGCGTCGGCGACCACGCCCATCAGCCCGACGTGCCCGCCGCCGTAGACGATGCCGACGCCGGCCCGGGCCAGCTCGGTGGCGAAGGTCGCGGCGGCCTGCTGGTGGGACGCCGGCCCCGCCTGGGACCCGGTGAAGACGGCGATGCGCACGCCGCCGACGCTAGTGGAGTGCCAGGGACGCGGATTCCGCGCCCTGGCACTCCGCTCACCTCAGGCGTAGGCGCGGGTGACCCACTCGGCGATGCAGACCGGCTTGTCGCCGCCCTCGCGCTCGATGGTGACGGCGAAGACGATCTGCAGCCCGCCGGCGACCTCGTCGACCTCCTTGAGGGTGACCCGCGCCCGGACCTTCGAGCCGACCGGCACGGGTGCGGGGAACCGGACCTTGTTCAGGCCGTAGTTCACGCCCATCTTCTGGTCGGTCACCGTGTAGGTCTGGGAGACCAGCGGCACGAGCAGCGACAGGGTCAGGTAGCCGTGCGCGATCGGGCCGCCGAACGGGCTCTCCGCCTTGGCCCGCTCGACGTCGACGTGGATCCACTGGTGGTCACCGGTGGCGTCGGCGAAGAGGTTGACCGCTTCCTGGGTCACCTCGTACCAGTCGCTGGTGCCGAGCTCCTGGCCCTTCAGCGAGGGCAGTTCGGCGAGAGTCGTGGTGGTGGTCATGCGTCCTCCTCGGTGAGCACGTACGTGTGTCGTAGCGCTGGCTTGCGGATCTTGCCGGTCGCGGTCTTGGGCAGCTCGTCCACGTACCGGACCTGCTTGGGCACCTTGAACCCGGCGAGGCGTTGCCGCAGCGTGGCGCGCAGCGCGTCGCCGTCCTGGGGAGCGCCGGGGGCGGGGACGACGACGGCCAGGCCGACCTCGCCCCAGTGCGGATCGGGCACGCCGATGACCGCGACCTCCTGCACCTCCGGGAGCTCGAGCATCACGGACTCGACCTCGGCCGGGTACACGTTCTCGCCGCCGGAGATGATCATGTCCTTGTAGCGGTCCCGGATGTAGAGGTAACCCTCCTCGTCGGTCGAGCCGGCGTCCCCGGAGTGGTACCAGCCGTCGACGATCGCGGCCGCGGTGGCCTCGGGGGAGTTCCAGTAGCCGGCCATGATGTTGGGGCCGGACAGCACGATCTCCCCGACCTCGCCGGGCGGGCACTCCGTCCCGTCCGGCCGGACGACCTTGACGTCGGTGAAGAACTGCGGCTTGCCGGCCGACCCCACGTGGCTCACCGCGTCCGCGCTGTCCAGCGACGTACCGGCCGGTGCCGACTCGGTCATCCCGTAGGCCTGCTGCACGGTGACCCCGCGGTCGAGCCAGGTCCGCAGCAGCGGCAGCGGCAGCGGTGCTCCGGCCGCGCCGATGGTGCGCAGCGCGGACAGGTCCAGGGTCTGGAAGCCGGGCTGGCGGCTGAGCGCGTCGAGCATCGTGGGGACGGCGAAGAACGACGTCACCCGCTGCTCGGCGATCACCGCGAGCGTGGCCGGCGGGTCGAAGCCGCGGACCAGCACCCCGCAGCCGCCGCGCATCAGGGTCGGGTTGAGCGTCCCGTTCAGCCCGCCGATGTGGAACAGCGGCGCCAGCGCGAGGGTCCGCTCGTCCGGGGCGAAGTCGAACCCCAGCACCTGGCTCATGCACGACCAGGTCATGTTGCCGTGGGTCAGCACCGCGCCCTTGGGCCGGCCGGTGGTCCCGGACGTGTACATGATCAGGCAGACGTCGTCGAGGGTGACCGCCTCGTCGCGCTGCACCGGGTCGGCGTCGGCGAGCAGCTGCTGCCAGTCCAGCGAGCCGGCGCCGCCGGCCAGTGGCGGCTCGGCCGCGATCCACGCGCGGACGGCGGGCAGGGCGCTGCGCAGCGCGTCGGCCGTCGTCCCGTGCTCCCGGCCGTGCAGCACCAGCGAGGCACCGGAGTGGTCGAGCACGTACTCCGCCTCCGGCGCGGTGAGCCGGGCGTTGACCGGCACCCAGATCGCGCCGAGCTGGCCGCAGGCGTAGAGCATCTCCAGTCCGGCGGGGTGGTTGGCGCCGAACCAGGCGACCCGGTCACCGCGCTGCACCCCGAGCCCCGCGAGCGCTGCCGCGGCGCACCGGACCCGCAGCGCGAACTCGCCGTGGGTCGTCGTCGTCCCCTCGAACCACAGCGCCGGCTTGTGCGGCGAGCTGCGCAGGTGCCGCTCGGGCCAGGAGCCCAGGCCGGCGTTCCTCACCGCAGCCCCAGGGCCCGGATCGCGTTCTCCTTCATGATCAGCGGCTTGACCTCGGGCTTGATGTCGAGGAGCTCGAAGTCGGAGATCCACCGCTCGGGGCGCAGCAGCGGGTAGTCCGAGCCGAAGAGCACCTTGTGCTTCAGCAGTCCGTTGGCGGCCTTGACCAGCTGCGGCGGGAAGTACTTCGGCGACCAGCCGGACAGGTCGATGTAGACGTTGGCCTTGTGGGTGGCCACCGAGATCGCCGCGTCCTGCCAGGGCACCGAGGGGTGCGCCATGATGATCGTCAAGCCCGGGAAGTCGGCGGCGACGTCGTCGAGCAGCATCGGGTCGGAGAAGCGCAGCTTGATCCCGCGGCCACCCGGCAGGCCCGCGCCGATGCCGGTCTGACCGGTGTGGAACAGCGCCGGGACGCCGAGGTCCTGCAGCTCCTCGTAGAGCGGGTAGACGGCCGGGTCGTTCGGCTCGAACCCCTGCAGCGAGGGGTGGAACTTGAACCCGCGGACGCCGTGCGACTCCACCAGCTTGCGGGCCAGCCGGATGCCGGCCACCCCCCGGGCGGGGTCGACCGAGCCGAACGGGATGAGCACGTCGGGGTGCTCGGCGGCCAGGTCGGCGATCTCCTCGTTGGACAGCGCCGGCTGACCGGTGGCCATCTCGGTGTCGACGGTGAAGACGACGGCGGCCATGTTCTTCGCCCGGTAGTCCGCGGCGATGTCCGGGACGGTCGGGTCGTAGGGGTCGCCCTTGAAGTACTTCGCGGCCGCGGCGTTGAGCTCGTCGTCGAGGGCCAGGTGGCCGTGGGTGTCGGCGTGCACGTGGGTGTGCACGTCGATGGCGACCAGCCCGTCCAGGTCCAGCTGCAGGCTCACTTGGGGGGCTCCGGCAGCTGCTGCCCGACCGTCTGCAGGGAGCCCTCGAAGGACTTCGGCCAGACCTCGGCGATGGCGTCGGCGGACCACCCGGTGCCGTCGGCGAACTCGACGACGACCTCGCTGGGGTGCGACCACAGGGCCAGCCGGTCGCCACCGATGCCGACCGCCTGGCCGGTGATCCCGGCGGCGGCGTCGGAGGCGAGGAAGGCGACCAGCCCGGCGGCGTCCTCGGGGGAGCCGAAGCCGAGCTCCTGCCGGGCGAACGGCGGCAGCGGCTCCCCGGCCTGCAGGGCGTCGACGTAGGGCTTGAGGAACGGCACCGTCTCGGTCATCGCGGTGGCCGCGACCGGGACGATCGCGTTCACGGTGATCTGAGCGCGGGCCAGCTCCATCGCCCAGGTGCGGACCATGCCGACGATGCCGGCCTTGGCCGCGGCGTAGTTGGTCTGGCCGAAGTTGCCGACCTGACCGGTGGGGGAGCCGACGCAGATGACCCGCCCGCCCTCGCCCTGCTCCCGCATCCGGACGACGGCCGCCCGGGTGCAGGTGAACGTCCCGCGCAGGTGGGTGGTGATGACCGCGTCGAACTGCTCGTCGGTCATCTTCCACACCGTGGTGTCCCGGAGGATGCCGGCGTTGTTGACCAGCACGTCGAGCCGGCCGAACTCGCTCACCGCCCGGTCGACCAACGCCTGGGCGGCCTCGCTCGTGCCGACGGGCACGACCTCGGCCACGGCGGTGCCGCCCGCCTGCGTGATCGAGGCGACCGCGGCCTCGGCGACCGCCGCCTCGACGTCGTTGACCACGACCGCGGCGCCGCGGCGGGCCAGCTCAGTGGCGTAGGCGAGGCCGAGGCCCCGCCCGGATCCGGTGACGACGGCGACCTTGCCGGTCAGGTCCACGGGTGCTCCTCATCGAGACAGGGGGTGGTCCGGGCAACGTAAGTGCGTATCGTGGAGATTGTCAACGATGGAGGTGTGCATGGGTAAGCCTCTGGCCGACGACCTGGGCTTCCTGCTCTCCCGCGCCAGCGGGCAGGTCGTGCGGGCGACGAACGCCGCCCTGGCCGAGCACGGGCTGCGGGTGCGGTCGTACTCGGTGCTGGTGCTCGCCTGCGAGGCCGCCGACGGGCTCAGCCAGCGCGAGCTGGCCACCGTGCTCGGCCTGGACCCCTCGCAGGTGGTGCTGCTGGTCGACGAGCTGGTCGCCGCCGGGCTGGTGGAGCGGCAGGCGGCCGAGGCGGACCGGCGCACCCGGCTGGTCGTGCCGACGTCCGAGGGCCGGCGGGTCCGCGACGCCGCCGGCCGGGACGCCGACACCGCCGTCGAGACCCCGCTCGGCCTGCTCGGGGACGCCGAGCGCGACCGGCTCCGGGACATGCTCACCCGCATCTGGACCGCCACCGGCTGAAGGAGGACCCCGCTGCCCCCCACGCTCGGCGCGGGCCCCTGCAGCGGGCCGCACGGGCCGGTTGCTAGCGGCCGTGGGCGCGGAGGCTGCGATCCAGGGCTGCCCGGGCGGCCGGGGCGAGGCCGTCGAAGACGCGCCGGTAGACCGCGCTGCTGGCCGCGGCGGGCCAGGCCGGGCCCAGCTGGGTGGCGGGCAGGCCGGGGTCGGTGCGCAGCAGGGACAACCAGTCCGCGCCGAGCAGCGTGAGCTGGGCCAGCGACCCGGCGACCCGGGGCGGACGGCTCCAGGTGTCGATGAACCAGGTGTGCGCCGTGCGCACGGCCGGCACGTCCCAGGCCCGGTGCACCAGCCGGTGCACGTCGGTCCCCGGCAGCGGCCGGCCGGCGAACGCGTCGGCCAGGCCGGCGACGTCGGCCAGGTCGGAACGGCCCAGGACGGCGACGACGTCGACCGTCCCGGGGGCGATCCACAGCCCGTCCCGCAGGCCACCGAAGCCGGCCCAGGTCAACCGTGAGCGCACCCGGTGCCGCAGGTCGCGGCGGCTCTCCGGCACCGAGTAGCTGAGCAGCGTCCACTCGCCGTCGGGGTGCTCGAACGGCGCCGCGGAGGCCACCCGGTCGGTGGCCCGGCGCAGCACGTCCTCGGCGAGCGGGGTGAGGGCGTACTCCGCCGTCCGGCCGACCTGCCCGCGGGTGAGCAGCCCGCGCTGGGTCATCCGCTTCAGGGTGGCGCGCGCCGCGGCCTCGGTGACGCCGAGGTCGGCCAGCAGGTCGAGCAGGGTGGCCGAGGGCAGCGGCGGCAGGTCGGCGTCCACGACCAGGGCGCCGAAGAAGCTGAGCAGCAGCGACTGGGGCCGGTGCGCGGCGCCGGAGGCCGACGGTTCCTCGCCCTCGGGCCCGTCCTCGACGGCCGGCAGTGCGCTCATGGGACCTCCCCGCTCCTGTCGCTGATCCCAGCACAGCGGCTCAGGTGCATCAAAGCTAGACACTCTCTTGACGCACGTCGATACGTTCTCTAGCTTTTGCGTGACCTGGACCACGATGACGCGTGATCGGGTCCTGCCGCCGAACCAGGAGGACGTCGATGTCCCCGCCCCTGCTGACCGTCGAGCACCTCGACGTCGTCTACGACGGCACCATCAGCGCCCTGTCCGACGTCTCGCTGACCGTGGACGAGGGCCAGGTCGTCGCCGTCCTCGGTTCCAACGGTGCCGGCAAGACCTCGTTGCTGCGCGCGATCTCCCGGGCGCTGGACCCCTACGGCGGCACGGTCACCGGGGGCACCGTCCGGTTCGCCGGCGAGGACCTCGCCGGGCTCGACACCGCCGCCGTCGTCGGCCGCGGGCTGGTGCAGGTGCCCGAGGGGCGCCGGGTGTTCCGCGACCTGACGGTGGAGGAGAACCTGCGGGCCGGTGGCTACACGGTGCGCGACACCAAGGCCCGGGCCGAGGCCCGCGACCGGGTGTTCGACCTCTTCCCGATCCTGGCCGAGCGGCGGGACCAGCCCGGCGGCCTGCTGTCGGGTGGCCAGCAGCAGATGCTGGCGATGGGCCGGGCGCTGATGGTCTCGCCCCGGCTGCTGCTGCTCGACGAGCCCTCGCTCGGCCTGGCGCCGCTGCTCGTCGACCAGATCGGCGAGATCGTCACCGAGATCAACCGGCAGGGCACCGCGGTGCTGCTGATCGAGCAGAACGCGGTGATGGGCCTGCGGGTCGCCGACGCCGCCTCGGTGCTGGAGGTCGGCCGGGTCACCGCCGCCGGGTCGGCCGCGGAGCTCGCGGCCAGCGACGAGGTGCAGGAGCGGTACCTGGGGGTCGCCGTCCCGGTGGTGGCCACCGAGCCCGTGGTCGTCGAGGAGCCCGAGATCCCGAACGCCGAGCCGCCGCGGCAGCTGCGCGTCGAGGGGCTGACCGTCCGGTTCGGCGGCATCACCGCCCTGTCCGACGTCAGCTTCACCGTCGAGCCGGGCACCGTGCACGCCCTCATCGGTCCCAACGGGGCCGGCAAGTCCACCCTGGTCAACGTCCTGGGCGGCGCCTACCGGGCCACCGAGGGCACCGTCCACTACGGCGACGAGGAGCTCACCGCGCTGCCGGCCCACCGGGTGGCCGGGCTCGGCGTCGCCCGGACGTTCCAGAACATCTCCCTCGCCCTCGAGGACACCGTCGAGGACAACCTGCTCGTCGGCCGGCACCGGTTGATGCGGGCCGGTGTCGTGTCCGGGGCCTGGCGGACCCCGCGGGTCCGCCGGGAGGAGCGCCAGAACCGGGAGACCGTCGCCGGCATCGCCGAGCTGCTCGGCATCGGTCACCTGCTGCGGACGCCGGTGCACACGCTGGCCTACGGCGACCGCAAGCGCGTGGAGATGGGCCGGGCGCTGGCCGCCCGCCCCTCGCTGCTGCTGCTCGACGAGCCGGTCGCCGGGATGACCCACGGGGAGTCGCAGGACATGGCCGACACCATCCGCCAGGTCCGCCGGGACCTGGGCCTGTCGATCGTGCTGGTCGAGCACGACATGCCCTTCGTGATGGGGCTGGCCGAGCAGGTCACCGTCCTCGACTTCGGCAAGAAGATCGCCGAGGGCACGCCCGCCGAGGTGCAGCGCGATCCTGAGGTCGTCCGGGCCTACCTGGGGGCGGCTGCGGCATGAGCGACGAGCGAGCGAGCATCGCAGCGAGCCCTGCGAGCGAGGAGCGGAACGAGCGCGGAGCGGGGGACTGGGCATGAGCTACTTCCTGGAGCAGGTGCTCAACGGGCTGTCGTACGGCCTCGTGCTGAGCCTGATCGCCGCCGGCTTCGCCATCGTCTTCACCTCCACCGGGGTGCTGAACTTCGCGCACGGCTCGGTGGTGCTCCTCGGCGCCTACCTGGTCGCCGTGCTGCACGACACCATCGGGTTCTGGCCGGCGCTGCTGGTCGCGATGGCGGGGGCCGCGGTGGCCGGGGTGCTGATCAACGCCCTGCTGGTGCGCCACCTGGCCGACAAGAACGCTGGTACGGCGGCGATCCTGATGCTCGGCGTGGACATCGTGCTGCTCACCGAGCTCACCCGGCGGATCGGCAACCAGGTGCTGACCCTCGGCGCTCCGTGGGGGGCCTCGGTGGTCCGGTTCGGCGACGTGTCGCTGCCCACCGGCCGGGTGGTCGCCGCCGGCGTGACCGTGGTGGCCTTCGCCGGGCTCTGGTACCTCTTCTCCCGCACCGACCTGGGTGTCGGCATGCGCGCGGCGGCCGCCGACGGGCCGACCGCCTCGCTGATGGGCATCCGGCTCTCCCGAACCGCGGCGACCGGCTGGGCGCTGGCCGGGGTGCTGGCCGCCGTCGCCGGCGTCTTCCTCACCTCCTTCCCCGCTCCCGGGGTGGCCCCGACCGTCGCGCTCAGCGCCTTCGCGGCGATCCCCGCCTGGGTGCTCGGCGGCTTCGACTCCGTCCCCGGCGCCGTCGTCGGGGGCCTGGTCATCGGGCTCACCAGCGCGCTGGTCACCGGCTACGAGAGCGACCTCGAGCAGTTCGTCGGCACCGGCTTCGGCGAGGTCGCGCCGTACGTCGTCATGATCGTCGTCCTGCTCGTGCGGCCCTCGGGCCTGCTGGGCAGCAAGGAGGCCGTCCGTGTCTGAGCTCCATGGAACTCGGTGGCGCAGCCGGATCGGCGGGCTGGTGCTCGTGCTGGTCGCCCTCACGCTGCCCCTGGTGCTGTCGGACTTCTGGCTGCAGACCGGCCTGTTCGTGATGGCCACGGCCATCGGTGCGGTCGGGCTGACCCTGCTGGTCGGGGTCGCCGGACAGCTGTCGCTGGGGCACGCGGCGTTCGCCGCGATCGGCGCCTACGTCTACGCCTGGTCCACCGGCGAGTCGACGACGACCGTCAGCGGCGCCGGTCTGCCCCCGCTCGCCGGACTGGTCCTGGCCGCGGTGGTCAGCGCGCTGGTCGGTGCGGCCTTCTCCCCGGTGGCCGGCCGGCTGCGTGGCATCTACCTGGGGCTGGCCACGCTCGGCCTGGTCTTCATCGTCCGGCACCTGCTGGTCAACCTCGACCAGTGGACCGGCGGGTTCACCGGCCGCTCGGTGGAGTCCTTCGCCCTCGGCGGCTTCAGCTTCAGCAACTCCGACCCGGACTACCTCGCCGTCGCGGGCGTGGAGTTCGAGGGGCTGCACCGGCTCTGGTACCTCTTCCTCGTCCTGGCCCTGGTCGCCTGCTGGCTGGCCGGGAACCTGCGGTCCGGCCGCACCGGCCGGGCCTGGGCGAACGTCCGGGACTCCGAGACGGCGGCAGCGGCGATGGGCATCGGCGTGGCCCGGGCCAAGGCGTCGGTGTTCGTCGTCTCCTCGGCCTACGCCGGGCTCGCCGGCGCCATGCTCGCGCTGGCCTACGGCCGGGTGGCCCCCGACGTCTTCAGCCTCACCGCGTCCGTGGACTTCCTGGTGATGATCGTGCTCGGCGGGCTGGGCTCGGTCGGCGGCGCCGTCGTCGGGGCGCTGTTCGTCACCGCCCTGCCGCTGGTGCTGGCCGAGTACAGCGGGTCGCTGCCGTTCCTGGCCGCGCCCGGCTCCGGCGGGCTGGACCCCTCGACGGCGTCCCGGATCGTCTACGGGCTGGCCATCATCGCCGTCCTGCTGTTCCTCCGCGGTGGGCTGGCCGGCGCCGCTCGCCGGCTCCGGCACCGCAGCTCCCGCAGCTCGCCCCCGGCGGGTCCCGCACCGCACGACCCGATCAGCACCGATGACGTCGGCCGCCCGGCCGCGGTCACTCCATCACGGTCGAAGGAGACCACCCGATGAAGCACCTGCCCCGCGCCCGCGCCCTGACGCTGGCGGCCGCCACCGCGCTGGCGCTGGCCGCCTGCAGCACCACCGACCCGGGCGAGTCCAGCAGTGCGGGGGGCTCCGGCTCGGACGAGGTGGAGACCGGCAACGGGGTCACCGACAGCGAGATCCACGTCGGCATGCTCACCGACCTGTCCGGGCCGTTCGCCGCGGGCGCCGCGGTGCAGGTCACCGAGACCAAGGCCTACTGGGACCAGGTGAACGCCGACGGCGGGATCTGCGACCGCGACGTCGTCGTCGACGTGCAGGACCACGGCTACGACCCGCAGAAGGCGGTGACGCTGTACCGCAGCATGGCGCCCGACGTCATCGCACTGCAGCAGGTGCTGGGTGGCCCGACCAGTGCCGCGGTGCTCCCGCTGGCCGAGCAGGACGACGTGTACGTCGGCGGCGTCGGCTGGGCGGGCACGGCGCTGCAGTACGAGAACAACCAGCTCCCCGGCGCCTCGAACGCGATCGAGGCGGCGAACGCCATCGACTACATGGTCGACGAGCTCGGCATGGCCGAGGGCTCGAAGGTCGGCGTCGTCTACTTCGCCGGGGACTACGGCGGCGACGCGCTGGCCGGTGCCGAGCACGCCGCCGACGAGCGCGGCGTGGAGATCGTCGCGCAGGAGATCACCTCCGCGACGACGGACCTGTCCGCGCAGGCCTCCGCGCTGGCCCAGGCCGGCGTCGCCGGCGTCGTGCTGGCCGCCGCGCCGACCCAGTTCGCCTCGCTGGCCGGCGTGCTCGTCTCCCAGGGGGCGAACGTCCCGATCATCGGGATGAACCCGACCTTCAACCCCTCGCTGCTGACGACGCCGGCGGCCGACGCGCTGCTGGCCAACGCCTACAGCATCACCAGCATCGCGCCGTACGCCTCGGACTCCGAGGGGGTCAAGGCGGCCAACGACCTGTACGCCAAGGCCGACCCCGACGGCGCGATCGGCTGGGAGGTGCCGCTGGCCTACGTGCAGGCCGAGCTGCTCAAGCAGTCGCTGGACGGCGCCTGCGAGTCGGGCAACCTGACGCCGGAGGGCGTGGTCGCGGCGCTGCGGGAGAGCTCCTCGGTCGACACCAAGGGCCTGCTGCCCGACGGGCTGGACTACTCGCAGGTGGGCCAGTCGCCGACCACGACCGTCTACCTGTCCAAGGTCGACGCGAACGCCCCGGCCGGGCTCGCGCTGGTGGACGAGCTCAGCGGTCCCAGCGCGGAGTCCTTCTCCTACGGGGGCTGACCGGTGCCCGCACTCGTGCTGAGCGAGCTGCGGGCGCCGGCCGCCGGCCCGGCCGACGGCGTCCTCGGGGACGTCCTCCGCCGGGCCGTCGGGCGTGGGCCCGCCGACCTGCTGCTGTCCACCCCGGACACCGGGGAGTCCTGGACGGCGACCGAGCTGCTGGCCGACGCCGAGGCGGTCGCCGCCGGGCTGCTCACCCGGCAGGCCCCCGGCGCCCGGGTCGCCACCTGCCTGGGCAACGGGCCCGCGCCCGTGCTGGTCCAGCTCGGGGTCGCGCTGGCCGGGATGACCCTGGTCCCGGTCAACCCGCGGTCCCGGCCGGCCGAGGTCGAGCACGCGCTGCGGCTCTCCGGCGCCGTGCTGGCGCTGGCCGCCGAGGAGGTGGCGGGCAACCCGGTGGCCGACCTGTGCGCCGCCGTCGACGGCGTCGAGGTCGTGCGGGTCGGCACCGACTGGCGGGCCGCGCTGCCCTGGGCGACCCCGGGTGAGCTGCCCGTCGTCGACCCGAAGTCGCTGGCCCAGGTGCAGTTCACCTCCGGGACCACCGGGCGGGCCAAGGGCGTGCGGATCACCCACGCCGCGATGGTCGCGACCGGGACGGCGTTCGCCGAGCGGCTCGGCCCGGCCGCCGGGCGGGTGTGGTGCAACCCGATGCCGCTGTTCCACACCGCCGGCAACGTGCTCGGCGTGGTCGGGGCGCTCAGCGCGGGCGCCGAGCACGTCGTCCTGCCCTTCGCGCCGGAGCCGGTGCTGCGGGCGCTCGGGGAGCGCCGGGTGAGCATGCTGTCGGCGGCGCCGACGCTGCTGGACCTGCTGGCCGCGGCCGGCCCGCCGGAGCTCCCCGACCTGCGGGTGCTGTTCACCGGCGGGATGACGGTGACGCCGGCGTTCGTCGACCGGGTGGAGCAGGTGTTCGGCGCCCGGCTGTCGATCACCTTCGGCATGACCGAGACCTGCGGCGCGGTCCTGCAGACCTCCCCGGAGGACCCCGACCCGGTGCGCCGGGAGACCGTCGGCGCGCCGCTGGCCGGCACCGAGGTCCGGATCGCCGGCCCCGACGGCGCCGCCGTCCCGCCGGGGACGCCGGGGGAGCTGTGGGTGCGGGGCGCGCGGATCACCCGGGGGTACCTCGACGACCCGGTCGCCACCGCCGAGGCGATCGACCCCGACGGCTGGCTGCACACCGGCGACCTGGCCGAGATGTCCGCGGCCGGTGCCTGCCGGGTGGTCGGCCGGCTCAAGGACATGATCAAAACCGGTGGTGAGAACGTCTCCCCGGTGGAGGTCGAGGAGGTGCTGGTCGAGCACCCGGACGTCGCCCGGGCCGCGGTGGTCGGGGTGCCGGACCCGCGGTGGGGTGAGCTGGTGGTGGCGTTCGTCGTCCCGGCGGGGGACCGGGACCCGAGCCCGGCGGAGCTGACCGGGTACTGCCGGGACCGGTTGTCGCCGTTCAAGGTGCCCCGGTCCTGGCGGGTCGTCGACGAGCTGCCGATGACGGCCTCGGCGAAGGTCCAGCGCGCGGAGCTGCGCCGGATGGCCGCGGCGGCGCTCGGGTGATCGAGGGACTGCTGGCCGACCTGGAAGCCGAGGGCGCGGCGCTGGAGGAGCTGCTGGGAGCCCTCGGCCCGGGCGACTGGACCCGGCCCACCCCGGCCGCCGGGTGGACCGTCGCCGCGCAGGTGGCGCACCTGGCCTGGACCGACGAGGTGGCCCTGCTCGCGGCCACCGACCCGGACGCGTTCACCGCCCGGGCCGCGGCCGACCCCTCCGACGGCGGTGACCGCGGTGCCTCCGCGGCGGTCGGCGTCCGCCCCGCGGAGCTGCTGGAGCGGTGGCGGGCCGGCCGCCACCGGCTGGCCGACGCCCTGGTCGCCGTGCCCTCCGGGGTCCGGTTGCCGTGGTTCGGTCCGCCGATGAGCACCGCGTCGATGGCGACCGCCCGGCTGATGGAGACCTGGGCGCACGGGGTCGACGTCCGGGACGCGCTGGGTGTGCCGGTCAGGGAGTCCCGGCGGCTGGACCACGTCGCCCACCTCGGCGTCCGCACCCGGGACTTCGCGTTCGCCGCGCACGGGCTGCCCGCCCCGGGAGCGCCGGTCCGGGTGGAGCTGACCCGCGCCGACGGCTCACGCTGGTCGGCCGGCCCGGCGGACGCCGAGCAGCAGGTGAGCGGACCGCTGCTGGACTTCTGCCTCCGCGTGGTCCAGCGCCGCCCGCGCGCCGCCCTGCAGCTGGTCGCCGTCGGCCCGGACGCCGACCGGTGGCTGGACGTCGCGCAGGCCTTCGCCGGCGCCCCGGGCCGCGGCAGCGAGGGCCCACCCCCACCCGGCTGAGCAGCCCCTTCGCCGGAGGCTGCCTGTGGTGGAGGCGTCAGACGGCGGGGGAGGCGAAGCCGATCTCCATGGACGCGATGCCGGCCGGGAAGGTCTCGAACACCTGCGCCCGCTCGGGGCTGCTCAGGTAGGTCTCCTCGGCGGCCCGGAACGCCGCCTCGTCGCCGTCGTGCGCGACGGCCCAGGTGAAGGTCTGGTGCTCGTGCTCGGCCAGCGCGAACAGCACCCGGAAGCCGTACTGCTGACGGGTCGGGAGCAGGGTCGGGAACCAGGCCAGGAAGTCGGCCATCCGGCCGGGCTCCAGGACGTAGCGGCGCAGCTGCACGGTCTCCATGCCGCCATTGTGCTGATGGAGTGCCACGGACGCGTTCTCCGCGCCGTGGCACTCCACCGAGCGGTCAGGTCAAGACGGCGGCGCGTAGAACTGCAGGTCGTTGCCCTCGGAGTCCTTGAACGGCGCGATCCGGCCCCACGGGTGGTCGCTGATCCCGCCGGAGAACTCCACGCCCTTGCCCTTCAGCTCCTCCACCTCGGCCTCGATGTCGCCGTCGGGCTGGAAGGTGATGACGGCCCCGCCGTGCGAGTGGCCGGTGCCCTCGCGGGCGTTGAGCCCGATCATCAGGCCGTTGGCGTCGAACTCGCTCCAGTCCTCGGTGGTCTTCTGCTCGCTCAGGCCCAGGGTGTCCCGGTAGAACGCCCGCGCCCGGTCCATGTCGTCGACCGGGACCCACACACTCGCCACACCACTCGCCACGTCAAGCTCCTCGTCCGTCGTCGGTTGTGTACGACCGGGTGCCCACCTCCCCCCTCCGGCAACCACCCGCCGCAGGGGGCAGACTCGGCACGAGCCGACGAGAGGACGACGATGGCCGACCGCACCTGGGGGTTCCGCACGCGTGCCCTGCACGCCGGCGGGGCGCCCGACCCCACCACCGGCGCTCGCGCCGTGCCGATCTACCAGACGACGTCGTTCGTGTTCGACTCCGCCGACGACGCGGCCAACCTCTTCGCGTTGCAGAAGTACGGCAACGTCTACAGCCGGATCGCCAACCCGACGGTCGCGGCCCTCGAGGAGCGGATCGCCTCGCTGGAGGGCGGGCTCGGCGCGGTGGCGACGTCGTCCGGGCAGGCCGCGGAGTTCCTCACCTTCGCCGCGCTCGCCGGGATGGGCGACCACATCGTGGCCTCGGCGTCGTTGTACGGCGGCACGATCACCCAGCTCGACGTCACGCTGCGCCGGTTCGGGGTGGAGACGACGTTCGTGCGCGGCAACGACCCGGCCGACTACGCCGCGGCCATCACCGACCGCACCAAGTGCGTCTTCGCCGAGGTGGTGGGCAACCCGGGCAGCGACGTCGCCGACGTCCGCGGCCTCGCCGACGTGGCGCACGCCGCCGGCGTCCCGCTGGTGGTCGACGCGACCACGGCCACGCCGTACCTCTGCCGGCCGATCGAGCACGGCGCCGACATCGTCATCCACTCCGCGACCAAGTTCCTCGGCGGCCACGGGACGACGCTCGGCGGGCTGGTCGTGGACGCCGGCACCTTCGACTGGGGCAACGGCCGGTTCCCCGCGATGACCGAGCCGAGCGACAGCTACGGCGGCATCCGCTGGTGGGACAACTTCGGCGAGTACGGCTTCCTCACCAAGCTGCGCAGCGAGCAGCTGCGCGACGTGGGCGCCACCCTCGCCCCGCACAGCGCCTTCCTGCTGCTGCTGGGCATCGAGACGCTGCCGCAGCGGATGCGCGAGCACGTCGCCAACGCCCAGCGGGTCGCCGAGTGGCTGGACGCCGACGAGCGGGTGGCCTGGGTGCGGTACTCGGGGCTGCCCGGGCACCCCGACCACGCCCTCGCCCAGCGGTACCTGCCCGAGGGGCCCGGAGCGGTGTTCAGCTTCGGCGTCGTCGGCGGCCGGGACGCCGGGCGCCGGTTCATCGAGTCCGTCGAGCTGTGCAGCCACCTGGCCAACATTGGCGACGCCCGCACGCTGGTCATCCACCCCGGGTCGACCACGCACGGCCAGCTGTCGGTCGAGCAGCTGGAGACCGGCGGGGTGTCGCCGGACCTGATCCGTATCTCGGTCGGGCTGGAGGACGTCGAGGACGTGCTGTGGGACCTCGACCAGGCGCTGGCCGCGGCGGTGAAGGATGTCTGACGTGCGCACCTGGGAGGGCCCCAGCGCCCGCGAGCGGCAGGCGATCCTGGCCCGGACGACGACGGTGGCGATCGTCGGCGCCTCGGACAACCCGTCGCGGGCCAGCTACTTCGTCGCCACCTACCTGCTGTCGACGGCGCCGTACGAGATCTGGTTCGTCAACCCGCGGGCGAAGGAGATCCTCGGCCGACCGGTCTACCCGTCGCTGGCCGACGTCCCCGGCACCCCCGACGTCGTCGACGTCTTCCGCAAGCCCAGCGACCTGCCCGAGGTGCTGGACGAGACCCTCGCGGCCGGGGCCCGCACGCTGTGGCTCCAGCTCGGGCTGTGGGACGACGACGTCGCCGCCCGCGCGGAGGACGCCGGGCTCGAGGTGGTCATGGACCGCTGCCTGAAGATCGAGCACGCCCGGTTCGCCGGCGGACTGCACTGGGCCGGGTTCGACACCGGGGTGATCAGCTCACGCCGCAGCCGCGGCCTGCCCACCGCCTGATGCTGCACCGCTCGCCGACGGACGGCTGGACGACCTGCGCGCTGGGTCACCGGCACTGGGGGCTGGCCGGCGCCGCGGGCCTGCTGCTGCACCGGGTCGGTGCGTCCGGCGTCGAGGTGCTGCTGCAGCTGCGGGTCGGCTGGTCGCACCACGGCGGCACCTGGGGCACGCCGGGTGGCGCGCTGCACCCCGCCGAGTCCGCCGTCGACGGCGCGCTGCGGGAGGCGGGGGAGGAGCTCGGCCTGCGCCGCGCCGACGTCGTCCTGGGGACCGAGTCCGTCGACGACCACGGCGGCTGGAGCTACACGACCGTGCTCGCCACCCCGGCCGGCGACCTGGAGCCGGGCGCCCTGGCGCTGAACGAGGAGAGCGTCGGGGTCGACTGGTGGCCGCTGGCCGCGCTGCCCGTGCTGCACCCGGGCTTCTCCGCCTCGCTGCCGACCCTCCGACCGCTGCTGTCCTGACGTCCCCTCCCGGATTCGGCGCCGAACCCCGGCCCGGTTTCGGCGCCGAACCCCGGCCCGGTTTCGGCGCCCAACCCCGGCCCGGTTTCGGCGCCGAACCCTGACCCGGTTTCGGCGCCTGACCCCGTCAGGGGGTGGTGACCGTCACGGTGGCCAGCCGGTGGTCACCGATCGCGAGCGGCCGGACCTCGGGGCGGGTGGCGTGCACCGTCGCCGGACCCAGCACGTGGTCGAACTGCACCCGTGGCGCGGCCGCGGGGTAGGTCGGCTCGCTGACCAGCCGCTGCCCGCCGAAGACCCGCGCCGGCACGGGGCCGACGAGGTTGAGGTCGCCGGCCAGCAGCACCGGTCCGGGCAGGGTGCCGGCCCAGCGCCGCAGCCGGACCAGCTGCCGGAGCGCGGTGTGCGGGGCGAAGGACAGGTGCGTGGCGATCACGGTGCACCCGTCGAGCTCCGCGGCGATCGCCAGCCGCGGCTCGTCGGGGAACCACCACCAGCGGGTCTTCCCGGTCCGCGGGTCCGGCGCCTGCAGCGGCAGCCGGGCCCGGCCGGCGCCCAGCGCGAGCACCGACCAGTGCCGCACCGGCACGCGGCTGACCAGCGCGATCCCGTAGTGCGGGCCGGCGAGCGTCTCCCAGGACCCGCGCAGCACCGGCGGGTCGACCGGCGTCCAGCTGCGGAACGGGCTGGGGGTGCCGGCGACGGCCGCGGCGAAGCGCCACTCGGCCGCACCGAGCGCGGCGGCCACGGCGGCGGGCTGGTCGACACCGCCGGAGCGGGGCTGGCCGACGTCGACCTCCTGGACGGCGAGCACGTCGGCGTCGACGTCGGCGAGGGCGGCGGCCAGCGAGGCGGCGTCACCGGAGCGGCCCACCCCGTCCCGGCCGGAAGCGAGGTTGAAGGTCCCGACCCGCAGTTCCACGCCGCCATCAGACCAGTCCGGCGACGATCGTGCTCTGCTGCCCGGCAGGCAGCAGAGCACGATCGACCCGGGAGCGGGTCGGCGGGAGGCGACCGCGGCGGCTAGGTTTCGGGCCGTGAGCGCACGCGCGGACGTCTCGGAGATCTTCGACGCATCGGTGTGGGAGCCCGTCCCCGGCCTCGAGGGGCTCACCGACATCACCTACCACCGCGCCGTGGACGCCGGGGTCGTGCGGATCGCCCTGGACCGGCCCGAGGTGCGCAACGCCTTCCGGCCGCAGACGGTCGACCAGCTGCTGGCCGTGTTCGAGCACGCCCGGCTGAGCACCGACGTCGGCTGCGTGCTGCTCACCGGCAACGGCCCGAGCGAGTCCGACGGCGGCTGGGCGTTCTGCTCCGGCGGCGACCAGCGGGTGCGGGGGAGGTACGGCTACGAGGCCGGTGACGGCGCGAACGGCAGGCTGCACATCCTGGAGGTGCAGCGGCTGATCCGGTTCATGCCGAAGGTCGTCGTCTGCGTCGTCCCCGGCTGGGCGGCCGGGGGCGGGCACAGCCTGCACGTCGTCGCCGACCTCACCCTGGCCAGCGCTGAGCACGCCCGGTTCAAGCAGACCGACGCCGACGTCGGCAGCTTCGACGGCGGCTTCGGCTCGGCCTACCTCGCCCGCCAGGTCGGCCAGAAGTTCGCCCGCGAGATCTTCTTCCTCGGCGAGGAGTACTCCGCCGAGGACGCGCACCGGATGGGCATGGTGAACCGGGTCGTGCCGCACGCCGAGCTGGAGGCGACCGCGTTGGACTGGGGTCGGCGGATCGTGGCCAAGAGCCCGACCGCGCAGCGGATGCTCAAGTACTCGTTCAACCTGATCGACGACGGTCTGGTCGGCCAGCAGCTCTTCGCGGGGGAGACGACCCGGCTGGCCTACATGGCCGAGGAGGCCGTCGAGGGGCGCGACTCGTTCCTGGAGAAGCGTCCCGCCGACTTCTCCCGCTTTCCCTGGCACACGTAGGGGAAGGACCCCCTCGCCCCCCACTGCTCGCGGGCTCGCAGCGGGCCCTGCGAGGGGGCCGTTCCAGGAGCGTCCAGGAGCCTGCACTCACGAGAGGAGACACAGATGATCGTCGAGGTGATGGGTGGCACCGACGAGGTGCCGGAGGTGCGGGTCGTGGACGTGGACGAGCTGACCAGGCTGCACCTGGCCGTCGGGGCGGTGACCGACGACGAGGCGGACCAGGCGCTGCGGACCGCCGGGCTCGGCCGGCTGGTCGACGGGGACACCGGCGTGCTCGACGTCGCCGCCCTGCGCGCTGCGGCGGAGCCGCAGGCGACCGCCGCCGACTGGGGCGCGCAGTTCGACCGGATGGTCGCCGCCGCCGCCGACAAGGGGTGGACGGCGGACGACGGGGCCGGTCTGCAGGTGCACGTTGAGCCCGCGGCATCTGCCTGATCTGTTCCGAAACGCCGATGAAACGGTACCGGCGAGCTGTGAAAGCGATGTGGATGCGCGCCCTTGTTGTGGTCGCTCCACTTTCTAGGGAACGATTGCACGGTGACCACCACGGACGTGCCGCAGCGAACCTCCGGTGCCCGCCCCCCGGGTCGGCCGCTGTCCACCGAGCTGTCCGGGCAGCTGGTCGCTGTCGCGATGGACATCCTGGCCGACGAGGGCTGGGGTCGGCTCAACAGCGACCGGGTCGCTGCGCGCGCCCGGGCGGGCAAGGCCGGCATCTACCGCCGCTGGCCCACGATGGCCGCGCTCGCCCGGCACGCCCTGAGCACGACGACCCTGGTCGCCGTCCCGGAGGACGCCGGGTCGCTGCGTGCGGACCTGTGCGCGCTGCTCGGGCCCTGGACCCAGCCGCTCAACCGCGAGGAGCGGGCCGCCGCCAGCCTCGTGGGTGCCGCCCGGCACGACGAGGAGCTGCGCGCCGGGCTCGACGAGGCCCTGGTGCACCCGCTGGCCGCCGGGGTGCGCGAGCTCGCCGACCGGGAGGCCACCCGCGGGCGGGAGCTCCCCGACGAGCGGATCGCCCTGCTGGGGCAGGTGCTGCAGGCGCTGTGGTGGCAGCGCTACACCAGTTTCGGTGCCGCGCCGATGACCGCAGCCCAGGTCGAGCACCTGGTCGAGGACGTCCTGCTGCCGATCACCGACCCGGCCGCCGCTCCCGGACGCTGAGTCAGCCGGCCGGGTCGAGCAGCCGACCGGCCAGCGCGCGCGCACAGCGCTCGACCTCGGTCAGCGTGTCCGCCGTCGCCTCCCGGGCGGCGGACGGGCGGCGACCGTCCGGCTCGGACGTCAGCACGAGCCGGCGGTTCTCCAGGACCAGCGCGCGGCCGGCGACGAGGAACAGGTCGGCGACGAGCCGGCTGAGCACGCGCGCCGTGGCCGGGTCGGTGGCCGGCGCCGCTGACCACTCGCCGTGCGCGATCGCCGTGGTGAGCGCCGCGGTGACCCGCTCGCCGGTCTGCTCGACCAGGGTCCGCTCGCGGGTCCGCAGTGACGTCGAGGCCTCCAGCGCCTCGACGTAGCCGCGGTTCTCCGGCCGCGACTCCCGCTCCAGCACGTTGACGAGGTCGCTCTCCAGGTAGGCCCGCAGGGCCGACACCGGGTCGGCGCCCGCAGCGCGCCCGGTGACGGCCGCGGCCGACAGCTCGACCCACGGGGTGCGCTCGTCGAAGAAGAGCGCCTCCTTGGTCTCGAAGTGGTTGAACACCGTC
Source organism: Modestobacter altitudinis (assembly GCF_005930475.1). Classification (GTDB taxonomy): domain Bacteria; phylum Actinomycetota; class Actinomycetes; order Mycobacteriales; family Geodermatophilaceae; genus Modestobacter; species Modestobacter altitudinis. Next base: position 40,578 of record NZ_SJEW01000012.1, read on the forward strand.
TGGACGGCGACGTCCGCGGCAGCGGCGACATCGGCGATGGTGACCGCGTCGAACCCGCGCTCGGCGAACAGCCGCTGCGCCGTCTCGCGCACGGCTGCCCGGGTCTGCGCCTTGCGGCGCTCCCGGCGGCCGCCGATGTCCGCAGTCACGCCGCACAATCTAGATGAAACCGTCCGTAACTCATCGCGCTGCGTCCGGGCTGGGCAGTGCGGCATCCGCCGCAGCCCGGACGGCGGGGTGCGCCGCTCCCCAGTCGGTCCACACCGCGTCGGCCCAGGAACGGACCAGCGCGGGCAGGTCCACGACGTCGAGGTCGGCGGCCAGGTCGGCCACCGTCGTCGTCCAGCGGACCGGCCGGAACGGCAGCCGGGGTGCGGCGTCGTCCACCCGTCCGGCCAGCTCAGCGGCCCGCAGCGGGTCGGTGCCGCGCTCCAGCCACAGGCACAGCCGCACCGCGGCCGCGGCCGGTTCGCCGTCCACCGGGTGCTGGGCGGCGTACCCGTCAGTGGCCAGCTGCAGCAGGGCCGCGGTCGGCACGTCCTGCGCCGCGTCCTCCTGGAGCCCGCGGACGGTCACCTCGAACAGGCCCGCGCAGCTCGCCGAGGCACCGGGGGAACGGTTCCCCAGCCCGGGGACGGCGGCGGTCACCGCACCACACCCCGGACAGACCTCGGTCTCCGGCCACCCCGAGCCGGCGGGGTCGGCGGTCGCGGTGTCGGCACGGGTGTCGGCGTCGCTCACGGTGGTCGATCGTGCCGCACCCGGCCGTCCGGTGCGCCGCGGCCGCCGTCAGGGCGGGGTCTGGCACCGGGTGTCAGGTGGGCGGGCGCAGCGCCTAGCGTGGTCCGGGTCACCCCTGCGGACCCGGAGACGATCGATGAAGACGCACGGAGCTGTGCTGCGCGGGCCCGGCGACTGGGAGGTCGTCGAGCTGGAGGTCCTGGACCCGGCGCCGGGCCAGGTGCTGGTCGAGATGGCCTACGCCGGCCTGTGCCACTCCGACGAGCACCTGCGCTTCGAGAGCCAGCGGTACCCGATCGTCGGCGGTCACGAGGGGGCCGGCACGGTGCTCGCGGTCGGCGAGGGGGTGCGGACGGTGCAGCCCGGCGACCACGTCGTCACCTCCTTCCTGCCCGCGTGCGGGCACTGCCGGTGGTGCGCGTCGGGCCGGTCGAACCTCTGCGACCTGGGCGCGACGATCGGCACCGGGCAGCTCCCCGACGGCACCTGGCCGTTCCGGCTGGACGGCGCGGAGGTCGGTGGCTTCTGCATGGTCGGTGCCTTCGCCCAGCACTCGCTGCTGTCGGAGTTCTCCTGCGTCAGGATCGAGCCCCACCTGCCGCTGGACGTCGCCGCGCTGATGGCCTGCAGCGTGCCGACCGGCTGGGGCTCGGCGGTGAACGCCGGCCCGGTGCGGCAGGGGGACGTCGTGGTCGTCGTCGGCACCGGCGGGGTGGGCTGCAACGCGGTGCAGGGCGCGGCGATGGCCGGTGCCGCGCAGGTCATCGCCGTCGACCCGGTCGAGTTCCGCCGCGAGTTCGCCCGCACGGTGGGTGCCACCCACGCGGTGGCCGGCACCGGGGAGGCCGCGGCGCTGGCCAAGGAGCTGTCCCGGGGCACCGGCGCGGACGTCGTCGTCCTGGCCACCGGCACCACCAGCCCGGAGGTGACCGGCGGCGCGTACCGCTGCCTGGGCAAGGGCGGCACGCTGGTGCTCACCGGACTGGCCGACCACACGATGGACACCACGGTCGCGCTGCCGGGCAACATCACCACCGTCTTCGAGCAGCGGGTGCAGGGCGCGCTCTACGGGATGTGCAACGCCTACCGCGACATCCCGCGGCTGCTCCGGCTCTACGAGCAGGGGACGCTCAAGGTCTCCGAGCTCATCACCCGCCGGTACGCCCTCGACGAGGTCAACCAGGGCTACCAGGACCAGCGCGACGGCACGATCATCCGCGGGGTCCTGCAGCACGAGCACTGACAGCCGCCCGCGAGGGGCCATGTTGGCCAACATGGCCCCTGCGGGCGTGAGGTGGTGGTCGGTTGGGCACCTCACGGGCATGACTGAACCGACCATCGCCGTCCTGGACGTCGATGGCACCCTCGTCGACTCCAACTACCAGCACGCCCTCGCCTGGTACCGCGCCCTGCGCGCGATGGGCGAGACGTTCCCGATCTGGCGGCTGCACCGGCTGATCGGCATGGGCGGCGACCAGGTCATCCTGAGCCTGGGCGGCGAGGAGCTCGAGGAGCGGATCGGTGAGGAGGCGCGCAAGCGCCAGGGCGAGGAGGTCGACGCGCTGATCGGCGAGGTCGCGCCGCTCCCCGGTGCCCGGGACCTGCTGCTCGCCATCAAGGAGCGCGGCCACCGGCTGGTGCTGGCCAGCTCCGGTCAGCCGCGGCACGTCGACATCGCGGTCGGCCTGCTGGACGCCCGGGAGATCGCCGACGCGATCACCTCCAGCGAGGACGCCGAGGCGACCAAGCCGGCGCCGGACCTGCTGCAGGTGGCGCGGCAGAAGCTCGGCGCCTCCGCGGAGACCCACAGCGTGATGATCGGCGACTCGGTGTGGGACATCGAGGCGGCGAAGAACGCCGGCATGCCGGCGATCGCCGTCCGCTCCGGCGGGTTCGGGGACGACGAACTGCGCAACGCCGGCGCGATCTCCATCCACGACACCCCGGCCGACCTGATGGCCGCGCTGGACGACTCCCCGCTGGCCTGACGCTGGGCCTCAGGCCGGCTGCGGGGCCAGCCGTGCGGCGGCCTCGGCGGCGGTGAGGCCGCTGGGCAGCAGCGGGCCGGTCATCGCCCGCAGGCCCAGTGTGCCGACCCGGGTCGGCAGGTCCGGCGTCTCGACGTCAGCCGGGACCGTGGCGACCCAGCCCCCGACCTCGGCCGCGGAGGTGCCGCGCAGCACGCGCAGGGCGTGGTCCGGCCCGCCGGTCGCGCCCAACGACACGACGACGGCGTCGAGCGGCACCTCGGTGGGCAGCCCGCCGAGGTGCGTCCCCGGGCCGGGGTCGGTCAGCACCAGGCGGACCCCGGCGTCGTGCACCGCCCGCAGGACGGGCGCGTGCCGCAGCAGCTGCTCGGGGAAGCAGAGCGCCAACCGCTCGGGGGAGAGCCCGCCGGCGGCCAGCGCGTCGGCCACGTCCTCGGCGAGGGTCTCGGCCACCGTGAGGTCGCCGGGCAGCCGGACGCCAACGCCCACCGTGGCCGGGAACGCGGCGGCGTCCCGGCAGGCCTGCGTCAGCAGCCAGCGGCGCAGCACGCCCTGCACCCCGGCCCGCTCGGCGGCGGACCAGGCGTCGTCGGCCGGGAGGTCACCCCAGGTGGGGTGCACCCAGACGACGTCGGCCAGCAGCACGACCAGCCGGCCGGTGCCGACGTCGCGGAGCGCGTCGTAGCGGAGCTGGACCTGGTGGAGCACGGGTGCGGACAGGAGCCTCATGTCCGCTCCATCGACCGGCACCCGGGCCGTCCTGAGACCCGGCGCACCGGGTTCACCCGCCTGCGCACGCCGGTCACCTGTTAGGGGTCACCCCCGGCGGCATCAGCCGACGATGCCCTCCTGGAGCAGGGTGTACTCCGCCACCGTCGCCATCGGCGGCCGCTGGTCGACGGCGACCGCGGTGCTCGTCGGGACGAACCGGTCGCCGTCGTGGCTGAACTGCGTGAGCAGGCCGCCGGGCTCCAGCCGGCGGCCGTGCCGGCCCCGCTCGGCCCGGGCCAGCAGGGTGTTCACGATCTGCCCGGCCATCGTGCCCAGCGCCTGATCGGTCTGGTGCGAGTGGGTGCGGGTGCCCAGGTCGACCTGGGCCAGCCCGGACAGGCCGCAGACCTGCAGCAGGTCGATCAGCAGCCCCACCTCGACGCCGTAGGAGGACACGAACGGCACCTGCTCCAGGGCCGACCGGCGCCCGGCGTACTCCCCGCCGAGCGGCTGCACGAAGCCGGCGAGCTCCGGCCACAGCGCGTTGAGCAGCGGACGGGCGGTGAGCTCGGTGACCCGGCCGCCACCGGCCGGCCGGTGCTCGCCGTCGATGCTCAGCGGACGGGTGTAGCAGCCCTTGACGTAGTCGACCCGGGGGTCGGTCAGCAGCGGGGTGAGCAGCCCGGGTACGTAGTGGCCGACGTGGCCGAGCAGGTCGGAGTCCATGAAGACGACGAGGTCGCCGGTGGTGGCGGCCAGTGACTTCCACAACGCCTCGCCCTTGCCGCGGCGGTCGCCGTGGGAGGGCAGGACGTCGGCCGCGGCGACGACGTCGGCCCCGGCCGCCCGGGCCACCTCCGCCGTCCGGTCGCTGGAGTTCGAGTCGATGACGACCACCTCGTCGACCAGGGGGACGCCCTGCACCCAGCGTTCGACGAGATCTCGGACGAGGACGCCGACGGTCGCCTCCTCGTCCCGGGCGGGCAGGACGACGCTGATCCGGTGCCCGCCGCGGCGCTTGGCCGACAGCAGGGCGGGGACGTCGATCTCGGCCAGGGAGGTGGCCGACGTGGTGCGGTGCTCGAACCATGCGCGGGCGTCAGGTCGCATCCGCCCACTGTCGGGCACGTCGGCCGCCCTCCGCGCGTCGCCGGGGCGTCGTTCACATGAACTTCACGCGCCCTCGCGGTCGGGGTGGCAGGTCCGGCCCGACCGCAGCCGACCACCCGCGCGGTGGACGGCTGCGGTGGGTGGGGCCGGTGGTTGCGGTGGGGCGCGACCGGGGCGCCCCTGCCGGGCCGGCCGGTCCCACCGTCCTAGGTTCCTGCCGACCGGACCGGACGACGCGGGAGCGACCAGATGAGCACGACCTCTCCGGCCCGCCGCGCGCGGGCCCGGCTGGGCCGGTTGACCGCGCTGCTGGCCGTCGTGCTGGTCACCGTGGTCGGCCTCGGCGCGCCGAGCGCCTCGGCGACCGCGTACCCCTCGCCGGCCGGCGGGACGCGCCAGGTGATCGGCTCGATCCTCACCCACTACCAGGCCCTCGGGGGCCCCGGTGGCGTGCTGGGCGGGCCGCTCACCGACGAGCTGGCGACGCCGTCGCGGTACGGCCGGTACAACCACTTCGCCGCAGGGTCGGTGTACTGGTCGCCGGCCACGGGTGCGTGGTCGGTCGTCGGCGCCATCCGCGACCGGTGGGCATGGCTCGGCTGGGAGGCCGGGCCGCTGGGCTACCCGATCACCGACGAGGGCATGACGCAGGGCGGCCGCGGGCGGTACGAGCTGTTCCAGGGCGGGGCCGTCTACTGGTCGCCCGGCACCGGCGCACACCAGGTCGGTGGCTCGATCTTCGGTCGGTACGACGCGCTGGGCCGGGAGGGCTCGGTCCTCGGCCTGCCGACCACCGACGAACTGAGCACCCCCAACGGGCTCGGCCGGTACAACCACTTCCAGGGCGGCTCGGTCTACTGGTCGCCGGCCAGCGGGGCACACGGCGTGTACGGCGCCATCCGCGACCGCTGGGCCGCGGCAGGCTGGGAGAGCTCGGCTCTCGGGTTCCCGGTCAGCGACGAGTACGCCGTCCCCGGGGGGCGGGCGCAGGACTTCCAGCGCGGTTCGATCAGCTGGACCCCGACGGGCGGCACCGTCGTCGGCGGCGCGACGCTGCCGCTGGGCGTCACGCCGCCCGGCAACCAGGTGATCACCGTGGTGGCGCCCTCGGCCGGCTCCAGCACCGCCACGGTCACCGCGTGGCAGCGCGGCCCGGGTGGCTGGTCCGCCGTCCTCGGCCCGGTGCCGGCCCGGGTCGGCAGTGCCGGGGTGGGCGCGGCCAGCGAGTCGTCGACCCGGACCCCGGCCGGCACGTTCTCCCTCACCACGGCGTTCGGGCGGGCCGGCAACCCGGGGACGGCGCTGCCCTACCGGGTGGTCGACCGGTCCGACTGGTGGGTGTCCGACACCGGCAGCCCGCTGTACAACGCCCCTGCGCGGTGCGCGCCGGGCACCTGCCCGTTCGACGAGCGGGCGGGGGAGAACCTGTACGCGGCCGGCGCCGTCTACGACAACGCGGTGGTCATCGACTACAACCGCGCCCCGGTCGTCCGCGGCGCCGGGTCGGCGTTCTTCCTGCACATCTCCAACGGCGGGGCCACCGCCGGCTGCGTGGCCGTCGACCGCGGCGTCCTGCAGCAGCTGATGCGCTGGCTGGACCCGAACGCCGCCCCGGTGATCAGCATCGGCGTCGGCTGACGCCCCGGCTCAGCCGTTCGGGGTGAGGACGCCGACCTCGGCCGGCGTCCCGAGGGGCGCGGGGTGGCCCAGGCCGGTCAGCCAGCTTCGCAGCACCCGGTGCAGCTGCTCGGCGCCGACCACCTCGCCCGGGTCGCCGAACTCCCGCGGGTGCACCAGGAACCCGTGCTGCTGCGGGCCGCCCAGCGCACCGTGCGAGCCGACGTGCGGCTCGAACGGCGAGGCCTCGTCGGTGACCGGGTCGTAGCGGCTGTTGACCACGACGTCGGGGCAGGTCCGGAACGACGACACCCGGGCGACCAGGGTGGCAGCGTGCTCGCCGTAGGCGGCCAGCGGGTCCTCGCCGATCACCACCCCGGTGCGCAGCCGGTGCAGCCCGTCCCGGCCGAGCACCACCGGGCCGAACTCCTCGGACTGCACGAGCAGGAACCCGATGCCGGCGTGGTCGACGAGCGTGGGGAGCAGGTGCGGCCAGCGCCGCTCGATCGTCTCCAGCGGCACCCGGCCGGGCAGGTCGGCGAAGCAGACCTGCGCCATGTGCCCGGACACGCTGACGACGACGCCGGGAGCGACCCGGGTGACCGCGCCGGCTACGCCCACCGGCGTGACCTCCTCGGCCGCACCGCCCGGGGAGACCCGGTCGCGCAGCCGCCGGGCGATGAACCCGCTGCTCTCGGCGAGGGCGGAGGTCACCTGCCAGGACTCGGCCGGCCGCCGGCTGTCGCTCACCGGGGCGGGCGGGAGCAGGCCGAGCAGCCGGCGCCGCGGCTCCGGGGGAACGGCGCCGCACAGCCGCCCGACCAGCTGCTCGACGGTCTCACCGAACCGGTCGGCGAAGGTCTGGCCCTGGGTCTGCCCGTGGTCGGACAGGCACACCAGGTGGTAGGGGCGGGGGGCCAGCTGGGCCGCGCGGGCGAGCCGGCCGATCTGCTGGTCGATGTGGCGCAGCACCTCGAGGGTGTCGAACCGCTCGATCCCGGAGTGGTGGGCCACCTCGTCGTAGCCCACGAAGTCGGCGTAGACGACCGGCCGGCCGGCGAGCATGTCCTCCAGGACGGCGTTGACCACGACGTCCCGGATGAGCACCGTCGACCCGACCCGGGCCAGGGGGTAGATGCCGCCGCGCTTCACCCGCGGCCGGACGTCGGCCCGGCGCTGCCGGGCGGCGGCGGCCAGCTCGCGGTAGACCTCGACCAGCGCGACGCCGAGGGTGCGCAGCGCGTTGACCGGGTTGGCGAAGTAGGCGTAGTACCCGGCGCCGATCCGGTCCCGGCTGCGCCGCTCCCGCCGCGACCCCCGGCCGACGACGACCGCCAGCGAGCTCATCGTCAGCGAGACGTGCGCGGCGTCGCCGGTGAAGAGGTTGCCGCGCCCCGCGCCGTCCCCGGCCAGCAGCCCGCTGCCGTCGGAGTGCCGGCGTTCGATCTCGGCGGCGTCCTCGGGGTGGGAGACCGAGACGACCCGGTCGCGCTCCTTGTCGTACCAGCGGAACCCGACGATGCCGGAGTTCGAGCCCTGCAGGATGCCGGCCTGGCTGGCGCCGGTCTGCGAGCTCCAGTCGGTGTGCCAGGTGCGCAGCACGTGGGTGTCGGCGCGCAGCCAGGCCGCCAGGGTGGGCATCGAGCCGTCCCGGACCGCGCGCCGGGCGACCGCGTGCCCCAGCCCGTCGATCTGCAGGAAGACCACGCCGTGCGGGAGCTCGCCGCTGCCGGCGCCGGCGCCGGCGCCGCGGCGGCGGGCGCGGCGGAAGAAGACCTCGTCCTCGTTGACCGCCAGCACGCTGCTGATCACCCCGGCGATGGCGGCCATGACCACCGCGACGACGACGCTGGTGGAGAACGAGTGCACCCGGACGCCGGGGATCGCGTAGAAGATCGCCAGCACACCCGCGCCCATGATCAGGAAGCTGCCCAGGCCGAGGGTGAAGAAGGCGATCGGCAGCGCCACCCGCATGACCAGCGGCCAGCCGACCGCGGCGAGCACCCCGAGCAGCAGCGCGGCGACGGGGGGCTGCCACCACGAGGTCATCGCGAACCCGGACAGCCAGTCGTCGAGGACGACCAGCGCGCCGGTGACGAAGGCCCACACCAGCACCACCCGGGCCAGCGTCCGGCCGGTCCGCAGCACCCGGCCGGGGGAGCGGGCCTCGCTCACGGCCGCTCGCAGCGCGCGTCGTCCCCGTGCACCTTCGCCTGCGAGAGCGCGTCGTCCTCCGGTTTCGGCGCCGAAACCGCAGCCGGGTTCGGCGCCGAAACCGCAGCCGGGTTCGGCGCCGGGACCGGGGCGGTCTTCTTCCTGCGGTGGGCGGAGACCAGGTTCAGCACGATGCCGACCAGCAGCACGAGCAGCGTCGCGATCAGCGTGGCGAGCAGCGGGGAGTCGAAGATGCCGCCGCTGACCACGCCGAGCAGCGCGTAGGCGACCGCCCAGACCAGCGCCGCGGCGAAGGACGCCGGCAGCAGCCGCCGCCACGGGTAGGCCAGCGCCCCGGCGGCCAGCAGCACCGGGATCCGGCCGGCGGGCAGCAGCCGGCCGACGACGACGATCTGCCAGCCGTGCCGGCGGAACTGCTCGCGCACCTCGTCGATCCGGTCGGCGTGCTGGCCGCGGGCGACCCAGCGGACCGCTGCCGGGCCGCCGAACCGGCAGATGCTGAAGGTGATGACGTCGCCGGCGAAGGCGCCGAGCGTGGCCAGCAGGACGACGAGCGGCAGCGACAGGTGGTCGGTGGTCAGCGCGACCGCCGCCGCAGCGCCGACGACCGCCCCGGTGGGCACCACCGGGACGACGGAACCCAGCAGCACCCCGCCGAGGAGGACCGGGTAGCCCAGCGAGCTGCCGTCGGTCCAGCTCGCGGCCAGCACGGCCGGCGTGCTCACGCGGCGCCCCCGGAGTCCACCGGCGCCGGCAGCACCACCGCCGACCCGGGCGCGGTGAGCGCCACGTGCGTCGCCGGCGCGGCGGCGGTGACCGCGGCAGAGAACCGGCGCGGCGGCTCGGTCAGCAGCGCGCGCATCCGCGCCCGCCACGGGCTGGGCAGCGAGGTCAGCCCGGCGACGGCGAAGGTGCCCCAGTGCACCGGGACGGCGACCTCCGGGCGGAGCCGCTGCACCGCCGCGGCCGCCCCGGCGGGGTCCAGGTGCCCGGGGCCCAGCGAGGGACCCCAGCCCCACACCGGCAGCAGCGCGACGTCGATGCCCTCGGCGCCCAGGTCGGTCATGCCCGCGAAGAGGTCGGTGTCGCCGGCGGCGTACACGGTCGTCCCGTCGCCGGAGAGCAGGTGCCCGACCGCCGGGGCGTGCGGGCCGTGGGTGAGCCGCGGACCCCAGCGGTGTGCGGCGTGGTCGGCGTGGGTGGCGGCCACGGTGAGCCCGCCGTCGGTGAGGCTCTCGCCCGGAGCCAGCTCCTCCACCGCGGTGAAGCCGTGCCGGGTCAGCCACCGGCCGGCACCGCGCGGGACGACGACCGGGGTGCTCCGGCCGAGCAGCCGCAGCGAGCGCAGGTGCAGGTGGTCGTTGTGCAGGTGGGAGATGAGCACCAGGTCCACCCCGGCCCACGACGACGGGGTCAGCGGTGTCACCACCCGGCGCAGCGGGCCCAGCCGGACGGTGAGCAGCGGGTCGGTGAGCACGGTCTTCCCGGCCAGCTCCGCCCGCACCGTCGAGTGACCGAGGAAGTGCAGGCGCGGAGGGGTCACCGGCCCAGTATCGGCGCTGATCACGACCCTGGTCACCACTCGTCCGGCTCACACCTCGGCGCGGGGGCGCGGCACCGGGGACGCCGCGATCACGACCGCCGAGGGGTGCCGGAGCAGCGCGGCGACCTGGGCCGCGGTGAGCCCGCTGGGCAGCACCGGCCCGGTCACGGCCATCCGGCACTGCGCGCGGATCCGGTCGTAGAGCTCCGGGCTGCCCACCTCGCCGGCGAGGGTGTACACGTCGAAGGCGGCGGCGCTGGACTCGATGGCGGTCAGCACCTTCATCGTCCGCTCGTGGTCGTCGGGGGCCGCCAGCCCGCGCACGTCCACCCGCACGGTGTCCAGCGGGACCCGGGCCAGCTGGGACCACAGCGTGGAACCCATCCCGAAGTCGTTGAGGCACAGGTGCACGCCGGCGGCGCGCACCACGTGCAGCGCCGGGATCAGCCCGGCCGAGGAGGTCTGCAGCACCTCCTCGTCGAAGGCCAGCACCAGCTGGCGCGGGGCCATGCCGCTGACGGCCAGCGCGGCGGCGACCTCCCCGGCCAGCTCGTCGGCGCGTAGCTGGCGCGGCGGCAGGTCGAACCCGACCTGCAGCTCGCCGCCCAGCGCGGCCACCTCGGCGCAGGCCTGGCGCAGCAGCCACTGCTGCAGCGCGCCGTCCTGCCCCTGCCGCTCGGCGGCGGCCCACAGCTCCGGTGCCGGCAGCAGGCCCAGCTCGGGGTGCGCCCACACCGGTGCGGCGTGCACCCCGGTGATGAGCCCGGTGTCGCTGGTGGCGACGACGTCGTAGCGGAGCTGCACCTCCCCGTCGGCGAGCGCGGTGGCGACGTCGCTGGTGGCCGCGGCCTGGCCGCCCCGGTCCTCGCTGTGCACCCGCCAGCAGCCCTTGCCGGCCTGCTTCGCGGCGCGCAGCGCGGTGTCGGCCAGCCGGAACGCCAGCTGACCACCGCCGGGGTGCACCCGGCACAGTCCGACGCTGGCGCCGACGGAGAACGTCCGGCCATCGACGCGGTAGGGCTGGCCGAGCACGTCGACGACCCGCTGGGCGGCCTCGGTCCCGGCCTCCTCGTCCCCGGTGATGAGCACGGCGAACTCGTCACCGCCGAGGCGGGCGACCAGGTCGTCGGTGCGCAGCAGGCTCTGCAGCCGCCGGGCGACCTCGACCAGCAGCAGGTCACCGAACTCGTGCCCGGCGGTGTCGTTGACCGCCTTGAAGCCGTCGAGGTCGAGCACCAGCAGCCGCCGCTCGGCGGCGGACGGCGCAGCCATCTCCTGGAACAGCATCGCCCGGTTCGGCAGCCGGGTCAGGTGGTCGGTGAAGGCCATCCGCTCCAGCTCGCGCTCGCGGCGGCGGCTGGTGGTGACGTCGCGCAGGTGCAGCACCCGGCGGCCGCTGCCGGGCCGCTCGTGGTGGGTGACCTCCAGCTCGCGGGCGTCGCCGTCGGCGTGCGGGACGCGCAGCTGCAGGGTGGGGGTGACCGCGCCGACCGCGCCGGTCAGCTCGAGCCGGACCCGCGGGCGGTCCTCCTCGTGCAGCAGGTCCAGCAGCAGCGGGTGCGGGTCGGGGTCGGCGACGCCGAGCAGCGTGCGGGCGGCGGGCGAGGTGAACTCCAGCCGCAGGTCGGCGTCGATGATCGCGACGCCGTCGGAGCTGGCCTCGACCAGCCCGCGGAAGTCCTGCTCGCTGCGCACCAGGTCCTCGCGGACCCGGCCGGTGTCCCGGATCCGGACCACCACGCGCAGCAGCAGCAGGGCGATGACGATCGCCGTCCCGGCGACCGCGCCGGCGTCCAGCGGCATGTCCCGGACCAGCGCGGTCACCAGCATGACGGGCACACCGACCAGCGCGACGACGACGATCACGGCGCCGGCCGGGTTGACCGCGACGGCCGCGTCGGCCGCCGACGGCGCGGTGCTGCCGGCGGCGAGCTGGACCACCCGCACGCCGGCGGCGAGGGCCAGCACGACGGCGACGTCGGCCGCCGCGGCCCAACCCGGCTCGGGCCGTGCGATGGCGGCGGCGAGCAACCCGGAGGCCAGGCTGAACAGGCCGGTCACCAGCACCATGCCGGTGGCCGAGCGGGTCACCGCCGTGGTCGTGACGGTGCACAGGGCACCGACGACGCCCATCACGACGGCCGGGTAGAGGCCGTAGGCCAGCAGCAGCGGCTCCTGGTCGTCGGCGAGCGCGCCCGGGGCGAGCGCGGGGGAGAGCACCAGGACGTCGGCGACGACGACCAGCGCCACGGTGGCCAGCAGCCCGTCGATCACCAGGATCGGCCAGCGGGCGCCGGACACCCGGCCGCCGAGCAGCGCCGAGCTGACCGTGGGGCCGAGCGAGGCCACCATGACCAGCGCGTCGCCGAGGCCCAGCCCGCCGAGCTGGCCACCGAGGCCCACGCCGGTGACCAGGCTGCCCGCGGCGAACACCAGCGCGCCGGTGCCCAGGACCTGGAAGGGCAGCCGGTCCCGACGGCGCATAGACCGGGTCAGCGTGCTGCAGCGCCAGGCCGCCCACGCCGCCGTCGCGGCCAGCACCAGGTCGTCCCACTGCGGCCGGGTGCCCACCGGGCCGACCGGCAGGGTGAGGAGGACGGTGGTCAGCACGGCCAGGGCGGTCAGCGCCGGCGCGGAGCGGCGCACGCCGGTCACCGCGTGGGCCGGGGGAAGCGCGCGCCCACCGGGTGGGCGGGGTCGCCATTGGGCAGGTCGGCGCAGGGGGTCGGAGCGCCGTCGGCACCGATGCCGGGCAGCCGCGTCCCGAGCGCGGCGACGTCCATCGGGCGGGCGAGCAGGAAGCCCTGGATGAAGCGGTGCCCCATGTCACGCAGCAGCTGCAGCTCGGCCTGGGTCTCCACGCCCTCGACCACGACGGCCAGGCCCAGGCTGGTGCCCAGGTGCAGCACCGAGGCGCACAGCGCCCGGCGCTGCGGGTCGGTCTCGACGTCGGCGAGGAACTGGCGGTCCATCTTCAGCACGTCGATCGGCAGGCCCACCAGGTAGGCCAGCGAGGACCAGCCGGTGCCGAAGTCGTCGACCGCGATGCGGACGCCGAGCCGGCGCAGCAGCTGCAGGTCGGCGACCACGTGACCGTCGTCCAGCAGCACGGACTCGGTGATCTCCAGGACCAGCCGGGAGGCAGGCAGCCCGCTGGCGTCCAGGGCGGCCAGGACGTCGTCGACCAGCGCACCGCTGCGCACGTGCCGGGCGGAGACGTTGACCGCGACGCCGAGGTCGGGGTGCGGCAGCGCGACGACGGCCGCGGTGGCGCGGGAGAGCACCCAGCGGCCGATGTCGGTGATGAGCGAGGACTCCTCGGCCAGCGGGATGAACTCGGCGGGGGAGACGGCGCCGTAGACCGGGTGCTGCCAGCGGAGCAGCGCCTCGACCGACACCGTGCGGCGCAGGGCCAGGTCGACGACCGGCTGGTAGACCAGGTGCAGGCGGTCCGCGTGCAGGGCGTCGGCCAGGTCGGCCCGCAGCGCCTCCTGGCGGTCCTGGGTGATCCGCAGGGCGTCGGAGTGCCGGCGCACCTGGCCGGGTCCGGCGCCGCGCGCGCTGCGCAGCGCCAGGTCGCCCCAGCCCAGCACCTCACCGGCGTCGACGTCGGTGGAGAGCCCGCTGACGCCGGCCGCGGCGGTGAGCCGCAGCGTCGCCCCCGGGCCGCTGGCGACCGGCTCGACCGCGGCGACCAGCCGCGCGGCGACGGTCTCGGCGTCGGCGATGCCGCCGTCGACGACCACGGCGAACTCGCTGACCCCGGAGCGGGCGAGCCAGTCGTCCCCGCGCAGCGCCCGGCTGAACCGGGTGGTCAGCTCGCGGAGCATCGCGGCGTCGTCGCCGTCGGCGAGACCGTCGACCCCCAGCACCACCAGCGAGGTGGCGGACACCCAGGGGGCGCGCAGCACGGTGGCCAGCCGCTGGGTGAGGGCGGACCGGTTCGGCAGCCCGGTGGCCGGGTCGGTGGTGGCGAAGGCGAGGTCGGTCACCACCGGCAGCGGGGCGGTGGCGGTGACGTCACGGCAGTACAGCACCAGGGCGCCCACGTCGGGGTCGCTGCGCAGGTCGCGCACCTGGGCCTGGAGGAGCCGCCAGGTGCCGTCGCAGTGGCGGACCCGGGCGCTGCGGGTCCGGACCTCCTCGTCGTGCGGAGCGGCCAGCGCCGCCACCAGGCCGGCGGCGTCGTCCGGGTGCACCGCCTCGGCGACGGGGCGCCCGGCGATGCGCTGCGGCTCGACGCCGAGCAGGCCGGTGATGGCCGGTGACACCCAGCTGACGGTCAGCTGGTCGTCGAGGATCACCACCGGGTCGGCGCTGCCGCGCACGAGGGTGCGGAAGTAGGCCTCGCTGCGCTGCAGGTCCCGGGTGAGCCGCCCCTGGGTGCGCCAGGACACCGCCTGGTGGGCGAACAGGGCGCCGAGGGCCAGCACGCCCAGCGTCGTGCCGAAGACGGTGAGCGTGCCGGTGACCGGGACGCTGAGCAGCAGCAGCGAGCCGCCGGTCATCGCGGTGGCGTGCGGCAGCAGCGCGCCCAGCGTGGAGCCGTCCGCGGACCGCCGGTCGGGAGCCGGGCGGGACCGGTCGGTCGCGCAGGCCACGGCGAGCAGGGTGAGCCCCAGGATGCTGGTGGCGCAGGCGAGGTACTGGACGACCCCGGGGCCGGTCGCGATCGAGGACCAGGCGCCGGCCTGCGCGGTGGCCACCTGGGAGGCGAACAGCAGCCAGCCGACGCGGCGCTGCTCGGCGGCGCAGACCGCGATGAGGACGAGGGAGAACCCGGTGCCGATCGCGATGCTGAACAGCAGGGCGAACAGCGCGATCGTCTGGTCCAGCGACAGGACGCCGGACCGGGCGATGGTGAGGTGGTAGAGCGTGTGCACGGTCAGCAGGTCGGCGACCACGAACAGCACGAGCATCGAGGTGATCCGGGCCCGGGCACCCCGCAGGGACGAGCGGTCGAGCATGCGCACGATGGCCACGACCACCAGCAGCTGACCGGGGACGCTGCCCAGCGCCGTCTGCCCCCAGGGCAGCCAGGCGCCGGCCACCAGGGCACCGGCGGCGCTCGTGGCCACCGAGATCGCGTACCAGCGCCACCCGGCCGGGTGGGCGCTGCGCCGTCCGGAGCGGACCAGCAGCGCGAGCACGACCACGACGGCCAGGAAGTTGACGGTCACCGCCACGCCGACCGACCAGCTGTCGGGCAGCAGGGCGGCGGCCAGCGGGAGGAACGCGGCGAGGACGGCGAGGAGCAGGTGCCGACGCAGGGCGGGGGCGGCCGAGCCGCCTGGGGAGGAGGCGGACACGGCCGGCGTCGGAGCGGCGAGGGGTCCGGTGGTCACCCCAGGGTTGTCGGGACCGGCCCGGCCGCTCTGCAGACCAGCGGCGCAGCCCTCACCCCAAGGAGGGCGGGCAGCCGTGGCAGCATCCCGTCTCGTGCAGCGGGGGCCGGACGGCGTGGTCGGCCCGCGCGCGGCCGACCGGGTGGTGGTCGTGGGGCTGGTGCTCGGCTTCGCCGCGGCGTCCGCGGCGCTCGCCGCCGGGACCGGCGCCTGGGGGCTCCCGCACAACGACGACTGGGCGATGCTGCGGATCGCGCAGCGGCTGGCCGACACCGGCGAGGTCCGGCTGGTCGGCTGGAACCGGATGTCCCTGGTCGGACAGAGCGTCCTGGGGGCCGGGGCCCTCCGGCTGACCGGCGGCGGTGTGGCGACCCTGCAGGCCCTGGACGTGGGAGCGGCCGCACTGCTGCCCGCGGTGGCCTACGCGCTGCTGCGCCGGTTCTCACCGCCCGGCCGGGCCGTGCTGGGTGCGCTGACCCTGGTCGGCACGTGCGAGCTGTGGCTGCTGTCCACCTCGTTCATGACCGACGTCCTGGCTGCCCTGCTGGTGCTCGGGTCGGTGCTGCTCGGCGTGGCCGCCGTGCGGGCGCCGGGTCGCCGCGCCGCTCGGCTGCTGCTGATCGGGGCCGTGGGGGTGGGGCTGTGGGCCTTCACCGTCCGCGAGGGTGCGCTGGCCGCGCCGGCCGCGGTGCTGATCGCCGCCGTGGCGACCCGCCGCGACCTGCGGGCACCGGCCTGGGCGTCGGCGGCGGTCGGCGTGGTGGCCGTGGTGGCGTTCGAGTGGTGGCGGCGGTCGCTGGCCGGTGACGACCCGCCGGTCCTCGCCGTCGACCTGGTGGCCACCGCCGCGCACGGAGCCGAGGCGCTGTTCTGGACCGGCCTCGTGCTGAGCCCGCTGACGCTGTTCCTCGGCCGCTGGTGGCGGCGGGGCCGGTCCTGGCTCGCCGTCGGCCTCGCCGGGTGCGGAGCCGTCGCGGTCTCGCAGGGTCTGGACCGGCCGCTCTTCCCGGCCAACTACCTGAGCCAGCGCGGCGGCTACTCGACCGCGGAGCTGGGCAGCCGCGCGGTGCTGGTGCCCGACGCCGTCTGGGCGGGGGTGTGCGGGGTCGCCGTGGTGTCGGCCGGGGTGCTGGTCGAGCGGCTGGCCGACCGGCGGAGCCGGCCGCTGGCGGCGCGCGCCGACCCGGCCGCGCGGGTGCTGAGCTGGTTCCTGGCGCTGACCGTCGCCGGGCTGCTGGTGCAGGACCTGGTGGGCCAGACGACGTACTCCCGGTACCTGCTGGCGCTGCCGCCGGTGCTCGCCGTCCTGGTGCTGCAGTCGGTGCCCCCGGCCGGGACCGCTGCCGCGCCGCCCCGTCTGGCGTGGCTCGGGTCGGGGGCGCTGCTCGCGGCGTGCTGTGCCGTCGCAGTCGTGCTGACCGCCGGCACCCTGCGGTCGGACACCGCCCGGTGGACCGCCGCCCAGGACCTGTTCGACGCCGGGGTGGACCCGATGTCGATCGCCGCCGGGCAGGAGTGGTCGGGCTGGCACACCGCCGTGGCCGCGGCGCACGCCGGCCGGGACGCCCCGGGCGACCAGGGCTGGTGGACCGGGATGTTCAGCGACGCGTCGGAGTGCTGGCTGGTGGCCGTGGACGACCGCGAGCGGGAGGGATACCGCCTGGTGGAGGCGGGGTCCGGCGTCTGGGTGTCCCGCGCCGAGACGGCCTGCTGACCGTCAGCGGCGCGGGGTCACCAGCGCAGCGGGCTCTTCGAGCGGGAGTCCGCGGTGCGGCAGGCCCGGCAGTGGCCCCAGGTCGCGATCCGCTGCGGGCTGCTGGGCTCCCCGCACTCGGGGCAGTCGACGGTCGACTCCGACGTGGGTCGAGCAGTCGGGACCTGTGGCGCGTGGTCTCCGTCCTGCGGACGGCCGTGGGTGGGATCGGTGCTGCCTGCGATGTCCATGGGGATGGCGTGCCTCCTGAGGTGTTGCCGAGAACGCTACTCAGCAGCACCAGGGCCCGCCGGTCGTCAGCTGCTGCGGGGGAGCCGGTGGTAGCCCAGGACATCCCGGGACGGCGCGGGGTCGACCCACTGGAAGCTCGAGCACCGGCAGGCGTCGTAGGCCACGCACGCCGGGGCGTGCTCGTGGTAGCTGTGCCCGCAGCGGTGACACGAGACGGCCTCGGCCTGGTCCTCGCGCACGGGTCCTCCTCGCGGCCTCCGGCAGCAGGGCGCTGCGCGGGCGGTGCAGCGCAGGACCAGGAGCAGGGTGGCCCGGCGGCGGCTCCCCCGGTCGACCGACCGACGGGGGGACCCTGACCGCGCCGACCCGGGGGATCGGACGCAGGCTGCGCACATGGTGGCCGAACGGTCCCCGCTCGGCCAGCCGACCCAGCGGACCGGCCGCTCGCGAGCAGCGCACCGCCGGGATCGGTCGTCCGCGCTCACGCCTGCGGGCACCGCGCCGCGACGCGGCGCGGGGTGGACGCGCGTGGCGGGCGATCGGGTGGCAAGCTCCCGATCGTGAAGACGTGGCTCGACTCCTGGCCGGTGTTCCGGCAGCTCACCGGCGCGGACCCGCTCGGCCGGGGGGTGGCTGCGCGCAGCAAGGCCACCGAGCAGGTGGTCAGCCGGACGGCGACCGCCGACCGGGTCGTGAAGTCCGTCTGCCCGTACTGCGCGGTCGGCTGCGCCCAGCGCGTGTTCGTCAAGGACGAGAAGATCGTCCAGATCGAGGGCGACCCGGACTCACCGATCAGCCGCGGCCGGCTCTGCCCCAAGGGCAGCGCGAGCAAGCAGTTGGTCACCAGCCCGACCCGGGTCACCACGGTCAGGTACCGCCGTCCGTACGCCACGGACTGGGAGGACCTGGACCTCGACACGGCGATGGAGATGATCGCCGACCGCGTCCTGGAGGCCCGCGAGAAGGGCTGGCAGGTCGAGGACGAGGGCAAGCGGGTCAACCGCACCATGGGCCTGGCCAGCCTGGGCGGCGCGACGCTGGACAACGAAGAGAACTACCTGATGAAGAAGCTGTACAGCGCCCTGGGCGCGATACAGATCGAGAACCAGGCCCGCATATAGCACTCTTCGACGGTCCCCGGTCTGGGGACCTCGTTCGGCCGTGGTGGCGCGACCAACTTCCAGGAAGACCTGGCGAACTCCGACTGCATCGTCATCGAGGGTTCGAACATGGCCGAGTGCCATCCGGTGGGCTTCCAGTGGGTGATGGAGGCCAAGGCCCGGGGGGCCAAGGTCATCCACATCGACCCGCGGTTCACCCGGACCAGCGCGGTCGCCGACCTGCACGTCCCGCTGCGCATGGGCACCGACATCGCGTTCCTCGGTGGGCTGATCCGGTACGTCCTGGACAACGACCTGTACTTCAAGGAGTACGTGGTCGCCTACACCAACGCCGCGGCGCTGGTCGGCGAGGAGTTCGTCGACACCGAGGACCTCGGCGGCCTGTTCTCCGGCTTCGACCCTGAGCACGGCCACTACGACACCGGCAGCTGGGCGTATGAGTTCGCCGACGAGCCGCACTCCGGCGCCGACGACCCGCAGGGGTCCGCCGAGCAGGAGGCCGTCGGCGACGACCACGACGTCAAGTCCGCCGACCAGGCGCAGTCGCTGGGCAGCGGTGGGGCGTCCATCCCGGCCAAGCCCCTGCGGGACGAGACGCTGCAGCACCCGCGCAGCGTGTTCCAGGTGCTCAAGCGGCACTTCGCCCGCTACACCCCGGAGATGGTGGCCGAGGTCTGCGGCATCGAGCCGGAGGTCTTCGAGCAGGTCGCGAAGTGGGTCACCAGCAACAGCGGCCGCGAGCGGACGACGGCGTGGGTCTACTCCGTGGGCTGGACGCAGCACAGCGTCGGCGCGCAGTACATCCGCAGCTGCTCGATCCTGCAGACGCTGCTGGGCAACATCGGCCGGCCCGGTGGCGGGATCCTGGCGCTGCGCGGGCACGCCAGCATCCAGGGCTCGACCGACGTCCCGACGCTGTACAACCTGCTGCCCGGCTACCTGCCGATGCCGCACGCCGCCCAGCACTCCACGGTCGACGAGTACGTGGCCGACGCCGCCGGCAAGGCGGGCTTCTGGGGCAACAAACGCGCGTACACCGTCAGCCTGCTCAAGGCCTGGTTCGGCGATGCGGCGAGTGCGGAGAACGACTTCCGGTTCGACTGGATCCCCAAGATCAACGGCGACCACAGCTCCTACCGGACGATCGCGGACATGATCGCCGGGAAGGTGCACGGCTACTTCCTGGTCGGCGAGAACCCCTCGGTCGGGCACCCCAACGGCAAGATGAACCGGTTCGGGCTGGCCAACCTGGACTGGCTGGTCGTCCGTGACCTGCAGATGATCGAGTCGGCGACCTTCTGGAAGGAGGGCCCGGAGATCGAGTCCGGCGAGATGGCGCCGGAGACGATCGGCACCGAGGTCTTCTTCATGCCGGCGGCGACGCACACGGAGAAGGAAGGCACCTTCACCCAGACGCAGCGGGTGCTGCAGTGGCGGCACAAGGCGGTCGAGCCGCCGGCCGACGCCCGCAGCGACCTGTGGTTCTACTTCCACCTGGGCCGCATCCTGCGGAAGCGGCTGGCCGGGTCAACGGACCCACGCGACCAGGCGCTGCTGAACCTGACCTGGGACTACCCGACGATCGGGGAGACCGCCGACCCCGACGCGGCGGCGGTGCTGCGCGAGATCAACGGCGTGGGTCCCGACGGCAGGGCGGTCAACGGGTACCTCGAGCTCAAGGACGACGGGTCGACCAGCAGCGGGTGCTGGATCTACTCCGGTGTCTACGCCGACGAGGTCAACCAGGCCGCGCGGCGCAAGCCGCGTCGCGAGCAGGGCCCGGTCGCGCTGGAGTGGGGCTGGGCCTGGCCGCTCAACCGCCGCATCCTCTACAACCGTGCCTCCGCCGACCCCGACGGCAAGCCGTGGAGCGAGCGCAAGAAGTACGTGTACTGGGACGAGGCCGCCGGGAAGTGGACCGGTGACGACGTGCCGGACTTCGAGGCGGACAAGCGGCCGGACTACGTGCCGCCGGAGGGTGCCCGGGCGCAGGCCGCGATCGGCGGGGCGGACCCGTTCATCATGCAGATGGACGGCAAGGCCTGGCTGTACGCACCGTCCGGTCTGGTCGACGGTCCGATGCCGACGCACTACGAGCCGGCCGAGTCGGTCGTGGAGAACTTCCTCTACGACCAGCAGTCCAGCCCGACGATCGAGCGCATCGCCGGGCCGTGGAACCGGGAGAACCCCTCGCTCAGCGAGGTCTTCCCGTTCCAGGTGACCACCTACCGGCTCACCGAGCACCACACCGCCGGTGGGATGAGCCGCACGCTGCCCTACCTGTCCGAGCTCCAGCCGGAGTTCTTCGTCGAGGTCAGCCCGGAGCTGGCGCAGCTGCGCGGTCTGGTCAACGGCGAGTTCGCCACGCTGGTCAGCGCCCGGACGGCGATCGAGGCGAAGGTGCTGGTCACCGAGCGGATCCGGCCGGTCAAGCTGCGCGGCGGGCAGGTGGTGCACCAGATCGGCATGCCCTACCACTGGTCCTACAGCGGGCTGTCCACCGGCGACAACGCCAACGACCTGCTGGGCATCGTGCTGGACGCGAACACCCACATCCAGGAGGACAAGGTCAGCACCGCCGACATCGTCCCCGGACGCCGTCCGCGCGGGCCGGAGCTGCTGGAGTTCGTCGAGTCCTACCGGACCCGAGCCGGGGTCGGGTCGGGGAAGGTCGGCGTCAACGGCCGGGCACCGGACCAGGACCCGAGCGCGATCGAGGAGACCGGCGCATGACCACTGTCAGCTCAGCGAGCCCGGGTCTCAGCAAGGACACCGGCGTCGTCTCGGGGAACCGGCTGTACGGGCCACTGCCCGACGTCCAGGGTGAGGCGGGGTACGAGACCGACCACCCGGCGCGGGTCGGGTTCTTCACCGACACGTCGGTCTGCATCGGGTGCAAGGCCTGCGAGGTGGCCTGCAAGGAGTGGAACACGCTCCCGATGGACGACTCGCACGGCACGAAGGACGCCATGGGGCTGTCCGGCATGTCCTACGACAACACCGGCCAGCTCGGCGCGAACTCGTGGCGGCACGTGGCGTTCATCGAGCAGAGCCGCGCCGTCGACCTCCCGATGCCGGTGTTCGGCCGGCCGGGCGATGACCGGCAGGACATCGGGCAGCCGGTCAACCCGATCACCCCGACGGCCGACAGCACGCTGAACGCGCAGACCAGCGTGCTCAACGCCGAAGCGCTGAGCGAGTTCGACCCGCAGACCGGGCAGAGCGGCAGCGACAAGCAGATCCGCTGGCTGATGTCCTCCGACGTCTGCAAGCACTGCACGCACGCCGGCTGCCTGGACGTCTGCCCGACCGGTGCGCTGTTCCGCACCGAGTTCGGCACCGTCGTCGTCCAGGGCGACATCTGCAACGGCTGCGGCTACTGCGTGCCCGCCTGCCCCTACGGCGTCATCGACAAGCGCGAGGACGACGGCCGGGTCTTCAAGTGCACGATGTGCTACGACCGGCTGACCGACGGGCTGCAGCCGGCCTGCGCCACCGCCTGCCCGACCCAGTCGATCCAGTTCGGCGACCTCGACGAGCTGCAGGCCCGGGCCGACGCCCGGCTCGCGACGCTCAAGGGGCAGGGCGTGGAGACGGCGCGGCTCTACGGCCGGGACGAGGCCGACGGCGTCGGTGGCGTCGGCGCCTTCTTCCTGCTGCTCGACGAGCCCGAGGTCTACGGCTTCCCGCCGGACCCGATCGTCACCACCCGCGACCTGCCGTCGATGTGGAGGGCCGCGGCGACCGGCGCGGCGGTCATCGTCGGCGTCGTCGCCTCGGCCTTCGTGGGGCGCAAGCGATGAGCCACGACCACTCGCCAAAAGCACGCCTTTGGCGACCGGAGCCCTCGCCGAAGGCGTGCTCCTGGCGACAGGAGGTGGCGGCGTGAGCGAGCAGCCGACGAGCGGGAACGAGCCGGCCGGTGAGGCGCCGCTGACACCCGGCGCCGGCTGGCACCGGGCCGGCGGGGAGGACCTCACCAAGCCGCGGCGCAAGCGCCGCCGCGGTGGTGGCGGCTGGGGAAGTGGTAACCGCGAGGCGGCCATGGTGCCGGACGCGGAGTTCAGCTCCTACTACGGCCGGCAGATCATCAAGTCGCCGACCTGGAAGAACCCCGAGGTCCCGATCTACTTCTTTATGGGGGGCGCGGCCGGCACCTCGTCGGTGATCGCCGCGCTGGCGGAGTTCACCGGCCGGCCGAAGCTCGCCCGCAACGCTGAGTACGCCGCGGGGGTCGGTGCGCTGGCCTCGGTCGTGCTGCTGATCGACGACCTCGGCCGGCCGGAGCGGTTCCTGCACATGCTGCGGGTGTTCAAGCCGACGTCGCCGCTGTCGGTGGGCTCCTACATCCTGTCGCCGTTCAGCGCGCTGGCCTCCGCGGCGGCCGCGGTGCGGCTGCTGGACCTGAAGCCGGTGTACGGCCTGGCCACCCGGGTGCTGCCGTTCCTGCCGTCGATCTCGGGTGCGTTCCCGGTGCTGCGCAAGGCCTCGGCGGTGGGCGCGGCTGCGTTCGGCGGGCCGATGGCGACCTACACCGCGGTGCTGATCGCGAACACCGCCGTCCCGTCGTGGCACGCGCCGTACGACGAGCTGCCGTTCGTGTTCGCCGGGTCGGCGATGGCCGCCGGCGGTGGCGTCACCATGGCGCTGACCCCGGTCGACGAGGCCGGGCCGTCGCGCAAGGTGGCGCTGACCGGCGTGGCCCTCGAGCTCGCGGCGATGCACCGGGTCGAGCACGGGCACGGCATCGTCAGTGAGCCGTACTCCATCGGCAAGGCCGGGAAGCTGCTCCGGGCGGCCAAGACGGCGACCGTGAGCGGGGCCGGGGTGACCGCGCTGCTCGGCCGGACCCGGGCCGGCTCGGTGGTCGGCGGCGTGCTGCTGGCGACCGGTTCGCTGCTGACCCGGATGGGCGTGTTCGAGGCCGGCATGGCCAGCGCCAAGGACCCGAAGTACACGGTGATCCCGCAGCGTGCGCGGCTCGAGGCCCGTCAGGCCGAGGCCGCTGCCCGGGCCGGCACCGACGACCCGCACGAGGCGAAGTCCGTCGTCCGCTGACGTCGGGCGCCAGGTCAGCGGCGCGCGCCGCCCTACCGGATGACCCGGCCGCCGCCGACGCTGAGCGCGGTGGTCAGGCAGAGGGTGGCGCGGCGGTGGACCTCGGTGGCCGAGGCGTCGGGGGAGAGGGCCGCGATGCGAGCGCACGCGGTCAGCCCGGGCACCCCGGCGCCGACGACCACCTGCAGCAGCCGCTCGGTCGCCGTCTCGGCGTCGCCAGCGGCGCTGCCGAGCAGCACCGCGAACTCGGTGGGGCCGGAGCGGGCGAGCCAGTCGTCGGCCCGCACGGCCGCCGACAGAGCGGCAGCCACCAGGCCGAGGTGGCTGCCCGGCAGCGGCCAGCGGGTGTCGCGGGGGAGCAGCCCGACCAGCACCAGCGCGGCGGGGTCGTCCGCGGAGGACGGCGCCCGCTCGGCCAGGCGCTCGATCAGCGCGGCCCGGGAGGGCAGCAGGGTGACGGCGTCGGTGGCCACGGAGGTCATCGGGTCGGTGGCGATCGGCATGCAGCAGTCGTCGTCGGAGACCAGTCGCGGATTGAGCGCGGCATGCGTCAACTCCCTCCGTGTGGGGACCTGCCGACGTCGCGGGAGATGCCGGCGCACGCGGCGAGGGAGGTCCACGGACGGCGACGCCCGGGGTGCCCTGACGACGACCGGCGACTCGGCGCACAGTCGGCCGCACTCGCCTCCGCGCGCTCACCTGCAGGTCCATGCACCGTTGGAGTGCTCCAGCGGCTCCTGTGCCGTACCGTTCCGTCCCACGGCGACCTGAGGAACGGAGGCCGGGATGCCCTTCGACGCTGAGGCTGCGAGTTCTCCCGGCGATTACCGGCTCCACTCCGTTCCACCACCGCTGGCGATGGCGAACACCCCACCGCCACCGGAGCCCGCCGGTGCGCCGTGTTCGTGCGGGCACCGGAAGCAGGCTCACGAGCACTACCGCGCCGGCAGCGACTGCGCTCTGTGCGACTGCGGACGCTTCCACCGCTCGCTGCGCGCCCGGTTCCGCCGCTCACCACCCTGATCACGGTGCGCGAGCACCCGGTCGCCCTTCCCTTGCTAGGGGCTCAGCTCGGCTGGTGGCGGCACGGCATTCCTGAGTTCCTGCTGTGGATTTGTGCGAGGTCTTCGCAGCGAGCCGTTCATCTGGTTTGGTTGGCCAGTCCCATGGACAGTTGACCAAGATGACGGCCTGCGGAGGGGGTCCCACCATGCGCGTGAGCACCGACATCGCCCCTGCCCGCCACCTGCACGCGGTCCCCGATCTCGTCCCCGACCCGGTGCAGCCGGTCCAACGTCGGAAGGCGTCCCGGAAGTGCCGGACCCAGCTGTGCACCTGCGCGCACTCTCGCGAGGCCCACGACCACTACCGCAGCGGCTCGGACTGCGGGATGTGCGACTGCTTCCGGTTCGACCGGTCCGGCCCCCGATTCCTGCTCCGCGCCTGAGCGCCGGCGGCTGACGGCACCCACCCCGGAGATGCCGAAGACCCCTTGAGCTCGTCGCACCGCGACGAGCCCGAGGGGTCTTCAGACCGATCAGGCGGACTGCGCGTCGGCCGTCTCGAGGTCGGCGACGGTGGTCGCGACCAACCGGGCGGCCGGGGTGGTGGTGGCCTGCAGCGACCGGTCCCGGTCGAGCTTGCCCTTGCTGTTCAGCCGCTCGATGACCAGGGCGCGCAGGACGCGCATGCCGTCGCGCCAGGTGTTGAGGTTGCTGGTGCCGTGCAGCCGCTCGTACTCGAAGCTCGGCACCTCGACGATGCGCAGCTTGCCCTTGGCGACCCGGGTGTTGATCAGGGTCTCGATCTCGAAGCCGTCGCCCCAGGTGCGCTCGGTCTGCCCGTTGTCGCTGGCGTTGAGCTCCAGGACCGGGAGGCAGTGCGCCCAGAAGGCGTTGTAGCCGTAGCAGAGGTCGGTGTAGCTGGTACCGAACAGCACGTTGGCCGAGCGGTTGAGCCACCGGTTGCCCCAGGCGCGGACCCGGGTGATGTCCGAGCTGCCGCCGCCGTTGGCGAAGCGGGTGCCCTTGGCGAAGTCGGCGCCGGCGGTGAGGGCGGCGACGTAGAGCGGGATCTCGCGCGGGTCGGCGGAGCCGTCGGCGTCGAGCATGACGATGATGTCGCCGGTCACGGCCTCAAAGCCGCATGCCATGGCGTTGCCCTTGCCCAGGCGGTTCTGCAGCACGATCTTCACGTCGGGGCGCAGCGACTTCGCGACCTCGATGGTGTCGTCGACGCTGCGGCCGTCGACGACGATGATCTCGTGGACGTCGTCGGGCATCAGCGAGAACACATGGGGGAGGTTCTTGGCCTCGTTGTACGTCGGGACGACCACGCTCACCTTGGGGGTGTGGGTGTCGTTCGTGCGCGAGGCCTTCGTCTCGACCACGGTGTTACGGCGCATGAGCCGGACTCCTCCTGTGAAAGGAACGGGCCGGTTTCGCCTCTGCTCACCGCCGGGCTAAGGCGACCAATTGCGCCCGGCGGGTCATCGCTTCCCCGTTGTGCAGGTACTGATGGACGGCGCGGAGTCGGTGACGATGTGCCACCAGCCCCTGCCCGGGTGCCACCCGGTCGGCTGACCGAAGACCCCCGCGACGACCCGCCATCACTCAGCGTGTTCATCACTCAGGGACTTTTGTACCGGAGAGGGCCAGTTCTGTAAACCGGATCTTGGTGCGTTCACTCGCACCGGTGGTGATGTTCACGCCGCCTTGACACTGGTCACAACGCTGCTTTTGAGGCGGGGCGAACGCATTCCGTACTGACACCAAGCCATAACGTCACCACTGATCGCGACGGCCTGCCATCGCTCAGGTGATCAACAATGACGCTACGGACAGTGCTGATCACACTTCGTGACTGCGAACGGCGGGTTCCCCGACAACTGGCGGTCACGGCTCGCGGACGTGAACCGCATGCGGAGTCGGATACGTAGCCGCGAGCGGTATTCCCGCACTGCGGCAGCCGGTGGGGCGATGAAGAGCACGCCGGGCGTCAGGGCATGACCGAGGTCACGCCCTGGCGGTGGCCTTCCGGGCGCGCAGTCGCCTGACGAGGCAGCCCGATGCGGTGAGGTCCGCGCCCCGACGATGGCCCAGGCCTTGTCGATGCCGGCGCGGCCGCTGGGGCGCAGGTGCCGCAGGATTCCCAGCGGCAGGGCGCGAGACACAGGTGCGCTCGCTGGAGCGCCGGGTCGCAAGGTGTACGCGCCGACGATGGCCGTGAACGTAGGCGGCCGGGGTGGAGGGGGCGACCGACATGCGGGCCAGGTTGCAAGGGCCGTTCCGGTTCCGCACGGCCTCGCAGCGGGCGCCACCATCCGGGCGACCTGGCCGGACGCCGTCCACAGGGGGGCGGTGCGGCTGGGTCGGCTGGGACGGGCGAGACGACGCGCCGTGACGGCTCAGTCACCTGACGGGTTGAGGGCGCCGTATCGCGTTAGCGTCCGCTCGCCCTCCTGCGAGAACGCTCGCGCCGCTGGGGGAGGGCCGCAGCGAAAGGCAGGGCCCGTGCGCGGTCTCCAGGTTGGTCTGTCTCCGTCGGTCGTTCCGGCGGGGGGCTCCGTCGTCATCGGGGGCAGCGTGCTGCTGTTTGCCCCGGCCGCCGACCGGGCCGCGGCCCGTCGCGCTGCTGCGTCGCGCACCTCGGTCCGGCAGGCGATGGCTCCTGCCGCCATGGCCAAGCCCTGCTCGTGCGGGCACGGCAAGCAGGCCCACGAGCACTACCGCCGGGGCAGCGACTGCGCGATGTGCTCGTGCGCCAAGTACTCGCGGCCGTTCCTCAGCCGCTTCCTCGCGCGCTGACCGACCGCGCGAGCCGCACGGTGGCGACGACGGCCGCCACCGCCACCAGCGCGAGGTAACTGCGCTCGGACACCCGGACCCACGCCTCGGTCCACGGGAAGAGCAGTGGTGCGCCCGGCCCGGAGGCGAGGTCCCGGACCAGGTGCAGCAGGACGCCGGTGGCGAGGCCGACCAGCGGGATGCGCCAGCGCCGGACCGCCGCTGCGCCGGCGAGCAGCACGGCCGCGGTGATCAGCGAGTGGGTGACCGGCCGGCCCCCGCCCTCGGCGGCGATGCCCGGCCAGAACGAGTAGAGCGGCACGTGGTCGATGTCCAGCAGGACCGACCCGGCCAGCGCCCACGGTGCGAGCGCGCAGGCGCGCCAGGGGAGCAGTGTCGCCAGCAGCAGCGCGGCGGTGACGAGGTGGCCGGGCTCGTCGATCAGCCCGGCGAGGACGACCGGCCAGTGCCGGTAGGCCAGTGCGGCGTCCAGCGCGACCACGAACAGCAGGCCGCAGAAGGGCAGCAGCACGATCCAGCGCGACGAGCCGACGGCCTCGAGCCAACGCGGCGTCGCTCGTGGCGGCGCGGAGGGCCGGGTCACCGGCAGCAGGGCATGGACGGGCTCGTCACGGGAGAAGCTCGGCGCACAGTTCCGGCACCGTACCTGGTCTCACCGGGGACCTGCTGTGGTCCGCCGGCTCGCGCGTGCGTCGCGGGATCCGCCTCGACGGCGCTCCCTCCTCGGGGTGACGGCAGTCGCCCGGACCTGTTCCGCGCAGCCCTCCGCGCCTGATCGTGAGGTTACTGCCGGGGAGCTACGTCGGCGGCCAGGTCCATCACCTCGCGCAGTGTCGCGCCCGACCTCGGCTGGAGCCACGTCCGTGGTGCCCCTCCCCCGCGCATGTGCAAGGGGGAGCGTCGTGGGCGAAGTGCGGGGGCCTGTCCTGCTGGACGAGCGCAGATGGGCAGTGAACGTCGCCAGTCATCTCCGGGAGGCGCTCCTGACCGGCCGTGGTGCCCGGGTCACCTGGTACAACCACGCCTCCGTCCTGCGGTCGATCGACGCGGACGTCGACGTGTCCCGGTTCGACCACGTCGGCATCGACGGCTTCTTCCTCCGGTGGCTGGCCGCTCCGGGTGCGCCCCGCACGAGCGCCGACCTGGTGCTCCCCGTGCTCCTGGGCTCCTTGCCGCCCGGTGCTCGGGTCGCGCTGATCGGCAGTCGCGCCGAGAACCTCGCCGCGGCCAAGGAGACCCTCGAGGCACTGCCCTCCGCTCCGGCCGTCGTCTTCACCTGCGACGGGTTCGAGGAGCTGCTCCCGCCGAACCAGATGGCGACCCGACTCCGCGCCCTCGGGGTCGACGTGGTCGTCCTCGGGCTGGGTGCCCCGCGCCAGGACTCCTACCTCCTGGAACTGGTCGAACACGGGATGACCGAGCAGGTCCTCGTCACCGCAGGCGGTTGGCTCGACCAGGTCAGCGATCCGACCTACTACCCGCCGTGGGCCTACCGGCTCAAGCTGAACTGGCTGTTCCGTGTCCTGCGCGAGCCAGGCCGGCTGTGGCGTCGCTACACGGTCGAGGCAGTCCGCGGCATCCGCTCTGCCGATGTCGTCCGTGGCTACCTGCGCGAGCAGGGGCGCCGGCCCTACGAGGCCATGGTGGCGGCATCTCTCGCCGGCGCACCGACCCATCTGGCTCACGTGCCGTCGCACCCGGTGGCGATGTGACGAGCACGCGTGACCGCCCGGTCGGGAGCGACGGGGAGACGAGTCTCGCGGACGTCGTCATCGGCATCGTGACGTACCGCCGACCCGAACCGCTGCGGGCGCTGTTGCAGCGACTCGCCGAACTGGACTCCCCGGCGGACCGGACGCAGCAGGTGCTGCTGCTCGTCGTCGACAACTCGCCGGACTCGGAGGCGCGTCCCGTCGTTGCGACAGCGACCCTGCCCGACCGGTTCACCGTCCAGTACGTGCCGCACGGAGCGGGCAACATCGCCAGCGGTCGCAACGCCGTGCTGACGCACGCGGTCGGGCGCGCACCGTTCCTCGCGCTCATCGACGACGACGAACTGCCTGATGCCGACTGGCTGGACCGGCTGCTCGACGCCCAGCAGCGCACCTCAGCCGAGCTCGTCATCGGCCCTGTCCTGGCCGACTACCCGACCGAAGCGCCGCAGTGGGTGCGGCGACCGGTCTTCCACTCGGTGGCCGGCGACGGCCCTGGCTGGGTCGCGGAGGCCCACGCAGGCAACCTGCTGCTGTCCACCGGCCTGGTCGAGCGGCATGGCCTGCGCTTCGACGAGACGTTGGGGCGATCCGGTGGGGAGGACCAGTTGTTCTCCCGCCAGGCGGTGGCGGCCGGGGCACGCATCTGGTTCGAGCCGTCCGCCGTCGTCCACGAACCGGTTCCGTCCGATCGGCTGTCCGTGCGGTACCTGCTCCGCCGGGAGTACCGGAAGGGCGGGACGCTCGGGATCCTCGACCGGTCACGGCCCGGCTGGCCTGCGGGCCGGCCGGTGCGGCGTGTCCTGGTCGCCGGTTACTGGGCCGCCGCCGGGCTGACCGCCGTGGTGCGCGCCGTCGTGGCGCGTGACCGGGCCCGGACGGTCGAGGGGCTGATGAAGGTGACGCGCGCAGCGGGCATGGTCGATGGTCTGCGCGGACGCACCTACGACCTCTACGGGACAGCGCCGGCGCAGGAGACCGAGCGACCCCGCGTGGCCGTCGTCGCCGCCGAGGGGCCGGAGTACCAGCGAGCCGGTCACGGCCAGCACCTCCGCGGCATCCTCGCCCACCACCGCGACGTCGGCCACGACGTCGTCGTGCTGCTCACCGGCTCGCGCGCGGGCTTCCTCGTCCGACGGGCAGGGCAGGACGGACTGACCTACCGCGCGCCGGGCCTGCTGACCGTCGGCGGCTGGCAGGTGGTCACCAGCCCGGCAGCGGTCGCCGGACACGTGGCCTGGGCCGTCTTCCGGCGGTTGCCGCACCGTGTGCAGACGGCGGTGGACCGGGTCCGGACCGCGCGGCGGTCCCGCGCCGAGGTCGACCACGTCCTGGGGACGTGGCTCGATCCGGCGACGTCCCACTGGGTGGCCCGGGAACTGGCGACCGTGGCTCCGGAGGTGGTCCTGTTCAACACCGTCTTCTCCGTGCCCGACCCGTTGCTCCTCCCGCCCTCGGTCCGGGTGACGGGGGTGATCAGCCACGACGTGGTGCACGAACGCGCCAGCAGCTTCCGCGCTGCGGGGCACCGGGTCGACCCGGCTGGCTTCGCCGCCGAGCACGAGGCCGCTGTGCTCGCCCGGATGGACCTGGTCCTGGCCATCCAGTGGGACGACGTGGCGACCCTCGCCGCCCTCGCTCCTGGTGCGGCCGTCGTCGTGACGCCCGTCGTGGTGGACGTCGAACCGGTGGTGCGCGAGCGGGCCCGATCGGGGCGCTGCCTGTTCATCGGGAGCGGCTCGTTGCACAACGTCGAGGCCCTCCAGTGGTTCCTGCGCGCGATCTGGCCGGAGGTGCGCCGCCGCCGGCCGGACGCTGAGCTGCACGTCGTCGGCACCGTGTGCGCCCGGCTCGCGAGCGTCCCGGCCGGGGTGGTCCTGCGCGGAGAGGTGCGGTCGCTGGCCGAGGAGTACGAGCAGGCGTCGGTGGCTGTCGCGCCGCTGCGCGCAGGGAGCGGGCTGAAGGTGAAGGTCGTGGAGGCGCTCTGCCACGGCGTGCCGACCGTGACCACGAGCGTCGGGGCGCAGGGCCTGGGCGGACTGCGGCCGGCTCCCTACCGGCTCGCCGACTCGGCCGGGGAGTTCACCGACGCCGTGGTCGAGCTGCTCGCCGACGGCCCGGCTCGCCGAGAGGTGGAGAGTGCTGCACGCGCGGCTGCCGGGCTCTTCTCCGCAGGTCAGGCGTACGCGGAACTGGACCGGTACCTGGCGCGGGTCGGGGTGGGCAGCGAGCCGGCAGGGGTTGTCCTGGCGACCTGATCGACCGCGCCGGCGCTCACTCCCCCGGGGCAGAGCCGACGCCGGAGTCGGCCGATCGAGAGCCGGCGCACCCATCCTTGACCGCGAGTCGGCGCCAGATCGGCGCACCTGAGAGAGGCATCTGGTGGAACTGCAACTGCTCGCGCAGGCCGTGCGGAGATCGTTCGTCCTGATCGTCACCTGCGTCGTGCTCGGGGCGGCGCTCGGGACGGCGGCCTGGCGCCTGCTGCCCGCCGGCTACGAGGCCTCCGCGGTGCTGGTCATGGACAGCACCGCGGTGACCGTGCCCGGGCAGGCGCCGTTCGCCGGCGACCCGGAGCGGTACGTGACCGGTGAGCTCGAGTCGCTGCAGAGCTTCTCGGCGGCAACCGCGGCCGCACAGCTGCTCGACCCGTCCCCGACCGCCCGGCAGGTGCTGAGCGACCTCCGGCTGTCGCACGTGACCGGCAGCGACGTGGTCACCGTGACGGCGGCGGCGGACTCACCGGCGGACGCGGTGGCCCTGGCCAACGCCGTGGTCGACTCCTACGTGGACCGTCGGGCGGAGGCCGCACAGTCCGCCCTGGACGGGCAGCGCGCCGCGCTGCAGGACCAGGCCGGGGAGCTGACCGACCGGCTCGCGGACGAGGCACTCTCGCCGTCGTTGGCATCGGCGTTGCAGACCCAGTACGCACAGGTGGCGTCGGACCTCGCCGAGCTGTCCCTGCCGGGCGCGGTCCGCGACGCCACGCGGGTGGCCGACGGCGCTCGTGAGGCCGCCGCGGTGCGGCCGGTCAGCCTGCCGCTCAGCGTGCTGGGCGCGGCGGCCCTCTGCGGTCTCGTGGCGCTGCTCGTGGCGGTGACCCGGGCGGTCCGCCGCCCGCGGGTGGCGGGGGAGTGGCGGGTCGAGGAGTTGACCGGCCGCCCCGTCGAGGCCGTCTTCCGCCGGGCCGGCCGACGACCTGGTCGGGGGGTGGCACCGGCCACGCGGCTGGTCGCGCTGATGGAGCCCGTGGAGCCGGAGGACAGCCCCCTGGTGATCTCGGTCTGCGACGCGGGCGCCGCACGGGGTCGCTCCGCGGTCGTCAGCGCCCTGGCATCGCGGCTGGCAGCCGAAGGACGGCGGGTGGTCGCGGTGACCCCGCGGCGTCCGGGCGACCGGCCGCTGGTGCCGCAGGCGGAGTTGGCCGTCCACGGCGACCGCGGTTGGCAGTCAGGGACGGTCGGGACCGGCGTGACCGTCTTCTCACACCCGGAACCCGGTGAGCTCACCGCTGAGGACTTCGTCAAGGCGCTCCCCGACTGGTCCAACGGGGCCGACGTGGTGCTCGTCGACGCCGGCTCGCTGCTGGACTCCACCTTCGCCGGTGCGGCGGTCCGGGCGAGCGGACGGGCGGTGCTCGTGGTCCCGGTCGGCGACCAGGTGGAGGCCGATCTGCGACTGGCCGTCGACGTCCTGGCGACGATGCCGGGCACCCGGCAGCACGTGGTCGTCACCACGCCGTGAGCACCACCGAGGCGGTCGGGCTCACGCGGGCCGCGGGACGCGTTGAGCGCTCCGCCGCCCTGCTCCTCGCCAGCGCCTTCGTGCTGTCGCAGTGGTCGGAGTTCGTGGTTGCGCGCTGGATGGTCCGCGCCCTGCCGATCTGGGTGGTCCTGATCGTGCTGGCCCTGCCCCAGGCTCGACGCGCCCGGCTGCGCCTGTCCGTACCGCTCGCGGCCTTCGTGCTGTGGTGCCTGGTGTCCGCTACTTGGAGCGCGGATCCGACGACCACCAGCCGCCGGCTGATCGACCTGGTCGCGCTGACCGCTGTGGGCTGGGTCGCCGGCCAGATCTGCGGTGCCTCGGTCGCGGCGAGCCTGGCCCGCACCGTCCGCTACGTGCTGGTGGCCACGGTCGTGACGCTCCTGGTGGCCCCCGGCTGGGCGACGGCGGCGGGCGTCGACGGCGCTCCGGGCTGGCACGGGCTCTTCCCGCACAAGAACGACCTCGGGTTCTTCTGTGCCCTGGCCGCGGTCACGCTGTGGACACAGCTGCCCCGCGGCTGGCGGCGGCGGGCGTGGCTGGTCCTGACTCTCGTGCTGCTGCTCGGCAGTGCCTCGGCGAGTGCGCTGGGGGCGACCGTGGCGGCGATGGTGGTGGTGCTCTGGTCCCAGGCCCGTGACCGCCGCGCTGCAGGTGCCCGACTGATGGTGGACGTCACCGCGGCGGCAGGAGCCGGGGTGCTGACCGCAGTGGCCCTCGTCCTGCCGGACCTGTTCCTGGGCCTGCTCGGCCGGGACAGTTCACTGACCGGTCGGCGCGCCATCTGGACCGCCGTCCTGGACCAGGTGCAGCACCGGCCGCTCACCGGTCACGGGTTCGGCGGCGTGTGGGAGCTGACCTCCCCGGTGACGCTCGCCATCTGGCGGGAGTCGCGGTTCGACGCCTTCTACGCCCACAACGGGTGGCTGGACATCCGGCTGCAGGTCGGCTGGGTGGGCCTCGTGCTCCTCGTCGTCGTGCTCGCCGCGATCGCGGTCGGTGCCGTGCGGGGCGGCGGGGCGGTCGGCGCCTGGGCGCTCGGCGTGCTGGTGCTGCTGCTGCTGACGTCGATCACCGAGAGCTCCCCGTTCACCGGCAACGGCTTGCTGCTGATCGCCCTCCTGGCCGGTTGCCTCGGCCGCCCTGCCATGCGCCCCGCTACCGGACCGGGCACCGCCCACCCGGCCCTGGTGGACGAGCGACGTGAGGTGGTGACGGCGTGAACGCGCTCGGGACCGAGCAGCACACCGACGCGCAGGACGAAGCCGCGGACCAACCCCGCGATGCGGGGGCTCGGCGACGCCGCTCTGGTCGGCTGGCCGGTGACACCGGCTGGGCCTTCGGCGCAGAGCTGCTGACGCTGGTCTCCAGCCTGCTGGCGATGTACCTGATCAGCACCCGGCTGGGCCCCGCGGACTACGGGCAGTTCGTCGGCGCGCAGGCCCTCGCGGCCACGTTGGGCATGTTCTCCTACGCGTCGGTGGGCCAGCTGCTGCTGCAGGGCGTCGTCCGCGACCGCCGGCCACCGGACGAGGTCCTCGCGCGGTGCCTCACGCTGCTCATCGGGAGCACGGCGATCGCCCTGGCGGCCGGGTTCCTGCTGCGGCCGCTGTTGTTCCCCCAGCTGGGGCTGCTGGTCTTCACGCTGCTGACGCTCGCGGAGCTGGTCGGCTCCGGTGTGGTCGCCCTCGCGGCGAGCCACCACCAGGCCCTCGACGCCTATCGCCTCTCCGTGGCGCTGCGGATGCTGCCGCTCGTCCTGCGGGCTGCTGCCCTGCTGCTCCTGGCGACCGGGCAGGCGCTGTCCCTCCAGGCGGTGGCCTGGGCCTACGGCACGCTGGGCCTGCTCGCCGCAGTCGCCGTCCTGGTCCACCTCCGAGTGCACACCGGTCACCGGTTGCGGCTGGCGCGGCCCACGCGGCCCGACGTGCGGGACACCTTCTCGTTCTCGGCGGCGCTGCTGGCCTTCTCCGTCCACGAGGACGCAGACAAGATCCTCATGGTGCGGCTGGCAGACCCGGCGACGGCCGGGCTGTACGCGGCCGCCTACCGGGCGGTGCAGGTCGCGGTGGCCCCGCTCCGCGCGCTGCAGGCGGCGTCGCACCGGCGCTTCCTCGAGCACGACCCGGCCCGCCGAGGTGAGCACCTCCAGCGGTCGGCCCGGTTCACTGCGGCCGGTGCTGGATACGGCTGCGTCGCTGCGGTCGCCGTGATCCTGGCGGCGCCACTCCTGCCGGTGGTGCTGGGATCGGCCTACGCCGGCTCCGTCGAGATGGTCCGCCTGCTCGCGGTCCTCGTGCTGCTGCGCGGGCTGGGCATGTTCTGCTTCAACGGGCTGATGGGGTTGCGGGCCCACGGCACGCGCCTGCTGGCCGTCGGGTCCGCGGCTGCGGTCGCGGCCGTGATGTGTGGCGTCCTCATCCCGCTGTGGTCCTGGCGTGGGGCAGTGACAGCGACGCTGGTCGCCGAGGTCGTGTTCGTGGTGCTGTCCTGGACGGCGCTGGTCCGGCTGCAGCGCCGTCATGACGCCGGGATCCCACGGTGAGGGCCGACCGCGCCGGCTCGACCGCCGGCATCTCGGTGAGCGGGCAGGCCCCGCTGGGCATCCACCATGAGGGTGACGGCGTCGGTGGCGAGGCCTCCGAACCCGCGTCCAACCTGCAGGCTGCTGGGGTGCAGGCACTGACGGGCGACGGCGAGCCCCTCTCCACGCGAGGCTCGACCCGGCCGCTGCGTCGTGACGCAGCCACGCCGCCGCCACGACTGGACTCCCTGACGGGTCTCCGCTTCGTCGCGGCGCTGGCGGTGTTCGGGCTGCACGCGCTGAACTACGGCGGGGGTGCTCCGGGTGAGGCACTGCTCATCGCCGGCACGACCGGGGTCTCGTTCTTCTTCATCGTCAGCGGCTTCGTGATGAGCTGGACGGCCCGCGACGACGACACCGCCGTCCTCTTCTACCGCCGGCGGTTTGCGCGCATCTACCCAGCGTACGCGGTCACCTGGGTGCTCTCGCTCGTCGCCACCATGGCCGCAGGTCGACAGGTCAGCCTCCTCGATGGAGTGCCGCTGACCCTGCTGCAGTCGTGGGTCCCGTCGGAGAACGTGTACTGGGCCACCAACGCCGTCTTCTGGACGCTGTCCTGCGAAGCGTTCTTCTACATCGCGTTCCCGTGGATGTATCGGGTCGTCCGGTCGTGGACCGCGCGGCAGGCACTGCTGGGCATCGTCGTCCTCGTGGTGGCTGTGGAGCTGCTCGCCTTGGCCGTCTGGGGAGCCGGCGGCGGACCGGTCCTGCACTGGCTCGCGGTGGTCTTCCCGGTCACCAGGGCCGCGGAATTCGCCGTCGGCGTGCTGCTCGGGGTGCTGGCCGCCCGTGGAGTTCGCTGGTCACCCCAGCTCGGCGCTGCGGTCGCCGTGGCCGGCGGCGCCTTCCTCCTGGCTGACCACGTCCCGGCAGCCTTCCGGGACGTCGCCGTGACGCTGGTGCCCTTCGCGCTGCTCATCTGGTCTGCTGCCCACGCGGACCTGACCAGCCGGCGCTCGGTGTTCCGGGCACGCCCGTTCGCGGCCCTGGGCACCTGGTCCTACGCCTTCTACCTGGTGCACTCGCTTGTCATGATGGCCGGCTTCGAGGCGCTCCACCGCTCGGGAATCGTCTTGTCGAGTCCCAGCGGCAGCCAGTGGCTGCTCGCGGTCTGCGGGATCCTGGGCTGTGCGGTGGCTGCGGCCTGGTGTCTGCACACCTTCGTGGAGGTGCCGATGGAGAAGCGCCTCCGGCCTCGGCGCATGACGGCGCCGGCCAAGACCTAAGGAGTGCGACGGGATCATTCGGTCGCACTCCCCAGTCCTGCTCGTGGTGCTGCTGATGGCCGTAGGAGGGTTGGCTGGCGAACGGGTGGGATTGACGAGGCGATATGATCAAAGCGATCGTGCTGACTTGGTCGAGCAGCAGCCGATCACCCGGTAGCCGCGGTCAGTGGCCCACTGCAGCTGCTCGTCGAGCGCGGCCACCGCGCGCCGATGGCCGACCAGGAGCGTCGTCTGCTGGTATTGCCGTGCCGGCGCTGGCGGTAGAGCCAGTTCCGATGATCGAAGCGTGCCGCAGGGTCAGCAGCGTCGCGCCGGGCAGCGCCAGGACCACGAAGCCCCGGGCCAGCCGGAGGTCGATGGCAGAGGAGACAAACCCGACCGCGGCCAGCAGCCCCACCGCCGCAGCGACCACCCGGCGGTACTCCTCGACCCTCACCCACAGGAACCGCTTCTCGTAGGTGCGCGAGACCACCATGGCGGGCAGCCAGAGCACCGGCAGCAGCACCACCTCCCAGTAGGGGGGGCCGTCCGTCGCTCGCCGCCCCCCCAGTCGAACCAGAGGTGGTAGCCGGCGAAGGCGGCGATGAACGCGCACAGCGCGTCGAGCGCGACGGTCCGCCGCACGTAGCTCACTGCCAGGCGCGCCGGGCCGTCGTCCCCGCACCGTGATGTTGAGGGCGAAGCGGAACCAGCCGTCGCCCGTCGAGTCGGGCAGGGCGGCGGAACCGGCGATGATGTCTGTCGAGCTCATGCCCCGATCCCCCTGGACGACGGGCGGGGAGCAGGGTCGGGCGGCGTCCACCTGGACGCGGTCCGGTACGCCATCCCACGCGATGGCTCGCAGGTAAGATCACATCGGTGGGACTCTCCGCGACGGCTGCGTAGCAGTCAGCCAGCAGAACAGGTCAGCGGGGGACCTCGGGAAGCGTCTCGTCGCCGAACTCGTCGGCGTTCTGCCCCAGCGAGTCGGTCTGTAGGTAGCCCCACATGCGGGCGCCGGTCGTGGCGTCGAGGTACACCACGCTGGCCGACCCCTCGGTGCCCGTGCCCAGCACCGGCGCGGTGAAGAACTCGACGTCGCTGGGGGTGAGGCCCCGTAGCGAGTTGGCGATCGACAGCAGGTCGCCGTTGCTGAGCGCGTCGTCCACGGCGACGGCATCGGTGACCGCCAGCAGGGTCGAGTCGAGCCTGCCGGGGGAGGTGAACACGCCCTGGGCGGCCAGCTTGCCGAACATCGCCCGCAGGTAGTTCTGCTGACGCTTCACCCGGTCGAAGTCGCCGCCAGCCAGGTCGTAGCGCTGCCCGACGTACCAGCGGGCCTGGTCGCCGTCGAGGTGGTTGAAGCCGGCGGTGAACGTGTACGGGCCGTTGCTGGTGGTGTCCTGCACGACGACGTCCACGCCGCCCAGGTCGTCGGTCACCTGGATCAGGCCGTCGAAGTCGATCGCCGCGTAGTGGTCGATCCGGACGCCGGTCAGCTGCTCGACGGTCTGGATCAGCAGCGTGGGCCCGCCGTAGGCGTACGCCGCATTGATCTTGTTCCTGCCGTGGCCGGGGATCTCGACCCAGGAGTCGCGGGGGATAGAGACGATCTGGGCGTGCTGCCGGTCGGCCGAGAAGCGGGCGATCATGATCGCGTCCGAGCGGGCGTCGGGCAGGTCGCCGGGCGCGATCTCCTCGCGGGTGTCCGAGCCGACCAGCAGGAAGGTGATCGGGTCGGCAGTCGCGGCTGCCGTGCTGGTGTGAGAGGACGCCGCCGGTCGGGCGCTCTGGTCCAGGTCGGCGAAGACGTCACCGACCCGCTCGACGTTGCCGGCGTAACGGTTGGTCAGGAACCAGATGCCGCCACCCACCGCCAGCGCGAGCACGAGCGCGAGGACGCCGATCGCGACCAGCGTGCGCCGCAGCCGGTGACCCCGGCGCTCCTGGCGCGGAGGAGGAGTGGAGTTTATCGAGGCGTCGGCGAGGAGCGAACCGCTTGCAACCGACTCAGGCGCCGCGCGGCGACCACGACGACCGCCGTCATCAACCTCGCGCATGCGGTGCCCCCGTGTTCTGCCTGGCCAACTGCACGAACGGTAACGGCTCGCCGCGGTGCGGCCCACGGTCGTGCAGCGGTTCTCACCCGTTGGAGGGTCGGGCCGGACCGGACGCGGCTGGCGCCCGGCTGACCGCGTCTCCTACCGTTCGGGCGGAACGGGGCGTCCGCCCGACTGTGCGTGGAGAGGGAACGACGTCCATGAAGATCTCGGTCATCGGCTGTGGCTACCTGGGTGCGGTGCACGCCGCCTCGATGGCGGAACTCGGGCACGACGTCGTGGGCATCGACGTCGACCGGCCGAAGATCGAGCTGCTCCAGCAGGCGAAGGCGCCGTTCTACGAGCCCGGTTTCGAGGACCTGCTGAGCTCCTCGCTCGCCTCCGGGCGGCTGCGGTTCAGCACCGACATCGCCGACGCCCGCGATGCCGTCGTCCACTTCGTCTGCGTCGGGACGCCGCAGAAGCGCGGGGAGTACGCCGCCGACCTGCGCTACGTCGAGGCCGCGGTCGAGTCGCTGCTGGAGGCGCTCAAGCCTGGTGATCTGGTGGCCGGGAAGTCGACGGTGCCGGTGGGCACGGCGGCGCGGCTGGCGGAGATCGTGTCGGGGAAGGTGCCCGGAGCGATGCTCGCTTGGAACCCGGAGTTCCTCCGCGAGGGCTTCGCCGTGCAGGACACCCTGCACCCCGACCGGCTGGTCTACGGGCTGTCGACCGGTCCCGACGCCGACACGGCCCGTGCACTGCTCGACGAGGTGTATGCCGCGATCGTCGCGGCCGGTACGCCGCAGGTGGTCACGGACTACGCCACGGCGGAGATGGTGAAGACGGCAGCCAACTCCTTCCTGGCCACCAAGATTTCCTTCATCAACGCGATGGCCGAGCTGTGCGAGGCCACCGGCGCCGACGTCAAGCTGCTCGCCGACGCCATCGGTTACGACGACCGGATCGGCCGGAAGTTCCTCAACGCCGGGCTCGGCTTCGGTGGCGGCTGCCTGCCCAAGGACATCCGCGCCTTCATGGCCCGTGCCGGCGAGTTGGGCGCCGACCAGGCGCTGACCTTCCTGCGCGAGGTCGACAACATCAACATGCGCCGCCGGATCCGGATGGTCGACCTCGCTCGCGAGGTCTGCGACGGCTCGCTGCTCGGCAAGCGCGTGGCTGTGCTGGGTGCGGCGTTCAAGCCCGACAGCGACGACATCCGGGACTCCCCGGCGCTCAACGTCGCCGCGCAGCTGCAGCTGCAGGGCGCGGTCGTGCGGGTCACCGACCCCGCGGCGGGGGACAACATCCGGCGCTCGTGGGCTCAGCTGGACGTCGTGGACACCGCCGAGGAAGCGGCCGAGCGCGCCGACGCGGTCCTCGTGCTCACCGAGTGGAAGCAGTTCTGCGAGCTGGACCCGGTCGCCTTCGGCAAGGTGGTCAAGCAAAAGCGGGTGCTCGACGGCCGCAACGCTCTCGACCGTGAGGCGTGGACCGCCGCCGGCTGGAGCTACCGCGCGCTGGGCCGCCGCGCGGGCTGACGCGCGTCGCGCTCGACACCCCGGCGGGTCACCGGGTCGTCAGCAGTCGCTCGCGGGCGCGCAACACCCGGGCTACACACTGGGGTTGTGGAACAGATACGCTCGGTTCTGGAGCGGGCTTGTTGGCCCTGTCTGCTCTGCGGGAGTGCGGACGTCGTGCGGGTCGAGTCGCGTCGGCGGCGACGTGGACTGGACCGGCTGAACCCGCGCTGGGACGAGCACGTGCGCGCGTACGACGAGTGCCGGACGTGCGGAGCGCAGCGCCGCGAGTAGTGG
>NZ_SJEW01000130.1 GCF_005930475.1 Modestobacter altitudinis
CGCCCCACCCGGCCGCCTTGCAGGGTCCCGCCGCGAGCCTGCGAGTGGTGGGGGGCCAGGGGGGTCCCTCAGGCGTTGACCACGACACCCAGTTCGGCCGGCACCGCCGCGTGCTCGGAGTGCGGCAGCACCCGCACGGTGTAGCCGAACGCGCCCGTCCGGGTCAACGGCACGGTGGCGGTGAACCAGTGCCGGGACCCCTCGGTGTTCTCGTGGGCCATCGGGACGGTGGTCACCTGGTGCAGCCCGTCGGCGTCGTCGACCCGGCCGAACGCGGCCTCGACGAGGACGTCGTGCGGCGTCAGCCCCGGCAGCTCCACCTCGGCGCGCAGGTCGATCCCCCCGCCGATCTCCGGGGTCTCCCCCACACCGGTCGCCTCCACGTGCGCCACCCGTACGCCGTGCCAGTTCTCCAGCACGTGCGACCGCCAGCTCGCCTCGCTGCGCGCCGCCTCGTAGCCGCCGTCGGCCATCGCCCGGGCCGCACCCGCGGCCGGCACGTACAGCTGCTCGACGTAGTCCTGCACCATCCGGGTGGCCTGCACCTTCGGCCCGGTCTCGCGCAGGGTGTCCCGGATCATCTCCACCCACCGGGTCGGGACGTCGTCGGTGTCGACCTCGTAGAAGCGCGGGAGCACCTGCCGGTCGAGCAGCTCGTAGATGGCCTGCGCCTCGACCTCGTCCCGCCGGTCGTGGTCGGAGACGCCGTCGGCGGTGGGGATGGCCCAGCCGTTCTGGCCGTCGAACCACTCGTCCCACCACCCGTCCCGGATGGAGAGGTTCAGCCCGCCGTTGAGCGCGGACTTCATGCCCGAGGTGCCGCAGGCCTCCAGCGGCCGGAGCGGGTTGTTCAGCCAGACGTCGCAGCCCCAGTACAGGTAGCGGGCCATGCCGATGTCGTAGTTGGGCAGGAACGCGATCCGGTGCCGGATCTCCGGGTCGTCGGCGAACTTCACCATCTGCTGGATGAGCTGCTTGCCGCCGTCGTCGGCGGGGTGGCTCTTGCCGGCGATGACGAGCTGGATCGGCCGCTCGTCGTCCAGCAGCAGCGCCTTGAGCCGCGCCGGGTCCTTGAGCATCAGCGTCAGCCGCTTGTAGGAGGGCACCCGCCGGGCGAAGCCGATGGTCAGCACGTCGGGGTCGAAGGCGGTCTCGGTCCAGCCCAGCTCGGCCTCGGCCGCCCCCCGGGACAGCGCGGTGGCGCGCACCCGGCGGCGGACCTCCTCGACCAGCCGCCCGCGCAGCAGCCGCCGGGTGCGCCACAGCGAGCCTGCGTCGATCCGGTCGACGCCGTCGAAGTGCACCTGGCCCCGCACCGTCGCCGGGTCGCCCTGGCTGGTGGTCTGGGTGCCCAGCTCGAGCAGCTCGCGGGCGGTCCAGGTCGGGGCGTGCACGCCGTTGGTGATGGCGCTGATCGGGACGTCGTCGGCGTCGAAGCCCGGCCACAGCGCGCCGAACATGTCCCGGCTGACGTGACCGTGCAGCTGGCTGACCCCGTTGGCCCGCTGCCCCAGCCGCAGGCCCATGTGCGCCATGTTGAACTTGCTCGGGTCCTCCTCGGCGCCCAGCGGCAGCAGCTGGTCCACCGGCACGCCGAAGCCGGCGAAGTACCGCTCGATCAGCGCCCGGGGGAACCGGTCGATGCCGGCGGGCACCGGGGTGTGGGTGGTGAACACCGTGCCGCCGCGCACGGCCTGCAGCGCCTCGCCGAAGGACAGGCCGTGGGACTCGGTCAGCTCGCGGATCCGCTCGACGCCCTGGAAGCCGGCGTGGCCCTCGTTGGCGTGGAAGACCTCGGGCTGCGGGGTCCCGGTCAGCGAGCAGAACGCCCGCACGGCGCGGACGCCGCCGATGCCCAGCAGCATCTCCTGCCGCAGCCGGTGGTCCTCTCCCCCGCCGTACAGCCGGTCGGTCACGCCGCGCTCGGCCGGGGCGTTCTCCTCGATGTCGCTGTCGAGCAGCAGCAGCGACACCCGACCGACCTGGGCCCGGTACACGTGGGCGGACAGCGTGCGCCCCTCCGGCAGCGGCACCGAGATGACCACCGCGGTGCGGTCGGGCTCCCGGAGCAGCTTCAGCGGCAGGCCGTGCGGGTCGAGCGCCGGGTAGTGCTCCAGCTGCCAGCCGTCCGGCGAGAGGCCCTGCGAGAAGTAGCCGGACCGGTAGAGCAGCCCGACGCCGATCAGCGGGACGCCGAGGTCGGAGGCGGCCTTGAGGTGGTCACCGGCCAGGATGCCCAGGCCGCCGGAGTACTGCGGCAGCACCTCGGTGATGCCGAACTCCGCGGAGAAGTAGGCGATCGAGGCCGGCGCCT
The DNA here is from genome assembly GCF_005930475.1 of Modestobacter altitudinis. Taxonomy (GTDB): domain Bacteria; phylum Actinomycetota; class Actinomycetes; order Mycobacteriales; family Geodermatophilaceae; genus Modestobacter; species Modestobacter altitudinis. The sequence goes on from NZ_SJEW01000130.1 coordinate 2,315, forward strand.
CCGCGCCCAGCGACTGGTACCAGTGCGGCGCGTCCAGGTAGGTGCGCAGGTCCTCGGCGACGGCGTGCATGCGCCGCAGGAACTCCGGGTCCTCGGCCAGCGTGGCCAGCCGCTCGGCGGAGACCTCGCCGAGCACCTTCACCGGATCGCCCCCGCAGCTGTCCCACAGCTCGGGGTCGAGGGCCTCGAAGAGGTCGCGGGTCGCCCAGTGCCAGGACCAGCGCAGGTTGATGACCAGCTGCGACAACGGCCTCAGCGCCTCCGGCAGGGAGGCGCGGACGGTGAGTCTGCGGAGAGCTCGCATCCGCTGACCATAATCGTGACCGCGCTCACGCACAGGGTCCCCCGGGCAGCGGCCGTCCCCACCCGCCCGGCCGAGCAGGACCGCCGCCGACGTGTGAGCCGGTGGCCTTCTGGATAGCTTTGCCGCGATGACTGGCCGCCCTGACCTCCGCCTCGGCATCTCCGATGTCGCCCCCGTCGTGTCCTGCGGGTCCTTCTCGACCCGTGCCGTGGTCGGCGAGCACCTCCCGATCACCGCCACCGTGTTCCGCGAGGGCCACGACGCCGTGGCCGCCGACGTCGTGCTCACCCCGCCCGGCGGCGACCCCGCCACCCGCTCCCTGGTGCGGATGGTGCGGTTCGGGCCCGAACCCGATCGCTGGACGGCGACCGTCGTCCCCGACAGCGAGGGGCTGTGGACCTACCAGGTCGAGGCCTGGGACGACCCCCTCGGCACCTGGCACCACGACGTCGAGGTCAAGGTCGAGGCCGGCCAGGGCGCCGAGGAGCTGGCCAACGACCTGGAGTCCGGTGCCCGGCTGCTCGAGGAGGTCGCCGCGACCGCCCCCGCGGAGCACCGCGAGGCACTCACCGCCGCAGCCACCGCGCTGCGCGACACCTCGCTCGAGCTCACCGCCCGGATCGCCCCGGCGCTGTCCCCCTCGCTGCAGCGGGTCCTGCACGACCACCCGGTCCGCCGGCTGGTCACCGGCTCGCAGGTGTACGAGCTCTGGGTGGACCGTCCCCGTGCGCTCTACGGCTCCTGGTACGAGTTCTTCCCGCGCTCCGAGGGGCCGGTCGTCGGCGGCACGCCCACCCACGGGACCTTCGCGCAGGCCGCCGAGCGGCTGCCCGCCATCGCCGAGATGGCCTTCGACATCGTGTACCTGCCGCCGATCCACCCGATCGGGCACACCAACCGCAAGGGCAAGAACAACACCCTGGTCGCGCACGCCGACGACGTCGGCTCCCCCTGGGCGATCGGCAGCGAGGAGGGCGGACACGACGCCGTCCACCCGCAGTTGGGCACGCTGCAGGACTTCGAGGACTTCGTCGCCCGCACCCGCGAGCTGGGCATGGAGGTCGCGCTCGACCTCGCCCTGCAGGCGACGCCGGACCACCCCTGGGTCCGCGAGCACCCGGAGTGGTTCACCACCAAGCCCGACGGCACGATCGCCTACGCGGAGAACCCGCCGAAGAAGTACCAGGACATCTACCCGATCAACTTCGACAACGAGCCCGAGGGCCTCTACGCCGAGGTGCTGCGGGTCGTGCGGCACTGGATGGCCGCCGGTGTCCGGGTCTTCCGCGTCGACAACCCGCACACCAAGCCGCTGGACTTCTGGCACTGGCTGATCTGGGAGGTCAAGCGGACCGACCCGGACGTGCTGTTCCTCGCCGAGGCCTTCACCCGGCCGGCGATGATGCACCAGCTCGCCCGGGTCGGGTTCACCCAGAGCTACACCTACTTCACCTGGCGCACCGAGCGCTGGGAGCTGGAGGAGTACGGCCGTGAGCTGGCCGCGAGCGCGCACTACATGCGGCCCAACTTCTTCGTCAACACCCCGGACATCCTGCACGAGACGCTGCAGATCGGCGGGCCGCCGATGTTCAAGATCCGCGCGGTGCTCGCCTCGATGATGAGCCCGACCTGGGGCGTCTACTCCGGGTACGAGCTGTTCGAGCACGTCGGTCTGCGGCCGGGCAGCGAGGAGTACCTGGACACCGAGAAGTTCCAGCTGCGACCCCGCGACTGGGCCGCCGCCGAGGCCTCCGGCCGGACCCTGGCGCCCTACCTGCGCCGGCTCAACGAGATCCGCCGCGCCCACCCGGCGCTGCAGCAGGTGCGCACGCTGCGGTTCCACCCGACCGACAACGAGAACCTGCTCTGCTTCTCCAAGACCGATCCTGCGTCCGACGACGCGGTGCTCGTGGTCGTCTCGCTGAACAGCACGTACACGCAGATCGGTACGACGTCGCTGGACATGCCCGCCCTCGGGCTGGACTGGTCCGACCGGTTCGCCGTCACCGACGAGATCACCGGTGCGCACTACGACTGGGGCCAGTCCAACTACGTCGAGCTCGACCCCTACCGTGAACCCGCACACGTGTTCACCGTGCACCGCGCCCGGCGCACCCCCGTCCAGCCCGGCTGAACGACCCCTGATCACACCGCGCCGTCGCGACGGCGCGGTGTGATC
>NZ_SJEW01000131.1 GCF_005930475.1 Modestobacter altitudinis
GCTCGGCGACGAGCACGGGGCCCTCCCGCTCCGGGACGCCGGGAGTGGACTGCCGGGAGGCGGACTGAGTGGCCCGCCCCTCCTCCCCCGGGAGCTCCTCGTGACCGGTCCGGGAACCGATCCGCGAGCCACCGCGGCCGGTGCCGGACCGACGCCGACGCGGCGGGGCACCGAGCTCGCGCTGCTGGCGTTCGCCGTGGTCATCACGCTGGCCGCGCAGTGCATCGTCGACCTGACCGTCACCGACTCGCTCAGCCCCGAGCTGGCCACCTTCGGCACCTGGTACACCGTGCTGTGGGTCGTCGCCCACGTCGTCGTCCGCCGGTTCGCCCCCTACGCCGACCCGCTGCTGCTGCCCTGCGTGGCCGTGCTGATGGGCCTGGGGCTGACGATGATCCACCGGCTGGACATCGCCGGTGACCAGCTCGGCGGCAACAGCTCCGGCGAGGACGCCCCGGTCCAGCTGCTGTGGGCCACCGTGGGGCTGGCGCTGTTCGTCGCCGTCGTCGTGGTCGTCCGCGACCACCGCGTGCTCGCCCGGTTCGCCTACACCCTCGCCCTGGTCGGCCTGGTGCTGCTGGCCATCCCGGCGGTGCTGCCCAACTCGGAGATCAACGGGGCCAAGCTGTGGATCCGGGTCGCCGGCTTCTCCATCCAGCCCGGTGAGTTCGCCAAGATCTGCCTGGTCGTCTTCTTCGCGGCCTACCTGGTCGACAAGCGGGACGTGCTCGCGCTGGCCAGCCGCAAGGTCGCCGGCCTGGAGCTGCCCCGCGGCCGCGACCTGGGCCCGGTGCTGCTGGCCTGGGTGGCCTCGATCCTGGTGCTCGTCTTCGAGCGCGACCTGGGCAGCTCGCTGCTGCTGTTCGGCATCTTCGTGGTGATGCTCTACGTCGCCACCGAGCGCGCCAGCTGGCTGGTCATCGGCGTCCTCCTGTTCTCCGGCGGCGCCTACGTGGCCTACCAGGTCTTCGGGCACGTCCGGGTGCGCGTGGACACCTGGCTGGACCCCTTCGCCTACGTCGACACCGGCGGCTACCAGATCGTCCAGTCGCTGTTCAGCCTCGGCACCGGCGGGCTGTTCGGCGCCGGCCTCGGCGGGGGACGCCCCGACCAGGTGCCGGTGGCCAAGAGCGACTTCATCGCCTCGGCCATCGGTGAGGAGCTCGGGCTCTTCGGCCTGGTCGCGGTGATCGTGCTGTACCTGGTGCTGGTCGAGCGCGGCCTGCGCACCTCGTTGGTCGTCCGCGACGGCTTCGGCAAGCTGCTCGCCGCGGGGTTGTCCTTCGCCGTCGCCTGGCAGGTGTTCGTCGTCCTCGGTGGGGTCACCGGGCTGCTCCCGCTGACCGGCCTCACCACGCCCTTCCTCGCCTACGGAGGCTCGTCGCTGGTCGCCAACTTCGGTCTGGTCGCGCTGCTCGTCCGGATCAGCGACGCCGCCCGCCGGCCGGTCGCGCCCCCGCCGACCACCCCGCCGAGGCTCACCGACGCCCCGACCGAGGTGGTGCGCCCGTGAACGCCCCGCTGCGCAAGGTCGCGATCAGCGTGCTGGTGCTGTTCACCCTGCTGATCGTCAACGTCAACATCATCCAGGTGGTCCGGGCGGACTCACTGCGGGAGAACCCGCGCAACACCCGGGTGCTCACCGAGGAGTACGACCGGGAGCGGGGCGCGATCGTCGTCGCCGGCAACGAGATCGCCTCCTCCAGCGAGACCACCGACGCGCTCACCTACCTGCGCCAGTACGCCAACGGCCCGCTGTACGCGCCGGTGACCGGTTACTACTCGGTGCTCTTCGGCAAGCGGGGGCTCGAGGACGCCGAGAACAGCGTGCTGGCCGGCACCGACCCGCGGCTCGCGCTGCGCCGGCTCGGCGACGTCTTCACCGGCCGGGACCCCTCCGGCGGCAACGTCGAGCTGACCGTGGACCCGGCGACCCAGCAGGCGGCGATGGACGGCCTGGCCGGCGTCACCGGCGCCGTCGTGGCCCTCGACCCCTCGAGCGGTGCGGTGCTCGCGCTGGCCAGCACGCCCACCTACGACCCCAACCAGCTGTCCAGCCACGACCCGGACGCGATGCGCGCCTACTCCGACTCGATCACCCCGGCGGACGGCTCCGGCGACGCCGACCCGACGGTCAACCAGGCGACCAGCGAGCGCTACCCGGCCGGGTCGATCTTCAAGGTCGTCGTCTCCGCCGCCGCGCTGGCCAGCGGCGACTACACGCCCGAGACGGTGATCCCGGCCCCGCAGGACTACGTGCTGCCGGGCACCAGCACCGACCTGGAGAACTTCGGCGGGGAGGCGTGCAGCCCGTCCGGCGAGCAGCCGCTGATCGACGCGCTCACCATCTCCTGCAACACCGCCTTCGCCCAGCTGGGCATCGACCTCGGCGAGGACGCGGTGCGGGAGATGGCCGAGGGCTTCGGCATCGACGGCGAGCCCTTCGACATGCCCCTGCCGGTCGAGAGCAGCACGCTCGGCGACATCGAGAGCGACGCCGCGCTCGGCCAGACCTCGATCGGCCAGCGGGACGTCGCGCTGACGCCTCTGCAGGCCGCGATGATCGCCTCCGCGGTGGCCAACGACGGCAGCCTGATGAAGCCCTACCTGGTCGACTCGATCCAGGCCCCCGACCTCACGGTGATCGACCAGACCGACCCCGAGGAGATGAGCCAGCCCTTCTCCTCCGACGTCGCCGGCCAGCTGACCGAGATGATGACCAGCGTGGTGCAGAGCAGCAACGGCACCGGCCGACGCGCCCGGATCGACGGCGTGACGGTGGCCGGGAAGACCGGGACCGCCGAGAACGCCGGGCCGGACCACAACTGGTTCATCGGCTTCGCACCCGCCGAGGACCCGAAGATCGCCGTCGCGGTGTTCATCAAGAACGGCGGCGGCACCGGCGGCGACACCTCCGCACCGATCGCCAAGGCGGTCATGCAGGCCTACCTCGACGGCACGGGGGCCGGGGGCTGATGGCCGTCCACGTGGGCAGCCTGCTGGCCGGCCGGTACGAGATCACCGCACCCATCGCCACCGGCGGCATGGGCGAGGTCTGGAAGGGCCGGGACCGCACCCTGGGCCGCACGATCGCGGTCAAGGTGCTGCGCAGCGAGTACACCGGGGACTCCAGCTTCCTCATCCGCTTCCGGAACGAGGCGCGGCACACCGCGGCGCTCTCGCACCCCAACATCGCCTCGGTCTACGACTACGGCGAGACCACCGAGGACGGCCAGCGGCTGGCCTACCTGATCATGGAGTTCGTCGAGGGCAAGCCGCTGGTCACCATCCTGGCCGAGCGCGGCCGGCTGACCGCCGAGCAGACCCTCGACGTCCTCGGCCAGGCCGGCGACGGGCTCTCCGCCGCGCACGCGGCCGGGATGGTGCACCGCGACATCAAGCCGGGCAACCTGCTCGTCCGCCCGGACGGCGTGGTGAAGCTGACCGACTTCGGCATCGCCTACGCCCGGGACGCCGCACCGCTGACCCGCACCGGCATGGTCGTGGGCACCGCCCAGTACCTCTCCCCGGAGCAGGCCCAGGGGCACGTGGTCACCGCGGCGTCCGACGTCTACTCCCTCGGCGTGCTGGGCTACGAGTGCATCGCCGGGGTGCGCCCCTTCGACGGCGAGTCGCAGGTGGCGATCGCGCTGGCGCAGATCAACCGCCCGCCGCCGCCGATGCCGGCCGACGTCCCCCGGCCGGTCAAGGCGCTCATCGAGCGGGCCCTGACCAAGGACCCGGCGGGCCGGTTCCCCGACGGCGGGGCCTTCGCCGTCGCCGTCCGCCAGGTGGCGGCCGGTCACGCCGTGCCCCCGCCGACCGCGATGACCACCGTGCTGGGCGGCGATGACGCCGCCACCACGATGATCCCGGCCGGCGCGGTCACCTCCGGCGGCGCGCCGTCCACCTCGCCGCGCACGATGCCCCCGCTGCACGGCACCCCGGTCGACGAGGACGAGGCGTGGGACGCCGACGACGGCGCGGACGACCCCGCCCGGCGGCGCCGCACCCAGCTGATCTGGGCCGCCGCCGCGCTGACCCTGCTGCTGCTCGTCGGCGTCGGGGTGGCCGTGGCGCTCTCCGGTGGGGACAAGGGCGGCGGCAGCAGCGCCGCCTCGACCGGTACGAGCCCGGCAGCGCCCTCGGCGAGCACCGACGCGACCGGCGGGATCGGGTGGGACGTCACCGCCTATGTCGGGCAGGACGCGGATCGGGTGCAGCGGGGGATGGAGGCGCTCGGTCTTCGGGTGCAGCAGTCCGACGCGACCGACGAGCAGCTGCAGGAGGTGACCCAGGACCTCGACGAGGGCACCGTGGCCACGGCCGACCCGGCCCGCGGGTCACTCGCCCCGGGCACGCTGGTGACGCTGTACGTCACCGGCTCGGCCTACACCCCCGAGCAGGCCAACACCACCGAGACCACCGGCCCGGCGCCGACCTCCGCCACCGACACTGGCGGCTCGGGCGAGGACGACTCGGAGGCGACCACCGCTCCCAAGCGGACGCCATGTGGTCCGAGGTCCCTGGTGATGACCGTCGAGGAACCGGAACCGGGCGCCGCATCGACCGTTGCACCGAACACCACGCCGGCACCCTCGCCCTCACCTGCCACCACGTCCGCACAGGTACCGACTCCCGCCCCCACCTCTGCGC
>NZ_SJEW01000132.1 GCF_005930475.1 Modestobacter altitudinis
CCCCAGTCCCCCGCCCGTCGCCGGGAGCGCAGCGCCGCCCGTGAGACCTCTGCCCGCGATGCCGACCGGGCCGCCGCCCGCGACGAGAAGCGCGCCCAGCAGATCTGGGTCGACGGCGCCGCCCCGGAGCTCCCCGTCCGGCTGACCCGGCCCGAGAACGTCGTCTTCCACCTCGGCCCCACCAACTCGGGCAAGACCTACGAGTCGCTCCAGGCGCTGGCCGCCACCGGATCCGGGGTCTACGCCGCCCCGCTGCGGCAGCTCGCCCACGAGGCGTACGCCAAGCTCTCCGCCCAGATGCCCGAGGGCACCGTCGGCCTCTCCACCGGCGAGGAGGAGATCAACCCCAACGCGCCGATCGTCTGCTGCACCGTGGAGAAGGCCCCCGACCGCGGCCGGATGCTGGTGCTCGACGAGGCCCACTGGGTCACCGACGCCGACCGCGGGCACCACTGGGCCCGCCTGCTGCTCACCGGCGAGTACCGGGAGATGCACCTGATCTCCGCGGCCGAGGCCTATCTCGTGCTCAAGCCCCTGGTGGCCGACGCCGAGCACGTCGAGGTCGTGAACCACAAGCGGCTGTCCCGCCTCGACGTCCTGAAGGCGCCGGTCCGGACCAACGGCGTCCGCCCGCAGACGCTGGTCGTCGCCTTCTCCCGCAAGACGGTCTACGCCGTGGCTGCGGAGCTCGACCAGCACCGCCCGGGCAAGGTGGGCGTCCTCTACGGCGCCCTGCCCCCGGCCACCCGCCGCGAGGTCATCGAGCGGTTCACCAGCGGCGAGCTCGACGTCCTGGTCACCACCGACGTGATCGGCCACGGCATCAACGTGCCGGCCACCACGGTGCTGTTCGCCGAGACCACGAAGTTCGACGGCCAGGAGCTGCGGCCGTTGCGCACCTGGGAGGCCGCCCAGATCGCCGGCCGTGCCGGTCGGTACGGCCTCACCGGCCACGGCCAGGTCGGCATCCTGATCGGCGTCAGCGGGCTCAAGCCCGTCGCGGCGCTGGTCGGCGCCGGTGCCGCCGTGGCCCGCGGCGACGAGATGAGCGACCTGCCCAAGCGCGCGCCGCGGCTGCGGCCCGAGCTGGAGGACCTCGGCGCGCACGAGGCGGTCGACCTGCCCGAGGCGCTGACCCGGTGGATGGCCTGGGCACGAGCCGCCACCCGCGACCAGGCCATGACGGCCGACGACGTGACCAGCCTCGTGCTGCGGGTGCACGCCCTGCTGCCGCTGCTGCGCGGCCCGCTCGGCGCGGCCGGTGACCTGGACACCGTGTGGCGGCTGGTCAACCTCGCGATCGACTACAACCCGCCGCGGCGCACCCGCTGGCTGGTGCTGGCCAAGGCCGCGCTGCAGCACGCCGTCGGGCTGCCGGTGCAGCCCGAGCTGGTCCTCCCCGACCTCCCGGTCGGCGGCAGCGTGGAGGAGTTCGAGCAGACCGCGGCCGCCGCGCGGGACGCGCAGACCCTGCTCCGCCAGTTCCCCGGGGTCGCCGGGCTGAGCAGCGACGACGCCGCCTGGGTCGAGGAGGAGTGCTCCGAGACGATCACCGAGATGCTCCCCGGTGCGATCTCGCTGGGCCGCTCCGGGAAGTGCAGCGAGTGCGGGACCGCGATCGCGCCGTGGTTCAGCACCTGCCGGCCGTGCAGCACCCGCGGTCCCGCGGGCCGCGGGTCGCGCGAGGGCGGCGGACACGACTCCCGTCGTCCCCGGCCCGGCTCACGGTCCGGGTCCCGTCAGGGACGACGCCCCAGCCGCAGCGGCCGCTGACCGCACGGCCCCGCTGCCTGTGGCAGCGGGGCCGTGTCGTCACTGGTCGACGGTGACGTCGTTGAACGGCAACCGGGGCTCGGCCCACGGGAAGACGACGAACAGCAGCAGCGCGACGACCGCCAGGACGAGGACCAGCGCGATGACCGCCTTGGCCGCGGTCGGGCCGGGCAGGTGCCGCCAGATGAATCCGTACACGGTGCTCCTCAGCCTTCGATCAGGGCCGGGGGGCCATCGGGGAAGTCGGCCTTGCTGACCGGGCTGCCGTCCAGCACGGCGTGCACGATCAGCCGCTGCTGCGCCGAGTACTTGGGATGGCAGGTGGTCAGCGTCAGGTAGGCCCCGCTGGGAGCGGCGTCGGCGGCGTCCGGGGTCGGCGCGATGACCGAGACGTCGGAGGGCTTGACGATCTGCTGCCCGGGGATGCCGCTCGGGTCGGTCGTGTAGTCGCCGGTGGCGGCGTCGCCGAGGACCCGGTAGACGTACCAGTTCTGCGCCGTCTCCACGACGATCGGGTCGCCGGGGAGCAGCTCGTCGGTGTCCAGGAACGGCGAGCCCTTGCCCACCCGGTGTCCGGCGATCGCCAGGTTGCCCTGCTGACCGGGCAGCGCGGTGCCGATGTAGTGACCCGGCCCCTCCGCCAACTGCTCCTCGCTGACGCCCTCCAGGACGACCCGGGAGTAGTCCTCGCCCAGCCGCGGGATGTGCAGGACGGCGAGCGGCTCGCCCACCGCCGGGGCCACCAGGTTCTCCGGTGCCGCCGAGGCCTGGTCCCACTGGTCGTGGAGCTGCTCGGCCAGGTTGCCCTGCGTGCGGTCGTTCAGCAGGTCGGTGACGTAGACCTCGTAGACCACGAACAGCAGCACGACCAGCCCCGCGGTGACCAGCAGCTCGCCGGCGCCGCGGAGCAGCACCTGCCAGAGCGGGTCGCGCTGCCAGGGCTGCTCGTCGTCCCGGTCGCTGTCGTCCAGCTCGCTGTCGTCCCAGTCACCGTCGTCCTCCCACTCGCCGACCCAGGCGCCGTCCTCGTCCGAGTCGGCGTCGTGGGAACGGGCGTCGTAGGGCTCAGGGTCGTGGGCGTCGTCGCGTACGTCCCGACCGGCGATGGACAGCTCGGCGTCACGGTGCCGGACGACGGCCGCAGGCTCCACGACGCGGCGCTGAGGCACCGGCGGGCGCTGCGGGACCGGCGGTCCGCCGAACTCGGGGACCCGGTCCCATGGCTGGGTCCTGCTCAACTCGAGGCTCTGGTCCGGGTCCGCCATCCACTCCCCCGGTTCCTGTCCTGCCCGCAACGACTGTGCGCCGGAGGGAGCGTAGGTCAGCGCCGAGGCGTTCCCCGGCACTTGCCGAGGCTCCCGAGGTGTCGGACGACGGATGTGGTGCCCGGGACACAAGTCGGGCCCTGCTCCGCGGAGGAGCAGGGCCCAATGCGGTGCTACCGCCTACCGGCGGGGTGGATCAGGCGTTCTTGCGCCGCCGCGCCGCGACGAACAGCCCACCGCCTACGGCTCTCAGGCCACCGAGCACGGGCAGCGCGACTGAGGCGCCGGTGGAGGCGAGCCCACCCGGTTGGGCACCGGAGACGACCCTCCGGAGACCGTGAAGTCATGCGCAGCACCTCGGGGTTGCCGCTTGCGTCGACACCCGTGGCCACCCGGGCCTCGAGCCCCCGGACGACGCCACGAGATGCTCGGCGCTGCTACTGGCATCGCGGACGGCGAGGTCCCACCCACGGGACATCTCGAGACCACCCGCGCGTGAGCGCTCTTCGCCGAGGGACACGTCCTCCCCGCAAACGGCGAGAAGCGGTGGGCGGTACCGAAAGTATCAGGTACCGTCCGTAGCGTGAAAGTCGAGACGCGCCGTGACCGGCGGGACTCCCGGTGGGACGAGCACCGCCGCGCCCGCCGCGAGCAGCTCGTCGACGCCACGCTGACCGCGGTCGGCCGGGTCGGCGCCGCGGTCGGCATGGAGGAGATCGCCGCCGAGGCCGGCACCAGCAAGACCGTCGTCTACCGGCACTTCGCCGACCGCAGCGAGCTGCACGTGGCGGTCTGCGAGCGGGTCGCCGCCCAGCTCACCCGCAAGCTGCGCGAGGCGATGGGCTGCAGCTCCGACCCTCGGCAGATGGTCGCTGCCGCCGTCGACACCTACCTGGCCTTCCTCGAGACCGATCCCGAGGTCTACCGCTTCGTCGTCACCCACTCGCCGGCCGGCGACGACGGCAGCGACCCGATCCGGACCCTGTCCACACTGGTCGGCGACGAGGTGGGCCGCCTGGTGGCCGAGTTCCTGACCCGGGCCGGCCAGGACACCGCGCCGGCCGCCGCCTGGGGCCACGGCGTCATCGGCCTGGTCCGCGCCGCCGCCGACTGGTGGCTGCGCGCCGACCGCCCCGTGCCCCGCCCGCAACTCGCCGCACAGCTCACCGACCTGGCCTGGGTCGGCCTGTCCGGCGTCGTGACCCCCGCCCCGCGCACCCTGGAGGAGAAC
>NZ_SJEW01000133.1 GCF_005930475.1 Modestobacter altitudinis
CGCATGTCTCGTGGGCTCGGAGATGTGTATAAGAGCCAGGTGGAGGACGCGGACTTCACGAATTCGCCCTGCTCCTTGAGCTTGGCGAGAACTGTCTTGCTGTCGATACCGAGCTCTTTCGCGAGCTCGTGTACGCGGGCCTTGCCTGGCACGGGTCTCCTCTTGGTGAGGCCGGCGGCTGGCCCGCTCGACCCCTAGGTCAGTGGTACATGGTCATCGTGACGACTTCACAGGTGGCTCATCCGAGGACGTCCTGCTCTCGACGTGCGGACCGGCCGGGTGCCGGTCCGTCGGTGGTGCTGCCGTCGGTCGCCCGCCGGGGACCGGAGCAGCAGGTCGGCTGACCTGCTGCCCGAGGTGGTCCTCCAGCGGACCGGTCTCCAGCGACGTGCTGCAGCGCAGCGCGCGCGGGAAGGCCCGGCGCCGGACCGCTGCGTGCAGGCACTCCGCGGTGGGGTGCAACGAAGCCCCCCGGCCGGGGAGCCGCCGCCGCGGATCGGGGGTCAGCCCCCCGTCGCGGACGACGACACGCAACAGCTCGGTGACCGGTGCACGTCGGCGGCACCCCACACAGGTGCGGACCGGGATCGACGTGTCGGCCATCGCTGAGTCTAGCGCGCCGCGGAGCCGGGGTGTTCCGCACGCCGGACCGGCGGTCGGTGACCCCCCTGCGGCCCGCGGACGCCGGTCCGTTCCAGCCCCGGGTTGGGGCGCAGCGGCGCGCGCCCCACGCCCGGGGAGACGGCCTGGTCGTCGGTGGGCTGGGCGTCGCTGCGGATGTCGATGCGGCAGCCGGTGAGCCGGGCGGCCAGCCGGGCGTTCTGCCCCTCCTTGCCGATCGCCAGCGAGAGCTGGTAGTCGGGGACGACGACCTGCACCGCCCGCGCCGCAGGGTCGACGACCCGGGCGCTGGTGACCCGGGCCGGGGAGAGCGCCGACGCGACGAAGGTGGCGTCGTCGTCGGACCAGTCGACGATGTCGATCTTCTCGCCGTGCAGCTCGCTCATCACGTTGCGGACCCGCTGGCCCATCGGCCCGATGCAGGACCCCTTGGCGTTCAGCCCCGGCACGGAGGTGCGCACGGCGATCTTCGAGCGGTGCCCCGCCTCCCGGGCGACCGAGACGATCTCCACGCTGCCGTCGGCGACCTCGGGGGCCTCCAGCGCGAACAGCTTGCGCACCAGGTTCGGGTGGGTGCGCGACAGCGTCACCTGCGGGCCGCGGAAGGTGCGGGTCACCGACACGACGTAGGCCTTGAGCCGGCTGCCGTGCCGGTAGTCCTCGCCGGGCACCTGCTCGGCGGCGGGGAGCGTCGCCTCCACCTTGCCGATGTCGACCAGCACCAGGCCCTGGTTGTTGCGGCGGTCGTGCGCCTGCACGATGCCGCTGACGATGTCGCCCTCCTTGCCGGCGTACTCGCCGAAGGTCTGCTCGTTCTCCGCGTCCCGCAGCCGCTGCACGATCACCTGCTTGGCGGTGCTGGCCGCGATCCGGCCGAAGTCGGTCGGGGTGTCGTCCCACTCGTGGACGACCTCGCCGTCGGGCCCCAGCTCCTGGGCCAGCACGGCGACCTCACCGCTCTTGCGGTCGATCTGCACCCGCACGTGCTGTGCGGCGCCGTCTGCGTGCCGGTAGGCGGTGACCAGTGCGGTCTCGATCGCCTGCAGCACCGTGTCGGCCGGGATGCCCTTCTCCCGCTCGACCGCCTTGAGGGCGGTCACGTCGATGTTCACTTGCTGCCTCCTCGTCGCGGCCGGGAGTCCCGTGGCGCGCGGTGCGGGGCCGGTCGCCCGGTCCTCCCGCTCGCGTCGGCCACCGGAGCCCCGGCCGGGTCGTGCTCGTCGTCGTCCATGTCCTCGGGGTCGACGTCGCTGTCGTCCTCGGCGTCGTCGGTCTCGTCGGTGTCGTCCTCCTCGGGGACGTGCACGAGCGCCGCGTCGCGGTGACCGGCCGGCCGGGTGAACTCCACCTGCACCCGCGCCTGACCCAGTTCCGCCCAGCCCACGGTGCGCTCGCCGGCCGCCTTGCGCACCTGCCCCTTCTTCGTGCCGCCCTTCTCCACGGCCAGCACCACGCCGTCGTCCTGCACCCGCAGCACGCGGGCGGTGAGCTCCTCCCGACGGCCGTCGGGACCGGCGGTGACGGTGACCAGCCGGCCCACGTTGCGCCGCCAGTGCCGGGGCGCGGTCAACGGCCGGTCGACCCCCGGGCTGGTCACCTCGAGGACGTAGGGCGACCGCCCCAGCGCCTCGTCCTGCGCGTCGAGCATCTCCGACAGCGAGCGGCTGAGCTCGGCGACGTCGTCCAGGCTGACACCGGAGTCCCGGTCGACGACGACCCGGACCACCGAACGCTGACCGGCCGGACGGACGACGAGCTCCTCGAGGTCGTAACCGGCCGCGGCGACCGCCGGCTCCACCCAGCCGGTGAGCCGGGTGGTCGTCGCGTCAGGAGCCTGACCGGGGGCGCCTGCACCTCGCGTGGTCATCGGCTGCCTCCTGAAGTCCTGTTGTGTCCGCCCACGGACAGCCGGCCGCTCCGCTGTCGCGGTGGGCCGGGTGGTCGGCCGGTCGTGCCCGTCGTCGTGCGGGGCCCCGGCGTGCTGCGGGTGGACCGTCAGGCTACCGCCCGCCCCCGCAGTCCCACCCGTCCGCGGAAGGCCCGGGCTCACCGGTGCGTGCTGCCGGCGTCCGACGGGCGGGCTGCGAGGATGGCCACGATGTCCGAACCGCCGTCCGATCCCCTCGTTCCGCCCCCGGGTGCCGCCGCGCTGCACCGGCCGTTCTCCCGGCGCAGCCTGCTGCTGGCGGCGCTCGCCGGCACCGCGCTGGCCGCGTCCGGCTGCACGACCGGCACCGCCGACGACGCCGACGCCGTGACCCCCGCCCAGGTCGATCAGCTCGCCGCGCAGGTCCAGGTGCAGGAGGCCGTCGTCGCCGCCTACGCGCGCGCCTTCGCGGCCGCACCTGACCTGGCCGCCGCCGTGCCGGCCCTCGCCGACCAGGCCCGCGCGCAGCTGGACAGGCTGCGCGCCGCCGCTCCCGGGGCGGCGGCGACCAACGCCGCCGCGTCGTCGTCGGCCGGGCCGGTCCTCGACCCGGCCGGTGCCCGGACGTACCTGCGGACCGAGGTGAGCACGGCCGCCGACGCCCACGCCGGCGCCTGCCCGGACTTCAGCGGCGGTCGGGCGGCCCTGCTGGGCAGCATCGCAGCGGGTCTCCGCGGCCAGGCCGCCCAGCTGGCGGCATGACCGGTCGAGCAGCACACGGACGGGACGGACATGGCTGACCAGACACCCTCACCCACCGCAGCGGAGGACGCCGCCCTGCAGGAGGCCCTGGCGGCGGCGCACACGGCCGTCTGGGGGTACGGCGTGGTCGGTGCGGCGACGCCGGTCGAGCGCCGCACTCCGGTCGTGGTCGCCGAGGAGGCGCACCGCGACCTGCGGGACACCGTGGCGGCGCTGCTGACCTCGCGGCGGGTCGAGCCGGCGCCGGCCGAGGCCGGCTACGCGCTGCCGGCGCCTGTGCTGTCCGCGGCGGCCGCCGCCGGGCTGGCGGTCACCCTCGAGGACGGGACGTCGCGGGCGTGGACCTGGGTGCTGGACCAGGCCACCGAGCGGAGCACCCGGGAGCTCGCGGTCACCGCGTTGTCGGCCGCGGAGCTGCGCGCGGTGGACTGGCGCACCGCGGCCGGCCAGCCCCCCACCACCGCCTTCCCCGGCC
>NZ_SJEW01000134.1 GCF_005930475.1 Modestobacter altitudinis
GGAGGGGGGCGGGTCAGGCCCGACAGCGCGCGCTTGCGCACCGCAGCAGGTCGACGTGCCTGCGCTCCACGAGGGCAAACCCCACAAAGCCGACCGGATGCATGCGGATTACCTTAGTGGGACCCTCGCCACGGACGCCATGCGGTGACCTCGGGGGTCCGGTCAGAGCAGTCCGCGCTGCCGGGCCGAGTTGATGGCCTGGCGTCGGCTCTGGGCGCCCAGCTTCAGGTAGATCGAGCGGACGTGGGTCTTCACCGTGTTCAGCGAGACCTGGTGCCGCGCGGCGATCTCCTCCAAGGTGAGCTGGGCGGGGAGGTCGGTGAGCAGCTCCAGCTCCCTGGGCGTCAGCGGGGCGTAGGCGCTCCGGTCCCGCGTCCGGGCCGCCGACCGGATCCTCGCCACGAGGGGGTCGAGCCGGCCGAACCGGGACGCGTCCTCGTCCAGCAGGGCCGGGACCCCGGGCATGTCCAGGAAGGCGCGGAGCGCGCCCAGCTCGTCGGCGATGCCGAGGGCCGCCTGCAGCGCCTCGTGGCAGCGGGCGCGCTGGCCCTCCTGGGCGGAGAGGACCGCCTCGACCAGCCACCCCTGCTGCCGGGTCAGCGGGTGCAGACAGGGGACCGTGCCGTCCAGGACCGGCGCCAGCCGCCGGCGGGCAGCGTCCCCGCGGCCGCGGGCGAGGTGCTCGGTCGCGGTGAGCACCTCGAGCTCCCCGCCGGGCCCGACCCGCACCCGCAGCTCGTGCAGCGCCTCCTTGGCCCAGTCCGGTCGGCCGACCAGCCAGCTGCAGCGGTGCTGGGTGCAGGCCAGGTAGACGGCCAGCAGGGGAGGCAGCCGCTGCCCGCGGGACTGCACCCAGCACTCGTGCAGCCGCCGGGTGGCCTGGGCGGGTCTCGCCCCGTCCTCGACGTCGAGGACGCCGAGCAGGGTGGTCAGCGCGGTCTCGACCACCGCGTCGCTCGCCCCGGCCAGCGCGCTCCGGGCGCGCTCGGCCAGCTGCCGCGCGCCGTTCCCGTCGAGCCGCTGGTAGGCAGACTGCGCGCCCTGGAGGAGGGCGGCGGCGACCTCGGCCCCGCGCAGGGCGTCCACCCGCACGGCGACCCGCACGGTCTCGTCCGCCAGCAGCCAGGTGCGCCGGAAGTCACCGCGACTGCTGGCCAGCGCGCTCAGCCCCGCGGTGGCCCGCAGCAGCGCGTGGTCGTTGCTCGTCGCCGCGGCCAGCTGGGCGGCCGCGGCGAGCTCCGCGCCGGCCTCCTCGAACTCGCCCGTCAGCAGCCAGACCAGACCCCGGTTGAGCCGCAGCAGCAGCCCCAGGTCGTCCGCGCGGCCGTCGGTCGCCGGTGCGCTGGCGGTCAGCGCGGCGGCGGAGAGCGCGAGGTCCCCGTGCCGGGCCCGCTGCAGCTGGACCAGCGCCTGCAGCGGGCTGGCCCCGTCGTCCTCGACGGACCGCCGGGGGCGGGGGATGCGGCTGGGCAGCGCCGAGCCCAGCTCCACCTCCGCCAGGGTGGTCAGCTCCCGGACGTCGCCGTCGGCCCGGACGCCGTCCGGGCTCGAGCCGATCAGCCGGAGCAGCTGACGCGCGCGGCCGCCGGCGAGCAGCGTGGGCCCGTGCGCCACCAGCAGCCGGACGGCCAGGTCGTCGTCCCCGGCGGCGACCGCGTGCCCCAGCGCCTCCGGCACCTGGCCCCGGCGGGCGAGCCAGTCCGCGGTGCGCGCGTGCGCGGCGCCCAGCAGCCCGGGGGCGGTCCGGCGCAGCTGCGCGGTCAGGTGGCTGCGCAGCAGGGGGTGCAGGCGGTACCAGCCGCTGGGCTGCACGAGGCGGTCCACGAGCGTGTTGTCCCGGTACAGCCGCTCCAGCAGCACCGCCGCCGTCGGGTCGCCGGTGACCGCGACGGCGAGGTCGGCGGACAGTCGCTCGGGCACGGCGCACAGCCGGAGGAGGTCCTGCTCGGCCGGTGTCAGCCGGTGCAGGACCTCGGCGGCCAGGTAGTCGGCGATCACGGGCTCGTCGCCGCCGAGGTCCTGGACGAGGGACGGCGGGTCGGCTGCGCGGGACAGCGTCAGCGCCGCCAGCCGCACGCCGGCGGCCCAGCCCTCGGTGCGGTCGGTCAGCAGGTCCAGCAGGTGCTCCTCCAGCGTGACGCCGTGGTCGAGCAGGACCTCGCGCACCTCGCTCCGGGCCAGCGCGAGGTCCCCGGCCCGGATCTCCCGCAGCCGCCCGGCGAGCCGGAGGCGGTGGAGGCCCACCGCGGGGTCACGGCGGGTGGCCAGCACCACGTGCAGCCCGTCGGGCAGCCGGCGGAGCAGCGTGTCGATGTCGGCGAGGACGGCGGGGGCGGAGACGGCCTCCACGTCGTCCAGCAGGAGCCAGACCGGGGTCCCGGCCCGGGAGACCAGCGCCTCGAGCTGGACGAGGGGGAGGGCGTCCTGGACGTCGTCGCCGGTCTCGACACCTCCCGTCGGTCCCTCGACCACCCCGGCTGCGACGGCGGACCGGAGCGCCTCGGTCAGCGTCGTCCGGAAGCGCACCGGGTCGTCGTCGGCGTCGTCCAGCGACACCCAGGCGACCCGGTCCCCGCCCGCGGCCCGGTCCCCGGCCCAGCCGGCCAGCAGGGTCGTCTTGCCGTACCCGGGCGGCGCGGACACCAGCGTCACCGGGGCGTCGTCCGGCCCGTCGTGCGGCGGGACGGGCCGTCGCAGCAGCCAGGTCCGGTCGGCCACCGACCGCCCGGGGGGAGGCCGGTGCAGCTTGCTGCGAGGAACCTGCATCGGTGCGTCCGACCTCCTCCCGGTCGTGATCGACGTGCGGAGGTCCCCGAGGTGCTCGCCCGCCAGGATCGCGACCCCGGGCGAGGGCCGTCAACCCCCCATGAGCGGGCTCCACCGCGCGTCGGACGGCGCGCGCGGGGCGCTCAGCGGTCGACGGCGCAGCGGAACCCGAGGTGGCTGGTGCTGCTGCGCACGTCGGCGTTCCTCCGGTCTGGCGGGTCGGGACCCGCCCCGGGTCACGCCACCAGTGTGAGGACGTGGTCGGCCCGGGTGCGGTGCAGGACGGCGACCAGCTGGCGGGGCGCGTCGGTGCACCGCACGGCGGTCCCCTGGTTGCGTGCCTGGGCGTGCAGCCGGAGGAGCAGGCCGATCCCCGCCGCGTCGAAGCGCTGCACCTCGTCCAGCCGCAGCACCAGCACCTCGGGCGCCCGCCCGAGCGCCTCGGCCACCACGGACCTGATCTCCGCCGCCCGCCCGGCCACCAGGTACGCGCCGACGGCGACCTGGACCGTGGCCGGCCCGCCGCGCTCGCCGGTCCCGGCCAGCAGCCGCGGCGCCGGCTGGTCGTCCGCGGTGCCGCCCCGGGACCGGTCCCGGCAGGTCACGGCGACGTCGCGGCAGCGCAGGGACTGCGCGTCCCTGCTCGGCCGGGCGACGGGCGCCCCGGACCGCGACCGGCGTGACGATCGGACCACGCGACGTCCCTTCGTCCCGGTGCGCCCGCCACCGGCGTCCACCGGTCGCCGTGCCGACACCACGCCCCCACGGTGTTGCAGCGCGCCGCCGCGGGCATCACCCGTCAGGGGTGAGCGCCGCTGTCGTGCCGGCTCAGAGCGTGCGCTCGCCGAGGAGGGCCCGCCCCAGGTCCGTGCGGGCGGCGGTCCCGCCGCCCGGCACGGTCAGCGGCCCCGCGGTCACGACGGTGACCGCGTCGATGC
>NZ_SJEW01000135.1 GCF_005930475.1 Modestobacter altitudinis
GTGCGCGGCTCGTCGTCCCGCGGGCCGTACGGGTGCGGCTGCGGTTCGGGGATCGGCGGGTGGGGCTGGCTCATCTGTCCTCCTGGTGACGGGCGTGGGGCGCGGCCCCGGCAGCGGTGCCGACCGGGTCGGACCGGCAGGGCACGTGCGGACGGTCCGGCCGTCACCGTAGCCGCGCGGCGTCCTAGGGTCGGGTCGTGGCAGTGCGTGCGGGCATCGTGGTGACCGGTACCGAGGTCCTGACCGGGCGGGTCGCCGACCGCAACGGTCCGTGGCTGGCGGAGGAGCTCCGGGGGCGAGGGGTCGACGTCGGGTCGGTGGTCGTCGTGGGGGACCGGCCCGAGGACCTGCGCTCCGCGCTGGCCTTCCTCTCCGGCAGCGGCCTGGACCTGGTGATCACCACCGGTGGTCTCGGCCCGACCGCCGACGACCTCACCGCGGCGGTGGTGGGGGAGTTCCAGGACCGCCCGTCGGAGGTGGACCCGGCCCTGGAGGAGCGGATCGCGGGGGTCGTGGCCCGGCTCAGCGCCCGGCGGGGGTGGCGGATGGACCCGGCGGCGACGGCGGCCGGGGTCCGCAAGCAGGCCCAGGTGCCCGTCGGGGCGACCGTGCTCGAGCCGGTGGGCACCGCGCCCGGCCTGGTCGTGCCGGCCCCCGAGGGGCGCAGCGGCCCGCCCGTGGTCGTGCTCCCCGGGCCGCCGTCGGAGCTGCAGGGCATGTGGCCGGCCGCCTTGGCCGCGGAGCCGGTGCAGGCGGCGCTGACCGGGGCCACCGAGCTGCGGCAGCAGACACTGCGGCTGTGGGGGACCCCGGAGTCCGAGCTCGCGGCCACGCTGCGCCGGGTGGAGGACCAGCTGACCGGGCTGGAGGTGACCACCTGCCTGCGGGACGGCGAGGTGGAGATCGTCACCCGCTACGCCCCGGACGCGGAGCCGGCCTACGCACGGCTGGCCGAGGCGATCAGCAGCGACTTCGCCGACACCCTGTTCAGCACCGGGCCCACCCCCGACGTCCTGGTCGCCGGCGCGCTGGTCGACCGCGGCTGGAAGGTGGCCGTGGGGGAGTCCTGCACCGGCGGGCTGCTCACGGCCCGGCTGACCGCGGCCCCCGGGTCGTCGGCATGGGTGGTCGGTGGGGTGGCGGCCTACGCGAACAGCGCCAAGGAGCAGCTGCTCGGTGTGCCGGCGGCGACCCTCGCAGGAGCGGGTGCCGTGAGCCCGGAGGTGGCGCTGGCGCTGGCCGAGGGCGCGCGGAGCCGGTTCGGGGCCGACCTGGGGGTCGGGGTCACCGGCATCGCCGGGCCGGGTGGCGGCACGGTGGAGAAGCCGGTGGGCACCGTCCACCTCGCGGTCGTGGGGCCGGAGGGCACCGTCACGAAGTCGGTCGTGCTGCCGGGCTCACGGGACGCGGTGCGGCAACGGACGACGACGCTCGCCGTGCACCTGCTCCGCCAGCTCCTCATCGGCGGTCCGCCGGCCTGAGACAGCCGTTCCACGTGGAACAGCCAGTCACGCGACACAGCGGCTCGGGAACGCTGGGTCACGGCATCCCGATCTCCGGCTCGTGAACGGCCCGTTGTGGCTCCCTCCGGCTCTGCCGTTCGGCGTGTGGGGGAGGACCGTTCACGCATGCCGCCGACCGGGAGTGCTGTTGCTCAGCGCACCCGCTCGCGCCGGTCGTGGTTCCGCCGGCTGCTGGTGACCGCCGGCCTCACCACGGGCGGGTGTCTCGCGGTCGGCCTGGCGGCCGGGACCGCCGTCGCGGACGACGTGGTCCCGGGCGAGCCGCTGGGCGCCGTGGTGGCAACTGTGGCCACCGCGGCGGACGTCGTACCTTCCGACGTGGTGCCGGCCCTCCCGTCGACGGCTGGTCCTGGACCGGCAGCTCCTCCACCGGTCGAAGAGCTGGCACCGGAGCCGCCTCCCGCGGACTCCCCGCCGCCCGAGGCCGGTCCGGTCACCCCAGCCCCCGTACCGGATGTGCCGGTGCCAGATGTGCCGGTGCCAGATGTGCCGGTGCCAGATGTGCCGGTGCCTGGCGTCCCGGTGCCGGATGTTCCGGTGCCGGATGTTCCGGTGCCGGATGTTCCGGTGAAGCCGGTGCCGGATGTTCCGGTTCCCGACGTGCCGGTGAAGCCGGTGCCTGACGTCCCGGTGCCGGATGTCCCGGTGAAGCCGATGCCTGACGTCCCGGTGCTTGACGTCCCGGTGCCGGATGTCCCGGTTCTGAGTCTCCCGCCGGTACCGGATGTGCCCGTGCCGGAGGTGCCCGTGCCGGACGTGCCCGTGCCGGACGTGCCCGCGCCGGACGTGCCCGTGCCGGACGTGCCGGCGAAGCCGGTGCCTGACGTTCCAGTGCCTGATGTTCCGCTGAAGCCGGTGCCTGACGTGCCTCTCCCGCCGGTTCGAGTGCCCCCGGTGTCGGTACCTGATCTGCCCGACCGCCCGGTGCCGTCGGTCCTGGTGCCGTCGGTCTCTGTGCCGGACGTGCCCGACCGCCCGGTGCCGTCGGTCCTGGTGCCGCCGGTCTCGGTGCCGGACGTGCCCGACCGCCCGGTGCCGCCGGTCCTGGTGCCGCCGGTCCTGGTGCCGCCGGTCCTGGTGCCGCCGGTCCTGGTGCCGCCGGTCCTGGTGCCGCCGGTCCTGGTGCCGCCGGTCTCCGTGCCGGACGTGCCGGTTCCTGTGGTGGTCCCGGTGCCGGACCTCCCGAGGCCGGACGTTCCGGTGAAGCCCCTGCCGGACATCGCGCTGCCGCCGGTCCGGGTGCCTCCCGTCGCCGTCCCCGATCTGCCGTACCTCCCGATACCGCCGCTCTCGGTGCCGGGTGTCCCCGTCCCGGATGTCCCGGTGCCGCCGGGCCTCGTGCCGAACATGCCGGTTCCTGTGGTGGTCCCGGTGCCGGACCTCCCGAGGCCGGACGTTCCGGTGACGCCCCTGCCGGACATCGCGCTGCCGCCGGTCTGGGTGCCCCCCATCTCGGTGCCGGACGTGCCTTACCTTCCCGACCTCTCGGTGCTACCGATCTCCGTGTCGGTCGTGCCGGATGTGCCCCTGCCGCAGGTGACCGTGCCGGACGAGGTCCTGCCGCCGTTCTCACTGCCGGACCTGCCGCGGCCGGTGGTCCCCGTGCCGCCGGTGCTCGGGATCCCCGTGGTCGTCGACGTGCCGGACCTCTCGGCGCCGGTGGTGCCGGAGCCCGTCCTCCCGGCGCCCGCCGTGGTGTTGACCGTCGACCCAGCTCCGATCCCCACCGAGGTGCTGGACCCGCTGGTGGCGGCGGCTCCCGTGGTCGCCCTGCCGGAGGGCGCCACGACGACAGACCCCGCGACCACCGAGTCCGCAGCCGGTGACCCGGCGGCGGAGCCTCCCCCGGCGCAGGACGCCGCGCCGGCCGCTGCCCCGGCCGCCGCCCCGGCCGCCGCCCCGGCCGCGGAACCCGTCACCGCTCCCGTGACCGCCGCCGTGGCGAGCGCGAGCCCGGCGACGACCGTGGTGGCGACGCCTGTCGTCGCCCTGCCC